>NZ_JBXASF010000002.1:0-537386 GCF_058809015.1 Caulobacter sp. GW821-FHT11A05 | reverse complement strand
CCCCCCCCCCCCCCCCCCCCCCCCCCCCCCCCCGCGCCGGCCTGTCAGGAAGAAGTGCGTTCTGGCGCACCTTTGACCGCTGCGTTCATAGCTATCCCCAACCACCGGCGCCGCCCCCTCCACCACCGGCCCTGAGTCGGGCCGGCGGCCCCCCTCCCCCGTCGCTTCGCGCCGGAGGAGGAACCAAATTTAGCCATCCCCCTAATTTCCCTTGTAATTAGCAAAAACCCTAATTAGCCTCCTCCCTATGAACACCCTGTTCAAAGCCCTGTCGCACCCGGCCCGCCGCCAGATCATCGAGATGCTGCGCGCTGGTCCCAAGTCGTCCGGCGACATCGCCGGGGCCTTCGACATGGCCTGGCCGACCATCACCGGCCATCTGGCCTCCCTACGCGAGGCCGGGCTCGTCGAGTCCGAGCGCGACGGGGCCTCGATCATCTACCGCCTGAATATTTCCGCCGTCGAGGAGGCCCTCGCCTTCCTCATGGACCTCATGAAGACCGGCGAAGCGCCGGCCGCCGCACCGAAGGGAGCGCCGCAATGACCGTCAAGCTCACCCGCATGGAAACCGCCGCCGGGGTCGTCGTCCTGGCCCAGCTGGCCCTGGCCGCCTACGCCGCCCGGTTCGGGACCACCGGCCCCGTGCCGATGCACTTCGACATCACCGGCGCGCCGGACCGCTGGGGCGACCGCACCGAGGCGGCCGGCGCCATCCTGGTGATCGCCGCCGTCACCGCGATCAGCGCCGGGGCCATGGCCTTCAGCCTGCGCACCAGCCAGCCGGACGCCGCCCGGCGGCGCGGCCTGACGATTGGCATGGGCCTCATCCTGGCCGTCACCGGCGCGATCGCCCTGCTGCCCTTCACCCTGGCGACGCCGATGTTCTCGGCCGTCCAGGCCGGACGGCTGGGCGGGGCCTTCCTTTGCCTGATCCTGGCCATCGCCGGCGCGGTGCTCGGCAAGGTGCCGCCCAACGCCCTGGTCGGGGTGCGCACCCCCTGGAGCCTGACCAGCCGCCTCGCCTGGGACCGTTCCAACCGGCTGGCCGGCCGGCTGTTCTTCTGGGGCGGACTGATCGGCCTGCCGATCAGTCTCCTGCTGCCGCCACAGATCGCCATGGGCGGCGTCACCACCGCCGTGCTGCTGATCGGCGTCTATGTGGTGTTCGAAAGCTGGCGGGTCTGGAAGTCCGATCCCGACCGCCGCGCCGTCTAGCCCGGCACAAACTGAAGCGCCACCGCCATCGCCGTCAACCACACGGCCGGCACGGCGATGGCGATCCAGGCGAACCGCTCCTGATTCCGCTTCCAGGTCACCCAGGCGACGAAGGGGGCCAGGATGCAGACGATCCAGAAGGCGATCATCAGCAGGAAGGCCAGCCAGGCCATGGGGTTCATCAAATTGGGCCGATGATCGAAGACCAGCGGCGAAAACAGCGCCCCCACGGCGCCGAACGGCAGCAGCGCCAGCCAGCCGAGCGTCAGCAGCCCGAGCAGAAACGCCCGCTGCCGCTTTTCCCGTCGATCTCGCCCCTTGAGCCCCTCGGTCATGGGCCCTAGCCTCTCAGGCCCCTACCGGAGCCGTCAATGCGTATCGCCACCTGGAACGTGAACTCGGTCAATGCTCGCCTGCCGACTGTATTGAAGTGGTTCGAAACCGCGCAGCCGGACGTCGCCTGCCTGCAGGAGATCAAGTGCGTCGACGAGAAGTTCCCCCGGGAGGAATTCGAGCGCCTCGGCTACAACGTCGAGGTCCACGGCCAGAAGACCTACAACGGCGTGGCCATGCTCTCGAAAACGCCATTCGAGGACGTCCGCAAGGGCCTGCCGGAGATCGTCGGCCTGACCGGTGAAGCCGACGAGCACGCGCGATACATCGAGGCGGTGGTGTCTGGACCGACGCCCGTGCGGGTCTGCGGCATCTACCTGCCCAACGGTAATCCGATCGGCACCGACCGCTTCGACTACAAGCTGCGCTGGATGCAGGCCCTGCATGCGCACGCCAAGAGCCTGCTGGAGCTGGAGGAGCCGCTGGTCATCTGCGGCGACTACAATGTCATCCCCGAGCCCGGCGACGCCGACAAGCCGGAAGGCTGGCTGGGCGACGCCCTGTTCCAGCCGGAAAGCCGCGGCGCCTTCCGGGCCCTGAAGAACCTCGGTTTCACCGACGCCTACATGCAGCTGGACGGCCGTGACGGCGGCTACACCTTCTGGGACTACCAGGCCGGCGCCTGGCAGCGGAACCACGGCATCCGCATCGACCACCACCTGCTCAGCCCGCAGGCCGCCGACCGGCTGCGGGGGCTGGATATCCACCGGGAGGTCCGCGACTGGGAAAAGCCGTCGGACCATGTGCCGGTGGTCGTGACGCTGGCGGCCTGACGGGCAAAGAAAAAGGGGCGGCCCGGGTGGGCCGCCCCTTCTCTTCCGTCAGTACTCAGACTAGTGGCGGGCCTTGTAGCGGATCTCCTGAGCCAGCAGGTCCAGGCGATAGTTCAGCACCTTGACTTCAGCGCGGCTGAGGTCGCGGTTGTGGCGCTTGTAGCCCCGCTCCAGCTGCTCGATGTTCTGCAGCTTGAAGAAGAAGTTGCGGGCTTCGCCGGGACTCAGGACGCGGCGACGGGCGGCGGTGTCGATGCGCTCGGCCAGTTGGGCCTCACGCTCGTCGATCCGGCGGGCCTGAATCCATTCCCGGCGCGAACCTTCGTTCCAGCGGCGGTTGCCGAATTCGCCCGGGTTGTAGCGGTCGCCACGGCCGTCGCGGTCGTAACGATCGCCGCGATCGTCGCGAACTTCACGATAGTAGAATTCACGGTCAGCGCTGTTCACCCGACCATCGCGGTTGTAGTCGCGGTTCTGATCGAAGCCGCCGCGGCCATCGCGGTCGCCGCGTTCATAGGTCTGGGCAGCCGCCGGGACAGCGGCGGTGACGGCGGCCACGGCCGCGACGGTCAGCAGAATCTTCTTCATCATGGTCTTGCTCCTTCAGGTCTGGTCCACCCGAGGCGGGTTGAACAACTTGAAGAGAGGTTTAGTTGCCCGGTCCTGACCGTGACCTGAGGCTGCCGTTATGTTCGGTTCATATTTGCCACAGGCCGGATGCGCCGGCCTGGCGCCTTGCCTATACCAGGCCTCAGATCGGCATCCGCATGATTTCCTGGTAGGCGCTGATCACCTGGTCGCGCACGGCCATCACCGTTTCCAGGCTGGCCTCGGCCGAGCTGATGGCGGTGACCACGTCGATCAGCTGGCCCTTGCCCTGCACATGGGAGGCCATCTGGCTCTCAGCCGCCTTGGAGCTCTGCACCGCATCGCCCATGACGTTCTTGAGCAGGTCCTGGAAGCTGGCGCCGCCAACGGCGCCGCCGTCGGTTCCGGGAATGCCGCCCGTCTTCTGGGTGGCGGCGTAGGCCTTGGCGGCGGCGAGGGCGGTGATCATCGCTTAGGGCCTACTTCTTGAGGAGTTCGAGGGTGCGCATCTCCATCGAGCGCGCGGTCTCGATGACATTGAGGTTGGCCTCGTAGGCCCGCTGCGCCTCGCGCAGATCCAGCGCCTCGATCAGAGGGTCGACGTTGGGCGTCTTCACATAACCCTGCGCATCGGCGGCCGGATGGCCGGGATCGTAGCTGGTCTTGAAGGCCTTCGGGTCGTTCTGCACCCTGGCCAGCCGCACGCCCTGGCCGCCGTCGATCATCTCCGGCTTGAAGACCGAAACCTGCCGCCGGTAGGGGTCGCCGTCCGGCGTGCGCGCGGTCGAGTTGGCGTTGGCCAGGTTCTCGGCGATGATCCGCATCCGCGCCTGCTGGGCCCGCAGGCCCGAGGCGGCGATCCGCATGGTGGAATTGGACATGCTGGGGGGGTCGGCCATCACTTAAGCTCCTATCGGCCCGGCGGACGGGCGGCCATGCGCAGCAGGGCCATGGATTTCTGGTAGAAGCCGATGGCCGCGTCGTATTCCATCCGCGTCTCGGTCAACTTCATCATCTGGTCCTCGAGCACCACGGCGTTGCCGTCGAGGGTGGTCTCGGTATCGCGGGCCTTGACGGCCTTGCCGTAGGTCTGGTCGTGCGTCGTCCGGCGCAGGTTTCCGGGCAGGTGACCCGGACGCGTCATCACCGGCGCGGCCGGTCCAGCCACGCCAGCCAGGGCCAACTGCCCGCCGGCCCCCGCCCCGCCGACGCCCTTCATATGGGCGTCGAAGCTGAAGGGCCTGAGGTCCCGCGCCACGAAGTCTGGCGTGTTGGCGTTGGCGATGTTCTCGGCGATGACGTTCTGGCGGTCGGACAGATAGCCCAGCCGGTTGCGCAGCATCGAGAACAGCGGGATGTCCGTGATGTTCATGGGAAATCATGGTGAACAAACAGGGTTAATCCGGCCTTAAGTTTTGGGGCTCATCTGATGGGCGTTCCCTCTAGAGTCCCGCGCGCGCTTCATGGACATCGTCCAAATCCTGCAGGCCATCTTCGCTCTGGCCGTGACGCTGGGCCTCATCGGCCTGACGGCTGTGGGCCTGCGTCGTTTCGGTCCCGACGTCATCGCCCGCTTCCAGGGATCGGAGACCAGGGATCGCCGGTTGAAGCTGGTGGAGACCCTGGTCATCGACCCGACCCGCCGCCTGGTGCTGGTCCGCCTCGACGACCAGGAACGGCTGATCCTGCTCGGCGAGGGCCGCATGCTCGAGACCCTCAAGCCTGGCTCGGGGCGCAGCGCCCCGGCCCGCAATACCAACGCCGTGGAGACGACCTGATGGCCAGGCTCCCGAAGCCCCCCGTTCACCAGCCCGCCAACAAGAACCCCTGGCATCTGAAGCGCCAGCTGGGCCTGGCCCTGCTGCTCGGCGTCGCCGTCACCCTGCCCAGCGTCGCGGCGGCGCAGGCGGTCAACATCGACCTTGGCACCGGCGCCGGCCTGACCGAGCGCGTCGTCCAGCTGGTCGGCCTGATGACCGTGCTGTCGCTGGCCCCGTCAATCGTCATCATGACCACCAGCTTCGTGCGTATCGTCGTGGTGCTGGGCCTGCTGCGCACGGCGCTCGGCCTGCAGCAGAGCCCGCCCAACGCCGTGCTGGTCAGCCTGGCCCTGTTCCTGACGGCCATCGTCATGGCCCCGACCTTCCAGAAATCCTACGACGAGGGCATCCGCCCCCTGCTCGACCAGCAGGTCGAGCTGCCGCAGGCCTTCGACGCGGCTTCCGCGCCCGTGAAGACCTTCATGCTCAGCCAGGTTGATCGCGACGACCTGGGCCTGTTCATTCGCCTCTCCAAGATTCAGCGCCCGGCCAACATCCAGGAAACCCCGCTGCGCGTGGTGACGCCGGCCTTCATGATCAGCGAACTGAAACGCGCCTTCGAGATCGGCTTTTTGCTGTTCGTGCCCTTCCTGGTCATCGACCTGGTGGTGGCCAGCGTGCTGATGAGCATGGGCATGATGATGCTGCCACCGGTGGTGATCAGCCTGCCCTTCAAGCTGATCTTCTTCGTGCTGGTCGACGGCTGGCGATTGGTGGCGGGGAGTCTGGTCGAGAGCTTCACGCCGGGGTAGCGCCCCTCCCTCCCCAATTCGGCAGGGCAATCGCATATGGAACGAGTGGCCAAGATCAGGTCAGCCGCCGTGAGTGTTCCCTTCTCCCCTTGCGGGAGAAGGTGGCGCGAAGCGCCGGATGAGGGGTCGATAGGTCTTTCAGCTGCGTAGAGGCGTTATGTTTAAGGCTGGCCCTTGGCGGCCGCTTTCGGCGCCGGGGCCTTCGCCATCACCGGGGCCGGCTTTTCACGGAACTTCTGCTTCATCCGGCCGACCCAGCCGTTGAAGGCCTCGGTCTCGGCCACCGCGCGGCCGAAATCGGAGGTCGTCAGCCGTTCGCCGTCCAGCGAGACGAAGGCCACCCGCAGGGCGTCGGGGTTGCGGGCGGCGTTGAACATCGGCTCGTAGCGGCCGCGCATCCGGCCCAGCGCCGCCTCGTCGCCGGCCAGGCTGTAGGCCACCCCAGCCCGCAGCAGGCGGCCTTCCTCGTCGGGCTTCAGCGGCAAGGCGGTCCGCCAGCGCTCGCCGAGTTGGCGCTCCAGCATCTCGCCGGCCAGCGGCCAGTTGCGGGCCTTCCAGGCGACCTCTGCGCGCACGTCTGTGGCCTCGGGGCCGCTGTCGTTCTCCAGAACCTCCAGCGCCGCGTCCAGCCGGCCGACGCCCATCAGCGCCCGGGCGGTGATCACCCGCCGCTCGACGTTCAGCGCCGTCGGCAGCACGGTCGTGCGGCTGCTGTTGATCGCCTGGAGCGCCTGCTCCGGCTGGCGGTTCATCAGGTAGATCAGCGCCAGGTCGGTGGCCACCTGGGCCCTGGGCACCCCGTCCAGCCGGTTGTCGACCTGCCATTGCAGCAGCTCGGCGGCCTGATCCAGCAGGTCCACATCGACCAGCCGGCGCGCCATCTTGCGCACCATCAGGTCGCCCTCGGCCCCGATCGGGGTGAGGTCCTTGAAGTCCTTGTAGAGTCCCAGCGCCTGGATCGGCTCGAGCCCGTCGGCCTGCCCCTCGAGGAACAGGCCCCGGAAGGCCGCCGACAGGTCGTTCTGCAGGTCCACCGCCTGCGGCAGGTCGGGATGGCGGACGCCGGCCGAGCGCAGGGCTTCCAGGCCCTCCCGGTAACGGCCCTGGCTGATGTAAAGCTGGCCAAGCAGCCGGATGGTCTCCAGCTCGGTGGCGTCGCCGCGCCAGCGGTAGCGCAGGCTGTCGAAAATCGGCACCGCCTGGGCGGCGTTGATCTTGCCCTGTTCCAGCCTGATCTGCGTCGCCCGCAGCAGGGCCGGGGCGGCGTACTGCTCCAGCGGCGCCTTGGCGATCAGGTCATAGATGGCCAGCGCCCGGTTCTTCTCGCCCTGGGCCTCCAGCAGCCGGGCCTTCATCAGCTGGTTGGCCATCTCCTCGGCCGGCGGCAGGCCGGCGATGGCGGCCCGCTTCAGGCACAGCTCGGCGCCGACGAGATCGCCCAGCGCGATGGCCGCCTCGGCGTCGGCCCGCTGGAAACGGGCGCGCCACAGCGGCGGGAACAGGTCCATGGCCTGGGTCGACTGGGCGAACTTGCTGCGGGCGTCGGCCCACTGGCCCTGCTTTGCCGAGATATAGGCCCGCCAGGCGGAGCTCGACGGATCGTCGGCCAGGATGGTCACCGACAGGTCGCTGTCGGACTCCTTCAGCCGCCCGGCCATGGCCCGCGCCACGCCGCGCAGGCCGCGGAACTCGGCCTCGCCCATCAGGGTCTCGCGTGAGCGGGCGGCGGCGTTGAGCACGCCGATGGCCTCGTAGGACAGCTCGCTGCCGACCAGGAACCGGGCCAGCGCCATGCGCGCCTCGGTCGGGGCGGAGGGCCCCTGCTCGGTCTCGGCGGCGGCGGCGGCCATCAGCTGGTCGTAGCGCTTCATGAAGCCGTGGTTGCCGGTCTGGCTCCACTGCTCGCCGATCAGCGCCGGCATCGAAGCCTTGGTCGGGGCCCCCAGAGCCACCTGTTCCGGCGCCGGACCGCCACTCGCCCAGGCCGGCGACAGCGCCAGGCCCGTGCGCTTGCCGATCCGCACCAGGTCGCCCTCGACCGCCATCGACAGGCCCGGCGCATAGGCCTCTATGGCCAGGCCGTGCAGGGTCTGCAGCATCGAAAGGTCGACGAAGTCACGCCGCGCGGCCAGGCCCTTGGCCGGGGCCAGGGCCGGCACCACGGCCAGCTTGTCGCCCACCGCCGGATCGTCGACCCAGACCGGGCGGCCCGCCCCGGCCATAGTCGCCGTCAGGCCCGGCTGTTCGGAATCGCGCGCCACGGTGACGGCCCCGCCGCCGCTGTCGCGGCCGGCCGGCGCGCCGCCGCCGACCACGACCGTCCAGCTGTTGCCCTCGCCCGCGACGGTGACCGGCACATTGCGCGCCACCACCATGCGCAGGGCCGAATAGTCCTTGCCGCGCAGCGTCTGCAGCTTGCGATACTTCTCGCCGGCCTCGGCGAGTTTGCCGGTGTTGAGCCGCGCCGGCGCGTCGAACACCACCCAGACGGCCTCGCCGCGGCGGAACACGGCGGCTCCCACCGGCGCGGCCCACTCGAACCGCAGCCGGGTCTGGCCCGCCGGCGTCTCGGCGGTGACCGGCACGACCCCGCCGGCCGGAACCGGGTTGGGCCTCGGCGGTGGCGGCGGCGCGGCGGCGACCTCCGCCGGCGGCGGTGTGGCCGGGGCTTCGGGAGTCTTCTTCTCGGCGATGTTGACGAAGGTGGCGCCGTCCGCCTGGCCGACCTTGGCCTCGGCGTTGTCGTCCAGGGTGAGGACGATCTCGAGCGCGCCGCCGACATGGCGGGCCTCGGCGCTCTTGACCCATTTGGGCGGGGTGGCGCGCAGCAGGGCGATGTCTGGCCGGGCGTCGCGGCTGAAGCGCAGGATCAGGGCCTGGCCCTCCCGCCGGGTGGAAACCCGCGCCCCGCCGGCCCAGTGGAATTCCACCCGGGTGAAATCCTTGGCCTGAGCGACGCGCACGTCGAGCGCCGGCCGCGCGGCGAAGGCCGGCGAGACATAGCCGGCCGGTGCGGCGACGCCCACGATGCAGGCGGCCGCGACGCCGGAACGAAGGGTCCGGCGGAGATTCACCTCAGCCAGCCTTTTCGGGCGGCTTCACCGCCGGCGCGGCGGCGGCCGGAGCCGGCGTCGGCGTGGCGGCCTTGGCGGCGGGCGGGGTCAGGGCGGCCTGGGCCGCCGGCCTGGCCTTGGGCCTCGTCGGCGCTTTGGCCGGGGTCTTGGCGGGCGCCGGGGCGGTCTTGGCGTCCGGGGCCGGCGGGGCGGCGGCCTGCTCTTGCGGCTCTGGGGCCAGGGCCTGCTTGCCGGCCAGGATGGCGGCGTTCTGGGTGTAGCGCCTGGCCAGCGGCTCGGTCACCTTCTTGGCCTCGATCGGCGGCATCTGGGCCAGGATGGCGGCCAGGGTGCGTTCCTTCATCTTGGCGGCGATCGGCAGGCGGACGCTGTCGTCCAGCACCCGGAACTGCGCCGCGGCGTCCTTGGCCTTCATGGCCGAGAAGACGGCGACCAGCCGGTTGACCTCCTGCTCCTGCTGGGCGTCGGCCTGGTTCAGCAGGGCCTTGATGTCGCTGCGCAGGGCGTCGAGCGATTTGAACTTGGCGTCCAGCTTGGTCTCTGCGGCGGTCAGCAGCTGCAGCTGGGTGTCGAAGCCCTGTTCCCGCGCGTCCAGCTGACCGCGGCGGCTGCCCAGGTCCTGCAGCATGCTCAGTTCGGACGGCGACAGGCCGGCCTCCTTGGCCAGTTCAGCGGCGGTCGGGGCGCAGACGGCGGCCGGCTTGGCGGCGGCGGCGATCCTGGCCGCGTCGCTCTTCTCGGCCGGGGCCTTGCCTTCCGTGCCCTCGGCCCAGGCCTTCGCGCCGGTCAGCATCTTGGGCAGGGTGTCGGCGCCGGCCACGAAGTTGATGGCCAGAACCCCGGCGACGGCGACGCCGGCCAGGGGAAGAATGCGGGGAATGCGGCTCACAGGCGGCCTCCGGGAATGGCGCGCAGGCGGCCCGAAGGGGCTTCGGGCTCGAACAGGTCGTCGTCGATACGGGCGCGGGAACGAGGGGTGGTCTGGGGCTCGAAGCGGGCCGGGCCGGGCCGCTCACGGGCGGGCGGCGCCCGGTCCAGCCAGTCGTCGTCGCGGGCCGGGCTGGCCATGACGCCGGGGTTGCGGCGCGGACGCGCGGCGGCCAGCTGCTCGGCCAGCGGCCGCTCCAGCTGGGCGACCAGCTCCTGGGCCGTGGCGATGCGAAGGTTGAGGTTTTCCTCGGCCTCGTTGCTGGCGGCGCGCAGGGCGACCAGCCCGGCCTGGGCGCGCATGGCGGCGGCGTCGAGATCGGCGACCGCCTTGGCGAAGTCGTCATGACCGCTGCGCAGGGCCTTCAGCCGGCGTTCCAGCCGCCAGCCCATGCCGAGCGCGGCGACCAGCAGCAGGCCCAGCAGGATATTCATGGAAAGCGCGACGATGCTCATCTCAGCCTCTTCTGGACCGCCTGCTTGGCGGCGGGATCGAGCGGCGCCTCGCAGCGCACGGCGATGTGGTGGTTGCGGCGGCCCATGCGGCCGCGCGTCAGGGGGATCGAGCCGGCCCGCAGCTCGACCAGGCTGTCGGCCGTGGCGTTGAGCATCAGGGTGTCGCCGACCTTGAGGTTCAGCACTTTCGAAAGCGGCGTCTGCTGCTCGTCGAGCACGGCCCGGACCTCCATCTGGGTGGTCCACAGCTCGGTGGCCAGGTGGCTTTCCCAGATGTTGTCGCGGCCGAACTTCTCACCCATGAACTGCTGCAGCAGCATCTTCCGGATGGGTTCGAGGGTGGCGTAGGGCAGCAAGAGCTCGATGCGGCCGCCGCGGTCTTCCATGTCGATGCGCAGCTTGACCAGGATGGCGGCGTTGGCCGGCCGGGCGATGGCGGCGAAGCGCGGGTTGGTCTCCAGCCGGTCCAACACGAAATTGACCGGGGTCAGCGGCTCGAAGGCGGCCTTGGCGTCGGCCAGCACCACCTCGACCATGCGTTGCACCAGCACCCGCTCGATGGTGGTGTAGGGCCGGCCCTCGATGCGCATGGCGGCGGTGCCGCGGCGACCGCCGAGCAGCACGTCGACGATCGAGTAGATCAGGTTGGAATCGACCGTCAGCAGGCCGTAGTTGTCCAGCTCCTCGGCGCGGAACACCGACAGGATGGCCGGCAGCGGGATGGAGTTGAGGTAGTCGCCGAAGCGGATCGAGCTGATGTTGTCGAGGCTGACCTCGACGTTGTCGCTGGTGAAGTTGCGCAAGGACGTCGTCATCAACCGCACCAGGCGGTCGAAGACGATCTCCAGCATCGGCAGGCGCTCGTAGGAGACCAGCGCCGAGTTGATGATCGCCCGGATGCCGGTCCGCTCGCCGGCCTCGTCATCGCTGAGGTCGAAGCCCAGCAGGCTGTCGATTTCGTCCTGGTTGAGGATCCGCTCGGAGCCGATCAGGCCGTCGACTTCGGGCTCGCTCGGATCCCAGTCGCCGCCGGCCGCCGGCGCGCTGTCGCCGTTGGTGGCGGCCCACTGGGCCAGTGCGTCTTGATCGTCGGTTTCGTCAGCCATGGGGTATGCTCAACAGCCGCAAGGGCTACTGGACCAGCATCTCCTCGATCAGCACGGCATTGACCTTGTTCGGGGCCACCAGCAGGTTGACCCGGCGCAGGATCTCCATGCGCAGCTGGTAGCTGCCCTGGCTGCCCGACAGGTCCTCGGGGCGCAGTTCGCGCAGGAAGGTCTGGAACATGTCGTTCATGCGCGGCATGTCCGGGGTCAGTTCGTCGGCCATCTCATGATTGGGCAGCTCGAGGGTCAGCTTGAGCTTCAGGTGGGTCGGGCGGCCGTCGCTGGTCTGCAGGTCCACCAGGATGTCGGGCAGGGTGTAGAAGACCACGCCGTCGGGGCCGTCCTTGACGACCGGGGCGCCGGGCTCGGGCTTGCCGCCGTGGTCGCCTTCCTTCTTCTTTTTCGCCTTCTTGGGCGCCTCGCCATGGGCGTCGGCCGGCTTGGGCTTGAGGAACATGAAATAGGCGCCGGCCCCGCCGCCGCCGAGCACGGCAAGCGCCGCCACGCCGGCGATGATGAGCACCAGCAGCTTCGGCTTCTTCTTGGCCGGGGCTTCGCCCTCGACCTCGTCGTCTCCCTCCAGGGGAGCCTCCGATTGCTTGGCCTTGTCCTTGGACACCGTGTCTCGAGCTCACATTTGCACCGCGCGTGAGTCCTTACTGGGCCCAGTTGGTTAAGGATGGGTTTGTAAACCCCCGCAAGGCGCCCGGCAGATTTCGCCGAGAACGCCGCGTTAACCTTCTTATTTGCTGTTTTTATTGGCTTTTCCGACTTGGCCCGGACCTTGCAGGTTGACGGCCAGAGGCGACGCTCGGTCGCGGCTGTTAACGGGAGAGCCAATTGGACAACACGCTGTACATCAGCCTGTCGCGCCAGATGACCCTGCGCCGCGAGATGGACATCATCGCCAACAACATCGCCAACGCCGACACCACCGGCTTCAAGGTCGAGAACCTGATGGTCCGCACCGAGCCGGCGGCCCCGGCCCGCATGGCCGACGGTCCCAACCCGGTGAAGTTCGTGCTGGACGACGGCGTCGCCCGCGATTTCACGCAGGGCTCGATGCAGGCCACGGGCGGAGCCTTCGACCTGGCCATCGAGGGCAAGGGCTTCTTCAAGGTCGAGACCGCCGCCGGCGAGCGCTTCACCCGCGACGGCCGCTTCACCCTGTCGCCGGAAGGCAAGCTGACCACCCAGGACGGCGACGCCGTGCAGGGCGAGAGCGGCGACATCATCGTCGATCCGGCCAAGGGCCATGTGGCCATCGCCAAGGACGGCACGGTCAGCCAGGGCGAGGAGAAGATCGGCAAGGTCGGCGTCTTCCTGTTCGACGACCGCTCGGTCCTGGACAAGGACCGCGGCAACCTCCTGAAGAACACCTCGAACGCCCAGCCCACCCAGGACACCGCCAGCCGCGTCCACCAGGGCATGCTGGAGGGCAGCAACGTCAATCCGATCCTGCAGATCACCCGGATGATCGAGGTCAGCCGCGCCTACGAGAGCGTGGTCAAGACCATGGAAAACACCGCCGACCTGTCCCGCCGCGCCGTCGAGCGGCTCGGGCGGGTCGCTTAGGAGTAACCGAGTATGCAAGCCCTCCGCACCGCCGCGACCGGCATGTCGGCCCAGCAGCTGAACGTCGAGGTCATCTCGAACAACATCGCCAACATGAACACCGTTGGCTTCAAACGTCAGCGGGCCGAGTTCCAGGACCTGCTCTACCAGACCCTCGAGCG
This sequence comes from Caulobacter sp. GW821-FHT11A05, assembly GCF_058809015.1. Lineage (NCBI taxonomy): Bacteria > Pseudomonadati > Pseudomonadota > Alphaproteobacteria > Caulobacterales > Caulobacteraceae > Caulobacter > Caulobacter sp. GW821-FHT11A05. The sequence continues at coordinate 524,546 of NZ_JBXASF010000002.1, read as the reverse complement.
GGCCGGGACGCAGTCGTCCGACCAGGGCACAGTGGTGCCGACCGGCATCCAGATCGGGGCCGGGGTCAAGGCCGGCAGCACCTACCGCATCACCTCGCAGGGGTCGCTGACCAAGACCGAGAACCGCTACGACGTCGCCATCGAGGGCCGCGGCTACCTGCAGGTTCTGATGCCGTCGGGCGAGACCGCCTACACCCGGGCCGGCAACCTGTCGGTGAACGACCAGGGCCAGCTGGTCACCGAGGACGGCTACCTGATCCAGCCGGCCATCACCATTCCGCAGGACGCCGTCGACGTCTCCATCTCCAAGACCGGCCAGGTGCAGGTCATCAACCAGGGCACCCCGACCCCCGAAGTCGCCGGCCAGATCGAGTTGGCGAGCTTCATCAACGAGGGCGGCCTGGAAGCCATCGGCGACAACCTGTTCATGCAGTCGGGCGCCTCGGGCGAGCCGGTCACCGGCAACCCCGGCTCCACCGGTTTCGGCCAGCTGCTGCAGGGCTATACCGAGGCCTCCAACGTCGACGCGGTCAGCGAGATCACCGCCCTGATCGTCGCCCAGCGGGCCTATGAGATGAACTCCAAGGTCATCACCACGGCCGACGAGATGCTGCAGGCCGCCAACCAGGTGAAGTCGTAGCATGCGCGCCCTGGCTCTAGCGGCGGTTGCCGCCCTGACGGTCGCCGCCCCGGCCTTCGCCGGCCCGGTGATGCTGCGGGCCGACGTTTCGGACGCCGACGGCCGGGTGACCATGGGCGACCTGTTCGAGGGCGCCGGCGCCGCCGCCGGCATCCTGATCGCCAACCGGGCCGGGCCCAGCGTCGTGCTCGACGCCCAGGCCGTGCAGGTCATGGCCCGTCGCGCCGGCCTGCAGTGGGACAACCCGCAGGGCTTTCGCCGCATCGTCGTGCGCGGCGGTTCGGCCAACGCAGCGGCCGGTCCCGTCGCCGCTCGCGCCAACGTCGATGTCCTGACCTACGCCCGCTCCTTAAGCGTCGGCGAGATCGTCCAGCCGCAGGACCTCGTCTGGGGCAAGGCCGCCGGCGCGCCCGCCGACGCCCCCCGCGACGCCGACCAGATCATCGGCCTGGCCGCCAAACGCCCCCTGCGCGAAGGCGCCCTGGTCAGCAACCGCGACGTCTCCGCCCCGCAGGTCATCAAGGCCGGGGAGAACGTCCAGGTCACCTGGTCCGACGGCTTCGTCACCCTGACCATGCAGGGCAAGGCCATGAAGGCCGCCGCCACGGGCGAGACCTTCACCCTCCAGAATCCGACCTCGAAGAAGATCATCGAGGCGATCGCCACCGGCCCCGGCGAAGCCGCCGCCGGTCCGCAGGCTCAGGCGCTCAAAAGCGCCGCCGCCAACCCGTACGCCGTTCGTTAGAGGTCAGAGACACCCATGCGTAACACCCTGCTCGCCATCGCCGCCCTCGTTCCCCTGGCCGCCTGCGCCTCGACGATCAACGACACCAAGGACGCCATCCTCGGGCCGCAGCTGGCCCCGGTCGGCTATCCGGCCCAGCTGGCCCCCTCGACCCAGACCTTCGTCGATGTCCGCCAGGAGCCGCCGCAGGCGGCCTCGGCCAACAGCCTGTGGCGCACCGGCGCCCGGGCCTTCTTCAACGACCAGCGGGCCGGCCGCATCGGCGACATCCTGACCGTCAACATCGACATCGACGACAGCGCCCAGACCCAGAACACCACCAGCGCCACCCGCACCAGCGGCATGAAGGCGGGCCTGCCCCACTTCTTCGGGCTGGAAGGCAGCCTCGGCCAGCTGTTCCCGGGCGGCTTCGACCCGGCCAACGCCATCGAGACCAACGTCAACACCGGCTCGACCGGGGCCGGGGCCGTGGCCCGGGCTGAGAAGATCAACCTGACCATCGCCGCCGTGGTCACCGGCATCCTGCCCAACGGCAACCTGGTCATCCAGGGCGTCCAGGAGGTGAAGACCAACAACGAGGTCCGTCGCCTGACCATCTCCGGCATTGTCCGGCCGGCCGACATCAGCGCCGCCAACACCATCAAGCACGACCAGATCGCCGAAGCCCGCATCAGCTACGGCGGCCGCGGCGACCAGAGCCGGGTCCAGAAGACCCCGGCCGGCCAGGCCCTGATCGAGACTTTCACACCGTTCTGACGGCCCTAGGCGGGCCAAAACGGGGGGAACGACGGTATTTTTGTCACGGCGGGAGCCAACCCGCCGGGCGCCGGGCAATTTCTGCCGCCTGGGTGAACCGATCGCGCCTCCCTTGCGTTGAGGGATTGAAGGGAGGCGCTAAAGTCATGAACCGCACAGTCGCCATCGCCGCCCTGACCGCCTCGGTCCTGCTGCTCGGCAGCTGCATGCACGCGCAGGATTCCCTGTCGCAGGGGATGGCCTGGTCGTTCCACGAGACCCCGGAAGAGGGCTCGAAGCTGGCTTACGGCGCGCCCAACTCCGACAACGTCGCCCTGATGATGACCTGCCAGCCGGCCTCCGGCGACATCCGGGTCTCGACCTCCGCGACCCAGGCCTCCCCCGCCATCGTGCTGATGTCCGGCAAGTCCGAAACCGCCCTGCCCGCCACCGCCACGCCCAGCATGGGCGAGGGCCATTTCCTCGAAGCCGGCGCCAAGGCCAACGACCCGGTCATGGCCAGCTTCGCCCGCACCGGCGACATCACCCTGGTGCAGGGCAAGGACCGCATGAAGCTCACCGCCACCGGCGGCGACCGCCCGCAGATCAGCAAGTTCTTCGCCACCTGCGCGGCCTAGGGCCAGCCCCTTGCGGCCCGGATATTCGTGCTAGAATTCGGTCCATGAAAGCCGCAATTCCGCTCCTCGCCGCCCTCCTTCTGGCCACGCCCGCCGCCGCCCAGGACGAGCGCCGATGGACCTTCACCGAGAGCGAGGAGGGCGTCCACCTGCAGTACGGAACGCCTGACACCGACGACGTCCTGGCGACCTTCATCTGTCAGAAGGGGACGGATCAGGCCGAACTCTACCTGACCTTCGAGCATCGCCTCGCCACCGAAAGCCCGACGCCCGAAGGCGACTGGCTGGACGCCCAGGGCCGCAAAGCCCCATGGCCGGTCGACCTCATCCTCTCGGGAACCCCGGTACAGGCCGAAGCTTCCGCCGACGAGATGAACGGCGGCAGCAGCGTCTCCTGGTTCGGCGACACCGCCGGCCTGCAGGGCGTGGCCGCTTCCGGCCAACTGCGGGCCGAAGCCTTCGGCGAAACCATCGCCCCGCCGCCCTTCCCGAAGGCCGACTTCCGACGCTTCCTTCAGGGCTGCAAGGGCTAGGCTCTACTGCCCCCCTTGCGGCACCAGTCCCCAGGCTCCCTGCCCCAGGATGCAGGTCGAGGCCTTGGGCGGGCACAGGCCCTGGGAGCGTTCGGCGTAGATCTGCTCGATGATCTCTGGATTGGCCCGCAGCGCCTCGCCGCGCAGGCGGGTCGATTCGGCGATGCCGCGGGCCGTCTCGATGGCGGCCTCGGCGTTGGCGCGGGCCTCGGCGGCCTTCTGCTGGGCGGCCAGGGTGCGTTGTTCGGTCTGGGTGCGGGCCTCGACTGCGGCGGTGACGCTGGCCGGGTAGCGGATGGTGCCGACCCATTCCATCTGGCTGATCTCGACGCCCTCGGCCGCCCATTTGTTGCGCACCCGCTGGAAGGCCTTCTGGATGACCATCTGGCGGCCGGCGCCCATCAGCGAGCCGGTGCAGGGCGGCTGGTTGGCGGCCGGGGTCGGTGAGACGCCCGAACCGCTGGCCACCGGGTTGAGGTTACAGGACACCGGCACCTGCTCGGTCTCCTTGGCGATCGCCGAGCGCACGTCGTTGCGGATCTGGCCGTCCAGCAGGTCGTCGAACGGCTGGCGCCAGCGGGCGTAGAGGTCGGCGGCCCGGTCGTCGCGCACCCGGATGGTCAGGTTGACGTCGGCGGTCATCGGCAGGCCGGTCTGATCGGCGAAGGCGATCTCCTCGTTCTCCTTGCCGTCGGTGTTGGGCTCGCGGGTGTAGCTGTAGGTTCGCTGGCGGGTCGGGTAGACGATGATGTCCTCGCCCAGACCCTTCCAGTGCCAGCCGGGGCGCAGCTCGGTCAGCTGGACGCCCGGATTCTCCCCGAACTTGGTGGTCTTGATGCCGGCCTCGCCGCTCTCGACCGTGGTACTGCAGGCGGTCACCGTGCAGCCGGCCCCGACCAGCAGCAGGACCAGCGCCCCGACCGTGGCGACGATGCGGCCAATGCCGGCCCCGGCCCTGCCGATCTTCGACAGCCTGGAATCGTTCATGCTCATGGAAGTCCCCTCGGAAAGCCTGGGCGGCAGGCTGACCGGTCGCGGCGCCCAGGGCAAGGCTGGGCCTATCGAAGCGGCCAACCATTATACCGCGCGTCTCGGCGGAAAGGATGCCGACAGGCTCCCGGCCGTTGAAAACATTGACGGAACGGTGCCCGCCCTGTTGGCCAAGGCGCGTCCCAGGTAGCCTGGCGCGTGGGTCGACAGGGTGGTCGACTGTTGCCGGATGTGGGTCCGATTGTCGTCGACGGACCTACATCCGCAAGTTCGCCATTGTCGCGGATGCGCGGGCGTCGATCGGGCTCAAAATGAATATGTCTAGACATATTCATCGAGCCTGACGGCTACTTCTCAGTCCTTGCCGGCCTCGCGGGCCTTGAAGTCCAGCATGGCGTCGCGCACCCATTTGCAGGCGCCCGGGCGGCCGACGAGGGTCGATTCCTCGACCAGGCCTTGGAGATCGGTCTGCACCAGCACGTCGCAGCGGGTCTTGTTCCAGACGAACATCATCTTCCGGCCGACCGTTTCCTTGCGGTCGGGCAGGCCGAGCGTGCGGTAGACCACCGCCACGTCCTTGCCCTTCATGGCGTCCAGCCCCTCGCGGATCGGCTCATAGACCCGGTTGCGGTTCATCACGCAGCCGCTCATCGCCAGGCCGATGGCCAGAACCGCCACCCCCCGCATCACGCCGGACGTCATCACGCTAATCCCCCTCAGGCCCGGCGACCGGCCGTGGCCACATTGTCCAGGCCAAGGGCGCTCAGGGCGCCGCCGGCGATGCCGGCCGCGTCGAGACCCGCCTGGGCGTACATCAGATCGGGCTTGTCCTGGTCCTGGAAGACGTCGGGCAGGGTCAGGGTGCGCACCTTCAGACCCCGGTCCAGCGCCCCATGCGCCGCCAGCGCCTGCAGGACGAAGGCCCCGAAACCGCCCATGGCGCCTTCCTCAATGGTGACCAGCGCCTCATGCTCGCGGGCCAGCCGCAGCATCAGGTCGACGTCGAGCGGCTTGGCGAAGCGGGCGTCGACGACGGTGGCCGACAGGCCGCGCGCCGCCAGCAGGTCGGCCGCCTTCAGCGTCTCGGCCAGCCGCGTGCCGAACGAGACCAGCGCCACGGCCGTGCCCTCGCGCACCACCCGGCCCTTGCCGATTTCCAGCGGTTCGTTGACGGCCGGCATCTCCAGGCCCCAGCCCTCGCCGCGCGGATAGCGGAAGGCGCTGGGCCGGTCGTCGATGGCCGCCGCCGTGGCGACCATGCGGGCCAGCTCAATCTCGTCGGCCGCCGCCATCAGCACCATGCCGGGCAAGGAGCCCATGAAGCCGACGTCGAAGCTGCCGGCGTGGGTGGGCCCATCGGCGCCGACCAGGCCGGCGCGGTCCATGGCGAAGCGCACGGGCAGCCGCTGGATGGCGACATCATGCACCACCTGGTCGTAACCACGCTGCAGGAAGGTCGAATAGATGGCCGCGAACGGCTTCATGCCGTCGGCGGCCAGGCCTGCGGCGAAGGTCACCGCATGCTGCTCGGCGATGCCGACGTCGAAACAGCGCTTGGGGAAGGCCTTCTGGAACAGGTCCAGGCCCGTGCCCGACGGCATGGCGGCGGTCACCGCCATGATGCGGTCGTCCTTCTCAGCCTCCTTGACCAGGGCCTGGGCGAACACCTTGGTGTACTGCGGCGGCCCGCCGGCGGCCTTGGCCTGCTCGCCGGTGATGACGTTGAACTTGACCACGCCATGGTATTTGTCGTCGGCGCTCTCGGCCGGGGCATAGCCCTTGCCCTTCTGCGTGACGATGTGGACCAGCACCGGCCGGTTCATCTCCTTGACGTTCTGCAGGACGGGCACCAGGGCATCGAGGTCATGGCCGTCGATCGGCCCGACGTACTGGAAGCCCAGCTCCTCGAAGAAGGTGCCGCCGGTGACCATGCCGCGGGCGTATTCCTCGGCCTTGCGGGCTGCTTCCTGCAGGCTCTTGGGGAACACCCGGCTCATCGACTTGCCGAGGTTGCGCAGCTGCTGATAGCCGCCCGACGACACCACCCGCGCCAGATAGGCGCTCATGCCGCCGACCGGCGGGGCGATGGACATGTCGTTGTCGTTCAGCACGACGATGATCTGGCCGGTGGTCTCGGCGGCGTTGTTCATCGCCTCATAGGCCATGCCGGCGCTCATCGAGCCGTCGCCGATCACCGCGATGACCTTGTTGTTGTCGCCCTTGGCGTCGCGCGCCGCGCAGAAGCCGAGCGCCGCCGAGATGGAGGTGGCGGCATGGGCGGCGCCGAAGGCGTCGTATTCGCTCTCGGCCCGCTTGGTGAAGCCCGACAGCCCGCCGCCCTGGCGCAGGGTGCGCATGCGGTCGCGGCGGCCGGTGAGGATCTTGTGCGGATAGGCCTGGTGGCCGACGTCCCAGATGACGATGTCCCTGGGCGTTTCGAACACATGGTGCAGGGCCACGGTCAGCTCGACCACCCCCAGCCCGGCGCCCAGGTGCCCGCCGGTGACGGAGACCGAGTCGATGGTCTCGGCGCGGACTTCCTCGGCCAGCTGTTTCAGTTGCGGCAGGGTGAAGGAACGGGTGTCCGCCGGCGAAGCGACGGTATCGAGCAACGGGGTCACAGGGGGCATCTAATGCGCAGTCCATGCCGGCGCGGTCTTTCGCGCGCCCTTGAACAGGCAAACTAGCGCTCGCAGCGTGCGGTGCAAACCAAACCCGGTCAGAATCCGGAGAATTCGCCGTGCAGAGACTTCAAGGACAGCAGGTTTCCGCTCTCCGCCCTTGGGGCGGAGTGGCTTTGGCGAGCGCTGCAAGCGAGCCAAACCGAGGCGGGACTTCCACCGGCGGCGCTGAGGTGCGACCGCTGCCGCTAGCGGGTCAGAATACAGCGCGAACGTACTTGTCGCCGGCGCTGCCCCGCCTCCTGGTCCGTCGCTCACGCTCCGAACCGTCCTCCGCCCCCTCTCGGGGGCGGAGAGCGAACGCCTAGTTCCGCCGCCCAAGCACGAAATCCACCGATTCCCGCAGCACCGAGGCCCGTTCGCCGAACCCATCCAGATGCGCCCGCGTCTGGGCGGCCAGCAGTTCGACCCGCTCCTTGGCGGCGTCGAGGCCCAGCAGCGTGACGTAGTTGGCCTTGCCCTTGGCGGCGTCCTTGCCGCCGGCCGCCTTGCCGAGCTTTTCCGGGTCGCCCTCGGCGTCGAGCACGTCGTCGACGATCTGGTAGGCCAGCCCCAGGTCCTGGGCGAAGGCCATCAGGGCGTGGCGCTCGCCGTCCTGGGCGTGGGCCATGATCAGCGGGATCTCGAAGGCGTAGGCGATCAGGGCGCCGGTCTTCAGCCGCTGCATGCGGGCCACGCCGCCGAGGTCCTCGCGCACCCCGAGGATGTCGATCATCTGGCCGCCGGCCATGCCCTGGGCGCCGGAGGCGATGGCCAGCTTGCGGACCAGCTCGGCCCGGACGGCGCCGTCGGGATGGGTGTCGGGATGGGCCATGATCTCGAAGGCCGCGCTCTGCAGCGCGTCGCCGACCAGCACGGCGGTGGCCTCGTCGTATTCGATGTGGACCGTCGGCCGGCCACGCCGCATGTCGTCGTCGTCCATGCAGGGCAGGTCGTCATGCACCAGGCTGTAGGCGTGGATGCACTCCAGCGCGCAGGCGGCCCGCAGCACCGGCCGCTCCGCAAGGTCGAACATCTTGCCGGTTTCCAGCGCGAAGAAGGGCCGCAGCCGCTTGCCTGGGCCGAGCGCCGCATAGCGCATGGCCTCGGTCAGCCGGCCTTCCGGGCCATCGGCGCGCGGCAAGAGCGCGTCCAGCGCCACGGTGACGAGATCGGCCGCCTCGGCGATCCGGCGGTCGAGGCTCATGGTCATCAACCGAACTCGGCCGGTTCGACGCCGGTCGGCGCGCCTTGCGCCAGCACCACCTTCTCGACGCGCAGGCGGGCGGCCTCGAGTTTCTTCTCGCAGTGGGCCTTCAGGAGCGCCCCGCGCTCATAGACGCTGATCGACTCCTCCAGCGGCGCCTGGCCCGACTCGAGCGTCTGGACGATGCGCTCCAGTTCCTTGAGGGCATCCTCGAAGGACAGGGCGTCGATGTCGGCGGTGTCAGTCATTTCGTCATCCACGGGAAAGCCGGCACCGTAGAGAGCCCGGCGGAACCCGGCAACGACGGAAGATGGTCAATTTGCGTTGAAGGGCGGGCGCTGTTCCTCGGTAGAGGGGACACGTTGAATTGCCGCGCAATGCCGGAGCCCGTTTCGACGCCGGCGCATGCGGCAATTCAACGTGTCCCCGTTTCTTGCTAGCCCCGAACGAACTTCCGCGCGCACCAGTAGCGGAAGCCCTGGTCTTCCACGCATTGCCAACCCTGCCGCCGTAGCGCCGAGCCGACCCGCTGGTTGAAGTAGCCGTGGGCAACGATCAGCACGTCCTGGCCCTGGTCGGCCATGGCCCCGACCATGCGGGCGGCCTCGGCGGCGCGTTGCTCGGCCTGGCGGTGGGTCTCGACCTCGTCGTGCTTGTCCGACAGCACCCAGTTGAGCCGCGCCAGGAAGCCCCAGATCTTCGGCGACAGCCGCAGCCAGGCCGGCCATTTGGGCGGCGGCAGCGGGGCCTCGACGAACAGCGGGTCCTGGGCGAAGGCCTTGCCGCCGCAGATGGCGTGGGTGGTCTCGATGGACCGGGGACGGATCGAGGCGATGATCACATCGGCGCCCTGGGCGACGATCTTCAGCCCCTCGGGCGGCGTCTGGCCGGGCTTGATTCCCTTGACCTCATAGCCGGCCCACCAGGTGCGATACTCGTCGGCGTTGAGCCGCACCCGGCGCGACTGGGCCGGCTCGCCATGCCGCACGAGCGTCACCGAGCCGCCTTTGCGAACGGCGGTGGCGGGCGCGATATCGACGGTCAAAGCGTCTGCCATACCTTACGAAGGCCGGGCCCTTTGGGTCGGTTCCCACGTGACGCGGCCCCCCGGCGCACCGTCACGCGTCCTGCAACGCCTGCACATGCGCCAGGGCCGAACGCCCCAACGCCTCTAGGTCGTAGCCGCCCTCGAGGGAGGAGACAACCCGCCCGCGGGAGCGTCCGTTCGCCACGGCGACCACCGCCCGGGTGGCCCAGGCGTAGTCTTCGGCCTCCAGAAGCTGCTGCGCCAGCGGATCGCGGGCATGGGCGTCGAAGCCGGCCGAGATGATCACAAGATCGGGGGCGAAGGCGTCGACCCGCTCCATCAGCCGCTCGAAGGTCGCCCGCCACTGCTCGCGCGGGGCCATCGGGGCGACCGTGCCGTTGACGATGTTGCCCACCCCGGTCTCGGAGGGATCGCCGGTGCCGGGATACAGCGGCGACTGGTGGATGGAGGCGAAGAACAGGCTGGGGTCGGTCTCGAACACGGCCTGGGTGCCGTTGCCGTGGTGGACATCGAAATCGACCACCGCCACGCGCTTGAGGCCCGCTCCTTGAGCCGCCCGCGCCGCGATGGCGACGTTGGAGAAGACGCAGAAGCCCATCGCCGTCTCCGGTTCGGCATGGTGCCCCGGCGGCCGCACGGCGCAGAAGGCCCGCTGCGTCTCGCCCCGCGCCACGGCCCGCACCGCCTCGATGGGCGCGCCGGCGGCGCGTCGGGCGGCGACGATGCTGCCCGACGACAGGAAGGTGTCCTCGTCCAGGCGCACGAGACCCTCTCGCGGCGCCGCGGCCAGCATGGCGTCGACGTAGCGTTTCGGATGCACGAGCAGCAGGTCGTCAACGGAGACCAGCGGCGCCTCATGCCGCGCCAGGTCCAGCCCCGCGTGGTCGTCCAACGCATCGACCACCGCCGTCAGCCGCTCGGAGCGCTCGGCGTGGCCGGCGCCGGGATGGTGGTCGAGCATGTCGGGATGGGTGTAGCAGGCGAGGCTCATGGCCGTTCCCCCGCCCCGCCGCCTTCATTCGGTGAGCTTATGACAGGCCGCGAATTTCCGGCGTGGCCGAGGGGCCGTCGATCAAGGTAGTCAGCGAGGCTCATTCCGGAATCATAACCCAGCAAGTCGATGTCAGCACCCACCATCCGCCGCGCCACCCTCGATGACGCCGACGCCCTGTCGCGCATCGGGGCCCAGACCTTCACCGAGACCTTTGGCCATCTCTATCCGGTCGAGGACCTGGCGGCCTTCCTCGTCTACGCCTACGGCATCGAGCGCACCCGCGCCGACCTGGCCGACCCGGCCAAGGCCAGCTGGCTGGTCGAGCGGGACGGCAAGGTCATCGGCTATGCCTCGGCCGGTCCCGCCGGCCTGCCGCACGACGCGCTCAAGCCGACCGACGGCGAGCTCTACCGGCTCTATGTGCTGGCCGCCCACCAGGGCGGCGGCCTGGGCCGCCGGCTGCTCGACACCGTCCTGGCCTGGCTGGAAGCGGACGGCCCCCGCCCCCTTTGGATCGGCGTCTGGTCGCAGAATCATGGCGCCCAGCGGCTCTACGGCCGCCTCGGCTTCGAGCGAGTTGGCGACTACATCTTCCCGGTCGGCCAGACCAGGGACGAGGAATTCATCCTGCGGCGCGGCTGATCCCTGTTTCGCCCGCCGGGGCGTGCTAGATCACCCGCCATGGGGCGCGCCTTCGACCATGACGTGATCATCGCCGGCGGCGGTCTGGCCGGCGGCCTGATCGCCCTGCGCCTGCGCGCCTTCCGCCCCAGCCTCGACATCCTGCTGCTGGAGGGCGGGCCGGTGCTCGGCGGGGTCCACACCTGGTCCTGCTTCGAGAGCGACCTGACGCCGGAGATTCGCGACTGGCTGGAGCCGATGATCAGCCACCGCTGGGCCGGCTATCAGGTCCGTTTCCCGGGCTACGAGCGGCGCCTGACCACCCCCTACCTCTCCATCGCCTCCAGCCGCTTCGCTGACCACGTCGCCCGCGAACTCGGCGCCTCAGTGCGTCTGAACGCCCCGGTCGCCGACCTCGAAGCCAACATCGTCATGATGGCGGACGGCACAACCCTGACCGCGCCGCTGGTCATCGACGCCCGTGGCCCCCGCTCCGGCCCTCTGGTGCTCGGCTGGCAGAAGTTCCTCGGCCAGGAGGTCGAGCTGGCCACGCCGCATGGCCTGGATGGCCCGATCGTCATGGACGCCACGGTCGACCAGCTGGACGGCTATCGCTTCCTCTACACCCTGCCCCTGTCGCCCACCCGGCTGCTGATCGAGGACACCCGCTACAGCGACGGCGAGGCGCTCGACAAGGATACCCTGCGCGCCGACATCGCCGCCTATGCCGACCAGCAGGGTTGGCCGATCGCCTCGCTGGTCCGCGAGGAGGACGGCATCCTGCCCATCGCCCTGGGCGGCGACATCGCCGCCTGGTGGGAGCGCTCGGGCACCGCCGCCAGCGTCGGCCTGCGCGCCGCCCTGTTCCATCCGGTCACCGGCTACAGCCTGCCCGACGCCGCCCGCCTGGCCGACGAGATCGCCGTCCTGCCCCGGCTCGACACCGCCACCGTCCGCGCTGCCGTGCGCCAGCGCTCGATGACCGCCTGGCAGGAGCGCGGCTTCTATCGCCTGCTCAATCGCATGCTGTTCCGCGCCTGCGCGCCGGAGCGCCGCTACCATGTGCTCAGCCGCTTCTACCGCCTGCGCCAGCCGCTCATCGAGCGCTTCTACGCCGCCCGCGCCGGCCTGGCCGACAAGGCCCGCATCCTCACCGGCAAGCCGCCGGTGCCCATCGGCGCCGCCCTCAAGGTGATGGCCGAATCCTCAGTGCTTGGAGACCTCCCCCGATGACCCAGAAACGCGTCGCGGTCATCGGATCGGGCTTCGGCGGCTTGGCTCTCGCCGTCCGCCTGCAGTCGGCAGGCCATGCCGTCACCCTCTACGAGGGGCGCGACAAGCCGGGCGGCCGCGCCTACGTCTGGAAGGAAGCGGGCCACACCTTCGACGCCGGCCCCACCGTCGTCACCGACCCGGCCTGCCTGGAGGAGCTGTTCGCCCTGTCGGGCCGCAAGCTCGCCGACTACGCCGAGCTGATCAGCGTCGACCCCTTCTACCGGCTGTGCTGGGAGGACGGCGATACCTTCGACTACGTCAACGACCAAGCCGAACTGGATCGTCAGATTGCGGCGAGAAATCCCGCTGATGTCGAGGGTTACAAGCGTTTCCTCAAGTACAGCGAAGAGCTGTTCCAGGAGGGCTATGTCAAGCTCGGCCACGTTCCCTTCCTCGACTTCAAGAGCATGATCGTCGCCGCCCCGCAGCTGATGAAGCTGCAGGCCTGGCGCAGCGTCTACGCCAAGGTCTGCGGGTTCGTGGCTGACGAGCACCTGCGCCAGGCCCTGTCCTTCCACACCCTGCTGGTCGGCGGCAGCCCCTTCGCCACCTCCTCGATCTACGCCCTGATCCATGCCCTGGAGCGGCGCGGCGGCGTCTGGTTCCCGCGCGGCGGGACCAATGCCCTGATCAGCGCCCTGGCGAAGTTGTTCGAAGACCTCGGCGGGCAGCTTCGCCTGTCGACCCCGGTCCGCCAGATCACCACCGACAATGGCCGCACCACCGGCGTCGTCACCGACGCCGGGCCCGAGACCTTCGACGCCGTCGCCTCCAACGCCGACATCGTCCACACCTACGACAAGCTGCTGAAGGACGACCCGCGCGGTCGCCAGGCCGCCGCGGCCTTGAAGCGCAAGCGCTTCAGCCCCAGCCTGTTCGTCGTCCACTTTGGGCTCAAGACGCCCCAGCCGCAGCTCAGCCACCACACCATCTGCTTCGGCCACCGCTACAAGGGCCTGATCGACGAGATCTACGGAAAAGACAGCCTGGCCAAGGACTTCTCCCTCTACCTTCATTCCCCCTGCGCCACCGACCCCGGCATGGCTCCGGCCGGCGGCAGCACCCACTACGCCCTCTCGCCGGTGCCGCACCTGGGCACCGCCGGCATCGACTGGGCGACCCAGGGCCAAGCCTACGCCGACAGCATCCTGGACTACCTGGAGGCCCGCTACATCCCGAACCTGCGCCGCGACCTCACCGTCCAGCGGATCTTCACTCCGGCCGACTTCAAGGGCGAACTGAACGCCCACCTGGGCTCGGCCTTCAGCCTCGAGCCGATCCTCACCCAGAGCGCCTTCTTCCGCACCCACAACCGCGACGACCGTATCCCCAACCTCTATTTCGTCGGCGCGGGGACCCACCCCGGGGCCGGCATCCCCGGCGTCGTCGGCTCGGCCAAGGCCACCGCCGGGCTGATGATCGAGGACCTGGCATGAGCGACCTGGAGGCGACCAGCCGCGAAGCCATCCAGCAGGGCAGCCAGAGCTTCGCCGCCGCCGCCGCCCTGTTCGACCCGGCCACCCGCGCCGACGCCGAGATGCTCTACGCTTGGTGCCGCCACTGCGACGACGTCATCGACGGCCAGACCCTGGGCCACGATCGCGTTGCCGTGACGCCGCAGCAGATCCGCGCAACCCTCGAAGATCTCTACGCAAAGACCCGTTCGTCGCTGGCCGGCGAGCCGCAGTCCGACCCCGCCTTCGCGGCCTTCCAGCAGGTCGCCCTGCGCCGCGGCATCCCCGAGGCCTGGGCCATCGAACTGATCGATGGCTTCGCCATGGACGTCTCGGAGGTCCAGTACGCCAGCTTCGAGGACACCCTGAAATACTGCTGGCACGTGGCCGGCGCGGTCGGGGTGATGATGGCCCTGGTCATGGGCGTGAAGCCGGACGACCTCGTCACCCTGCGCCGGGCCCAGGACCTGGGCCTCGCCTTCCAGCTGACCAATATCGCCCGCGACATCGTCGAGGACGCCCAGAACGGCCGCGTCTACCTGCCCGACGTCTGGCTCCAGGAGGCCGACGTCCCCAAGGCCGAACTGGCCGACCCGAAGCACCGCCAGGCCGTCGCCAACCTCGCCTACAGCCTGATCGAAGCGGCCGAGCCCTACTACGAAAGCGCCCGCTGGGGCCTGCGCGCCCTGCCCTTCCGCTCGGCCTGGGCGGTGGCGGCGGCGAACCGCGTCTACCGCGAGATCGGTGTCAGGGTTGTCGCGCGTGGCCCAGCCGCCTGGGACAGCCGGACATCCACGGGCAAGGCCACGAAAGTCCTCCTCGCGCTCCAGGGGGGATTGATGGCCCTGCGCGGCAAGACCCTCGACCGCTGGCGCGAACCGCCGGTCAGGCCACCGCTGTGGTCGCGGATCTGATTACGCGTCTTCCCAGATCGGCGGCGCGCGGCCACCCGCGTCGAGACCTGGATCGATTTCAAGAAGCCGCGCCTTGTCCAGGACGGTGGCCTTCGCTTCGCTCTCCGCCGAAATCCTGATCAGGGCGGCCAGACCGGACGCTGAACACCAGGTTGGTCGTTCAAAGAAGTCGAAGGCCTCAAAGAAGTAGGTTCGCGTGTCAACCGGCGCGCCCACGTACCGGCCATGGGTGTTGCCGCATCCATCCGACAAGACCGGGCACACGCGGCTCGACCGGAGTTCGGCCTCGTAGATTTCGAAATGGCCCCCTCGAATACCGGGGACGATGACATCAAGGTCACCGATCCTGGAAAGGCCTGACAGATACAGCGCCGTAAGGTCGGCGGAGGGAGGGGTCGAATAGCTATACTCGAATAGGGAGATGACCCGTCTCGGGTCGCGTTTCTCGAACTCAAGAGCCACGCGACCTCGGGCCCACTCGATCGCCTGGGCTACAGCTGCTTGATCCTCGGCAGCCATCTACTGCGCCGCCGCTGCCCGGATCACCGCCATCAGCCGGGCCCGCGTCAGGCCGTCGGCCACCCCGTCGAACCGGCTCTGAACCCAGTGGCGCTGGAAGGCCATGACCACCTCGCGGGTGTTCTGGTCGAACTTGCCCGAGGGCGCGCAGTCGTAGCCCAGCCGGGTCAGGCCCGCCTGCAGCGCGAACACCCCGACCCCTTCGGCGCCCTCCGCCAGGGGATCGCCCGGGGCCGGATCGGCTTCGGCCCACAGGCCATGGCCGGCCTCGGCGAGGCGCTTCCAGGGGAAGAGCTCACCCGGGTCTTGCTTGCGGGCGGGGGCCAAGTCGGAGTGGCCGATGATGCGGTTGTCCTGCACCTGCCAGCGGCCGCGGATCTCGGTGGTCAGGGCGATCACCGCGGCGATCTGCGCCTCGGGGAAGGGGCGATAGCCGAACTCATGGCCGGGATTGACGATCTCGATGCCGACCGAGACGGCGTTGCAGTTGGTCTCGCCCCGCCAGCTGCCGCGCCCGGCGTGCCAGGCCCGCCGTTCCTCGGCGACCAGGGAGAAGACGCGGCCGTCCTCCTCCACCAGGTAATGGCTGGAGACCCGGGCCTCCGGATCGCGCAGCCGGGCCAGCGCTTCCTCGCCGGTCTTCATGCCGGTGTAGTGCATGACGATCATGTCCGGCGGCGCGGTGCGGGCGTCGAAGTTCGGCGACGGCGCGGGGATAACTTCCAAGCTCATTTGGCAAGACTCATTGGGCGCGGTTCCGAATGGCCATCAACAGAGGCATCACATGATTGGGTCTCAGCGCCACGATCAAGACCCCCAGCAGGGCCAGCGCCGCGCCGATGCCCATCCGCAGGTCGAAATGGTCCTTGGTGATCAAAACCCCCATGACGATGGTCGCCAGCGGCGTCATCAGGGTCAGCGGCGAGATCAGGGTCGCCTCGTACTTCTGGATCAGGTGGTAGTAGACGGTGTGGGCGATGACCGAGACGATCAGCGCCGAATAGAGCACCGCCGCCAGGAACGGCCAGCTGGCGTTCAGCGCCCCGGCGACCTGGCCTTGCTCGAAGACGGCGCTCATGGCCAGCAGCGGCCAGAAGGAACAGAAGCCGACCCAGGCCTGGAACTGCAGGGGTTTGACCCCGTCCATCTGCTTCATCATCACCGCCCCCAGCGATCCGGCCAGGGCGGCGGCGGCGATCAGCCAGAGACCGATGGACATGCTGACGCCGACCGGGTGCCACAGCACCAGCAGGGCTCCGGCCAGGGTCAGGGCCATGCCCAGTCCCCGCCGCCAGCGCACTCGCTCGCCCAGCATGACCATCGACAGCACCGTCGTCATCGGCACCCCCAGCTGGGCGATGATAGAGGCGGCCGAAGGCGTGGCGGTCTGGAAACCGACGAACAGCAGGGCGAAGTTCAGCCCGCCGATCAACTGGGCGATGACGATCATCCGCCACATCGGTCGTGGCGCGGGCAGCAGCCAGGGCAGGGTCAGGGCGGCGACGATGGCGAACCGGATGGCGGCGTAGAACAGCGGCGCGACATGCATGTCGCTGACCACGATCTTGCTGACGATGTTGTTGGACGCCCAGATCAGGCACATCGCCATGAGCAGGAAGAAATCGCGAAGCGCCATGGATGGGGTCTAGCGCGGGGACGCAGGGGAAAGCTACCCGCCGTGTGGCGCTTCCTTCGCTGGCGCGAGAAAGTAAACAATGGTTCCGCTTGCTTGCCTCTCAATCAGACGGACGAGCAGGCTGCCATCTGCGACGAGAGGGCCGGGCATAGCCACCCAACTCTCGCTTTTAGATGGGCGCTAGAGGCACTCGAAGGCCTTGGCATTGAACTTAAGGGCCTTGTGCTTTCCCTCATCTTTGAGCCCCACCCCAAAAGACGAATAGCTCATATATCCAGAAATTGTATCGCCAGGTTTCACTAAGGTCGTACACCTCGGACAATAATCTTGCTCGGACTTCAAGTAAAACTTTTCCCCACCTATTTCCAGATAAACATCGTCGCCATTTCCCAACAATATCCCGTTGGAAGGCCAATTCTCGGGACCTATACAAATCTCCTTGCCGAGCGTGTTTGTGTACCTAAGGATAATTCTCTTGCGATCCACATCATCCTCGTACTGATAGCCAATTATAAATCCATCACCGACGCGAGAAGGCCCTTCTGCTGACGAAGACGCACAGCCCAACAGAAGAGGGATAAGAATAGAAAGCTCCAAAATCTTCATCAATTATCGCCCCCAAGGAGGCTGTCTGGGTTGATCGCTGCTTTCGGCGTTCCCCTGATGTCATCTAGTGCATCGGTATTTGCCCTATCCCCTCCCGCGTAAGCTTTGGCACCGTTTGGTCCCAATTGATCCCTCAAAGCTGCCCCTGCCAAGTGAA
Source organism: Caulobacter sp. GW821-FHT11A05 (assembly GCF_058809015.1). Classification (NCBI taxonomy): domain Bacteria; kingdom Pseudomonadati; phylum Pseudomonadota; class Alphaproteobacteria; order Caulobacterales; family Caulobacteraceae; genus Caulobacter; species Caulobacter sp. GW821-FHT11A05. The sequence goes on along the minus strand of NZ_JBXASF010000002.1, from coordinate 507,174 downwards.
GGCTTTCATGGCCGATAATCCATCCGTTTGACAGCGGCCCGGTTCCAAACAAGCCGTTACCGCCGCGAAGGAAGTTTGTATGGTCACCGCCGTGCGGCGTATGAGCTTGGCTATTATTGGGTCGGTTGAACTGGGCATACTCAGTTGCCGTGTAAATGTTCGCCTTGGGCGCGGTCGATGACGTGTCACGCAGATTTGCAGCCCCAGCCCGAAGGTTTTTCGCGGCCAAACGTTTCGTGTCACCTGCTCCGGCGCTCCTAGCATCTAACCTGTCTGCAGCCCTTTCAAGTCTATCTGCTCTGCCCTCCATTGAGGCCGCTTGGCGCTGCTGGGCGTCGTCAAATCTCTGCCACTCCCTGTTACTTCTAAAGCCCACGCCTCTTTGATAACGCCCGTCCGGATCAGTTCGGTTGACAGGGTCTAGTCCGACATACGCGTACAGGTTCAGATCGTCTTTCGTGCCAACCGGATCGGGCTGCAGGAAACGGCCTTGGTAGGGATCGTAGACTCGCGCCTTGTAGTGGTAGAGTTTGGCGTCCACGAGAACCGTCTGGCCCGTGTAGCGGAAGCGCGAGCCTGTCCAGCTGTCATCTTTCGGCTCGCCCCACGGCCCGTAAGCATAGGTCTGGGTCACCGATCCCGTTTGGTCCGATTGAGCGACAACGGATCCTTGCCAGTCCGTATGCAGCCAGCGGCGGTCCGTCGTTCCTGAACTCTCATACCAGACCAGCGGCTCGTCAGTGTTGGGCCCGTGGACATAACGTCGAACCACGGTCCCGTACCCGTCGTATTCGGCAATCAAGTTCGGCCCGTCGTACAGAAAGCTCGTCGTCGCCGACCCCACCGTCTGCTGCAGACGCCCAATCGTGTCGTAGCTCAAAGTCAGGCTGCCCGGGCCACCGACCGAGGTCAGGCGGTTCTCCACGTCGTAGGCAAAGGTCCGCGTCCCGTCGCTCGTCAGGTTCCCGCGCGTGTCATACCCGCCGGGCAACGCGACGATGGCCGCGTCGCGGTTGAGGCCGTCATAGGTGTTGCCGGTCGAGGTGCCCAGCGCCGGCGCCGCCCATTCATACAGGGGGTTGCTGGTCGTGCGGGTGCGGATCTGGCTGGCCGGGCTGTAGTCGAAGCCATAGGCCTGGTCATAGGTCGTGGCGCCGACGTCCTGGGTCAGGGCGGTCAGGCGGTCGGCGGTGTCGTAGCCGTAGGTGGTGGTCGTGCCGTTACCGCGGACCAAGTCGGCGCGGCGGCCCAGGTCGTCGTAGCTGAAGGTGGCCAGGACGCCGACGCCGGAGGTGGCGCCATTCTCGCCGATGGTCTTGGGACGGTTCAGGGCGTCGTAGGTCCATTGGGCGTAGAAGGCGTCCGGCCAGGTCAGGCGGGTGCGGTTGCCGGCCTTGTCGTATTGGTAGCCGAGCGTCTTGCCGAACATCGTCTCGGTCTGCATGCGGCCGGCGGTGTCGTAGACGACCGTCGTCCCCTGCCCGGCCACGCCATTGAGCAGCGAAGAGGTCAGGCGACCGGCGGCGTCGTAGCCGCTGTGGACGTCGCTGGCCGTGCCGCCGGGAATGTCCTTGAGGATCTCCCGGCCGAGGGCGTCGTAGCCGAAGGCAATGACCTGGCCGTCGCGGCGGCGGATCCAGCTGCGCTTGCCGGCGGCGTCGTAGCGGTATTCCTCGAAGTCGCCGAACGTGCCGGTGTCGGTCGCCAGGGTGGCGCTGTCGCGGCAGGCGATGGACGGGCTAGCGGAGGTCTGGGCGCCGACCGTCGGCACGGGGAAGCTCATCCGGCACAGGCGGTCGAAGCCGTCGTGCTGCAGGGTCGTGCGGTTGCCGCGCGAGTCCTGGATCGTCGCCTGCTGGCCATTCAGGGTGTAGCTGTAGGTGACATACGTCCGCTGGTTCGGCAGGCCGTAGGAGTCGAGGGTGCTCAGCACCTGGCCGGCGGCGTCGTACGTCGTCTTGGTGATCCTGTCGGGGCCATAGTCGCCCGGCGAGGAGAGGACGCAGGCATCCTCCGGCAACGAGCCGTAACCGGCCGGATTCATGCGGACGGCGACGCACAGCTTGCGGCCGTTACCGTCGTAGCTGGTGTCGGCCACGCCGGCCGGGCCGACGACCCGGATGGGGCTGCCGGCCGAGTCATAGGTCGTTACCGTGCTGCTCAGGACCACGAAGCCGCTGCCCACGGTGCTGGCCGTCTTGCCCTTCTCAACCAGCACGACCCGGCCCTGAGGATCGTAGGTCGACTTGGTCGCCGGGCGGATCAGCGCGCCAGCCGCGTCCGGATCGGCGCCGATCTCGAAGACCTTGCGGCGCAGCAGGTCATAGGTGGCGTAGCTGACGTCGATGACGTCGGTGCGCGGGCCGTTGGTCGCGGTGACGTCGCCGCGGGTGTTGGTCGTCAGGGTGGTGATGGCGTTGACGCCGGTCGGGTCCAGCACCGAGGTGGCGAGATAACCGTTGGCTCCGTAGGTGCGCCGCGTGACCACGCCGGTCGGATCGGTGGAATCGACGACCTGGCCGGCGGCGTTGTAGGTGAAGCTATAGACCGGACGCGATGCGCCGCTGACGGGGGCCGGTCTGGTCAGGGTCAAGAGCTCGCCGGCCCCGTTGCCGGAGGCCACATAGGCGAAATCCATCTGGCCGCCGAGCGGATCGACGATCCAGGCCGGCTTGTTCCAGGTCGGATTCCAGCCGGCCGTGATGACGATGTCAGCGAGGGCCGGCAGATAGCCGGGCTTGGCGATGCGGCGCAGTTCAGTCACCTGGCCGCGGTCGTTGTAGGTGAAGCGGACTTTGTCGCCCTCGGGCGCGATCCGCTCATAAACCTGACCGACGCCGTTGTAGGTGGTGCGGCTGGTCCGGCCGAGCTCGTCGATCTGGCGGATCGGCTTGTCGTCCAGGTCATAGGCGATGGCGACCACCCCGCCCATCGGATCGGTGGCCTCGCCATAGCCAAAGCCGGGGGTGCGGAACTGCAGCGCCGCGCGCCGGCCCCGGATCGCCTCGGCGTCCTTGACCGACTTGACGTTACCCACCTTGTCGTAGGCGAACTCAGTGATCGGCAGGGCGTCGCCGGGGGCGTAGACCCGGGCCAGCATCGGATAGGGGGAAGGACGGTCGCCGACTCCGGCCCTGCGCCATTCGTATTTCCAGACCTGGCCGGCGACATCGGTGAAGGACGTCGGCTCGTCGACCTGCCAGTCGACCAGGTTGCTCGAACCGGAGGTGTCCGGAATGGTGACGACCGTTGAGCGCCCGTCGGAGCTGGTCACCTGCAGCCGGTCGATGTCCAGGTATGGGCCGAGGCTGCTGGTCACCCGGGTCAGGCGGTCGCGGCAGGTCGAGACGTCCTGTTGCGGGGCCAGGGGCTGGGATTCGCAGTAGGTGAAGGTCAGCGAGGCGCCGCGCGGGAAGGTCCAGCTGCTGGCGAAGAAGCCCTGCTGCTTGGCCTTCGGATAGAGGGTCGGCGTCACATACCGCTCATTGCTCGGGTTCCACTCCCGCCATTGGAAGGCCAGCACATCGCCGGTCGGCCCGGTGCGGGAAACGGCGACCTCGTCATACTTCCAGGATTTGGAGCGGGCGCCGGCCTCCAGGATGGCGCGGCGCTGGCCGGTCCGGGTCAGGGTCGCGGCGCTGCCTCTCGGCCCGGCCCATGAGCCATCGGCCAGCCGCACGAAGGTCTCGCTGCTGGGCCCGGTGTTGATCGTCACCACGTTGTCGGACAGCTGGCGGCCATACCAGCGCATGATGGCGGCGCCGGCCAGCTGGTTCTTCAGGCCGTTGGGATTGTCGCGATAGACGGCGAACGCCCCCTCGAGGGCGGCCAGCGGTCCGGCCAGGGCGAAGGGCGTGCCCTGGCCCATGCCCTCCATGCCGCCGCCCGACAGGGTGGCGCGGATGTCGTAGTTGTGGGTCCAGCCGAATGGGCAGCCGGAGCAGCGCTGGCCGCCGGCCTGGAAGGTGCGCTGGAAGGTCAGGCTGTAGGGGGCGTCGCCCTGGCCGACGACCAGGTCGGGGGCCGGGGTGTAGGTCAGCGCGCCCGTCCGCAGGTCGACGCCGCCGATCGAGGAGCGGTCCTTGAACTTGTCCTTCAGCAGGTCGGCCTGCTCCTCCGGCTTGAACTGCTCCTGCTGCTTGGCGTCCGCCCCGCCGCCGCCGCCCTTCAGGCCGCGATCGAGCGAGGTGACCACATGGGCGATGTGGCTGCCGTCGGCCTTGAAGGCGATCCAGGCGCAGCCACGGTGCATGGTGGCGTCGGTCTGGCCGAGCCAGGGGTTGACCGTGCTCCAGGCCGAGGGCGGTGGGTTGGCCTGGCCAGGACCGATCGAGCGGTCGTTGGCCTGCAGCACGGTGAAGCCCTGGGTCGTCAGCTGCGAGCCGACGCAGGCCTGACCGCTGGCCGACTCCCCGGCCCTGAAGGTCGTCACGCCGGGCGCCGCGGCGCCGGCGGGGAAGAGGTGGAAGCGGATGGTGGAGGCGAAGTTCTCCTGCGCCCAAGGCAGCCGCTGGGCGGTCGAGGAGACATCCACCGCATCGAGCTGCTGCTCCATGACGCTGCCTTCCAGCATCGCCATGCCGGCCGCCAGGGTGTGGCGGGCGGCGACCTCGTCGGCGCTGCTCGATTGCAGGCTGATGGTGCTCAGGCCCGAGTCGAGGTCGAGCCGCATCCCGCTGTCCTTGGGAGAGTCGCCTTTGGTGGTCTCGCCGGGGTCGAGCACGCCGTCCTGATCGGTGTCGTAGAGGAAGTAGTGCGACTGGGAGTAGGCGATGCCGACCGAGTGGTGGTGCAGGAACCAGGTGTCGGCCACGCCCGCCAGCAGCTGGCGAAGGCGGGTCGTCTGGTTCAGCCAGCTGGCCGCCGCCTTGGCCTTGGGACCGACCATGGTGGTGCCCGAGTCGGACTGCACGAACTGGCTGCCGTCGGGCATCGGCCCTTCGACCGGGTCGGGAATCTTCTCGTCGCGTTCGGAGGTCGCCTCCTTGGCCAGCTTGGCCTGCAGCCCACCGCCGGTGTCGCCCCAGCCGTGAACGATGACGATGTCGGTGGTCCAGTCCGCGATCTTGACCGATGTCGCGTCCATATAGGCGCCGGACGAGGCCGCGTACGGATGCAGGACGCCGAGGGTGATCGCGAGGTCCTGGTCGCTCGTGTTCGCCCCGCAGGCGGAGCCGGCCAGGACGCCGTCCAGATAGACGCCCGACGCCGGCGTATAGACCGCGATCTGCCGATGCAGGGTCAGCCGCCGCGCGTATATCTCGTCGACGAAGAAGGAGGCGCTGCAGTCAGCCGCGGCCACCGAGAGCTTCGTGCGATAGCGATCCGGCATGCCGCCGGTGAAGGTCAGCCTCGGGGCCAGGGCGCCGGTCGTCGGCGCCGCGGCGGGGTTGTCGGCGAAGATGATGCGCGCGCCGCCGACGATCTCTTCGTCCGCCTTGGCCTTGTGGGTGGTCTTGAGCTGGCCCAGCAGGGTGTTGGCCGCCGTACTCAGCGCGGACTCGGCCCCGCTGACGTTGACCGACTTGGTATAGGCAACGCCGGCTTCGGAGCCGACGGCGGCCGTGCCCAGGGCGGCGGTCACGAAGGTCGCGGTGTTGAGCGAGGCGTCCGTCTTGGCGTCGATGCCGGCGAATCGCTCGGAGGCCTTGAAGGCGGCGTCATAGGTCCGGGTCGTCCCGCCGACCTCGACCTGCACCCAGACGTGGCCGATCACCGCCTGGCTGATCTCCGGGCTGCCGGTCAGCACGGCGGGAATCGCGCCGTTGGCCAGCAGTTTCGTCACCACCGGCGTCGACTTGCTGCCCAGCCAATCCTTGACCTGGTCGCCGTTCAGGGTGACCTCCCCGACCACATAGCGCGCAGAGGAAAAGCCGGCCGCGCGCAGCAGCTCGACCATCAGGTGGGCCTGATCGAAGGCTGTGCCCGAACGGTCGGTCAGCGCCCCCAGGGCGCCCTTCTGCAGGCCGTACAGGGGCACGACCTCGATGTTGTTGCGGACGAAGGCGAAGATGCGGTCCGGATCGTTGTTGAGCGAACGGGCGGTCTCGGCGATCTCCGGCGGCCTGCTCGCCGACCAATTGTAGGTCACTGTCGCCGGCTGGCCCGCGTAGTATGCGGTCGCGTCGGTGGGTGTCATCAGAGGCGCTTCGCCAAAGCTGACTCCGGGGGTCGATGCGGCCTGGGCGGACGCCAGTCCGGGGGCCGCCAACAGCCCAAACGCCAAGAGAAGCCCGGCCCGCCGAACGAAACGCATTCCGACGGAGACCCCGGGGCGCGCACGGCCCTGGCCTTGGCAAGAAGAGCTCACGGATTCCCCCCTGAGCCGGGGGCAACGACGCCACAATCACCCAACTCTGGATTGAAGCTATTGCAATCTTCCGACAATCGTCAATTGTGCAAAGGGCTTACGGGGGAGTTTCAATGCGTGGCTTGGCGCGGCTGCTTTGGGCCGCCAGTGCAGTGGCGTTGCTTGCCGGGGGGCCGGCGCGTGCGGACTCGATCAGCTACCGCTACGATTCGTTCGGCCGCCTGATCCAGGTCATCTATCCCGACGGCAAACAGATCACCTACGCCTACGACTCCGCGGGAAATCGCACCCAGAATGCGACCGGCGCCGTCGGCAACACGGCGCCGGTGGCCGGGGACGATCTGCTGACCGCGGCCAAGAACACGGCCCGCACCTTCGACCCGCGGGTCAACGACACCGATGACGAGGGTGACGCGCTCACCGCCAGCGTCGCGACGGCTCCGGCCCACGGCACGGTCGTCACAGCCGGCGGCGGGACCCAGCTGACTTACGCCCCGGCCTCGAACTACGTCGGCGCCGACAGCTTTTCCTACACCGTCTCGGACGGGCACGGCGGCACGGACGTGGCGACGGTCAGCGTCACGGTCGGCCAGGGCCCTGCGGCGGCCAATGATTCGGTCGTCACGACGAAGAATGTCGCCCTGTCCTTCGATCCGCGGATCAACGACAGCAGTCCGGACGGCTATCCCCTGGCCATCGTCGCCAAGAGCACCCCGGCGCACGGCGCGCTAACGATCAACAGCGGCGTCGCCCTGACCTACACGCCTGTCAACAACTACGCCGGCTCCGACAGCTTCACCTACACCATCGCCGACGGTGCGGGCGGCTCCGCGACGGCGACGGTTTCGATGCGGGTTTCCGGTCCGCCCAAGGCGACCAATGACATCAAGACAGCGCAGCAGAGTACGCCCTACACCTTCGATCCCCGGACAAACGACAGCGACCCCAATGGGGACACGATAACCATTGTCTCCGCCACGCCCGGTATGAACGGGACCGTCGCGGTCAACAGCGGATCAACCCTGACCTACACGCCGCAGGTCGGCTATCGCGGCGGCGACACCTTCACCTACACGATCAGCGACGGCCAGGACGGCTCGGCGACCGCCACTGTCACGATGACGGTCAACGGCCCGCCGATCGCCATCGGCGACGTCAAGAGCACGACCAAGAATGTCCCTCTGACGTTCGACCCCCGCGTCAACGACTACGACCCGGACTTCCAGGCCCTCACCATCAGCGCCAAGACCAACGGCGCCCATGGGACCGTGGCCATCGTGGGCGGGACGCAACTGACCTTCACCCCGGCCAGCAACTATGTCGGGACCGACAGCTTCACCTACACGATCTCTGACGGCAAAGGCGGCACGGCGGTCGGCACTGTGCAGATGACGATGGTCGCCGGGGCGGAACCGCCCAACGCTGTCGACGACGCCGATGAGATCATCACCCCGGCGGGAGCGCCCCTGCAATCCCTGTCGATGCTGGTGTTGTACAACGACAGTGATCCGAACGGTGATCCCTTGACGATTACCGCCGTCTCAACGCCCACCAACAGTGCGTCGGCGACGATTAATGGCAATGCGATCGATGTGACCGGAATCCGGATGGGCGCCACCACCTTCACCTACACGATCTCTGACGGAAACGGCGGAACCGACACCGCCACCGTGACCATCACGCGGTCACTCGAAGAGAACGGGAACCTCTAGCTCGCCGCCAGAGAGGGAGGATCAGGGGCGCCGGCGCGTGAACCGCAAGGCCGTGTGGGTGTCGGAGAAGGAACAGACCTTGTTGTCGACCAGACCGTGGGCCTTGGCCCCGGCCATGACCTCGACGTCCTTGATCGCCGCCGCCTTGCCCTTGCGCGAGACGATCCACAGCGCGCCCTTGGGGGCGAGCATCGGGATCAGCTCCGGCACGCGGGCCATCGCCTCGATGCTGTCAGCGCCCCAGAACAGGATGTCGAGTTCGCTGAACTCGTTCAACGGTTGTGTTCTCTGAATTAACTCGCTGAGGAAGTTTGGGTCATCGACCTCCAGCACCGCCACCCGCATCCCCAGTTTGACGCCCAGCTTGTCGAGCCGTCCCGGCGGGTTGGTGATGGCCTGCGCCCAGCGGCCGGCGAAGGGTTCGCCCAGCGTGAACCGGCTGCCGTCGCTGAGCACCAGATCGCCGCCCTCGGCGCGAAGGCCGGCCAGGGCCGGGCCCTCGAACACCCGGCGAGACGCGCCCCGGAAGATCAGCCTGGGCGCTTCCCATTGCAGGCGGCCGGTGTCGGGGCCTTCCGGGAAGCGCGCGGCGATGTCCTGGACATCCTTGCCCATCTATTGGCTCACGTTGGAGGCGCAATACATCATCACGTCGCGAACCACGTCGTTGGCCTCCATCCAGAAGGGCTCCGGGTCGTCCGGCGGACCGATTTTCACCTGCAGGTTGGGGCGCTCGTCGGCGATCTGGAAGAACGGCGTCAGCAGGGTGACATCGGCGGCCCAACCGTCCTGCGTGACCTGGGTCCGACCTCGCGCGAAAGCGGCGACGGGACCGTTGCCCTCGCGCACCGCGATTTCCAGGAAGGCCGGCGCCTCGGCCGCCGGGACAGGATCGGCATAGATCAGAAGAGTCATGCGGTCGTCCCGGCAGGCGACCCGGTACTGGAGGTTGTCGGATTCCGAAGGCGAGTAGACCGCCGCCAACCCATCCTTGCTCAAATCCATGCGCCAGCGCATGTGCGGCCTCTCCGACGCGGAGGCTGGCCTAGCCTCAACGACCGCCGGCTCGGCCACGGCCGGCGCAGCCGGCTTGTCGCAGGCAGTCAGCGCCATCAGCGCCGCCAAGGGCAGGAAAAACCGCAACGCCTACTGGCCCTTGAACACCGCCGGCCGCTTTTCGAGCAGGGCGGTGACGCCTTCCATGTGGTCCTCGGTCAGGTGGCTGATGGCCTGGGCGGCGGCGCTCATCTCCATCAGGGTGTCATAGCTGGTCGACTGGCCGTGCTTCAGCAGGGACTTGCCGAGGCGCAGGGAATGCGGCGGCTGCTGGGCGATCTTCTCGGCCATGGCGATGGCCTCATCGAGCACCGTCTCGGCCGGCACGACGCGGCTGACCAGGCCCCAGCGCTCGGCGGTGGCGGCGTCGATGACGTCGCCGGTGAACAGCAGTTCGGCGGCCCGGCTCATGCCGATGGTGCGCGGCAGCAGCCAGGCGCCGCCGTCGCCGGGGATCAGACCGAGCTTCAGGAAGGTGACGCCGAACTTGGCGGTGTCGGCGGCGATGCGGATGTCGGTCATGCAGGCGACGTCGCAGCCCAGGCCGATGGCCGCCCCGTTGACGGCCGCGATCGAGGGCACTTCCAGGCCGTAGATCGAGCGGACGATGCGGTGGATGTTGTTGCGGTAGTTCTCGCGGATGGCCACGCCCGAGCCGCCGAACGCCCCTTCGCGGGACTTCATCGCCTTGACGTCGCCGCCGGCCGAGAAGGCCCGGCCCGCCCCGGTCAGCACCACGGCGCGGATGTTCTGGTCGGCGTTGATCGCCGCGCAGGCCGCCTGCACCTGATCGCCATCGCCGGCCGCGCCCAGCGCGTTCATCGAGTCCGGCCGGTTGAGGGTCAGGATGGCGATGTGGCCGCGCTTCTCGGTGGTGATCATGCTCATGGCGTTTTCCTTGCGGTGTATTTCTTGGGCGTTTCGCCTTCCATAGCGGCCATGCCGCGCGCCGTCACGCCACCCCTCTCGCCTTCGCCGGCCAATGCTCCTAAACGTCCCCGCAACCTGCCCGGCGTTGCGAGGCGGGAGCTGAGAGAGGATTTCCATGACCCTGCGCCTGGTGGGCGACGTCGGCGGCACCAACTGCCGCTTCGCCGTGGTCGATACTGCTCAAGAGGACGCGGATATCCTCGAGCCCAAGGCCTTCAAGGTCGCCGACTATCCGACCCTCGAGGCCGCCATCGACCACTACCTGCAGGGCGAGCGGCCGGAGCAGGCGGTGATCGCCGTGGCCGGGCCGGTGATCGACGGCAAGGCGGACCTGACCAACGCCAGCTGGGAAATGTCCAACGCCGGCCTGGTCAGCCACGGCTTCAAGGCCGCCCGGCTGATCAACGATTATGAGGCCCTGGCCCTGGCCGTGAAGCGGCTGAAGGACCGGGACCTGGCCGACATCGGCGAGGTCGCCGCCACACACCCGAACGGCACCGTGGCCATCATCGGGGCGGGCACGGGCCTGGGCGTCTCGGCCCTGGTGCGCGACGGCGTCGGCGAGGCGGTGGCGGTCACCGAGGGCGGCCACTCGGCCTTCGCCCCCACCGACCTGGTCGAGATCGAGATTCTGCGGTTCCTGACCCTGCGCCACGGCCGGGTCTCCCTGGAGCGGGTGCTGTCGGGACCTGGCCTGGCCGCCATCTACGAGGCGCTGGCCCACATCCATGGTCTGACGGTCCCCCCCCTCAAGCCGGAGGAGATCGAGGACCGCGCCGACAAGGGCGACGCCCTGGCCGCCGAGGCCCTGCAACGATTCTGCCGCATCTACGGGGCGACGGCCGGCGACTTCGCCCTGTCGTTCGGGGCGGTGGGCGGCGTCTACCTGGGCGGCGGCATCGGGCCAAAGATCCTGGACGCCCTGCGGGCCGGCGGCTTCCGCGAGGCCTTCAAGGACAAGGGCCGGTTCGAGGGCTACTGCGCGGCCATCCCGACCAAGGTCATCCTGCACCCCTACGCCGCCCTGCTGGGCGCGGCGGCGGCGCCTTTGGCGTCGCACTGAGGGTCAGGGAAAGTTGGGCGGTCCCTGACCGCCCTTCTTCGCCAAGGCTACGAAGGGCATCCTGCTTCGCTTCCGCGCGTGAAATTTCAGGACTTGTCCTGCGAAGCTCGTGCGCAACGCGCATGAGCGAAGCAGGATGGTAGGCCGGGTGGGGGTCGAACCCACGACCATTCGATTAAAAGTCGAATGCTCTACCACTGAGCTACCGGCCCGCTTGAAGACCTTAGGGGGTCCGAAGCGGCGCGGACCATAGTGGCGCCCGCCGCAGGGAGCAAGCGCTTGCGGGCGGGTTTCATCGCGATATGAAATGGCGCCATGCGCGCCCTTCTCACCCTGCCCCTGATCGCCCTCTTGGCCGCCTGCGCCACCGCCCCGCCGCCGGCCCCCGGACGGGTGCGAACCACCGACCAGGTCAACAAGGGCAGCCTGGTCGGGGCGGCCTCCTCGCCGCTGCGCGACATCAACATGCTGCGCACCAAGATCCCGCAGGTGCTGCTCGATTCGCTGGCCGATCCCTACGCCAAGCCCTACCCGATGAGCTGCAAGGAGATCGCCGCCGTCATCGCCCCGCTCGACGAGGCCCTGGGCCCCGACATGGACCAGCCCAAGCCGAGCAAGGCCGACCAGGGGCTGATCGCAGACAGCCGCGACTTCGTCGGCGAGGAAGCAATGAAGGAGATCGTCGGCGCGGCGCAGGACATCATCCCCTACCGCGGCTGGGTGCGGCGGCTGACCGGGGCGGAGCGGCACGACAAGCTGGTCCGCTCGGCGATCACCGCCGGCGGCATCCGGCGCGGCTATCTGAAGGGCATCGGCCTGGCCAAGGGCTGCAAGCCGCCGGCCGCGCCGACGCCCTACAACGGTCCGCCGATCAAGCTCCTCGATCCCTCAACGCCGAAGTATCCGATCAGGCGGTAGTGGGGACTGGATCGCCGCGCAGGGTTGGCGGTCAGGGAGAACAGACGCCTGGGGCGGCGTTCCTGTCCCCGATCGGCGCTGATCGGGGACAGGAACGCCGCTTCAGGCGTAGGGGCGCAGTCGTCACCGCCCCTGCGCGGCGATCCGGTCCCCCCTACCTCTGCGATTGCCGGGCGGCGAAGTCGCGGCGGAACTGGTCCAGGCGGCCTTCGGCGATGGCGGCGCGCAGGGCGTCGGTCAGGGTCTGGAAGAAGGCGATGTTGTGCCAGCTCAGCAGTACCTGGCCGAGAATCTCGTTGGCCTTCACCAGGTGGTGCAGATAGGCCCGCGAATAGGAGGTCCCGGCCGGGCCGGCGATGTCCGGATCGATGGGGTTGTCGTCCTCGGCGAAGCGGGCGTTCTTCAGGTTGATGGGGCCGTCCCAGGTCCAGGCCTGGCCGTGGCGGCCCGAGCGGGTCGGCAGGACGCAGTCGAACATGTCCACCCCGCGCGCCACCGCCTCGACGATGTCGATCGGCTTGCCGACGCCCATCAGGTAGCGCGGCCGGTCGGCGGGCAGCAGGCCGGGCGCGTAGTCGAGCACCTCGCACATGGCGGCATGGCCCTCGCCGACCGCCAGGCCGCCGATGGCGTAGCCGTCGAAGCCAGTCTCGATCAGCCGCTCGGAGGATTCGCGGCGCAGGGCCTCGAAGGTCGAGCCCTGCTGGATGCCGAACAGGGCCTGGGCATCACGGGTACCGAAGGCGGCCTTGCTGCGCTGGCCCCAGCGGGCGGACAGCTGCATGGCGGCGCGGGCGCGATCCTCCTCGGCCGGCCAGCTGACGCATTCGTCCAGCTGCATGACGATGTCCGAGCCAAGCAGGTCGGCCTGGATCTCGATGGAGCGCTCCGGCGACAGGACGTGCTTGGAGCCGTCGATGTGGCTGGCGAAGGTGACGGCGTCCTCCTTCACCTTGGCGATGTTGGAGAGGCTCATCACCTGGAAGCCGCCGCTGTCGGTGAGGATGGGTTTGTCCCAGCGCATGAATTTGTGCAGGCCGCCCAGCCGCCGCACCCGCTCCGCCGTCGGCCGCAGCATCAGGTGGTAGGTGTTGCCGAGGATGATGTCGGCGCCCGACTCCTTCACCTGGTCGACGGTCAGGGCCTTGACCGTGGCGGCGGTGCCGACCGGCATGAAGGCGGGGGTGCGGATATCGCCGCGCGGGGTCTTGAGCACGCCGGTGCGGGCCGCGCCGTCGGTGGCGCTGATCTCGAAGGGGAAGGTCATCAGGCGGCGCGCATTAGCAGGGATGAGTCGCCGTAGGAATAGAAGCGGTAACCGGTCTCGATGGCGTGGGCGTAGGCGGCCTTCATCGTCTCCTGGCCGGCAAAGGCGCTGACCAGCATGAACAGGGTCGATCTGGGCAGGTGGAAGTTGGTCATCAGCACGTCAGCGGCGCGGAAGCGGTAGCCGGGGGTGATGAAGATGGCGGTCTCGTCGGCGAAGGGGTGCAACACGCCGTCCTCGGTCGCGGCGCTTTCCAGCAGGCGCAGGCTGGTCGTGCCGACGCAGACGATGCGGCCGCCGGCCGCTCGGACGGCATTGAGGGCGGCGGCGACCTCGGCGGGCACGACGCCGAACTCCGGATGCATGCGGTGCTCGGCCACCACCTCGGTCTTGACCGGCAGGAAGGTGCCGGCCCCGACGTGCAGGGTGACGAAGTGGCTGGAGACGCCGCGGGCGGTGATGGCGGCCATCAGCTCGGGGGTGAAGTGCAGGCCCGCCGTCGGGGCGGCGACGGAGCCGTCCTCGCGGGCGTAGACGGTCTGGTAGTCGCGGCGGTCCTGCTCGTCCTCGGGGCGTTTGGCGGCGATGTAGGGCGGCAGTGGCATCTCGCCGACGCCGGCCACGGCGAGGTCCAGATCAACGCCGCTGAGCTCAAAGTCCAGGGTCAGTTCGCCGCCCTCGCCCTTCTCGACGACGTCGGCGGCCAGGGTAGTCAGGGCGCACGCCCGGTCATGCTTCTCGCCGAACAGGATGCGGTCGCCGACCTTCAGCCGCTTGCCGGGGCGGGCGAAGGCGGTCCAGCGATCGGGGGCGAGGCGGCGGTGCAGGATGGCCTCGACGCGGACCTCGGTCTCGTCGCGGCGGCGGACGCCGAAAAGCCGGGCCGGGATCACCCGGGTGTCGTTGAACACCAGGGCGTCGCCCGGCTGCAGCAAGAACGGCAGGTCGCCGACGGTGAGGTCTTCCAGGCCGCCGGCCCTTTCTTGTCGATTGGGCCGGACGACCAGCAGCCTGGCCGATTCGCGCGGGCTGGCCGGCCGCAGGGCGATGCGGTCTTCCGGCAGGTCGAAGTCGAAGTCGCTGACGAGCATGGCGCGGCGGATGCGGCTTTGGGCTTCCCGCGTCAAGTCTCGCCGATGGGGATCGCGGTGGACACCGCCGGGTTCGCCAGCGCATGATCCCTTATCGGGCTGGGCTTTGCGAGAGTATCGATGCGCATCATCACTCTGGCGCTGTGCGCCGCGTCGGCCGCCCTGGTCCTGAGCGGCTGCAACCGCCAGGACAGCAAGCCGGCTCCCGCGCCGGCCCCGGTCCCCGCGCCAGCCCCCGCCCCCTCACCGGCCGCCAGCACGGCCAAGCCGCCGGTCACCGGCTTTGCCCACACCGGCAATTTCGACAACGCCGGCTACTACATGCCGACCCGCGACATCCGGGTGGGGCCCTGGCAGCTGAAGACCATCGGCGTCGGGGCGATCAGCGACTTCTCGGCCTGGGAACAGGGCGACCGCACCTCGACCTTCGGGCCCATCCTGCTGGAGTTCGACGACACCACCAGCCCGCTGAAGCCCAACGAGATGGGCGGCGAGGCCCGGGAGGTCAGCGTCCGGGTGCTGCCCAGCGGCTATTCCACCGACGGCAAGACCCTGCGCTTTGCCGGGGTCGATCCCAAGCTCGGGCCGGTGACCTTCGAGGGCGCCTTCGATACCGCCGCCATGGCCGAGGCCAAGGCCCAGGGGGCCAGCGACGCGGCCGTCCTGAAGGGCACGCTGCAAGTCGGCGACACGACGATCCAGAACGCCAGCTTCACCTTCTTCGCCGGCGAATGACTTTCAACAGGGGAGCCACAGTCCAATGAAGATCACCCATGTTGCGGCGGCCGCCGCCCTGGTTCTCGGCCTCGGCGGGGCCGGCGCGTTCGCCCAGTCGGGAGGCGGCTGGAACGGCGGCGGCGGCGAGTTCGATCCGGTGCCGGACGGCAGCTACCAGCGCAGCTGCCGCGACATCACCGTGCAGTACGGCCGGCTCACTGCCCGCTGCCGCGACCGCTACCGCGGCTTCACCACCACCGAGATCGACGTGCGCAGCTGCGGCAACGGCCGGATCGAGAACGTCGACGGCCGCCTGCGCTGTAGCGGCTGGGGCGGCGGTGGCGGCGGTGGCCCTGGAGGTCCGGGCGGCGGCGGTGGCTGGCCAGGCGGTCCCGGCGGCGGTGGTGGTGGTGGTGGTGGCGGTGGCGGCGGCTGGAACGGCGGCGGCAATGGCCCGGTCGGCCTGATCGTCTTCGAGAACCCCGACTACAAGGGCTCCAGCCTGCAGATCCGCGGCTCCGTCCCGGACATGTACGGTTCGGGCCTCGACGACATGATCACCTCGGTCCGCGTCGTCTCCGGCCGTTGGGAACTGTGTTCGGCGCCGAATTTCGGCGGCGACTGCAAGGTGGTCACCGCCGATACGCCACGATTGAACATCTACAATCTCAATGACCGGGTCAGCTCGATCCGCAAACTGCGTTAATTCCGAAACAGGGGGCGCGATGCTATCGGCCAGACCATGACCGCACTGCTTCGCGCCCTCGCCTTCCTCGTTCGTCTGGCCGGCTTCGGCCTCGCCGCCGGCGCCGCCCTGGCTGTCGCCCTGGCGCAGGGCGGACGGTTCAGCGACCGGCTGGACATCCTCACCCATTTCGCGCCGATCTGGCTGATGCTGGGCATCGCCGGGCTGGTCGTCTGGGTGGTCGGCGGCGGGCGCAGCCTGCTGCGGCTGACCCCGCTCGCGGCGGCCGTGGCGGTGCTGGGCGCCGGTGCCCTGATGCTGCCGGAACTGACCCGCGCCAAGGGCGAGAAGGCCCCGGCCGAGGGCGAGACCCTCAAGCTGGTTCAGTTCAACCTATGGGAAAACAACAGTGATCCGGAGGGCTCGGCCCGCTGGGTGCTGCAGGAAGACCCGGACGTCATCACCATCGTCGAGGGCTATGAGATCACCGGCGGCGTCGCCCGCCTGCTGCGCGAACGCTACCCCTACGCCGTGACCTGCGCCGACCCGCAGCCCTGTTCGACGATGATCCTGTCGAAGAAGGCGCCGGTCTGGCGCCACGGCCTGAGCACGGCCGTCTCCCCGGCCCATCTGTCGGCGGCGCAGGCGCGGTTCGCTGGGGCCAAGGGGCCGTTCGACGTCATCGCCGTCCACTACACCTGGCCCATCCCGGCCGGGCCACAGCAGCAGCAGGGCAAGCGCCTCTTGAAGGTGCTGGAGCTCCTCGACCGCGACAACGCCATCATTGGCGGCGACTTCAACTCGACGCCCTGGTCGTTCAGCCTGCAGCGGCAGGACGCGGCCTTCGGCATGGAGCGCCGCACGCGCGGCCAGGCCACCTGGCCGGCGGCGGCGATCACCCGCTACCAGATCCGCCCGCCCTTCCCGCTGCTGGCCATCGACCATGTCTATGCCGGCAAGGCGTGGAAGACGGTCAGCGTCAAGCGCGGGCCGAGACTGGGCTCGGACCACTATCCGGTCGTCGTGGTCCTGAAGCGCTAGGCCTCGAGGCCGGCGATCTCGCGGGCGATGTTGGCGCGGGCCTTGGCTTCCAGGCGAGCGCGGAAAGCCGGCTCGGCGTAGAGCACCGGCGCCTCAAGGAAGTGGCGCATCACCCGGGCGCGGCCGGCCCGGAAGGCGGGCTCGGGCACATGGGCGTACTCATGGCGCACGCCGGCGGCGTAGGCGTCGTAGGCGGCGGGGTCGCCGCCCAGCACCGACAGGTCGATCGACACCATCAGGGCGCCCAGCCGGTCGCCGGGCTCGACGCTGTGGCCCTTGGTCAGCAGGACCAGGCGGGCGACCTCCTCGACCTCGTCCGGCGCGGCGCCGAGGGCGGGCAGGTCGCGGCGGGCCAGCTGCGCGCTGGCCTCCTCGTTGTCGGCGCGGGTCGGGTCGTAGATGGCGTCATGCCACCACAGGGCCCAGGTGAGCAGGCGGCGGTCGCGGTCGCTGAGGTCCGGGACCGCCGCCAGCTCGTTGAGACAGGCCTCGATATGGGCGCGGCTGTGATAGCGCCGGTGCGGCTCGGCGTAAGCCGCCTCGAGGGCCGGGGTCACTTTAGCCGTCGGCGCCGACGCGGGCGGTGACGATCTTGCCGGGCGTGCGCGGCGGCTCGCCCTTGGGCAGGGCGTCGACCGCGTCCATGCCGTCGATGACTTCACCCCAGACGGTGTACTGGCCGTCGAGGAAGGTGGCGTCGTCGAAGCAGATGAAGAACTGGCTGTTGGCCGAGTTGGGGTTGGAGGAGCGGGCCATCGAGCAGACGCCGCGCACGTGCGGGGCCTTGCTGAACTCGGCCTTCAGGTCGGGCTTCTCGGAGCCGCCCATGCCGGTGCCGGTCGGGTCGCCGCCCTGGGCCATGAAGCCGGGGATGACGCGGTGGAAGACGACGCCGTCGTAGAAGCCCTCGCCGGCCAGTTCCTTGATCCGTTCGACGTGGCCGGGGGCCAGGTCGGGCCGCAGGCGGATGGTCACCTTGCCGGTGTCGAGGGTCAGGACCAGGGTGTTTTCGGCGTCATCGGCCATCGGAGGCTCCTTCTGAGTTTGGGGCCTTCTAGAGCGTCAGGGCCGGCCCGGCTAGCCTTGCCGGCAACGGGTATTGGCGGGGGCGGTTCCGTCACGCCTCGACCTGGCGCAGGAAGGTGCGCTCCTCGGAGAGGATGAAGCGCTGGTCGAGCGCCGTCTGGAAGTTGGCGGCGCCGGCCGGATCGGTCTTGAGGCGGGCGCGGTAGGCCTCGTAGGACGCCAGACTGTCGAAGCGGATCAGGGCCAGGGCGATGCTGTTCGTGCCCTCGTGCGGCATGAAGTAGCCGATGAGGTCGCCGCCGCAGGCCGGAATGATCTCCAGCCAGTTTCGCGAATAGGCCTCGAAGGCGGAGGCCTGGAAGGGGTCGATGACGTAGCGGATGCAGCAGACGATGGACATTGAGCTTTCCTCTTTTCTTCCGCTCATCCCGGCGAAGGCCGGGATCCAGCCGCCTGAGCGCCAGCCTTGCTGATTGGCCGCCTTCAAGCTTCGAGGGCCCTGATCAGCGCCTTTCCGGAAACATCGAGATCACGCGGATGGGTCCCGGCCTTCGCCGGGATGAGCGGTAGTGGGGGTAGTGATCTGGCTTTCATACCCCGTTGATCCACCGCGACGTTACGATTACGGTCGAACTATGAAAGTCGGCCCCGACATCGCCCGCGTCGCCGCCCTGCTCGGCGATCCGGCCCGCGCCAACATGCTGACCGCCCTGCTGGCCGGGCCGGCGCTGACCGCCGGCGAGCTGGCGCGGCATGCCGGGGTGACGCCGCAGACGGCCAGTTCGCACCTGGCCAAGCTGCAGGAGGGCGGCCTGACCAAAACCCACAAACAGGGCCGCCACGGCTACCATGCCCTCTCCGGCCCCGACGTGGCCCAGGTGCTGGAGGGGCTGATGGGCCTGGCCAGCCGGGCCGGGCACCAGCGGATCCGCACCGGCCCCCGCGAGCCGGCCCTGCGGTCGGCGCGGGTCTGTTACGACCACCTGGCCGGCGACATGGGCGTGGCCATGCTGGAGGCGATGATCGCTGACGGCCGCATCGCCGAGGACGGCGACGACCTGGCCCTGACCTGGACCGGCGCCGGGTTCGCCGAGGACCTGGGCGTCGACCCGGCGGCGCTGAAGCCCGGCCGGCGACCGGTCTGCAAGGCCTGCCTGGACTGGAGCGTCCGGCGGCGGCACCTAGCCGGCGGGCTGGGGGCGGGACTGCTGGAGCGGTTCTATGCGCTGGGCTGGGCGCGGCGAGAGGACGACAGCCGGGTGGTGACGTTTACGGCCTCCGGGCTGGCGGGGTTTCGGGAGGCGTTTGGGATCTCCGTGTAGTTCCTTCTCCCGCTTGTCGGGAGAAGGGATCGTTAGTTCACTTCCACCGGCAGCTCGACGTCACAGACCGAGAAATCCGCCCCCTTCCGCTTGCGCATCCGCTTCACTTCGTCGGCAAACCAGCGGCCCCTGGGGTCGATGATCTTCACCTTCGGGCGTTCGGCTTCGGGGATGTCGGCCAGCACCCGGACCTTCTGCATGACGTCCTGCGGGGCCTCGACCGGCTCGCCCGCCTTGATGGCGCGGATGACGTCCAGGCCGCTGATCACCCGGCCGAAGGCGGTATAGCGCTTGTCCAGCGAGGGGTAGGCGTAGCGCATCATGAAGAACTGGCTGTTGGCGCTGTCGGGGTTCTCGTCGCGGGCCATGCCGACCACGCCCGGGCAGTAGGTGCCCCAGGCGGCGACCTTCTTGTCGCCGGTCATCGTGGTGTAGCTGATGTCCTGGCTGACCACCGGCAGGGACAGCAAAAAGCCGGTCTGCGTCCCCTGCGGCGCGTTGACGGCGACGAAGCCGCTGTCGGCGGCGCGGCGGTAGGTGAACTCGGCCTTGAGGTTGGCCAGGCCCTCGACCGAGCCCTCGCCGGTATTCAGGGGATCGCCGGTCTGGGCCATGAAGCGGTCGATGACCCGGAAGAAGGTGCGGCCGTCGTAGGTCCCCTTGCGGGCCAGCTCGGTCAGGCGGGCGACGTGGCCGGGGGCGACCTCGGGGACCAGCTCGACGACGACGCGGCCCTTGTTGGTGTCGATGACCAGCACATTCTGCGGATCCGGCGTGCGCCAGTCGGCGGCCTTGGGCTTGGACGCGGCGGCGGCAGCGGTGGCGGCCCCTGCAGCAAGAATGGCGGCAGCCACGGCGGTCAGAACGATCAGGCGGCGCATGGCCCCTCCCCCGGGTTTGTTTATCAGCCGACCTTAACCGGAATCTCGACGTCGCAAATGGTCAGCGGCGCCCCGCTGGCCGCCTTCTGGGCCTCGACCAGGGCCTTAAAGCCCGGCGAGCGGGTGTCGACGATCTGGATCTTCGGCCGGTCCTTCTCGGGCATGTCGGACAGCAGGCGGACGGTCTTCATGGTGTCGCGCGGCGGCGGCACCTGGCCCTCCTCCGCCCCTGCCTTGATCTTCAGCACCACGTCCTGGCCGCTGATCACCCGGCCCCAGGCGGTGTAGTTGCTGTTCAGGTCCGGATAGGTGGCGCGCATCAGGTAGAACTGGCTGTTGGCGCTGTCGGGGTCGCCGGCCCGGGCGGCGCCGACCGCGCCTTTGCAGAACAGGCCCCAGCCGGTGACCTTGCCGTCCTTGGAGGCGATCATCTGCAGGGCCGGCGCGGTGCGCACCGCCATGGCGCCGTAAAAGCCGACCTCGGTGACCCCCGTGCCGCCGCCGGCCGGCAGGCGTTCGTAGAGCACGAAGGGGTCTTTCGCCCCACGCCGGAACTCGAACTCGGCCTTCATGTCGGGCAGCTCCGAGCCGCCGGTGCCGTCGTTCTTGGGATCGCCGGTCTGGGCCATGAAGCCGTTGATGACGCGGAAGAACTCCAGGCCGTCGTAGAAGTGGCGGCGGGCCAGCTCACGCATCCGCTCGACGTGGCCGGGCGCCAGCTGCGGCGACATCTCAACGATGACCCGGCCCTGGCTGGTGTCGATGACCAGGATGTCGTCGGGATTGGGCGTGCGCCAGTCGGTGGGGGCGAGCGCCGGCGTCGCGGCGAGCGCGGCGGCGGGCGTCAGGGTCAGCAGGGCGGCGATCAGGGCTGATTTCATGGAACCGGCGGTAGCGGGGGGTTGAGGCAATCGCAAGGCGGAAATGACGCGCCTTATCGAAGCGGCCAACCATTGTAGCGCGGGGGCGGCGGGAGGTCCCGGGCGACAAAAAACGCGGCGTCGTTCTCAAGGGGAGGCGAAAACGCTGAAACTCCCGCAATCCGTGGGTTCTGGCGTGGGCCTGGCCTTCGCGATCGTGGCCCCGCGCGTGGGTCGGTCCGTTGGTCGGAACGCAGCGAATGTAGGTCTGCCGTGCCTGGCATCGACCTACGCTCATCTGGTCCGCGGGCATGTCGGCGGAAAATGGCCCCGAATATGTCTAGACATATTCGAAATCTGATTATTTTTCAGGAGGTTACGCCCCTCCAGTCATGAGGCAGCGCGTCGACAGGGCGAGGCGATCAGTCCCCGAGACCCGCCGCGATCAGCCCCGGCCGACCTTGGCCAGCAGTTCCTTCTCGATGCCGGGCGGCACGAAGTTCTTGATGTCGCCGCCGAGCTTGGCGATTTCCTTGACCAGGCGGCTGGCGACGGCCTGGTGGCGGGGGTCGGCCATCAGGAAGACGGTCTCGATCTCGCGGTCGAGCTGCTGGTTCATCGCCGTCATCTGGAATTCGTATTCGAAGTCGGCGACGGCGCGCAGGCCGCGAATGATGATGCCGGCCCCGACCTCGCGCGCGAAATGCATGAGCAGGCCCTCGAAGGGGCGAATCTCGATCTCGGCGAACTGTTTGAGGTGTTCGGTCTCGCGGCGGACGGTGGCGACCCGCTCCTCAAGCGTGAACATCGGCCCCTTGGAGAGGTTGATGGCGACGCCGATGACCAGCTTGTCCACCAACTTCACGGCCCGGCCCATGATGTCCAGATGACCGTTGGTCATCGGGTCGAAGGTTCCCGGATAGAGTCCGACTCTCGCCAACACCCACCCCCATCTTGCGCTAGTCCCTGGCCCTTGTTGAGCCAGGGTTTTAACGCTCTTTACTCGGCGACGGGGCCTTCGTCGCCCCCGATTTCACCATCTTCCAAATCTTCGTCGCCGCCGGCTTCCGCCAGCCGCTCGACGCCGACGACATGTTCGTCCTTGCCGGTGCGGAAGACGATGACGCCCTGGGTGTTGCGGGCGGCGATGCGGATCTGGGCGACCGGGCAGCGGATCAGCTGGCCCTGGTCGGTGACCAGCAGGATCTCGTCCGACTGCTCGACCGGGAAGGCGGCGACCAGGCGGCCGCCCTTGCGGGTCAGGTCCTGGGCCATCAGGCCCTGGCCGCCCCGGCCGGTGCGGCGGAAGTCGTAAGCGCTGGAGCGCTTGCCGATGCCTTCCGTCGACATGGTCAGGATGGTCTCCTCGGCCGCGCCGAGCTCAATGAAGCGCTCCTGCGACAGCTGGGTGTCGCCGGCGACCTCTTCCTCGTCGGCCGGCGCCTCGACCGCCTCATCGCCCTCTTCGCCGGTCTGGGCCCGCAGCAGAGCCCGCGACTGCTTGAGGTAGGCAACCCGCTCGTCGGGCGTGGCCGGGACGTTGCGCAGGATGGCCATGGAGATGACCACGTCGTCGCCGAGCAGGCGGATGCCGCGCACGCCCATGGAATCGCGGCTGGAGAAGACGCGGACGTCGTCGGCCTCGAAGCGGATGGCGCGGCCATTGGCGGTGGTCAGCAGCACGTCGCTGTCGCTGGTGCAGAGGCCGACACCGACGATGGCGTCGGCGCCGCCGAGCGACTCGGGGTCCAGCTTCATGGCGATCTTGCCGTTGCGGTTGATCTGCACGAAGTCGCTGAGCTTGTTGCGGCGGACGGTGCCGCTGCGGGTGGCAAACATCACGTCCAGCCGATCCCAGGTCGCCTCGTCCTCGGGCAGGGTGAGGATGGAGGTGATGGTTTCGCCCTGCTCGATGGGCAGCAGGTTGACGAAGGCCTTGCCGCGCGACGTCGGCGTGCCGAGCGGCAGCCTCCAGACCTTGAGCTTGTAGACCTTGCCGCCCGAGCTGAAGAACAGCATCGGGGCGTGGGTCGAGGCGGAGAAGACGCGGGTGACGGCGTCTTCGTCCTTGGTCGCCATGCCGCTGCGGCCCTTGCCGCCATGCTTCTGCGAGCGATAGGTCGAGAGCGGGGTGCGCTTCACATAGCCGCCGTGGGTGACGGTGATGACCATCTCCTCCCGGGGGATGAGGTCCTCGTCCTCGATCTCGCCGTCGCCCTCGATGATGGTGGTGCGGCGGGGAACGGCGAACTTCTCGCGGATCTCGACCAGCTCCTCGCGGACGACGCGCATGATGTTGCGGCGGTCCGACAGCAGTTCGAGCAGCTCGGCGATGGTCTTGGAGAGGTTGGTCGCCTCGTTGAAGATTTCGTCGCGGCCAAGACCCGTCAGGCGCGACAGGGTCAAGGCGAGGATGCCGCGCGCCTGTTCGTCGGTCAGGCGGATGGTGTCGCCCTCGACCTTGGTGCGCGGGTCCTGGATCAGATCGACCAGGGGCATCATGTCGCCGGTCGGCCAGAGCTTGGCGACCAGGCGTTCGCGGGCCTCGGCCGGATCGACCGAGCTGCGGATGATGGCGATGACCTCGTCGATGTTGGCCACGGCGATGGCCAGGCCGACCAGGGTGTGGCCGCGGTCGCGGGCCTTGCCGAGCTCGAACTTGGCGCGGCGGACGACGACTTCCTCACGGAACTCGACGAAGCAGACCAAGAGCTCGCGCAGGCCCATCTGTTGCGGCCGGCCGCGGTTGAGGGCCAGCATGTTGACGCCGAAGCTGGTCTGCACCGAGGTGAAGCGGTGCAGCTGGTTCAGCACCACGTCGGGGGTGGCGTCGCGCTTCAGCTCGATGACGACGCGCAGGCCCTGGCGGTCGCTCTCGTCGCGCATCTCGCCGATGCCTTCGATGCGCTTGTCGCGGACCATCTCGGCGATGCGTTCGATCAGGGCGGCCTTGTTCACCTGGTAGGGCAGCGAGGTGAAGATGATCGCCTCGCGGTCCTTACGGATGGTCTCGATGGTCGACTGGCCGCGCATGATGACGCTGCCGCGGCCGGTCATCAGCGCCTGGCGGGCGCCGGAGCGGCCGACGATCTCGCCGCCGGTCGGAAAGTCTGGGCCGGGGACGATCTCGAGCAGGGTCTCCATCGACACGTCCGGGTCGTCGATCATCGCCAGGCAGGCGTCGACGATTTCACCCAGGTTGTGCGGCGGGATGTTGGTGGCCATGCCGACGGCGATGCCGCCCGAGCCGTTGACCAGCAGATTGGGGATGCGCGAGGGCAGGACGACGGGCTCTTTTTCCTTGCCGTCGTAGTTGTCCTTGAAGTCGACCGTGTCCTTGTCGAGGTCGGCGAGGATGGCCTCGGCCGCCCGCGTCATGCGGCACTCGGTGTAGCGCATCTGGGCTGGCGGATCGTTGTCGACCGAGCCGAAGTTGCCCTGGCCGTCGATCAGCATCAGCCCCATGGAGAAGGGCTGGGCCAGGCGCACCAGGGCGTCATAGATCGATTGGTCGCCATGCGGGTGGTACTTGCCCATGACGTCGCCGACCACGCGGGCGCACTTCACATAGGGCTTGTCGTGGGTGTGGCCCTGCTCGCTCATGCTGAACAGCACGCGGCGGTGCACCGGTTTGAGGCCATCGCGCGCGTCCGGCAGGGCGCGGCTGACGATCACGCTCATGGCGTAATCGAGGTAGGATTTTCTCAGTTCGTCCTCGATGGCGATGGGGCTGACTGCGCCCCGCCGGCTGTCATCGGGCGGCGTGTGGTTTTCGTCGGTCAAGGAGAGGGGTAATCCGTTGGAAACGGCCGGAGGAATCGGCTCGGAACGTGTGACAGTTAGTTAGCATTTGATGACTGGCGGCGCCACCCGCGCGGGCCGGTTTCACCTCATCGGAGTCCTGAAAATGCGTGGTTTTCTGATCGTTTGCGCCGGATTGGCGATGGCCGGGGCGGCTGTGGCGCAACCGGCGTCGGTGGCGGTGGCGTTGAAGGGGCCCAAGGGCGAGGATCTGGGCAAGGCGACCCTGACCGAGGCGCCCAAGGGGGTGGTGCTGAGGATCGAGGCCAAGGGCCTGGCGCCGGGCTGGCACGGGCTGCATTTCCACGAGAAGGGCGATTGTTCGAGCGCCGATTTCAAGTCGGCCGGCGGCCATGTGCACGGCGGAACGACGATGGTGCACGGGCTGCTGAACGTCGACGCCAACGAGGCGGGGGACCTGCCGAACCTGTACGTCGGGGCCGACGGGACGGGGGCGGCCGAGGTGTTCAGCCCGTGGACGTCGCTGACCCGCTCTGGCCAGCGGATGGCCCTGCGGGACGCCGACGGGTCGGCGGTGGTGATCCACGCCAAGCCGGACGACCACACGAGCCAGCCGATCGGCGGGGCTGGGGATCGGGTGGCGTGCGGGGTGATCGCGGGCCTGTAAGAGCAAACGGGGACACATTGAATTCTTCGAATTCAATGTGTCCCCTCTTCCGCTCAGGTGGCGCTTGACGCCTGCTGCGCCGCCCGCCGTTCCGACAGCGCCACCAGGGCCACCCCCACCATCGTCGCCAGGCCGCCGCCGATCAGCTGCGGCGTCACGGTGTCGCCCATGAAGCCGACGCCGATGGTGCAGCTGACCAGGGGGGTCAGCAGGAACCAGGGGGTCACCCGCCCGGCCTCGCGGCGCTGGACCAGCCAGAACAGCAGGGCCGTGGCCCCGACCGTCGAGGCGACGGCGGCGTAGACGACCAGCGACCAGACGAAGGGCGTGGCGGCGGCGGCCTTCTCCACCACGTTCGGCTCGAAGGCGAAGGAGGCGGCCAGCAACACCGGGGCGGCGGCCAGGGAGGTCAGGCCCTGCATCTTCAGCGGCCGCACGCCGGGCGCCTTGCGCATCAGCACCGTGGCGACGGCCCAGAGGGCGCTGGCCAGAACGCCGATGGCCAGGCCCGGCAGGTCGGCGGCGCCGTGCGGGTCGAGGCTCATCCAGACCACGCCGGCGAAGGCGATCAGCATGCCGGCGATGGCGGCGCGGGCCATGGTCTCCTTGAGGATCACCCAGGCGAACAGGGCCGTCATCGGAATCCAAAGCTGCAGCGCCACGACGATGGGGCTGAGGTTATCGACCATGGCGAAGGCGATGTAGATGAGCCCGAAGTGCAGCGGCCCGGCCAGCAGCACCAGCGGCAGAAGCTGGCGCCACGGCGGCCACGGCGGCTTGAGGAAGGGGATCAGCAGGATCAGGGCGATCAGGAACCGCATGCCGCCCATGAACAGCGGCGGCAGCGCCTCGGTGGCGATCTTGGCGGCGGCGTTGTTGAGCCCCCAGACCAGGATGATGCCGAAAATCGCCGCCCATTCGGCGCCGGTAAAGGGGGTGCGGGGGGAACTGGTCACGAGGCCTCTGCCTTGACATGTACATGTGGCGGGGTCAACATGTACATATGCCGAAGATCACCCTGACCGAGCTGCGCAAGGACCTGTTCCGGCTGGCCGACAAGGCGCTGGAGACGGGCGAACCGGTGGTCATCGAGCGTAACGGCCGGACCATGGTTTTGATGGAGGCGGGCAAACCGTTCGAACATGCGCCGGCGCAGAGCCATGCCGAGCGGGTCCGGGCGTTCCTGGCTTCGCCGTCGCCGTTTCCACCAATGGATCTGTCGTTGGAGGAGATGGAGGGCGGTGGCGGGTACGACTGGTCCCCGGACGACAACGTCTGACCCGTGTTTCATCTCGACACCAACGTCGTCGTCTGGCTTTCGGGGCGGGAGACTCATCGGCTCTCCCGCGCATGCCTCGCGGCCATCGAGGCCGGTCCCGTTCGCATTTCTCCCATGGTCATGCTCGAACTGCAGTACCTCCGCGACATCGATCGGTTGCCGGCCGAACCGGACGACATTCTTCTGCACCTGGAGGGGCGGATCGGATTGGCGCACAGCGAGACGCCCTTCTCGGCCGTGGTCGCTCACGCCAGGCGGATCGATTGGACACGTGATCCGTTCGACCGTCTGATCGCGGGGGCTGCGCTGGCGGAAGGCGTGCCCCTGATCAGTGCTGACAGGCTCATTCGGCGGCATCTGCCGGGCGCCATCTGGTAGGCGCTCAGTCCCACCAGAAGGTCCACCAGTCGCTGGCCATCAGGGCGGCGGCGAACCGGGACAGGGTCTCGTGGCCCTGGTCGACGGAGTCGGCGCAATAGACGTGGAGATCGCCGCGCAGTCCCATTTGCCTCCCTCCCCTTCATGGGGAGGGACAGGCGGCGAAGCCGCCAGGGTGGGGAATACGACAACCCCTCAGCAGGTGGGGGTGGGTCCGACAACCCCACCCGTCACGCTACGCGTGACACCCTCCCCATAAAGGGGAGGGAGTGCGCGGCTCCGCGGCCTAGAACGGGATCTCGTCGTCCAGGTCGGCGCTGAAGTCTTCGCGCGGGCCGGACGGCTGGTTGCGTTGGCCGCCGCCGAAGCCGCCGCCGCTGCTGGAGCCGCCGCCGGAGTAGCCGCTGTCGCCGTAGTCGCGGTCGCCGCTGGCGCCGCCGCCGTCGCGGCCGCCGAGCATGGTCAGTTCACCGCGGAACTTCTGCAGCACGATCTCGGTCGAGTACTTCTCGGCGCCCTGGGCGTCGGTCCATTTGCGGGTCTGCAGCGAGCCCTCGACGTAAACGCTGGAGCCCTTCTTGAGGTACTGCTCGGCCACCTTGACGATGTTGTCGTTGAAGATGACGACGCGGTGCCACTCGGTCTTTTCCTTCTTCTCGCCGCTCTGGCGGTCGCGCCAGGACTCCGAGGTGGCGATGGTCAGGTTACAGACCCGGTCGCCGGAATTGAGGGTGCGGATTTCCGGGTCCTTGCCCAGATTGCCGATCAGAATGACCTTGTTGACGCTGCCCGCCATGGGGGTTTCTCCATTCGCCCGGCGACCATACGCGCCGGAATCTGGGCGGGACCCTAGACCGCGTTAACGATTGGGGCAAGAACAAAGTTCTCTCTTTGTTCTGATTTGGCCGGGGTTGTCCACAGCAGACTTCCGCCCGCCGTTCTCCGACCTTGGATTAATCGCTGGGCATGGCCCCCGGCTGGGCCAGGCGGCCGTCGCCGGTGCGTTCGAGCAGCAGGAACTGGCCGCCGTTCCACTTGGCGCGGCGGAAGATGCCGCGCGGATTGACGATCAGGAAGCTGCCCTGGTAGGCGCCGATCAGCTCGCGGTTGGTCCCGCCCAGGCGCAGGAAGCGGACCCGCATGCCTTCCAGTTCGGCCGCGCAGTACTCGATCTGCGGCACGTTGGTCTTGACCACGTTGTACTTGAACGTCTTGCCGTCCTTGGTCACCGCGTGGAAGCAGACGCCCTTGTCGTAGGGGGCCTCCGGCTCCTTGTCGCAGGCGGCGAGGCCCAAGGCGGCGGTCAGAAGAGCGGCGCCAATAACAAGGAAGCGGGGGAGAGCGGGCTTTGACATATTTAAATTCTTATCCCGCCATCGGGTCCGGTCAAGTCCGCGCCGGTCAACCCGCCGGCTCGATGTTGCAGCTGCGGTCCTGGCGGGCCAGGGTGCGGAAGCGGCGGTTGTCGTCGCTGATCTCCACCTTGCCGGGCACCAGGCGCAGGGTCTGCTGGCCCCAGCGGCCGTAGGTGGCGCGGCCGGGACGCTCGCACTGGCCGGCGTAGAGGCGTTGGACGCAGGCGTTCAGGCTCATGCTTTCCAGCTTGGTCCAGGTCGCGTCGGCATAACGCCAGCAGGCGCCGCCGTCGGCGACCGGGGTCGGGGCGGGCGTCGGGGCCGGGCCGCTGGTCGGCGGCGGGGCCTGGGCGACGACGGGCGGGCCGAGGTCGCTGGGCGGCAGGGGGGCGACGATGGCGCCGGTCTGGCCGGAGGCGGCCAGGGCGCCGGTCTCGTCGACGCCGACGTCGAGGGCGCCGGTGGCCACGCCGTTGCGCTTGGCGCATTCGGCAAGCGTGATCTCGCCGACGAACTGGCCCTCGACGAAGCAGCGGATGGGCCGGGCGGCGTCGAGCTTGGTGTCGTCGTCGCGGCCGTTCTCGACCACCAGGCCGCCTTGCGAGGCGGGCGGCGGTTCGTCGGGGGCCTTGGAGCCCTTGGCGATGCCGAAGGCGATCAGCGCGCCCAGCACGATGGCGAGCACGGCCCCGATGGCGATGACGACGCGGCGATCCTTGAGAAATTCCATGGTCGAAGCGCTATCGCGTCATTGCGACGGTTTCAAGCGCAACGCCATTCAAGGGCTCAACCGCCGCCGGTAAGCCGGTTCAGGGCCGCCTGGTAGTTGGAGATCTGGTTCGACAGGTAGGCCGGCACCGGCCCGCTGGCCGAGGGATTGCTCACCGAGGCCGGCTTGGCGGCGTTCTCCAGGTCCTTGTAGGCGCTGCGGATGGCGCTCATCGCCTTGGACAGCACCAGCTGGGCGTTGCGGATGGCGTCCTCGTCCTTGAGGCTGATGTCACCCGCCAGGGCCAGACCGTAGATGTTGCCCTTGCCATCGGCGGCGACGCTCTTGCCGTCCTTCATCACCGTGGTGCGGACCACGCCCTCGGCCAGGCCGAGCGCTTCCAGCATGTTCTTGCCGCCCTTGCCGGGCAGCACCTCGACGGTGTGCTGGTCGTTGGCCGGGACGATCTTGATGCGTCGGAAGTCGCCGTCGGAGACGACCGTGACCTTGGCGCGGTAGCCCCCTGCCCGGCTGATCTTGGCGGCCAGGGTTTCCAGGGTGTCGTCGGCCGCCAGGGTGACGGTGCTGAGCGCCCCGCCCTCGCGCGTGCGGATCTGGAAGGTGTCGCCGGCCCGGGCCGAGGTGGCCGAGGTGATCTTCTGGCTGTCGGTGAAGGTCAGCGCGCCACGCGGCAGGCCAAAGGTGTCGAGCACCGAAGCGCCCGAGGCGTCGACGGCGATCGAGGTGGGGGTGACGTAGCCGTCCTTGCCGGTGATCCGCTGGGCCGAGCTGGCCTGGCCGGTCAGCGGGTCGAGTTCGACGATGTAGCCGTCCTTGCTGGCGATCGGCGTCGAGCCGCCGGGCAGGTTGTCGCCGGCGACGCCGGTCAGCCAGACCTTGCCATTGGCCACCGCCATGCCGGTCACCGTGTCATCCTTGGTGCCCCCGTAGTAGGCGAGGCTGTCGGCGGCGGTGCTGGAGAGGTCGGTCGACAGGCGGGCGGCGAAGCCGTCCATGCCGCCGGCGTGGGCGCTGGCCGGGGTTCCCAGGGCCAGAGCGGCGTTCCGGGTCGAGCCGCCGAGGTAAAGCTGGCCGCCGTCGAGCTTGATGCCGGCCAGCGAGCCGCCCTGCAGGTCGCCGAGATCGCGGGTCGCGCCGGCCGTGACCACGCCGCCGGTGACGTCGAAGCTGCGCAGGACGGCGTGCTTGTCTTCCAGGCCGGCGACGATGACCTGATTGCCGTTGACCACCAGGCCCTCGACCGCTTCGTCGGTGGTCGTCCCGAACTGCTGGGTGAACAGCGTCGAGGGGACGCCCTTGGCGCTGGTGGTGATGGCCGTCAGGTAGCCGTCCCAGCCGCCGCCGGCGCTGGCCGTGCCCGGCATGTTCGACTTGGTCTTGCCGCCGACATAGACCGTGCCATCGGCCCCGAAAGCCACGGCGGCGGCCTCGTCGGCCTGCAGGGCGCCCCGGCGCTGGGTCCAGGTCTCATCGCCCTTGGCGTCGTAGAGGGTGACGAAGCTGTCGCTCAGGGTCGAGGTGGGGCCGGAGTTGATCGGGCCGTTGACCGTGCCCTCCATCTGGCCGGTGATCGAGCCGGCGATGGCCACCTTGCCGTCGGCCGAGACGGTCAGGGCGTTGGCCTTGACGGTTCCGACCGCACCGAGGGTGCGGGTGTAGAGCAGCTGGCCCTGGGAGTCGTACTTGAGGAGGGCGATGTCGCCCGTCCCCTTGATCGCCTGGCCGTCGATGTCGCCGCTGACCTCGGCCAGCATGTAGACCGAGCCGTCGGCCCCGACCTGGCTGTCCTTGACGCCGGTGACGGTCTTTTCCAGGCCGTTGGCGAACACCCGGGAGCCGACACCGCCGGGGGTGGTGGCGGCGGCCGTCTTGATCATGCTGGAGGCGTAGACGGCGTCGTCGGTGGTCTTGTCCTTGTCCGGGTCCGGGTTGCCGGCCGTGGTCGCGACGTAGACCGCCGGGGTGGCGGCGGGCGCACTGAAGGTCACCGCCTCGGCACTGTCGCCGGAGACCTTGAAGGCGAACTTGTCGCCGGTGGCCGGCAGGGTGACCTTGGTGTTGCCGGTGGTGACCACCTTGGGCTCGCCGGCGGTGCGGCTGATGCTGAAGCGGGTGATGACGCCGGCCGCGGACAGCTTGGAATTGATGAAGCTGGCGACGGTGCTCATCGAGCGCGTGCCGGTCATCTCGCTGAGGTCGATGTTGATGTTCTGCGTGCCGCTGAGTTTCTTGACCGTGATGGTGAAGTTGGCGGCGCCGGCGAACTGGGCCACGGCCTCGGACGAGGTCCCCTCGTGGACGGTGGCGGTGGTGTAGCTGTATTTGGCGCGCGGCACGCCAACCTTGGTCTTGTCGCTGAGCATGGCCTCGCCGCGCGTCAGGCGGATGTCCTCCATCTTGACGCTGTCGGCGTAGGCGACGGTTTCGGTGAGGCCCTTGGTGAAGAGCTTCTCGATCTTGGTCTTCTCGGCGTCGGTGACGCCGCGGACGTTCATCCGTTCGGCCAGGCCGGTCAAGGCGTTGAGCCCCTGGAACAGCGAGAACAGCTTCTTGTAGTCGGCGCTGGCCCCCGGCAGGTCGAGAACGGCGGCGTTCTCGTCGATGAACCGCCGCCCCTGCATCACCGACTCGACCAGGGCGCTGGCCCGGGGAGCGACGGAGTTGGTCGCCCAGGGGGCGGTGGGGGCGTACTTGGTCTTGGTCGTGCCGGTAGCGCCCGTCGCCAGACTGGAGGTCTGGCCGGTTCGCGCCTGGTAGAAGCCCAGGAGAAGCGACGAGTCGATGCTGGTCACGGTTGGCCTCGGACGTGCGGATACACGTCTTCGGCGTGAGTATCGCCCAGTCGGGGTTTACAGGATGTTAGGTCCTCAGGGCTTTTTGGCCGCCTGGACCTCGATCTCGGCGAGCATGCCCGGCGCGACCAGGCCGGCGACCTGCATGGTCACCCGCGCCGGCTTGTTGGGCTGTTCGGCCGTGCCAAAGAAAGTGCGGTAGGCTTCCATCATGCCGGCGAAGTCCATCGCGCCGCCCTTGGCCGGGTCGCCGACCAGATAGACCCGCATCATGACCACGTCGCCGAAGTCGTAGCCCTGGGCCTTCAAGGCCGCTTCCAGCCGTTTGAACACGCCCAATGCCTGGGTCTTGGTGTCGCCAAAGCGGGCGGTCGAGCCGGCCGGGGCGGTCTCGTCGATGACCGGCGGAGTCATGCCGCTGACGTAGATGGTGTCGTAGCCGGCCGGCACGGTGACGCTGACGGCGATAGGCGACTTGGGATCGCCCGCGCGGGTGATCTCGGCGCTGGCGGCGCCGGTGGCGAGCGCCAGGGTCAGGGCAAGGGTGGCGGCAAGCAGTTTCATGGTGGTCTCCCGGTCAGGTGGTGACAGCTAAACCCGCCCAGCGCCCGCCTGTCCCGCGCTTTCCGCCGACGGGGCGCGGGCTGCGTCGAATGCCGCCTGAGCAGGCGCCGTGGATGGAAAAGGGGCGACCCCGACGGGCCGCCCCTCCCCGGCTTAGAACACGGCGGTCAGCTTGGCGAAGTAGTAGCCGCCCTGCCAGTCGATCAGGGAGTCCGAGCGATAGATGCGCCCGTTAGTGGTCGACTCGCCGATCTTGTCCGGGTCGGGATAGTTGTCAAAGATGTTCCGGCCGCCGACCGTCAGCTTGTAGGTCTCGTCGATCTGGTAGCTGAATTCGAGGTCGACAAGGACCTCCGGATCGAACTTCTGGATCACCGGGTTGGCGACACTGAACTGGTTCTCGTAGGGCCCCCAGATGTTGGCCCGGACCAGGGCCGAGAAGGCGCCGATGGTGTGGCTGGCCGACAGGATGCTGCGCCAGCGCGGGGTGGCGTCGGCATAGTCCTTGATGAACTCGGCGTCGAAATAGACCCGGGTGACGCCGGTAGCGTCGACGAAAGGCTTTACCGAATCCACCTCGGGCTTGTTGTAGTTGAAGCTGGCCGACAGCATCGACTGGCCGCCGTCCCAGTCGAAGGCATAGGTGGCGACGACATCGACGCCCTGGATGGTGGCGTCGAAGGCGTTCTGGAAGAAGACCACGGCGCCGATGGAATCGGCTCCCGGCACACCAGCCGCGGTCATCGCCGCGGCGATGGCCGGGGTGACGGTGATCTGAGGGGTGGCGAAGAACATGTCGCTGACCTTGATGTGATAGTAGTCGGCGGAGATGCTCAGGCCCGAGATCGGCGAGGCGGTGAGGCCAAGGGAGAAGTTCTCCGACCGCTCGGGTTTCAGCGGCTTGCCGCCGAGGTACTGGGCCACCGGGTTGGTGGCCGGGAACAGGCCCTGAGCGACAGGGATGCCGTTGTTGACCACGGTCGAGACCACGGTGGTGAACAGCTGGCCCGGCGTCGGGGCGCGGAAGCCGGTGCCGACCGAGCCGCGGACAGCGAAGCCGTCGACGAACTCGTAGCGGGCGGCGACCTTGTAGTCGACGGTGCCGCCGAAGTCGGAGAAGTCCTCGGCCCGCAGCGCCACCTCGACGAACAGCTCGTCGGTGATGTCGCTGGAGATGTCGACATACCCGGCGTAGGAATCGCGCGACAGCTCGCCTGAATAGAGCGGCGGATAGCCCGGGAAGCCGTTCGAGCCGGCCCCCATGGTCTGGTAGACCGGGTCGGCGCTGCTGGCGCAGTTGATCGCCTGGCCGGTGGCGACGCCCGCCGCCGTCATTGTGCGCAGGGCGACGGTCGATTCATTGGTGCAGAAGTCCCAGGGGTCGGCGACCGCGTAGGGGCCGACGATGTAGGAGGCCTCGTCGCCCTTGACGATCTCGTAGCCCTCCTGGCGCGCCTCGGCGCCGAAAGCGACATCGACGCCATTCGACAGGAAGGACGGAGTCCATTCGTAGACGAAGTCGGCGTTGACGGCGATTTCGTCGGAGATCAGGTCGCCCGGGTGGAACTCGTTGGGCGAGGCCCGGCCCAGCGAATAGTTCAGCGTGTTCTTCATGACATAGGCGATCTTGTCGCGGCCGTAGCGAGCGCTGAGGTCGTACTTCACTGGCCCCAGGGCGCCGGTCAGGCCCGAGACCAGGCTGTAGTCGGTGACGTCACCGAAGAACTTGGGGGTGAAGCCGAGCGGGAAGCGCTGGTTGACCGTCCAGGTCGTGCCGTCCTGCAGCCGGATAGGGTTGTCGTTCGGCGTGTTGGCCGTGTTCATGTCGATGGGCGGGCGGTAGTTGAAGTCCTGCCGCGCATGGCTCTTGGAATAGTTGGCGAAGGCGTACCACTTGAGGTCGCCGAAATCGTAGCCGGCGTTGACGAAGGTGCGGAAAGCCTCGGTCTCGGGCACGCCCCAGTGCTGGGCCGGATCGCCGATCTGGTTCTGGTAGTCGGTCAGGGTGGCGTAGGCGGCGATGCGTGGCACCGGGCTGCTGGTGGTCAGGCTGGCGACGCAGAAGCCGGCCGCCTGGTTGGCGACGCCGACATTGCAGACCTGCTTGCCGCGCGAGGTCGGCTGCAGGCTGACGTACTCGAAGGAGAAGTTGAGGAAACCGGCGTCGCCGAGGGCGAAACCCTTGTTGCCGCCGATGACGATCTCGTCGCCATCGCCCTCGAAGTACTGGCCGGCCTGGATCGACAGCATGCCGCCGTCGGGGGCTTCCTTGAGGATGAAGTTGATCACCCCGGCGATGGCGTCCGACCCGTACTGGGCCCCGGCCCCGTCGCGCAGCACCTCGACCGATTTCAGCGCCGAGGCCGGAATCTGGGCGGCGTCGGCCGGCTGGGCCCCGTCGCCGCCGGTGGACACCAGGGCGCCGCGATGGCGGCGCTTGGAGTTGACCAGCAGCAAGGTCTTGTCGGTCGACAGGCCGCGCAGGGAGGCCGGACGGATGAAGGTGGCCCCGTCGGCGATCGGCAGGCGCGGCAGGGTGTAGGACGGCACCAGCACCTTCAGGATATCCTGGGTGTCGCCGTAGGACACCGCCTCAAGGTCATCGCTGTTGTAGGCGTCGACCGGCACGGCCGAGTCCAGGGCCACCCGCGGCCTGCCCAGGCTGCCGGTGACCACCACCTCGTCGACCGTCGGATCCTCGGCGTCGCCGTCCTCGGCCGCGAGCGCCGTCCCGACCCCGAGGGTCAGGAAGGCGGCGATGGATATGCCAGCCATCAGCGTCCCGCGGCGTGGACGGCGATTATCGGTTTTCGTCATTGGTCAGAACCCCTTGTTGACCAGAGCGCCGCGCGGATGTCCGCCGGCAGGAAGACCCGGCGCCCGACGCCGAAATGGCGCGGGCGAGGCTTGTCAGGGGAGTCGGGAAGGCCACCGCTGGGCCGAGTCGTGGCGATAGCGCACGAAGTCATAGTCAACCGATCCCCAAAAATTGCCTGGGCCCGGCCTGGATTCCCTCAGTTTATCAGTCGCTTCTTCTTGATTTCTTCCAGATAGATAAAACAAGCTGACGCGCACTAATCTGACGTCGATGCACAAAACCCATTATGGGTCCGACCTGAACTCGACATCTGATGGTTCTTTACCCGCCACGAGCTTCGCCGCCCGTGTGAGATCATTGCATGGGCCAAGCCGACGCGGCGTCAATCCGGCCGGTCGGTAGCGCAACCGGCCGGGCCAGCGACGGCGGAAGATTCGGCGCCCGGCGGGTCATGGCGCCTTTGGTTTGACCACTGACGGCCTCGTTACCCACCCTCGCCCGCCAACCGCCCGGCCGCCGCTTGCAAAACCGCGGGCCCGGATCGGTCCTGAAAAGGCAGCGGCAATTTCTGATCAGGAGTGACGGGTCATGGCGGTGAGCAGACGTCTTCTTCTTCAACGTATCGGCGCGGTGGGCGGCTATGGCGCGGCCTACGCGGCCATGCAGACCCTGGGTCTGACACCCACGGCCGCGGCGGCGGCCGAGCCTCCCGTCCTGCCCTCGTCCCTCGGCGCCGGGCGGCGGGTGGTCGTGCTGGGGGCCGGCATCGCCGGGCTGGTGACCGCCTATGAGCTGGAGCGGGCCGGCTATCAGGTCGTCGTGCTGGAGGCTCGCGACCGGGTCGGCGGGCGCAACTGGACCCTGCGCGGCGGCGACAAGGTGGAGATGGTCGGCGAGGCCACCCAGACGGTGGCCTTCGAGCGGGGTGTCTATATGAACGCCGGGCCGGCCCGCATCCCCAGTCACCACCAGGGCCTGATCGGCTATTGCCGCCGGCTGGGCGTGGCCCTGGAGGTGGAGATCAACTCCAGCCGCAGCGCCTATATCGCCCCGCCAACCGCCGGCCGCACGCCGGTCCAGATGCGCCAGGGGGTCAACGACACCCGCGGCCACATCGCCGAACTGCTGGCCAAGGCGGTCAACAAGGGGGCTCTGGACGCCGAGCTGACGGCCGAGGACCGCGAGCGGCTGGTGCCCTTTCTGCGATTCTATGGCGACCTCGACGAAGGCCTGGCCTTCAAGGGCACCGAACGGTCGGGATACAGCGCCCTGCCCGGAGCCGCCGACCAGGTCGGCGTGCATCGCGAGCCCCTGCCGTTCCGCGAACTGCTGGCCAACGAACTGCTGCCGATGACCCTGTTCGAGGACTTCATCGACATGCAGGCGACGATGTTCCAGCCGGTCGGCGGCATGGACCGCATCCCGGCCGCCTTCGCCAAGGCCATCCGCAGCCCGATCATCAAGGGCGCGGAGGTGACCAAGGTCACCAGCCAGGGCGCCCCGGCGGTGGTCTACAAGGATCGTCGCAGCGGCAAGGAGACGCGGCTGGCCGCCGACCATGTGGTCATCACCATCCCTCTGGCCCTGTTGGCCGGGATCGACACCGACTTCGCCCCCGAGGTGAAGGCTGCCGTGGCCAGCGTGCCCAACGACTTTTCCAACAAGATCGGCTTCGAGGCCCCGCGGTTCTGGGAGAAGCAGCAGGTCTACGGCGGCATCTCCTTCGTCGGCGGCGACACCAGCCTGATCTGGTATCCCAGCGGCGGCCTGCACAGCGAGACCGGCATGCTGCTGGCCTGCTACGGCTCCGGGCCCTCGGCCGAGACCTTCGCGGCCCGGCCTCTGGCCGAACAGGTCGCCGTCGCCAAGGCCGCCGTCGCCCGGGTGCATCCCGGCGACGAGGCGTCGCTGCGCAAGCCGGTGGTGGTCAACTGGAGCAAGATTCCCTTCAATCTGGGACCCTGGCCGCGCTGGCGCCCCGCCGGCGGACAGCGCACCGAGCGGAGCAACGATCTGCCGGCCTACAACCTGCTGAACCAGCCGCATGGGCCGGTGCACTTCACCGGGGCGCACTTAAGCCAGATGCCGGGTTGGCAGGAGGGGGCGATCATGTCGGCCCACCGCACCATCGCGGCGATCGCCGCCCAGACGAAGGAGGCGGTCCTGACGGCGGCCTAGGCCGGGATCATCCGGCCGTCGACCAGCGCCGCCCTGGCCTTTTCGCGGCGGGCCTGCCAGTCAGCGGCGAGAATGCCCAGCAGCACGACGTCGCGGCGCTGGCCGTTCTTGAGGACGTGGCCGCGCAGGTAGCCCTCGCGGACGAAGCCGGCGGCGGTCTGCAGTTTCAGGGCGCCGTCGTTGTCGGCCATGACCTCGGCCCAGACCTTGTCCAGGCCCATCTCGCAGAAGGCCTTATCGAGGCCCAGCACCTGGGCGGCGCGGCCGATGCCCCTGCCCCGGCTCTCGGCGTCGCCGACGAACCAGTTCCAGCTGGCGCGCTGGTGGTGGCTGGCCAAGCCCGTGAGGGTCATGATGCCGGCCGGCTTGCCGTCGCGGGTGATCATCCAGCCGCGGCCGTCGTGACCGGCCAGCAGCTCGACGAACCAGCGCTGGTGGGCGCCGCGGTCAGGCACGGCGGCGTCGGACATCCAGCGGTCGACCTCCGGCTCCTGGCGCCAGCGGTACAGCTGCTCCTCGTCGCCGGGCTCCAGGTCGCGTAGATCGATCATGCGGCCCGTCTAGCTGAGGTTTAGCCGCCCTGGAACAGGCTGAGCACGATCTGCGGCGCCTGGTTGGCGATCGACAGGGCCTGGGCGCCCAGCTGCTGCTGGACCTGCAGGGCCTGCAGGCGGGCCGATTCCTTGGCCAGATCCGCGTCGACCAGGTTGCCGATGCCGCTGTTGAGCACGTCGGTCAGCTTGGAGATGAAGCTGTTGTGGGCTTCGATCTGCTTGGCCTGGGCGCCGATGTCCCCGAGCGCCTGGTTGACGTTGGTGATCGAGGTGTTGAGCTGGGCCAGAATGCCCGTCGCCAGGGTGGCGGTGGTGATCGAGGCGCCGGCCGCGACCGACAGGATCGAGCCGCCCAGCGACAGGTTCTTCACCGACAGGGTGATGTAGGCGTTGGCGTCGGCGTTGGCCAGGAAACGAATGTTGCTGGTCAGCGAGCCGTTGAGCAGGTTGGCGCCGTCGAAGGTGGCGTTGTTCAAGGCCTGGGTGATCTGCTTCAGGGTCGCCTTGAAGTCGGCGTCCAGCGCCTGGCGCGAGGTGGTGTCGATGGAGGGATCCATCGCCGCCACGACCTTTTCCTTCAGGGTGTTGAGCAGGTCGGAGACCGTCTCGCCGGCGGTCAGCGCCACGTCGGACACCGAAGTGGCCCGGTCGAGGCTCATCTTGACCGCCGACAGGGCGCCGATGTCGGCCCGCTGGGCCTGGGCGATGCCCCAGACCGAGGCGTTGTCCTTGGCCCCCTGGACCTTCAGGCCGGTACTGATCCGGCCCTGGACGCCCTCGAGGTTGTCGTTGGTCTTGTTCAGGTTCTGAAGGGCAATCAGGGCCGCCTGATTGGTGTGCACGCCGATGGTCATGGACCGTCTCCAGGTGCGCCGTCCGGCGCTGGCGGTCGCCGATTCGGCCGCCTGTTCCCGTTCAGGCTAGCGGGATAACGGTGAGCGTATGGTTAACGCCGCAGAAACCATGATCGCCGCCGTCGCGGTGCGACGTCGGTGAGAAGGAGCGGCCCGGCCAGCAAGAAGCCGGGTGAGGAAGTCTTCGTCAGTCCCGCGTGTCGACCACCAGGCCCGGACTGTAGTCCTCGGAGCTCATCGCCTTGAGGACGCTTTCGCGGGGCAGCTGCTGGACCACTTCGCCGGTGCGGCGGTCGAGGGTCTTGTAGACGAAGGCGCCGGAGGCCTCGTCTTCCTCGATCACCAGACGGAGGTCGGCGGTCTGACCCTTGAGGATCGGAGTCGCGGCCTCGGCGACGGGTTGAACCGGTTGGGCGATCATCGCCGCGACGGGTTCGGGGACGTTTCGGATGGGTGCTATGCTGTTGCTCATGTCTCCCACAGCGCCGGGGCTTCTCGCGCCGGCGTCTCCTGCCAAGGACCCCACGCCGGGAGGCGGGGGCGAACGCGCGTGAGAAGGGGCGGACGCTGTCGCGCCCGCCCCCAGTCACTGTGCCGTTAGCGGAACAGACCCAGCAGCGACGACGAGGAGGAGTTCGCGATCGACAGGGCCTGCACACCGAGCTGTTGCTTGGTTTGCAGCGCTTGCAGTCGGGCGCTTTCCTTCGCGAGGTCGGCGTCGACGAGGTTACCCACGCCGGCGTCCAGGCTGTCCTGCAGCTTTCCAACGAAGCCGAGGTGCGTTTCCAGCGCCTTCGAACCGGTGCCCAGCTTGGCCAGGGCGGACGAGGTGTTGGTGATCGAGGCAGTGACCAGAGCCAGAGCCGCGGCGGCAGTGGTCGCGGTGGAGAACGACGTGGTCGCCGTCACCGTGACGTTGGCGCCGCCGAGCGCCAGGGACTGGGCCGCGACCGTCAGCTTCGAAGAGCCGTCGGAGTTGGCGAGCGCGGCGATGGTGGTGCCGCTGGCCTTGATCATATTGGCGCCGTTGAAGTCGGCGTTCGTGACGGCCTTGGAGATCTGGTCACGAAGCGACTTGAAGTCTTCGTTCAGAGCAGTGCGGCTCGCGGTATCCAGCGAGGTGTCCGCAGCAGCCAGGGCCTTTTCCTTCATCTGGGTGAGCAGGTCGTTGACCGACTCGCCGCCCGCGATCGCCACGTCGACGACCGAGATCCCGCGTTGCAGCGAGTCCTTGACGGCGTTCAGCGATTGGGAGGTGGCCTTTTGGCTCTGGGCGATGGCGTAGATGGCGCCATTGTCCTTGGCCGAGGAGACCTTCTTACCGGTGTTGATCCGGGTTTGAACTTCGCCCAACTCGCGGTTGGTGTTGTTCAGGTTCTGCAGGGCGACCATTGCGCCCGTATTCGTGTTCACGCTGTTCAGCGCCATGACGTAGTTCCTATTCAAGGTGTCCGGCGTCATTTTGACAACCGGGAGCATTTTGCTCGGAGACCTCCGGTGCAATTGGCGGGCCAGACCGGCAGGAATGACCATAGGCCTCAAGTCTTTGAATTCATGGCGTTATATGTCTGTTAGGCATGGTCCTGACCGGCAGCTTCTGCCGAGCCGGGGGCCGTATCGGCAAAAACTGCCGGGCGGCGGGGCGGCAAAATTGGACCGGTGATCAGTCCTCGGCCCGGATGGTCCTGATATCGAGCGCCGCGGCCCAGGCGTTGAGATCTTCCCGCTTCAGAGCGGCGGCCATCAGGTCCGGAAACTGGTCCGGCGTGCAGGCGAAGACCGGGATGCCCAGGGCCGCGACCTTGGCCGACAGCTGCGGATCGTAGGCCGGACGGCCCTCGTCGCTGAGCGCCAGCAAGCAGATGACATTGACCCCCATGCCCACCAGACGGGCGAAGCGGGCCAGGAGGGCCTGCGCGTTGCCGCCCTCGTAGAGGTCGGAGATGACGATCAGATGGGACTTGGCCGGCCGCTCGATCTTGCCCTGGCAGTAGGCGACGGCCTGGTTGATGTCGGTGCCGCCGCCCAACTGGACGCCGAACAGCACCTCGACCGGGTCGGCCAGTTCCTCGGTCAGATCGAGGATGGCGGTGTCGAAGCAGATGAGCTTGGTCTTCACCGTCGGCAGCGAGGCCATGACGGCCGCGAAGATCGAGGCGTAGACCACCGAAGGGGCCATCGAGCCGGACTGGTCGACGCAGAGCACCACCTCGTCCAGGTCGACCAGCCGGCGCTGCTTGCGCATGAAGCCGACCAGCCGCTCGGGGACGATCGATTTATGCTCGGGCTGATAGTGCTGCAGGTTGGCGCGGATGGTGCGCGGCCAGTCGATGTCGTTGAAGCGCGGGCGGTTGGTGCGGCGCTGGCGGTCGACGGCGCCGCGCAGGGCCTCGGCGGTGCGCCGCTCCAGCCGCTCCATCAGGGCCTCGACCACCTTGCCGATCACTTCGCGGGCAATGGCCTTGGTCTTGGCCGGCATGACGCCGCGCAGGCTGACCAGGGTGGCGACCAGGTTCACGTCGGCCTCGACGGCGGCGAGGAACTCCGGCTCGAGCAGCATCTGCTGCAGGCCGAGACGGTCGAAGGCGTCCTTCTGGACGACCTGAACCACCGGCGCGGGGAAGAACTGGCGCAGGTCGCCGAGCCACTTGGCCACCGACGGGGCGGACCGGCCGAGGCCCCCGCGGCCCTTGCCGCCGGGCGCCGCGGCCGGCTGGTTGTAGAGGGCGCTCAAGGCCGCCGACATGCGCTGGTCGGTCGAGGACAGGGACTCGTCCTCGCCGCCGACGGCCAGGCGCCAGCGGCGTTCGCGTTCCAGGTCGTCGCCCTCGTGGTTATTGGGCGCGTCAGTCATCGGCGGGGCTCGCGGTGAGGATGTCGCTCAGGCGGGCCAGATGCAGCGGCCAGACGGTTTCGGCGTCGGGGGCCAGGCGGCGGCCGGTCAGTCCCTCGGCCTGGCGGCCGAACAGGGCGTCGAGCAGGCGGCGGCGCTGCATGCTGTCGAGGTTAGAGAAGGATCGGCGGAACAGCGGCAGGAAGCTGGTGAACTGCTCGGCCTCCAGGGTCTGCAGCCAGGCATCGACGCCGGCCCGCAGGGCCCGGTCGTGGATCAGCCGCTCCCCGGCCCCGTCGAAGAATCCCTCGAAGAAGCCGGCTGCATCAGCCACCGGGCGGCCGGGCGACAGCATGCGGCCAAGCAGGACGGCGGCGGCCTCGGGACCCATGACCTCGGCCTCGTAGAGCAGCCGGGCGGCGGTTCCGGCCACCAGGGGCGTGGCCTGGGTGTCGGCGACCAGGGCGCCGAGCGCCTCGCGCCAGGCGGTCAGCTCGGGATCGGCCACCTCGGCCAGGGTGATGGCGGCGTCGGCGGCGAGGATGGCGGCGCGCAGGGCCGCGCCCGCCTCGGCGTCGAGGCCGCGGGCGGCGTAGGGCAGCGCCAGGGCGGCCTGGACCAGGATGCGCAGGAACAGGGCCGACAGCGCGTCGGCGTCGGTACGGCGGGCCTGGCCGTAGCGGACCACCTCGCCCAGCGGCGGCAGAGCGGCCAGCAGTTCGCCGCAGTCGCTGGTCTGGGCCGCCCGCTGCTGGATGCGTTCGACGCCGGTGTGGGCGGCCTCGGGCAGCTGGGCGGTCAGGGCGGCGAGGGTCAGGTCGCAGAGGGGTTTCAGGGCATTGGCGTCGGCCAGCCTGGCCGTCATGCGGCCGGCGGCGGCCTTGGCGATGGTCGGGCCGTAGACCAGGTTCTCGACCAGCTGGACGGCGAACTCGGGCTCCCAGCGCAGCATCCAGCGCTCGCGGAAGGTGCCCCGGCTTCGGCCGGCGTCGGTCAGCCGGCCCCAGGGGACCTCGAGGATCGACAGGCGATGCAGCAGGGTCGAGCGGTCGAGGCCGGCCTCGCTGCGCAGGTCCAGCGCCAGTTCGCGGTCGAGGGCCTCGGGCTTGAGGCGGGTGCGGCGCTGCTCGCGCTGCAGGTCGTCGAGCAGCGGGGCCAGCGGCACATTGGGCGGGGTCTGGCCGACGCCGTCGCCGAGCAGCAGCCCCGGCGCGACGGTCTCCCAGACCAGCGGCTCGCCGAAGCAGAGGACGGCGATGGCCGCCTCGCGCAGTTCCTCGAAGCCAGGCGATGGGCGTTCGCGCATCGCCGCCAGGGCGATGGACAGCCGCTGGGCCTCGATCAGGTTGGCGGTGGAGACGATGTGGCCGCCTTCACGCAGGGCGGCGGCGATGCGGCCCAGCCAGCGGACGGTCTGCTGCTGCGCCGGCGTCTCCCACAGGTGGGCGCACCAGCCGGGCGCGGCCACCCCGGCCCCATAGCCGCTGTGGAAAGCCAGGCGCGGCGAGGTCCAGGGGGCCCAGGTGGCGGCGACCTTCTGCCTGGGCGCGTTCTTGAGGAGCTCGCGGTCGGCGACGGCGGAAACCTTGGCGCGCAGGGCCGGCTCGTGCCAGGCGCCGCAGACGACGGCGATCTCGCCGTCGCTCTCCTTGGCGGCGCGGGCGATCTCCAGCCGCATGTGGGCCTCGCGGGCGGCTTCGCGGCCGCGCACCGGGCTGGCGGCCTCGCGCAGGGCGGCCATGGCGTCGGCCACCGCCTCGAAGACCTTTTCGGAGTGGGGGTTCTCCTCGATGACGTCGCGCCACCAGCTTTCGCCGTCCTCATAGCCGCCGGCCTCGGCCAGGATGCCGATCGGGTCGCGCTCGAGCCGCAGGGCCATGGGATCGGGCGGCGCTTCGCCCTCCCCTTCCACCTCTTCGCCACGCTCGGCCAGGGTCCAGCTGGCCGGCAGGTCGATGAAGCGCACGGCCGCCCCGTTGCGCACCGCCCAGCAGGCGGCCTGGTACTCCGGCGACCAGCTGGCGAAGGGCCAGAAGACGGCGCGGGACGGGTCGTCGGCGGCGTAGGCCAGCAGGGCGACGGGCGGGACCATGCCGGGCTCGGCCAGCAGGGGGATGAGGTCGGAGACGTCGGACGGCCCCTCGATCAGCACCGTCGTGGGGGCAAGCGCCTCCAGGGCCTCGAGCAGGCGCCGGGCCGATCCCGGCCCATGGTGGCGAATGCCGAAGATGTGGACGCCGCCGGCCAAGGGTCAGACCAGGTCGATCAGGGCGCGATAGTAGCGGGCGTAGTCGGGGCGCTTCTTGAGCACCGTCTCCAGGTATTCCTCCAGCACCACCTTGTCCTGCACCGGGTCCTTGACGATGGCCCCCAGCAGGTTGGGGGCGAGTCCCTCGGCGCTGAGCTTGCCGTC
This sequence comes from Caulobacter sp. GW821-FHT11A05, assembly GCF_058809015.1. Taxonomy (NCBI): domain Bacteria; kingdom Pseudomonadati; phylum Pseudomonadota; class Alphaproteobacteria; order Caulobacterales; family Caulobacteraceae; genus Caulobacter; species Caulobacter sp. GW821-FHT11A05. The sequence goes on along the minus strand of NZ_JBXASF010000002.1, from coordinate 463,118 downwards.
GTCGAACCAGGCGGCCTGGCTGAGGCCGCCGACGGTGACGGCGATGGCCTCGGCGGTGGACAGGGAGCCCGAGGGGGTCTTGAGCGTGACCTTGCCGTCCAGGGTCGCCCCGCCGCGCAGCTCGCGGAAGATGGCGACCACCCGGGCCACCTCCTCGGCGACGTTCTTGGGGGCCGGCAGGTCGAGGCTCTGGGCCATCTCGCCGACCCGCTTGGTGACGATGTCGATCTCTTCCTGCATGTCGCCCGGCAGCGGCAGGACGACGACGTTGAACCGCCGCTTCAGCGCCGAGGACAGCTCGTTGACGCCCTTGTCGCGATTGTTGGCGGTGGCGATGATGTTGAAGCCGCGCTTGGCGTAGATGCTCTCGTTCAGTTCCGGCACCGGCATCATCTTCTCGGACAGCACGGTGATCAGGGTGTCCTGCACGTCAGAGCCCATGCGGGTCAGCTCTTCCAGCCGGCACAGCTTGCCGGTCTCCATGGCCCGCATCAGCGGGGTGGGCACCAGGGCCTGGCGCGAGGGGCCGTGGGCCAGCAGCTGGGCGTAGTTCCAGCCGTAGCGGATCTGGTTCTCGTCGGTGCCGGACGTGCATTGCACGACCAGGGTGGAGTCGCCGCAGATGGCCGCCGACAGGTGCTCGCTGACCCAGGACTTGGCGGTGCCGGGGACGCCCAGCAGCAAGAGGGCGCGGTCGGTGGCCAGGGTGGCGATGGCGGTCTCGATCAGGCGGCGGTCGCCGACGTACTTGGCGGTGATCACCGTGCCGTCGGCCGACTTGCCGCCGAGCAGGTAGGTGACGGCGGCGCGCGGCGAGAGGAACCAGCCCTGCGGCTTGGGGGCGGTATCGCCCTTGGCCAGGGCGGCCAGCTCGGCGGCGTAGGTCGTTTCCGCGGGAAGGCGCAGGATGTCGGTCACGGCATTCGCTCCGGCTTGAGAGCCACATTGAGGTGAAGGGTGTCGAGGCGGGGATCGGCCGGCGACAGGCCGGCCTGGGCGCAGGCGTCGATGAGGGCCTGGGCGCCCGAAACGTCGAGCAGCAGGCCGAGGGTGGAGAGGCCTGCGCCGGCCTGGCTGCGGGCATGGTTGCCTGCGTAGCCTTCGGCTGCCCGACCCTCATGGATAAAGCCGAACAGGGCGCGCTGGCCGGCGCCGCCGCTGATGGTCTTGAACGGCAGGGCGCCGAGCGCTTCGCCGGCGAAGACCAGGCTGTGGCTGAAGACGCCGGATGTGTCGCGGGCGGCGATGCGGGCCAGGCCCGCCTGGCGTTCGGCCGGATCGGCGCGCTGGGCCAGCGGTGTGATCAGGCCGATGGGGAGGCCGTCGTCCTCCAGCATCCGCTCCAGCAGGGCCCGCCGTGCGGCGTCCGAGCCGGTGTCGGCGACCATGCCGGCGAAGGCCAGGAGGGCGGTCGCATCACCGGTCGGGGCGGTCTCGACCAGGGCCATCTCCTCGGTCCCCAGCGCCTTGGCGAGGCCGGCAAGCGTGACGAGGCCGAAGAGGTCGCGGCGGCGGTTCTGCTGGGCGGCGGTCTTGAGGTTTGGCAGGCGCAGCTGCGGCTTGCGGCGCAACAGCCCGACCTTGCCGAGCTCGACCATCTGGGCCAGCTCGGCGGCCAGTTCCCCATCGGCGGCGCCGTGGCCGAGGCGGGCGAGCAGATGTTTGACCAGGGCCTGGACGCGGTCGGAGCGGTCGCCCTGCAGGCTGGTCAGCAGCGGGATGTCGGCCGGGCCGAGGCCCTCGGTCAGCAGTTCCAGCAGTTTCAGGCGTTTCTCGGCCGGCTCGCCGGGCGCCCGGGCGGCCAACAGGGCGGCGGCGGCGGCCGGATCGCGGCGGCGCAGGGCGGCCAGCGCCACGCGGCGCTCGGTCCAGGGCCAGTCGTTCCAGGTCTCGGCGGTCAGTTCGTCGTGCGGGACCGCCGTGCGCTCGGCCCCCGCCCAGCCGATCCAGGGGGCGTAGAGGTCCGGGGCCCAGTCGTCGCCCGCACCCGGCGTCCAGTCGGCGGGGTGGGCGGCGTAGCCCCGGGCGGCCAGCAGGGCGATCAGCGGCCGCACCCCGCCGGCCTCGGCCTTGCGCCCCGCCAGCGCCCGGCGGAAGCGGGCCCGGGCGGCCGGCGTCGGGGTCGGGGCGGACAGGCGCGGCAGCAGCGGGCGGGGTTGCAGGCCCTCGGGGCCTACAGGGCGGAACACCGCCTGCAGCGCCTGGCCGGCCAGAGCGGCCAGGGCCGCTTCCGCCGCCGGGCCCTCGCCCAGCAGGGCGCGCCAGTCCGGCGGGCAATGCTCCTGGGCCGAACGGCCGGCGATCCAGGCGCCGCGCATGCGGGCCAGGCTGTCCTCCAGCTCAGCCATCGAAGGCCAGCCTTCCCCAGTCGGTGCGGGCCGACAGCAGGGCCAGACGCGCGCCGTTCCAGACCCCGACGGCGGCCTCGATGTCGGCCCCCAGCGCCAGGGCCGGGGCGGCGCCATCGAGCGGCAGGGCGGCGTCGCTGGCCAGCCACCAGGCGCGGCCGGCGGCGTCCTCGGCGATGCGGCCGGGGGGCAGCAGGATCGGCGCCTCCAGCCGCCAGGGCGCGGTCAGCAGGGCGTCGGACCAAGAGGCCAGGGGATCGGCCGGCGGCCGCTCGGGCCAGGCGATGTCGTGCGCTTCGCCGGCCTCATGGCGCTCGGCGACCATGGCGCGCAGCGGCTCGCGGGCGGGGTAGAAGACCAGCTCGGCGCGGACCAGCTGGCCGGGCTCGAAGGCGCCGCTGCGGCGGCCGGCCGAGGCCGGGAAGTAGTCGAGCAGCAGGGCGAACCGCGGCCCCTCCCCCAGATTCAGGAGCCAGGTGGCGACACTGACCAGGCCGTCGCGGCGGGTGGCGATACGCTCGCCCAGCACCTCCCAGTCGGCGGTGACGCGCAGGGCGCCGGGGGCGGCGAGCAGATCCTCGCGGGACTCGGCCGTCGTCACCTCGCGGCGCAGCTCGGCGTCGTCAGGAGTCGCGCGCCAGGCCCGGGCCAGCAGGGCCAGCTTGCCGAACTCGGCGATGGCCGCATCGATCCGCTCCTCGGCCGGCAGGGCCAGCAGCCGCGAGGGCATCTCGTCCAGGCGGCTGGCCAGGGCCCCGGCCTTGGCGTCGACCAGCCGGGCGGCGATGCGCCGGCAGCGATCGGTGAGCTCGGCCAGGAAGCCCTGCAGCCCGGTGCGCAACTGGTCGGCGATCCACAGGTCGAGGTCATCCAGGCCGGCGCGGACCTGGCGGCGGGTGTCGCTTGCCCGCTTCTCGGCGGCCGCCTGGCGGCGGGCCTCCGCGGCGGGGTCCGGCGCGGCTTCCGGTTCGGCCAGCGTGGCGGCGGCGAGACTTACGCCCTCGCCGGCCGGTTTGGCGGCCGCCGGCGCGCCGCCGGTCTTGCGCCGACGGCCCATCCAGTCGAGCACCCATTCGGGCGTCTCGCTCGCCTTGAAGGCGCTCTCGTCCTCGACGAACAGCCACATCAGCGCCAGGGCGTGCTTGCAGGGAAACTTGCGCGAGGGGCAGGTGCATTTGGAGCCGGTGTCGACGGTGTCGGCCATCACCCGGTAGGGGTTGGAGCCGGAGCCCTGGCATTCGCCCCAGATGAGCGGGCCGGAGCGGGCCATCAGCGGCCACTTGCCAGGCTTGAGCAGGCCGGCGGCGGCCTTCAACGCGCTCTGATCCGGCGCCATCGCCTCGATCGACCCGCGCGTCAGCGCCATCTACGCCCCCCGAACTTGACGGCTCTGGTGTAGCGGGCGAGTCGGGCGTCTCACAAGCTTGGCGGGAAGAAAATGGGCGGCCCCTGAACGAGGCCGCCCGATCCGCCGTCAAGGGCGAACGCGGAGGGTGACGCCGAAGGTTCGAGGATCGCCCAGCGTGCCGGTGATCGCCCCGGTGTTGGCGGCGCTGAGGGTCAGATAGTAGAGCTCGTCGCCAAGGTTGCGGCCCCAGGCCTGGACGTCCCAGCGGCCGTCGGCGGCGCGGAAGCCGGCGCGCAGGTTGACGAGGTCGTACTCGGGGATCCGCGAATAGCTGGACAGCGAGGCGGTGGTGTAGAAGTTCGAGCGGTAGCTGTAGTCGGCGCCGACATAGAACTCCGCCGCGTCGCCGGCGATCTGGCCGGCCGTCCAGTGGGCCTCGCCCCCGGCCGAGACGGCCCACAGGGAGACACCCGGCAGGCGGCGGTCCGACAGATCGCAGACCGTGCGCAGGTGGATCTCGATCGGGCAGGCCGCCTGCCTGTAGGAGACATAGTCGGCGGCGTTGTAGGTGGCCGAGGCGTAGAGCGAGAGCCACTCGGCCGGGGCCGCCTGCAGGTCGAGCTCGACGCCGCGGCTGCGCACCTTGCCGGCGTTGGTCAGGGAGCTGACGTTGTTGATCAGGTTGACCTGGGTGGTCTGGTAGTTGTCGTCCTCGGTCCAGAACAGGGCCAGGTTGGCGACCAGGCGGCGGTCGAACCAGCTGGACTTCAGGCCGGCCTCCCAGGCGTCGATGGTCTCAGGCCCGACGACCGGATCGACGGCGTTGGCCCCGGCGGTGTTGATGTTGGAGAGGTTGATGCCGCCGGCCTTGTAGCCCCGCGAATAGGTGACATAGCCCAGCAGGCCTTCGCGGAAGGTCCAGGAGGCGGTGATCTGGCCGGTCAGGGCGGTGTCGGAGGTCTCCGCCTCGAAGGCGTTGGCGACGCCGAAGCGGGCGCGCAGGGCCTGGGCGGTGGCGCGGTCGGCGGCCGAGAGGCCTGAAAGGTCACGGCCCGTGGCGGTCTGGTCGAAGTAGCCGGTGATCTCCTCCCAGGTGTAGCGCAGGCCGACGGTCAGCTCGAACCGCTCGATCGGCCGCCAGGAACCCTGGGCGAAGATGGCGGCGCTCTTGGTCTCGGGGCTGGAGTGGCTGACGATCAGATAGTCGTTGAGCGCCGCTGAGCGTGCGGCGGCCGAGCCGGCGGCCGGGGCCAGGAACCAGTCGGCGCCATAAGGGCCGTAGCGGTTGATGGCCTCCGCCTCGATGTCCTGCCAGAACCAGTGCAGGCCGACGACATAGTCGAAATCGCGCTCCCCGGCCGAGGCCAGGCGCAGTTCCTGGCTGAACTGCTGCTGCTCGTTCTCCTGGTGGAAGTCGATGGCGGCCGGGCGGGTCGTGCCGTCGGCGTCGTTGTGCGGATACCAGTTCCAGAAGCGGTAGCTGGTCACCGAGGTCAGTACATGGCCGGGCATCTGCCAGTCGGCGATGGCGGCGAGGCCGCCGTGGTATTCGAAGTAGTTGTTCTTGGTATCGGTCGAGACCCGGCGGGCCTGCGGATTGATCGGCAGCGGCGTGAAGCCGATGCGGGCGGCGCGGGCCAGGTAGCCGTTGGGATAGGCGGCGCCGTCGTCGGCATAGTTGGTGAACAGGCCGGTCAGCACCGAGGCGCTGGTGTTGGAATACTGCTGGCCGTAGTCGGCGATGACGCGCACCGACAGGGCGTCGGTGGGGACGGCCTGCAGCTGAATGCGGCCGCCGAAGTCGTGGTAGTCCTGGGTTCGCTCGCCGTCGAAGACGTTGCGCATGAAGCCGGTGCGCTGGGTGTTGGCCAGGGAGATGCGGGCCGCCAGCTTGTCGTCGATGAGGACGGCGTTGGCGGTGGCGTGGGCCTGGAAGTACTCGTAGTTGCCGCCGCTGACGTCGGCGGTGAAGCTGTTCTCCCAGCCCGGCGCGCGCGTGCCGATGACCACCGCCCCGGCCGAGGTGTTCTTGCCGAACAGCGTGCCCTGCGGTCCGCGCAGCACCTGGACGCCGTCGAGGTCGCCGAGGTCGAACACCGCCTGGCCCGGCCGGCCCAGGTAGACCTGGTCGAGGTAGACCCCGACGGCCGGCTGCAGGCCGTCGTTGTAGACCGAGACGTTGTTGCCCAGGCCCCGGATGTTGATGCTGGTGTTGCGGGGGTTGGTGACGGTGACCACCAGGCTGGGGGCCAGCTGCTGCAGGTCGCGAACGTTGGTCGCCCGGCGCTGCTCGAGGGACTCGCCGGAATAGGCCGAGATGGCCACCGGCACCGACTGGGCGCTCTCCTCGCGGCGGCGGGCGGTGACGATCAGCTCCTCGACCTCGGCGTCGGCGGCGTCTCCCTCCCCTTCCGCCGCCCAGGCGGCGGCCGGAACGGACGACAGGGCGGTGGCCGCCAGCAGGGCCGCGAGCCTGCGGCGGCGGAATGTCGGGTCGGTCTGGAACATGGGAAGCCCCCTCTTGGTTGGATGAATCGAGGGGTGACCGTTTATTCCTATTAATTCAGTGGGAAATATAGAATTGCGGAAATCGCCTGTAGTTTTTTGGGAAGGCCCGTCGCCACGACCTCCGCGTAGACAGGCGATTGAAAACAAAATTGGCGGAGTTTTTCTAATGACGAGCTGGACACGGTGGGTGGGTGCGGGAGTCGCCGTCACACTGGCGCTTGGGCCGGCGTCGCCGCCGGCCACCAGCCAGACGGCCAGGCCGGCGGGCCGCCCCAACTTCCTGGTCATCGTCGCCGACGATCTGGGCTTCTCGGACCTCGGGGCCTTCGGCGGCGAGATTTCCACCCCCAACCTCGACGCTCTGGCGGCGCGGGGGGTGCGGATGACCGGCTTCCACACCGCCCCGACCTGCTCGCCGACCCGCTCGATGCTGATGTCGGGGATCGACAACCACCGGGCCGGCCTGGGCTCGATGGCCGAGACCGTCACCGAGGTTCAGAAGGGCGCGCCCGGCTATGAGGGCTATCTGAGCCACGATGTGGCCAGCCTGCCCGAGGTGCTGCACGACAACGGCTATCGCACGGTGATGTCCGGCAAGTGGCACCTGGGCCGCGAGGAGGACCAGTCGCCGGCGGCGCGCGGTTTCGACCGCTCCTTCGCCCTGCTGCAGGGGCTGTCCAACCATTTCGGGGCCGACCAGAACGCCACCTGGGCGGCGGTCGACCAAGCCCCGACCTATCGCGACGGCCGCAAGCTGGTGCGCTATCCGGACGGCGCCTATTCCAGCGACGTCTTCGCCGACCGGCTGATCGGTTTCCTCAAGGAGGACGCTGGCCAGCGGCCCTTCTTCGCCTACCTGACCTTCACCGCCCCGCACTGGCCGCTGCAGGCCCCGCCGGAGCTGATCGCCAAGTATAAAGGCCGCTACGACGCCGGCCCCGAGGCCCTGCGAGAGGAACGGCTGGCGAAGCTGAAATCGCTGGGCCTGGTCCCAGCCGACGCCGTGCCCCACCCGATGGTCGGGGTCCCGGCCTGGTCCAGCCTGAAGCCGGAGGAACGGGCCTTCGAGGCCCGCAAGATGGAGGTCTATGCGGCCATGGTCGAGCAGCTCGACCGCAATGTCGGCCGGGTGGTCCAGGCGCTGAAGGACACCGGGGCCTACGACAACACCGTCATCGTCTTCATGTCCGACAACGGCACGGAGGCGACGGCCTTCACCGCCCCGCGCCTGGTCGATCCGGAGAAGGCCAAGACCCTCGGGATCGACAACAGCCTCGCCAACGTCGGAAGCAAGGATTCCTATGTCGGGTATGGCCCAGGTTGGGCCCAGGCTGGCTCGGCGCCCGGCCGGCTGCACAAGGGCTATGTCACCGAGGGCGGCATCCGCGCCCCGGCCATCGTCGCCGGGCCGGGGATCGCCGGGCCGCGCATCGTCGGCGCCTTCCTGCATGTGAAAGACATCCTGCCGACCCTGCTGGAACTGGCCGGCCTGACGCCGCCGTCCGAGCGCGGCGGCAAGCCGGTGAAGCCGGTCGAGGGCCGTTCCTGGAAGGCGGTTCTGGCCGGCGGTTCGGATCCGGTCTGGGGGCCTGAGGCGCCCGTCGGCTGGGAGCTGTTCTACCGCCGGGCCCTGCGCAAGGGCGATTGGAAGGTGGTCTATCTGCCCAAATCGCCGGACGGCCTGCCCTACTCCAGGGAGAACCCGCTGCCGGCCGACTGGGAGCTGTACAATCTGGCGACCGACCCCGGCGAGACGACGAACCTGGCCGCCCGGGAACCGGAGAAGCTGCGTGAGCTGGTCGCCGACTGGGACCGTTATGCGCGGGATGTGGGGGTGGTCATTCCGCCGCCCGGGAAGCCGAAACCGGCCGGCGGCTAGGAAAAGGTCTGCCGGGCGGTCCCATTAAGCGGAACCGCCCGGCGTCGCGACTTTTAACCGCGGAACAGCGACATGATGGTCTGCGGGGTCTGGTTGGCGATGGAGAGAGCCTGGACGCCCAGCTGCTGCTTCGTCTGCAGAGCCTGGAGCTTGGCGCTTTCCTTGGCCAGATCCGCATCGACCATATTGCCAATACCCGCATCGAGGCTGTCTTGCAGCTTGCCGATGAAGGTGGTGTGCATCTCGTAGGCCTTGGCTTTGGTGCCCAGGCGCGCGAGCGCGGCGCTGACGTTGGCGATGGAGTTGGTCACCGTCGTGATCATCGCGGCCGCCGTGGTCACCGTACCGATGGTGCCCGTGGTGGCGACAGTGACGATCGAACCGCTCAGGGCCATGATTTCGGCCCCGACGGTCAGCTTCGACGTTCCGTCCGCGTTGGCGAGGGCGGCAATCGGCACCGCGCCGGTCTTCAGCAGGTTGACCCCGTTGAAATCGGCGTTGGCCACGGCCTTGGTGATCTGGTCACGCAGGGCCTTGAAGTCCTCGTTCATCGCGGTGCGGCTGGCGGTGTCGAGACTGGTGTCCGACGCCGCGAGGGCTTTCTCCTTCATCTGCGTGAGCAGGTCAGCAACCGATTCACCACCGGCCATGGCCACGTCGATCGCGGAGGTGCCGCGGTTGAGCGAGTCCTTGACGGCATTGAGGGCCTGGGACGTCGCGCGCTGCCCCTGGGCGATAGCCCAGATGGCGCCGTTGTCCTTGGCGCTCGAAACCTTCTTGCCGGTGTTGATGCGGTTCTGGGTCTGACCGAGCTCCGAGTTGGTCGCGTTCAGGTTTTGCAGCGCAATCATGGCGCCGACATTTGTGTTCACCGACAGAGACATCGGTAGTCCTTCCATTCTGGTCGGGTTGCCCGGCGAATTTTTTTCACCGGTGAGCCTTCTGGCCCGCGCGAAGCGTCGCAAAACGCAGGCCAGGACCGGCGAACGCCGGTCGCCTCGAAGGCCGTTGTATTTCAAGGTGAAATTCGCCTGTACCCAGGCCGGGTATAGAGCCGCGACTGCTGGCCGGCAGATTCTGCCGGGTCGATTTGTCGGGGTGCAGGGTGAAGGCGCCAGTAACCCTATAGGAGGGGCGCGACCGACTTCGCCACCATAGCGTGAAAGGGTTAAAGGGCGATCAACGCTGTTCAGGCCGGGTCGAAGGCCAGGAGCAGGGCGGCCAGTTCCGGCTCGGCGACCAGGGCGGCGGCCTCGGCCGGCGAGAGCCACTGGCGATCGCGCTCGGCGGCTTCGGGCCAGTCGGGGCGGTCGGTAGTGACCTCCAGGGGGTAGAGCTTGACCCGGCAGGGGCGCTCGCTGCCGTCCTTCATCCGCTTGACGTAGCTGAAGCCGCCGATCGGCGCGGGGGCGACCAGGCCCTTCACGCCGGCCTCTTCCCAGGCCTCGATGGCGGCCGCCTCGGGGTCGGACTTGCCGACCATCGGCCAGCCCTTGGGGACCACCCAGCGGCGGGTCTCGCGGCTGGTGACCAGCAGGATCTCGAGGGCGCCGCTGAACCGCCGCCGCCAGGGCAAGGCCCCGACCTGATGCGCCTCGCCGGTCACTTCAGGAACAGCCCCCCCAGCAGGCAGGCGGCGGCGCCCATGGCGGCGGAGGCGGGCATGGTGATGAACCAGGCGGTGACGATGCCCCGCGCCACGTTCCAGCGCACGGCCGAGGCCCGCCTCGCCGCCCCGACCCCGACGATGGCGCCGGTGATGGTGTGGGTGGTGGAGACGGGGATGCCCATGCCGGTGGCCAGGAACAGGGTGATGGCCCCGCCGGTCTCGGCGCAGAAGCCCTGCTGAGGCGACAGACGGGTGATCTTCGAGCCCATGGTGTGGACGATACGCCAGCCGCCGAACAGGGTTCCGAGCGCGATCGCCGCCTGGCAGGTGATGACCACCCAGAAGGGCACGTGGAACTCGCCCCCCAGCAGGCCGCGCGAGTAGAGCAGCACGGCGATGATGCCCATGGTCTTCTGGGCGTCGTTGCCGCCATGGCCGAGGCTGTAGGCGCTGGCCGAGACGAACTGCAGGGCCCGGAACACCCGGTCGGCGAAATGCGGGTTGGCCTTGACGAACAGCCAGCTGACGATCAGCACCAGCAGCAACGCCAACACGAACCCGACGGCCGGCGACAGGAAGATGGCGAACACTGTCTTGGTCACCCCCGAGACGACCACGGCGCTGAACCCCGCCTTGGCGATCCCGGCCCCCAGCAGGCCGCCGACCAGGGCGTGCGAACTGGACGAGGGAATGCCGCGCAGCCAGGTGATGACGTTCCAGGCGATGGCCCCGACCAGCGCCCCGAAGATCACCTTGTCGCTGATCACATCGGCCGAGATGATCCCCTTGCCGATGGTGCCGGCCACATGCAGGCCGAAGAACAGGAAGGCGATGAAGTTGAAGAAGGCCGCCCAGCCGACCGCGTAGATCGGCGGCAGCACCCGGGTGGCGACGATGGTGGCGATCGAATTGGCGCTGTCGTGCAGCCCGTTCAGGAAGTCGAACAGCAGGGCGACGCCGATCAGGAAGACCAGGACGATGAGGGCGGCGTCCATGATCTACAGATGCTCGACGAGAACGCCGTTGATATGGTTGGCGACGTCCTCGAAGCGGTCGACGACCTTTTCCAGGTGGTCGTAGATCTCCGCCCCGATGATGAAGCCGAGCGCATTGCCGCCATCACCCTTATGCGCCTGGTACAGCGCCTTCATGCCGGCGTCGTAGAGGTCGTCGCTGTGGCTCTCCAGCTTGGCGATCTGCTCGGTCAGGGCGTTGAGCCGCAGCCGCTCGCGGGTCATCTCCGGCAACAGGCCGACGGCCTCGACGGTCAGGGCCGCGGCCTGCACGGCCACGTCGCCCAGCTCGCGCATATGGGGGGCGAAGTCGCGCACCTCATAGAGGGTGACGGCCTTGGCGGTCTTCTGCATCTGGTCGACGGCGTCGTCGAGGCTGTTGGTCAGCCGCCGGATGTCGGAGCGGTCGAAGGGGGTGATGAAGCTGCGCCGCACGGCGACCAGCACCTGGCGGGCGACATCGTCGGCCGCGTGCTCGGCGTCGACGATGTCGGCGCAGGCGGCCTCTGTCCCCTCGCCGCCGTCGAGCATCCGGCGCAGGGCGGCGGCCCCGGTCACCAGGGTGTCGGCATGGGCGGCGAACAGGCGGAAGAAATTATCTTCCTTAGGGAGCAGGGCCTGGAACCAGCGGAGCATCGATTAGCCTCGGGAGATGGATGGGGCCGTTTAGCCGGTTTTGACGGATTCGTCCGGGTTCGGAGGAAAAATGCGCGGGGACATGTTCGGCCTGCAAGGCCGTACGTGTCCCCTCTTCCGCCGCCGCAAAGAGGGGACACGTTGATTCTCAACATGTCCCCAACCACGATTTGAGGCGATGCGCCCCTGGCGCCGCCATGCTTAGTCTCCCAGTTAACGAACACCGCCCCTGCCCAGGAGTTCCCCATGGCCGACGACGCCACCCCGACCCCGCCCGCCAACCATCCGGCGGACTACGTCCCGGCCAAGGTCTGGACCTGGAACAAGGCCAGCGGCGGCCGCTTCGCCGCCATCAACCGCCCCATCGCCGGCCCCACCCACGACAAGGAGCTGCCGGTCGGCAGGCACCCGCTGCAGCTCTATTCCCTGGCCACGCCCAACGGGGTGAAGGTGACGGTGATGCTGGAGGAGCTGCTGGCGCTCGGCCACACGGGCGCCGAGTACGACGCCTGGCTGATCAAGATCGGCGACGGCGACCAGTTCGGCAGCGGCTTCGTGGCCGCCAACCCCAACTCCAAGATCCCGGCCCTGGTCGACCACAGCGACGCCGCCAACCCCATCCGGGTGTTCGAGAGCGGCGCCATCCTCCTGCACCTGGCCGAGAAGTTCGGCGAGTTCCTGCCTGACGCCAAAGTGGGGGGCGGCGCGGCCCGGGCCGAGACCCTCAGCTGGCTGATGTGGCAGATGGGCAGCGCCCCCTACCTGGGCGGCGGCTTTGGCCACTTCTACGCCTATGCGCCGTTCAAGATCGAATACGCCATCGACCGCTTCGCCATGGAGGTGAAGCGCCAGCTGGACGTGCTGGACCGCCGCCTGGCCGAGGCCGAGTACCTGGCGGGCGACCAGTACACCATCGCCGACATGGCCGTCTGGCCCTGGTACGGGGCCCTGGCCAAGGGGCTGGTCTATGAGAGCGGCGAGTTCCTGTCGGTGGCCGAGTACAAGAACGTGCAGCGCTGGACGAGCGCGATTGGCCAGCGGCCGGCGGTGAAGCGCGGGCGGATGGTCAACCGCGTGATGGGGGAGCCGTCGAGCCAGCTGTGGGAGCGGCATGACGCGGGGGATTTCGAGACGAAGACGGCGGATAAGCTGGCGGCCCAATAGGGGCGCGAGCCGGCGTCATCCTCGGCGACGCGGAGATTTCCGCGGCGCGCCGGGCCGAGCCGTCATCGAAACCGGAGACGTATATCCCATTGACATATCCCGTCGTGCTCTCCATGTTTCCGGACTGAAGGAGCCCGGCCATGGTCCGCACCACGGTTTTCCAATCCAACCGCTCGCAGGCCGTGCGCCTGCCCAAGGATGTCGCCTTCCCCGAAGGGGTCAAGGAGGTGCGGGTGCTGCGTGAGGGGAAGCGGCGGGTGATCGTGCCGGCGGGGGCGGTCTGGGACGACTTCTTCGACGCCCCGGGCGTCGACCTGGGGCCGCGAGAGCAGCCGGCGGCGCAGGCGCGCGAAGACTTCTGATGCTGCGCTATCTGCTGGACACGAACCTCTGCATCCGCGTGCTCAGGGATCGCCCGGCCGGTTTGCGTGACCGTTTCAACAGCGACGCCGACAGCCTGTGCATCTCGACAGTCGTCCTGACGGAATTGCTGCATGGGGCGGCGAAGTCGGCGCGGCCGGAGCACAACCGCCGCGAAGTCGAGAATTTCGCGGCGCGGATTGACGTCCTGCCCTTCGACGCCGCCGCCGCCGCCCACGCCGCCGACATCCGGGCGGGCCTGGAGCGGCAGGGGCTGATGATCGGGGGCTACGACCTGCTGATCGCCGGCCACGCGCGCAGCCGCGGCCTGATCGTCGTGACCGGCAACCTCGGCGAATTCGGCCGCGTCGAGGGTTTGAGATGCGAAGACTGGCTGGGGGGCGACGTCTGAGCCTGCGTGCGCTTTGGCGGCCACGCTGATGGCGGACGACGCCTGCGTCCTTGACGGCGGCGCCTTGGCCAAGGGGCTGGTCTGTGAGTCCGGGGCGTTCCTGTCAGTGGCCGGGTACAGACAGGTGCAGCGGTGGACGGGCGTGATCGGCGCGCGACAGGCGGTGAAGCGCGGGCGGAGCGGGTGATGGGGGTGCCATCGAGCCAGCTGTGGGAGTGGCACGACGCGGGGGATTTCGAGACGAAGACGGCGGATAAGCTCGCCAAGCCGGACTGATTGACCCGAACCGTCACCCCCTTGTTCAATAGGCGTTGAAAAGCGCGGCGCTGTCAGCGCATTCACGCGCGAAACCGGGCCGCTCTGTGCGGAGACGCGGAGCGATGAACTTAAAGGGTGTGGTGTGGCGAGTAGCCTGAGTGAAATCGAACAAAAGCTCTTCAAGTCGGCTGATCAGCTCCGTGCCAATTCCGGATTGAAGCCATCGGAATACAGCCGCCCAGTGCTCGGCCTCCTGTTCCTGCGCTACGCCGAGGGGCAGTTCGCGCGCGTCGAACAGACCCTCGCACCTCGGCCGGGTTCGCGCGTCAAGCCGGGGCCTGACGACTATAAGGCCCAGGGCGTAATCTACCTCTCGCCGGAGGCGCGGTTCCCCTACCTGATCAACCTGCCGGAAGACGCCGATGTCGGCCGCGCGCTCAACAACGCCATGCGGGACATCGAGCGCGACAATCCCGAGCTGGACGACGTCCTGCCCAAGAACTTCAACGAAATTCCGAAGGAGACGCTGATCGAACTGATCCGCCTGCTTCAGCCGGTGACGATCCAGGGCGACGCCTTCGGCCACGTCTACGAATACTTCATGGGCGCCTTCGCCCACCAAGAGATGCAGAAGGGCGGCGAGTTCTACACCCCCAGCTCCATCGTCCGCCTGATCGTCGAAATCCTCGAGCCGTTCCACGGCCGCATCCTCGATCCCGCCTGCGGATCGGCTGGCATGTTCGTCCACTCGGCCGATTTCGTGAAACGCCATCAGCGGGCGCCGGACCGAGAAATCAGCCTGTTCGGCATGGAAAAAACCAAAGAGACCATCCGCCTCGCCAAGATGAACCTGGCCGTCCACGGCCTGTCGGGGACCATCGCCGACACCAACAGCTACTACGAGGACGCCCCGGAGGCCTTCAAAGGCGTGCCCTTGGTTGGTGGGTTCGACTTCGTCATGGCCAATCCGCCATTCAACGTGTCCGGCATCGACAAGGCCAAGCTGAAGACAGCGACCGACAACGGAGCGGAGGTGGCCAAACCCCGGTTTCCCTTCGGGCTGCCGAGCACCGACAACGGCAACTACGTCTGGATCAGCCAATTCTATGCTGCCTTGAACGACTGTGGACGTGCCGGTTTCGTAATGGCCAACAGCGCAGCTGACGCCCGCGGTAGCGAGGCGGACATCCGGCGCAGGCTGATCGAGGCCGGCGTGGTAGACGTGATCGTTTCGGTTGGCCCCAACTTCTTCCTGACCGTGACCCTGCCCTGCACCCTCTGGTTCCTCGACCGAGCCAAAACGCGCGGTAAGCGCGCAGACGAGGTCTTGTTCATCGACGCGCGCCATATCTTTCACCAAGTGGATCGGGCCCACCGTGATTTCCGCGACGAGCAGATTGAGTTCATCGCCAACATTGTGCGTCTATGGCGGGGTGTCGAAGTCGAGTTGACGCTTGGTTCGGAGCCTCTGTTGCGCGAGCGCCTAGGCGGAGTGGACCAGTATGTCGACGTGCCCGGCCTGTGCCGCGCGGCCTCATGTGAGGAAATCGAGGAACGAGGGTGGTCGCTCAGCCCTGGTCGCTACGTTGGCGTCATCGAAGGCGAAGCAGAAGACGAAGATTTTGAGGAGCGGCTGGAGGCGTTGCAGGAGGAGTTCGAGCGCCTCAATGGCGAGGCGTCAGAACTGCAAACGCGGATTGCAACCAATGTTGCGGAGTTGCTGGCGTGAGTTGGCAAACAGTCACTCTAGGCGAAACGGTCGAATTGGTCCCCGGCTTCGCTTTCAAAAGCGGGCAGTTCACCGACAAGCCTGAAGACATCCGTCTGCTCCGCGGCGACAACATCGGTCAGGGCGCCACGAGGTGGGACGGCGCAAAGCGTTGGCCCGTTTCTGCTTCGTCGGGCTTTGACAAGTATTGGCTTCAGAGAAACGACATCGTTCTCGCCATGGACCGGCCATGGATTGAAGCCGGCCTGAAGTACGCGTCCATCAGAGATTCCGACCTTCCGGCCCTCCTTGTTCAGCGAGTCGCCCGGTTAAGAGCTACAGAGGCATTGGACCAGCGATTTCTACGATACGTCCTCGGTGCGAAAGCATTCACTGACCACGTCAAGGCCATCATCACTGGGGCGAACGTCCCGCACATCTCCGGCCGAGATATCTTAGCCTACCCTTACAAGCTGCCGCCGATCCCCAGCCAACGTCGTATCTCAGATATCCTGTCCACCTATGATGACCTAGTTGAAAACAACTTGCGACGCGTTGCCATTCTCGAAGAGATGGCGCGACGGTTGTTTGACCAGCGTTTTGGGCAGGGTGCTGAAGTCAGATACTCGCGCCTGATCCGGCTAGATGAGGTCGTTGATTTCGATCCAAGGACCAAAATTCCGAAGATTGGAACCAAGAAATTCGTTCCGATGACGTACGTTCAGACGAATTCTATGGTCGTGTCAGATTTCGAGGAGCGTGAAGGAAGCGCGGGCTCCAAATTTTTGAACGGAGACACGCTTCTGGCAAGAATTACACCGTGCCTCGAAAACGGAAAGACGGCCTTCGTCGACTTTTTGAGAGATGGAGAGGCTGGCTTCGGTTCGACGGAGTTTATCGTGATGCGAGGACGATCTGTGCCACCGGAGTTCGTCTATTGCCTCGCACGATCCGAAGCCTTTCGTAGTCATGCAATAAAAAGCATGAGCGGCGCTACCGGTCGACAACGAGTAAGTAGTGCGGCCGTAGCACAGTTTGAAATCCTTGAGCCCGTCACGGATCAACTTGAGGGGTTCGTCAAAGCGGCCCGTCCGATGTTCGAAATGGTTCGCTCCCTAGCTGACGCCAACAAGAGCCTTCGGACCGCGCGTGACCTTCTTCTGCCAAGGCTGATGTCGGGCGAAATCGAAGTTCGCGCGGCCGAAGAAGTCACGGAGACGGCCGCCGTATGACGGAAGGCGAAACCCCTAACGATCAAAGCGGCTACCAAAGCCGCGAAGAGTCGTTCGACCAAATCCTAATTGGCTTTGGTGAAGGGCAACTCGTCGAGGGTGCCGCGGTCACCCGACTGTTCGAACTCGGCTGGCGTCACGAGAACCTCTACACCGAAAACCCCACACCCCTCGCGCCCGACCCGCGCACCGGTCGCACCAGCCCTAGACAGGCCATGCTGCCCGGTCCGCTGCGCGCGGCCGTCGTCCGGCTGAACCCTGACCTCGACCCCGACGCGGTCGAGGCCGTCATCGACGAGCTGACGCGCAGCCGCGACGACATGAACCCGGTCGCCGCCAACCGCGAGGTCATGGGCTTGCTGCGCGACGGCATCGAAGTCCGCACCAGCCTGCCCAACGGCACGAACGAGACGCGCGTGGCCCGCGTTATCGACTGGCGCGATCCGTCAGCCAATGACCTGCTCATCGCCCAGCAGGTCTGGTTCGCCAGTGAAATCCACAAGCGCCGCGCCGACTTGGTCGGCTTCGTCAACGGCGTGCCGCTGCTGTTCATCGAGCTCAAGGCCAGCCACCGTAACGCCCAGGCGGCTTACGACCAGAACTTGCGCGACTATCGGGACGCCGTGCCGCACATCTTCTGGGGCAACGGCATTGTCCTGCTGTCCAACGGCGGTGACGCCCGCATCGGCGCCCCCTACGCCGGCTGGGACCATTTCAAGGAATGGAAGCGGATCGACGACGAGGGGTCAAAGGGCGTCGTCAGCCTCGACACTGTCCTCACCGCCGCCTGTGCGCCGGCCCGCCTGCTAGACATCGTCGAGAACTTCGTCGTCTTCGAGGAAACCCGCGACGGCCTGATCAAGAAGATCGCCCAGAACCACCAGTACCTGGGGGTCAACAAGGCTGTGGCCGAGATCGGCAAGGCCAAGGGCGGGCGCCTCGGCGTCTTCTGGCACACCCAGGGGTCGGGCAAGTCGCTCTCCATGCTCGCCTTCACCCAGAAGGTGCTGCGCACCCGGCCCGGGGGCTGGACCTTCCTGATCGTCACCGACCGCCAGGAGTTGGATGACCAGATCGCAGAATTCTTCCAGGCCTGCGGCGCCTTCTCGCTCCCGCTGAAGGAAGTGCAGGCCCAGAGCCGAACGCATCTTCGCCAGTTGCTGGCCGGGAACGCCCGCTTCGTCTTCACCCTCATCCAAAAGTTCGGAACCGACCTCGGCGAGACCTATCCGGAACTCTCCCAACGCGACGACATCATCGTCGTCACCGACGAAGCGCACCGGAGCCAGTACGACGTACTCGCCGCCAACATGCGCCGCGCCCTGCCCAACGCCGCCTTTATCGGCTTCACCGGAACGCCCCTTATGGCGGGCGAGGAAAAGACCCGCGAGGTCTTCGGCGACTATGTTTCGGTCTACAACTTCAGCCAGTCGGTCGAGGACGGGGCGACGGTCCCGCTCTATTACGAGAACCGGATCCCGGAACTGCAGCTGGCCGAGGGCGACCTCGACGAAGCGGCCGAGGCGATCAAGGACGCAGCCGGCCTCGACGACGAGGAAGAGCGGTTGGTGGAGCGAAAGGTCGCCCGCCAGATCGCTCTGATCAAGCGCGACGACCGGCTGGACAAGATCGCGGACGATGTCGTCCGCCACTTCATGGGACGCGGCTATCGGGGCAAGGCGATGTTTATCGCCATCGATAAGGAGACCGCCGTGCGCATGCACGGCAAGGTCCGGCTCGCCTGGGACAAGGCGGTCGCGGAGAAGGCGAGGTCGATCCAGGCCTTGTCGGGCGCGGCGCGGAACGCGGCCCAGGCCGAGCTTGAATGGCTGCACCAGACCGACATGGCAGTGGTGGTCAGCCAGGGGCAGAACGAGATCGCCGACATGGCCGCCAAGGGCCTCGACATCCGTCCTCACCGGGCGCGGATGGTGAAGGAAGATCTCGACGAGAAGTTCAAAGCGCCCGCCGATCCCCTGCGGCTGGTCTTCGTCTGCGCCATGTGGATTACCGGCTTCGACGTGCCGACCTGCTCGACGGTCTATCTCGACAAGCCGATGAAGAACCACAGCCTGATGCAGACCATCGCACGGGCCAACCGCACAGCACCGGGAAAGTCAGCCGGCCTCATCGTCGACTATGTGGGCGTGTTCCGGAACCTGCAAAAGGCCCTGGCGATATACGCCCAACCATCCACTGAAGGGGCCGAACCGATCGAGGACAAGGCCGCCCTGGTCGGGCGGTTGAAGGCCGCCGCGGAGGAGGCGATGGAGTTCTGCGCCCGCCGCGAGGTCGATCCGCACGTCATCATCCGCGCCCAGGGCTTCGAGCGGATTGCCGCCCTTTCCGACGCGGTCGAAGCCGTGATGGGCTCCGACAGCGAGCAACAGGCCTTCCTCCGCCTGGCCGGCAACGTCTGGACGCTGTTCAAGGCTGTGCTGCCGGATCGCGCGGCCGATCAGTGGCGGGTCGAAGCAGCCGTCCTGCATGTGATGGCCAAGAAGATCCGCGCGCTGCGGGAAGACCCGGCGAGCAAGGCCAGGGTCCAGCGGGTCGTTGACGAGATCGAGGCGCTGCTGGACGAAGCCATCCTCGGCGTCGAGATCACCGCGCCGGTTCGCTCAGGCGATGACACGGAAGGCTTGTTCGATCTTTCCCAGATCGACTTCGACAAGCTGCGCGAGCGCTTCGCCAGCGGGCAAAAGCGCACCCAGACCCAACGTCTGCGCACGGCGGTCGAGCGCAAGCTGGAAGAACTCGCCGCCTTGAACCCGACGCGGTCGTCCCTCGTCGAGCGGTTTCACGAACTGATCGCCGAATACAACGCCGGCAGCCTGAACGTGGAACGCCTGTTCGAGGCGCTGCTCGAGTTCGTCCTCAGCCTCGATGAGGAAGAAGGTCGGGCGATCCGGGAAGGGCTGACTGAGGAAGAACTGGCTATCGTCGACATTCTCACCAAGCCGGAGCCCCAGCTGACTGGCGATGAACTCGCCCTAGTCAAGCAGGTCGCCAGGGCAATGCTGGAGACGCTCAAGCGAGAAAAGCTGATCCTGGACTGGAGGATGAAGGAGAGGGCCAAAGCGGCCGTGCGAAGTGCAATCCAGCATGCGCTCGACGAGCTCCCGCCAGCCTATGACGACAGTCTCTGGCAACAGAAGGTCTCAGCGACCTATGAATGGCTTTTCGACCACTATCCGGGCGATGTTCGACAATAGGAGATCGGTTGGGCGAGGCGGCCAAGGCCGGCGCTGCCCTTGTATCTGGCGGTTGGCATTGAAGCAGGGTGGCTCATCCGACCCGCTTCGCGGGCCACCTTCTCCCGGCGAGCAGGAGAAGGATTGCGGCTGCCGAAAATGCGATAATGGTCAGCCGCTTCGATAAGCGGCGTCTGCCCCTCCCCTCGCCACGGAGCCTCCCCGCATGCCCAAAGGCCAACCCACCCATGCGCCGCCCGGCAAGCCGCTGAACCTGCGTCAGCAGCGGTTCGTGCAGGAGTATCTGGTCGATGGGATCGCCGCCGCGGCGGCGCGGCGGGCGGGGTATTCGGTGAAGTCTTCGCTGTATTCGGGCCATCAGCTGACGAAGAACCCCCAGGTCCTGGCCGCCATCGCGGCGGAGAAGGCGGCGCGGGCGGCGCCGTTGACGCGGGAGGCGGCGGTTGAGGCGTTGCGCAGGATCGCCTCGGCCAACGTGCTGGATTACGCCCGGCCGGGGGCGGACGGGGCGCTGGAGCTGGATCTGTGGCGGCTGGAGCGGGATCGGGCCGGGGCGGTGCGGGAGCTGACGGTGACCGAGCGAACGGATCCGAAGACGGGGGTGGTGACGCGGACCGTCGGGTTTCGGCTGGCCGACCGGTCGGCGGCGCTGATGAAGCTGTTGCCGGTGCTGCGCTCGCCGACCGAGCAGGAGGCGAACTGGCGCGGGTGGCTGGAGGGGGCGGAGGCCATGGCGGAGCTGTCGCCCGAGCAGTTCGGCCGCTTCCAGGCCGTGCGGGCGGAGATGACCGGCGGCCGCAAGGCGGTGGCGATCAATGAGGTGGTCGACGCCTTCTGGGACCGGGAAACACAGGCGCGGGCGACCCGGCAGCAGGCCGCGCTTGATGAGGCCCTGGCGGCGCGGCAGGTGGAGCTGGACGCGCTGGCCCAGCAGCTGGACAGCGAATGGGAGGAGATTTCGGCGGAACGCACCCGGCTGAGCGAGCAGGCGCACCGGCTGGAGCGGCAGCGGGCGGAGGCGGAAGGCCGGCGCTGAAGGGGCGTTGTGGGTTTGCCTGAGGGGCCGGCGCTGCCCCCTCCACCACGCGCTTCGCGCGCGGTCCCCCTCCCCCGTCGCTGCGCGCCGGAGGAGGAATTGCCGGCGCTGCCCCCTCCACCCCGCGCCTACGGCGCGCGGTCCCCCTCCCCCGTCGCTGCGCGCCGGAGGAGGAATGGCCGGCGCTGCCCCCGCCACCACCCTGCTTCGCCAAGGCTTCGCAGGGCGGTCGTTCGGCGTATACGCCTCACCCCCCGTCGCTGCGCGCCGGAGGAGGAATGGCTGGACGGCGGTCGGGACGGCTTTCATGATCGCGCCGCCGCCTGGAGTCTGCCATGAAACTGTCGCCGCTCGCCGCCGCACTCGCCCTGCTGGGCGCCTTCGCCTTCGAGGCGGCCGCCGCGCCGGCCCCGGCGGTGACGCTGTACGCCATCGACTGCGGGACCATCGCCGTGCCCGACGCCGACTGGTTCGCCGACGACGGGGCCTACAAGGGGGTGTCGCGGGACCTGATCGTGCCCTGCTACCTGATCCGTCACCCGAAGGGCGACCTGATCTGGGACACCGGCCTGCCGCAAGCGGTGGCCGATCTGCCGGGGGGCAAGGGGCCGGAGGGGATGATCGTGCGGCGCAAACTGACCGACCAGCTGACGGAGCTGGGGCTGAAGCCGGCGGATATCGAGTATCTGTCGGTGTCGCACAGCCATTTCGACCATATCGGCAACGGCGGGCTGTTCGCGGCCTCGACCTGGATCGTCGACGCCGACGAGAAGGCGCACGCCTTCCGGCCGGCGGCGCGGGCCGAGACCCAGGTGTTCGGCTACTACGCGGCCCTGGAGACGGCGCCGACGCGGCTGCTGGAGGACGACGCCGACCATGACGTGTTCGGCGACGGCTCGGTGCTGCTGGTCGCCGCGCCGGGCCATACGCCGGGGCACCGGGTGCTGCTGGTGCGGCTGAAAGGGGCCGGGCCGGTGCTGCTGACCGGCGACCTGTGGCACCTGGCCGAGAGCCGGGCCGGGCGCAAGGTTCCGCGGTTCAACGTCGACCGGGCGGCGACGCTGAAGGCGATGGACAAGGTCGAGGCGCTGGCCAAGGCGACCGGGGCGCGGGTGGTGCGCCAGCATGTGATCGAGGACTTCGAGGCGATGCCGAAATTCCCGGCGGGGCTGGACTAGCCATGGCGGTGACCCTGCGGCCCCTGGCGGCCGGCGACGGCGAAACGGTGCTGGCCTGGCGCAACAGCGAGGCGGTGGCGCCCTACATGTATTCCGAGCACGTCATCACGGCGGAGGAGCATGCCGGCTGGCTGGCGCGGGCGCTGGCGGGCGGAGACCGGCGGTTCTGGATCATCGAACTGGACGGCCTCGGGGTGGGGCTGGCGAATTTGGTGAAGATCGACGGGGCCAATTCGAAGTGCGAGTGGGCCTACTACCTGGCCGATCCGGCGACGCGGGGGCGCGGGGTCGGGGCGGTGGTCGAGTATCTGGTGCTGAGCTTCGTGTTCGAGCGGCTGGGGCTGAACCGGCTGTGGTGCGAGGTGCTGGTCGAGAACGAGGCGGTGTGGAAGACCCACGAGGGCTTCGGCTTCCGGCGCGAGGCGCTGTTTCGGGCCCATGTGCGCAAGGGCGGGGTGTTCCGGGACGTGGTGGGGCTGGGGATGCTGGCCGCCGACTGGCCGGCGGCGCGGGCGGCGGCGCGGGAGAAGCTGGGCGCCAAGGGGGTGGACCTGGCGGCGCTGGAGGGGGTGCTTGAGGAGATGGGCTAATCCCCCCTACCGCTCATCCCGGCGAATGCCGGGACCCAGCCGCCTGAGCGCCGGCTGTTCAGGATGAAGCTCTGATCCAAGTGGATGAATCTGGGTCCCGGCATTCGCCGGGATGAGCGGAAATAATCATTGGTCGAGCGTCTGGCCTTTGGCCTGCCCGTTGCATTAAGACTTCCTTAACCGGCGAAAGTCCGGTGCGGAGGATCAAAATGGGACGAGTTTGGGCCGTGTTGGCCGTGGCGTTGGGTCTGGCGTTCGGCCAGGCGAGCTTGGCTTCGGCGGCCGAGTGGACGCTGTTGAAGGCCGAGGACGCGGGGTTTTCGGCCGAGCTGCCCGGGGACGCCACCCATGTGCGGTCCGGCGCCTATGAGCCCGAGCAGTGGCTGCTGGTCGGCGGCGAAGGGGTCTACGCCATCTTCCTGTCGCCGACCGGCGCGGGCGAGGCGGACGAGGCGCTGCTGGACAGCGTGCTCGACAACAGCGTCGAGGCGCTGGCCGGCGAGGTGCAGGAGCGCTGGACGGCCGACGCACAGGGGACGCGGGTGCGCTGGGCCAATTTCGCGGGCCAGGCTTCGGACCTGCCGGTGGCGGGCCAGGCGATCGCCATCGCCCGTCCGGGCGCGGTGCTGGTGGCCATGGCGCTGACGCCCCAGGGCGGCGACCCGGCCAGCGTGGCGCGGTTCCTGAACAGTGTGCAGTTGACGCGCTAGGCGGTTTCCGCCGGAGCGCCGTGCAGGCCCTGCATGATGATGCGGTTGATGTCGATCAGCGGGTCGATCTCTTCCTCGCGGCGGATGACGGCGCTGGTGTGCTTGCCGACCCAGATGGAGATGGAGATGATCTGGGCGCGCAGCGGCACCGGCAGGGCGTTGTCCGGCTGCGAGCAGTCGGTCGCCAGGGCCGACCATAGGCGGCGGTTCCAGTCGAGGGCCTCGACGCGGCCCGCGATCTGGGTGTCGGGAAGCTGCTTGGCGTCCATGAGGGCGCGGGTGACCTGGCCAAACAGCCGGTACTCGGCCTCCTTCGGGTTTTCAGCCCTCGCCGCCGCTTGTTGATACGCCTGAAGACCCATTCCCCAACCTTTCGTCCTCGTAGTCCACCAGCTTCCGGCAGAGCATGAGCGCTTTGTAGTATTCTCGCTCCATGATGTGCTTGGAGATGTTAACGCACTCCGACAGAACGCCCGGGTTGCGGATAACGTTCATGAACTCGGTGAGGCGGCGGACGAACTCGTCGTAGTAGCGGCCGGCGCCGGGCTCATCGAGGTACATCATCATGACGGGGAAGTAGATGTGGCGGGCCGGCGTGACGGCTTCGGACTCCTGCATGATGTCCTTCTCGCGAAGGACGGAGGCCTTGTTTTGTAAGATTAAAACGCCGCGCCGGTCGCCATTCTGGACGACCGCGCCATTGAGGACGAACTTCTCGCCCG
Organism: Caulobacter sp. GW821-FHT11A05; assembly: GCF_058809015.1. Taxonomy (NCBI): domain Bacteria; kingdom Pseudomonadati; phylum Pseudomonadota; class Alphaproteobacteria; order Caulobacterales; family Caulobacteraceae; genus Caulobacter; species Caulobacter sp. GW821-FHT11A05. Next base: position 439,192 of record NZ_JBXASF010000002.1, on the reverse strand, counting down.
GCTTCAGAGACAGTTTGAGCGGCACTGGGCCCTCCCCCGATACTGGCTCGTAGAATGCCCCACCATGGTTAACGCCGTATTGCCGCAGGGGGTAACATTTGGCTGATCTTAAGGGCGGGGTAACCATAAGTCGGCGATCTGAGGGGTTAAGATCGCCACAGACTGTGACCACATGACGCGCCGAAAATCCGAAGTTTCTTCCGTTGCTCTGGGGATGACGCCAATCGTCGGCCAGGCGGCGCAGGTGAAGGCGTTCGGCGGCATGGCCGGCCAGGCCGGATCGCCGGCGGCGCTGACCCGCATGCTGGAGGCCATGGCCGAGATGAAGGCGGCCAGCGTCGGCGGCATCATCGACCAGGCGGTGGCGGCGCTGCAGAAGGACGACTTCGAGACCGGCGGGCGCCTCGCCATCCAGGCGCTGGAGATGGACGAGCGGTCGGGCTTCGCCTGGTACCTGCTGGCCATCGCCCGCGAGCGGGCCGGGGATTTCGGCAGTTCGGTGAAGGCCTATGAGAAGGCGCTGCTGCTGATCCCGGCTCATGCCGAGGTGGCCAACGACATGGGCCGCCTGGCCTATCGCATGGGCATGCGGGAGACGGCCGAGAAGCTGTTCGCCCACTATGTGGCGGCCTATCCGGGGAACCCGGAAGGGGTCAACAACCTGGCTTGCGCGGTGCGCGACCAGGGGCGCTATGACGAGGCGGTGGAGATCCTGCGGCCGGCGATCATGGCCAATCCGGGGGCGGCGGTGCTGTGGAACACCCTGGGCTCAGTGCTGGCCGAACAGGGCGACCCGGCCGGCTGCGTGACCTTCTTCGACGAGGCGCTGCGGCTGCAGCCGGTGTTTCCCAAGGCGCAGTACAACCGCTCGACGGCGCGCCATGCGCTGGCTGACACGGTCGGGGCGCTGGAGGACTGCAACGCGGCGATGGCGCAGACCATGCCGGCCGACGAGATCCAGATGATGCGGCTGGCGCGGTCGACGATGCATCTGACCCTGGGCGATCTGCAGCACGGCTGGGACGACTATGAGGCGCGGCGGCATCCGAGTTTCGGCGACGTCACCCACTATCTGGTCGAGCGGCCGGAGTGGACGCCCGACAGCGACCTGGCCGGCCAGTCGCTGCTGATCTTCGGCGAGCAGGGGCTGGGCGACGAACTGCTGTTCGCCAACCTGATCCCGGACGTGCTGGCCGCGCTGGGGCCGAAGGGGAAGCTGACCCTGTCGGTGGAGCCGCGGCTGGTTCCGCTGTTCCAGCGCAGTTTCCCGCGGGTTCGGGTTGGGGCGCATGCGACCTTCGACGTCGACGGCAAGACCGTGCGGGTGGCGCCCTTCCTCGATGAAGCGGACCTGGCGAAGATCGACCTGTGGTCGCCGCTGGGATCGCTGCTGCGGGGGTTCCGCGGCCGGGTCGACGCCTATCCCCAGGACAGCGGCTATCTGACCGCCGATCCGGCGCGGGTGGCCCATTGGCGCAAGGTGCTGGACTCCGCGCCGGCCGGGCCCAAGGTCGGGCTGTTGTGGAAGAGCATGACCGCCAAGGGGGCGCGGCACCGCTGGTTCTCGCCGTTCGAGCTGTGGGCGCCGGTGCTGCGCACGCCGGGGATCTGCTGGGTCAACCTGCAGTACGGCGACTGCTCGGCCGAATTGGCGCACGCCAGATCGCAGGGCATCGACATCTGGGTTCCCCCCGGCATCGACCTGAAGCAGGACCTGGACGACGTGGCGGCGCTGACCTGCGCGCTGGACCTGACCGTCGGGTTTTCCAACGCCAGCCTGAACCTGGCCGGGGCCTGCGGGGCGCCGGTGTGGCTGGTGACGCCGCAGGCCTGCTGGACGCAGCTGGGGACCGATCACTACCCCTGGTATCCGCAGGCCCGGGTGTTCACCCCGACCACCTATGCCGACTGGAACGAGGTCATGGACGAGATGGCGGCGGCGCTGGCCGAGAAGTTCGAGACCGGAACGTAAGGCGTCCGCAGGGGTTGAATCCGTGGGCGGCATTCCAGCCGCCGGACGGATGACAACGCCATGACCAACATCGACAACGGGTCCGACCCGCAGGATCGCGCCGAGGTCCTGGACGAAACCAACCTGACCAAGGACGGCGGCAATATCGCCAATTTCGACGAGGTCTCGGACGTCTATGACGCCACCTCGGCCGCTGGCGACGCCGACATCGACGATCTCGACCCCGAGCGGGACGAAGCCGACTTCGAGGCCGCCGAGTTCGACGACCTGACCGAAGAGCGCGACGACGCCGGCCTGCGGGCCGCGCCGGAAGACCGCAGCTTCGCCTCCGACACTGATCGGGTGACGGGCGAGCAGGAGCGGACCCGCAACTACGAGGCCTCCGGCGGAACCGGCGACGAGGCCGACAAGACCGGCACGGCCTCCGATCCGGCCGACGCCGTCCCCGACGAAAAGGACGAGCACGTCGACAAGCAGCTGGACAAGGGCCTGAAGGAGACCTTCCCGGCTTCGGATCCGGTGTCGATCAATCCTGGGGCGGATTAGAACCGAACCCTTCTCCCGCGGGGCGGGAGAAGGGTTTGCCCTGACCTGCCCTCCCCCAACGTCACCCCGCATCGCCCGCGCGGCTTTTTCGCGCGAGGCGATGAAAACGCTTCACAGACCGGTTCCTGACGCTAGTGTCGCCGTTGAATGAAACGTTTGTTTGGAGCGCCCTTCTCCCCTGCAGGAGGGGGCGCTCCGCAGGGGATGCGAATGACCACGCGCTTCGAAGGCACCAAGGACTATGTGGCCACCGACGACCTCAAGGTCGCGGTCAACGCCGCCATCGCGCTGCAGCGGCCGCTGCTGATCAAGGGGGAACCCGGAACCGGCAAGACCGTCCTGGCCGAGGAGATCGCCAAGGCGCTGGGCGCGCCGCTGATCACCTGGCACATCAAGTCGACGACCAAGGCCCACCAGGGGCTCTACGAGTACGACGCCGTCACCCGCCTGCGCGACAGCCAGCTGGGCGACGAGCGGGTCAAGGACGTCCGCAACTACATCAAGAAGGGCAAGCTCTGGGAGGCCTTCGAGGCCCCCGGCGCGCGGCCGGTGCTGCTGATCGACGAGATCGACAAGGCCGACATCGAGTTCCCCAACGACCTGTTGCAGGAACTCGATCGGATGGAGTTCTACGTCTACGAGACCGACGAGACCATCAAGGCCGTGGTCCGCCCGGTGGTGATCATCACCTCCAACAACGAGAAGGAACTGCCGGACGCCTTCCTGCGCCGCTGCTTCTTCCACTACATCAAGTTCCCGGAAGCCGAGACGATGAACGCCATCGTCGAGGTCCACTACCCGGGGATCAAGCAGAAGCTGGTCGCCGAGGCGCTGCGCATCTTCTACGACATGCGCAAGGTTCCGGGCCTGAAGAAGAAGCCCTCGACCAGCGAGCTGCTCGACTGGCTGAAGCTCTTGATGGTCGAGGACATCGGCGAGGACGTCCTGAAGGAAAAGGACCCGACCAAGCTGATCCCGCCGCTGCACGGCGCCCTGCTGAAGAACGAGCAGGACGTCCACCTGTTCGAACGCCTGGCCTTCCTGGCCCGGCGCGAAGGGGCGACGCGGCCGGGGCAGTAGTTCTGGCGAGACCATAGCGGTTACCGCGAATTCACTGGCGAATTGATTGGCGCGGCCTCACCTTCACGGGTGAGGCCGTCGCTATTTCAAAAGGCTAAGAGCAACATGAAAACCAAGCTGATGACCGCCGTGGGCTGCGGCGCCATCCTCCTCGCGCTGGGCGCCTGCGAAAGCCGGTCCGAGTACCGGGCCCGCAAGGCCGAGCGCGAGGCGCTCAAGGTGGTGAGCAAGCTCGACTGCCCCGAAACGCAAGGCAACCTGAAGCGCACCGCCGTGGCCGCCGATGGGCTGAGCTGCACCTACGCCGGCGACGGCTCGGACGTGACCCTGCGGCTGGTGGCGGTCAGCAACGACCCGTCCAAGGCGCTGGAGCCGATCGAGGCCGAGGTGAAGGGTCTGTTCCCCGCCACGCTGGTCGAACCGGAAACCCCGACGCCCCCGGCCAAGCCGGGCGAGCCGGCTCCGGTGGTCGAGAAGAAGACCACGACCAAGGAAAAGGTCTCCATGCCCGGCCTGTCAGTCGAGACCGAGGAAGGCGACGGCGTCGACAAGGCCCATGTGCGGATGCCGGGCCTGACCGTCAACGCCGACGGCGACAACGCCCACGTCAAGGTCATGGGCATCGAGATCAACGCCAACGAAAAGGAAAACGAGGTCCGCATCGTGCGCGAGCGCTGGCGCGGTGACGACGAGGGCGATTTCAACATCGACACCTCCGATGGTCACGCCAGCATCAACGATGGCGGCTTCTCGCTGGGCGGCAAGCGCAGGCAGGGCTACCGCAGCACCTTCGTGAAGACGACGCAGGCGGCGGGCGCCGAATGGACTGTCGCCGGCTACGAGGCCCAGGGCCCCAAGCGCGGGCCGCTGGTCGTGGCCATCGTCAAGTCGAAGAGCCCAAGCGACGCCGACGGCGAGGCCAAGCACCTGTTCCGGGACGCGACCTCGCTGGTGCGCAAGCAGTTCGGGGAGTGATCACGAAGGGCGGTCCTTTGAAGGACCGCCCCCTCCGGATATTGGTTGGACCTCAGCTCACCGGCTGCACGTCGGTGACCTTGTAGGCCAGCAGGCGGCCGTCCTCGTCGGCCACTGACACATACTCCCCGACCGCGAAACGGTGCTGGCCGAGCTTGTGGACGGCCTCGTCGTCGGTGTCGTCCTGGTCGTCGTAGTCGAAATACCAGTTGTCGCGGCGGCGGGCCAAACGGCCCGTCGTGGCGTCCTCGTCGGGGGCGAAGCGGCGGACGGTGCAGTCGGCCTTGGCCTTGCCGAAGGCCTCGGGGTCGAGCATGCCGTCGTCGGTCAGCGGCGCGGTCAGGGTGTAGCCGCGGTGGTCGTCGCCATCGGCGAATTCGGTGCCCGGATTGCGGGCAAGGCGCATGATGATGCGGGACAGGGTCATGCCTGTTTCTCCGGTTTGAAAGCTAATGTGAGAGGAAGAGCGACGGACCGTCGTTGTTGAGCAGCGTCCGGGTGGTGCCGCCGAAGATGTACTCCTGCAGGCGCGGGTGCCCGAAGGCGCCCGCCACCAGCAGACCCGCCCCCAGACGCTTGCAGGCGTCCAGCAGCAGGGGGGCGGCGTCGCCGTTCTCGGCGATGACCTCGACCTCCGAGGCCACGCCGCGATCGGCGAAGAACTGTTGCAGCCGGCCGCCCTCGAAATTGCGCGACGAGGCGGCCGGGGCGCAGAGGATGACCACGCGGCTGGCCTTTTCGAGCAGCGGCTGCGCGGTGCGGGCGGCGCGGCTGGCCTCCTTGCCGCCGTCCCAGGCCACGGCGACGACGCCGCCGACGGCCAGGCCGGGACGGGCGACGATGGTCGGCCGCTGTTCGTCGGCGACTGTCTGCTGGAAGGCCTCGGCCAGGGGGCCGCGGCCGCGGGCGGCCTCGTCGGTGAAGACCACCACGTCGGAGAGGCGGCCTTCCATCGACAGGCCGGCCCAGACCGGCGTCTCGAGGCTGACGAAGCGGGTCTTGGCGTAGCCGCAGGCGGCGACGGCGGCCTGGGCGGCGCGCTGGCCCTCGGCGGCGGCCTCCTTGAGGCTGTCCATGGCGGTGATCTGCACCCCGCCCATGAACCCCTCGCCCATCCAGGGCATCAGGTCGGCGACGTCGGCCGGGGCGTGGACGGCGGCCAGTTCGGCGCCGAACGGCGTCGCGATGGCGGCGGCGGCCGCCAGCACCTGTTCATCACCTGCGCCACCGGCCAGAGGCGCCATGATACGGGCCCAACTCATGCAGTCATCTCCATGTGTAGACCAACGAATGTGACCGCTACCCCGTTCCTGTCGTTGATCTTTGTCAAGCGATGCTCCAGTTGAACGTTCCCGATTGTTCGACGAGAGGAACGGCGAGATGGCCAACGGGCCGCGCGGCAAGCAACCCAGAGCCTGGCAGCGGATGCTGTCGGGGCGCCGCCTGGACCTGCTTGATCCCTCGCCGATGGACATCGAGATCGAGGACATCGCCCACGGCCTGGCCCGGGTGGCCCGCTGGAACGGCCAGACGATCGGCGAGCACGGCTTCTCGGTGGCCCAGCATTCCCTCGTGGTCGAAGAGATCGCCGCCCACATCCAGCCGGATCTGGCTCCGCGCTGGCGGCTGGCGGCGCTGCTGCACGACGCGTCGGAGTATGTGATCGGCGACATGATCAGCCCGTTCAAGGCGGCGCTGGGCGTGAGCTACAAGGAGTTCGAGGAGCGGCTGGAGCACGCCATCCACGCCCGCTTCGGCCTGCCGGCCAAGACGCCGCAGAACATCAAGAAGCTCTTGAAGACCGCCGACCGGGCCTGCGCCTATTTCGAGGCGACCCAGCTGGCCGGATTCACGGTCGAGGAGAGCCTGAGCATCTTCGGGGCCCCGCCGGCCGGCTACAGCCTGGTCATCCATCCGCAGCCGCCGGGCGAGGCGCAGGAACGCTATGTGGCGCGCTTCCATCTGCTGTCGGAAGCGGCCGGCTATGAGCGGACACCGCAGGCCTTCAGCACCGAATGACGATTATTGTCAGCCCGCTGCGGGACGCGCCGACGGTCATCAAGTGGAAGAAGCCGTCGCACGTCATCACCCTCCTGGAAGAGGGGCTGATGAGCCAGGCGCCCCGGGCGCTGTATCCGGACCGGCACCTGAAGCTGATCGTGCACGACATCTGGGAACAGACGGCCGGCGAGACGCTGCCTGACGAGGGACTGGTGCGAAAAATCCTCGATTTCGCCGGGACCTGGGACGGGCGCGATCCGATGCTGGTGCATTGCTGGGCCGGGGTCAGTCGGTCGACGGCGAGCGCCTTCATCGTCGCCTGCGCGCGCAATCCCAGAGCCGATGAGGCGGAGATCGCGCGGACGCTGCGCAAGGCCTCGCCGGGGGCGACGCCGAACCCGCTGATCGTGCGGCTGGCCGACGACGTGATGGGACGCGGCGGGCGGATGGTCGAGGCGGTGCAGGGGATCGGGCGGGGGGTGTATGTGTACCCGGGCGCGCCGTTCGAGATGGCGTCGCGGTACTAGTTCCTCCCCCATCGGGGGAGGTGGGCGTCGCGCAGCGGCGGTCGGAGGGGGTCCGCTCCCCATGCCAGCGGCAGCTTTCGGGGGTTCGGCCGCCGCCATCGGTGGGGACCCCCTCCACCACCGCCTTCGGCGGCGGTCCCCCTCCCCCGATGGGGGAGGAACTGCTACCACCACCCCATGAACCCGTCCGTCGTCATCGGCCTGTCCGCCGTCATCGTCGCCATCCGCGAGAGCGAGGCGGTGGTGCTGACCGTGCGGCCGCAGGAGGCGGCGGCGCTGCCGTTCGGGCCGTTCGCGCCGGAGCGGGACCGGACCTTCGAACTGGCGCTGCGCCAGTTCGTGTCGAGCCAGACCGGGTTCGAGTTGGGCTATGTCGAGCAGCTCTACACCTTTGGCGACCGGGGCCGCGAAGCGCCCAGAGCCGAGGTCGGGGCCGGGGCGGCGCGGGTGGTGTCGGTGGGCTATCTGGCGCTGACCCCCTCGGCCAGCGGCGGGCTGGCGGGCGACACTGTCTGGGCCTCGTGGTCGCGGTTCTTTCCCTGGGAGGACTGGCGCCGGGGCCGGCCGGACCTGATCGATGAGGGGATAAGGCCGGCGCTGATGGCCTGGGCCGGCCACGACGCCGGGCGGGCGGCGCGGGCCAGGCTGGCCTTCGCCCTGGACGGGGCGCCGTGGAACGAGGAGCGGGTGCTGGAGCGCTATGAGCTGCTCTACGAGGCCGGACTGGCGCCGGAGGCGGCGCGCGACGCGGCCCGGGCCGACGGGCGCGACCCGGCCGAGCCGGCGGCGATCTCGGCGGCGCTGGGCGAGCCGATGATCAGCGACCACCGGCGGATCCTGGCGACGGGGCTGGGGCGGCTGCGGGGCAAGCTGAAGTACCGCCCGGTGGTGTTCGAGCTGATGGCGGCGGAGTTCACCCTGTCGGCGCTGCAGAAGACGGTCGAGGCCATCGCCGGCATCCCGCTGCACAAGCAGAACTTCCGCCGGGTGGTCGAGCGGACGGGTCTGGTCGAGGGGCTGGGGCGGATGGACGCCGAGACCGGCGGGCGGCCGGCCGAGCTGTTCCGGTTCCGGCGCGAGGAGTTGCAGGCGCGGCCGGCGCTGGGGCTGAGTTTGCCGGGGGTTCGGGATTGACGCAGAGGAGCGGCCCGCCGCAATTTCGGGGACACAATACTTAATTCGACCCTTCACGCTTGAGCGGCAAGACCGGTGGGCGAATTAAGTATTGTGTCCCCGAAATTACTCCGCCGGCTCCGTGACCGCCTTCGGTGTGTGGGGGTGGGGTGTGAGCCCTACTCCGCCGCCATCGGGGGCGCGGCTTCAGCCTCTGCTTCCGCCTTCTGACGCTCGACCCACTTGGCCTTCAGCGTCTTCGACGTCTCCCGCGAGCCATCGGGACTCCAGCCCGGCGGTCCAAACAGGTAGCCGAGCACCTCCCGCGCCGACCGCGAGCCGGCGAGGTCCTTGCCGATGCCGATCCACTCGTGGAAGGCCACCCGCAGGATGTTGAAATCGCCGAGGTTCTTGACCAGGCCGTAGCGCGGCGGCTCCGCGTCGGTCTCGGGGATGAAGGTGCCGAACATCCGGTCCCAGATGATCAGGATGCCGGCGTAGTTGGCGTCGAGGTAGCGGGCGTTGCGGGCGTGGTGGACGCGGTGATGGGACGGGGTGTTGAACACCGCCTCGAACCAGCGCGGCATCTTTTTGATCGCCTCGGTGTGGATCCAGTACTGGTAGACGAGGCTGATCCCCTTCTGGATGGCGATCATGGCCGGCGGGAAGCCGATCAGGGCCATGGGCAGCCACAGCAGCCAGGTGCCGGCGACGCCGCCGGTCCAGGTCTGACGCAGGGCGGTGGCCAGGTTGTAGTGCTGGCTGGAGTGGTGGTTGACGTGGCTGGCCCACCAGAACCGGCGCTCGTGGCTGAGGCGGTGGAACCAGTAGTAGGTCAGGTCCTCGAGGAAGAAGATGGCGACCCAGGCCCAGATGGCGGTCATGCCGATGTCGAAAAAGCGGTAGTTATCCCAGATCCAAATGCCGACGAGCGCGATGCTGCCCTCCAGCAAGCCACCAGCGACGGAGCTTCCAAGACCCATCAGCAGGGACGTTGCCGTGTCTCGCGCCTCATAGGCGGCTTTGATTTTCCCCCACCTGGTCAGGATGATTTCGCCGATGATCGTCAGGACGAACAGCGGGATCGCGTAGGTGACCGGATTGAAGGCCGGCTCGATCGGGCTGAGGGTCATGCTGCGATCAGGCCTTCGGGCGCCTGGGGCGGCCAGGGAGTGACGCCGCTGACGGCCAGCGAGAGCTTGGGGGCGGCGGGGTCGGCGGTCCGCAGGCGGACGCGGCCGCCGCGGATCGGCGAGGCGATGGCCGCGTCCCAGGCCATGTCGCGGGTCACCCAGCTGTCGCCGAGTTGGGCGAGGACCAGTGCGTGGTCGCCGCTGCGGGCGATGGCGCCCAGGCCGTCGGCGGCGATCCAGACGGCGTCGATGGGATAGCCAGGATAGTCGGTGTCGAGGAGGTGGCGGGCGGTCGGCTCGTCGAGGGGCTCAGTCGGGCGCGGGATTCTCGCCCAGGCCGTCAGGCCGACCATGGCGGCGACCGCCACGGCCGAGCCGATCAGCTGTATCAGCATGCCGTTCACTTCAGACGCTCCGTGCCCCGGGCGCGGACTCTGACGGGCTGGGCGGCGGCGTCAATGAAAAAGGCCCCCGCCGGAGGGCGGGGGCCTGTTCCACAAGGTCGCGGAAAACCGCGACGGCTGGCGCTGTCCTAGAACTTGCGGACGTAGCTCAGGCCGACGACGTCGGCTTCGCCGTCATCGGTGTCGTGACGGGTGACGTCGAGGCGGACGCCGTCCTTGTCGCTGAAGAAGTACTGGCCGCCGATGCCGTAGGCGACGCCGTCGGTCTCGCCGGACCCGGTGAAACCGGCGCCGGAGATGTCGAACTCGGACTTGGCGTAGCCGACGCGGGCGAAGATGTCGGCCTTCGGCGAGACGGGCAGGTAGCCGACGGCGAAGGCGCCGGCCGAGTAGTTCAGATCGACGTCGACAGGGATGCCGCTGATGCTGGTCGAGTCGTCGGTGACGCCGCCGGACAGTTCGCCTTCAACGCCGAAATACTGGCCGAAGCGGGCGCCGACGCGGCCCTGCACGGCGCCGAGGTTTGCGTCTTCGACATTGACGTTGGCGCCGCCGATGGTGCCGTACCAGGTCGGGCTGAGGTCCTGGGCCATGGCCGGGGCGGCAATGGCGAGGGTGGCGACCGAGGCAGCGGCGATGATGAGAGATTTCATTGTTCTATACTCCTGACTTCATTTCGTACTTTAGGACCCCTCCTGCCCTTGTTTAGGTATGGTGCAAACGCGGCGGCGCAACGGCGGTTCAGGGTTTGGATTGCGGCTAACCTGTTTCGTTGCGGCGAAAGCACACACCCTGTTCGGCGAAAGGCCTGGCGCGTGCGGGGATGACGCCGGCCCCGCCCGTGCTATCTAGCGGGCAAGCAACAACAGGGCGGGTCCGGACGGATCCGCGTCGGGAAGCATCCATCGTGCATCAGGCCGTCATCGCCGCCACCGGGCTGTTCACGCCCGAGCAGAGCATTTCCAACACCGAGCTGGTCGAGGCCTTCAACAGCTACGTCGAGCGCTTCAACAGCCGCAACGCGGACGCCATCGCCGCCGGCGAGGTCGAGGCCCTGGCGCCCTCCTCGCCGGAGTTCATCGAGAAGGCCTCGGGCATCAAGGCCCGCTTCGTGATGGACAAGGCCGGCATCCTCGACCCGGAGTTCATGGCCCCGCGCATCCCCGAACGGTCCAACGAGGAGCTGTCGGTGCTGGCCGAGATGGCGGTCAAGGCGGCGCGGCAGGCGATCGAGGCCTGGGGCAAGGATGCGTCCCAGATCGACGCGGTGCTGTGCGCGGCCTCGAACATGCAGCGGGCCTATCCGGCCATGGCCATCGAGGTGCAGCAGGCGCTGGGCATCGAGGGTTTCGCCTTCGACATGAACGTCGCCTGTTCCAGCGCCACCTTCGGCATCAAGACGGCGGCCGACTTTATCGCCAGCGGCTCGGCGCGGGCGGTGCTGATGGTCAACCCGGAGATCTGTTCGGGCCACCTGAACTTCCGCGACCGCGACAGCCACTTCATCTTCGGCGACGTGGCCACCGCCGTGATCGTCGAGCGGGCCGAGGATACGCCCGCCGGCCAGGGCTGGGACATCCTGGGTACGCGGCTGAAGACGGTGTTCTCCAACAACATCCGCAACAACTTCGGCTTCCTCAACCGCGCCGCGCCCGAGGGCATCGGGGCCAGGGACAAGCTGTTCGTGCAGGAGGGCCGCAAGGTGTTCCGCGAGGTGGTGCCGATGGTCGCCGAGATGATCGTCGAGCATGCCGGCGACATCGGCGTCGATCCGCATGGGCTGAAGCGGATGTGGCTGCACCAGGCCAACATCAACATGAACGAGATGATCGGCAAACGCGTGCTGGGCCGCGATCCCGAGCCCGGCGAGAACGTCATCATCCTGGACGACTACGCCAACACCAGCTCGGCCGGCTCGATCATCGCCTTCCACCTGCACCATGACGGGTTCGGGGCGGGGGACACGGGGCTGATCTGCAGCTTCGGGGCGGGGTATTCGGCCGGGACGGTGTTTGTGCGCAAGCGCTAGTCACCGGGCGCTGGCGCTGCCCTCATCCGACCTCCTTCGGAGGCCACCTTCTCCCGACAAGCGGGAGAAGGGACGGGGATGGCCCTCCCCTCTTGCCAATTTCAGCAAACAGAGCGCCTCATGCCCGCCCACTGAATTCGAGGGCAGGCATACCTATGGACATCGGCGTCTTCATCCCGATCGCCAACAACGGCTGGATCATGTCGGCGACCTCGCCGCAGTACATGCCGACGTTCGAGCTGAACAAGCAGGTCACCCTGAAGGCCGAGAAGTACGGGCTGGATTTCGCCCTCTCGATGATCAAGCTGCACGGCTTCGGCGGCGAGACCGAGTTCTGGGACTATGCCCTGGAGAGCTTCACCCTGATGGCGGGCCTCGCGGCCGTGACCAGCAAGATCAAGCTCTATGCCTCGGTGCCGGTGCTGGCCATTCCCGCGCCCATCGCGGCGCGGATGGCGGTGACCATCGATTCGATCTCGAACGGCCGCTTCGGGATCAACATCGTCTCGGGCTGGCAGAAGGCCGAGTACGACCAGATGGATATCTGGCCGGGCGAGCGCCACTTCCTCAATCGCTACGACTTCTGCGCCGAGTACGTGACGGTGATGAAGGAGCTGTGGCGCGACGGGGAGTCGAACTTCAAGGGTGAGTTCCTCACCATGAAGGACTGCAAGCTGCTGCCCAAGCCGCAGGTCGACATCAAGATCGTCTGCGCCGGCCAGAGCCAGACCGGCGTCGACTTCGCCGCCAAGCACGCCGACTACAATTTCTGCTTCGGCATGGGGCTGAACGAGCCGAAGAAGTGCGCCGAGGCCGTGGCCCGCAACGTGGCCGCCGCCAAGAAGGCCGGGTCCAACACCGGCGCACTGCTCCTCTTCATGATCATCGCCGACGAGACCGACGAGGCGGCGATGGAGAAGTGGGAGACCTACAAGAAGGGTGCGGACCTCGACGCCATCGCCTGGATGAACCACCAGGGCGAGGCCGATCCGCGCGGGGCGCTGGACGTCTCGGCCATCTACATGAGCCGGCCGCCGTCGGCGATGAACCTCAATATCGGCACGCTGGTGGGATCGTACGAGACCGTCGCCCGGCTGATGGACGAGATCGCCGAGGTCGAGGGCGCGGCCGGGGTGCTGCTGACCTTCGACGACTTCCTGGTCGGGCTCGACCAGTTCGGCCAGCGCATCCAGCCCTTGATGAAGACCCGGCGGGACGTGGTGAGCGATGTCCTCCCTGCGTGATCGCCCGCAATCGATGGCGCAGGCGCGGCCGGGGGCGGTGATGCTGCCGGCCCGGCCGGAAGCGGTGCCGATGTCGCCGAAGGACACGGCGCTGATCGTCGTCGACATGCAGAACGCCTACGCCTCGCCCGAGGGGTACCTCGACAAGGCCGGGTTCGACATCGGCGGGGCGGCGGCGGTGATCGGCCAGATCGGGCAGGCTTGCGAGGCGGCGCGGGCGGCGGGCGTGCAGGTGGTCTATTTCCAGAACGGCTGGGATCCGGACTACGTCGAGGCCGGCGGCGAGGGGTCGCCCAACTGGTGGAAGTCGAACGCCCTGAAGACCATGCGCGAGAAGCCGGAGTTGGAGGGCCAGCTGTTGGCCAAGGGCGGCTGGGACTATGAGCTGGTCGAGGCGCTCAAGCCTCAGGCCGGCGACATCGTCATCCAGAAGCCGCGCTACAGCGCCTTCTTCAACACCTCGCTGGACTCGGTGCTGCGGGCGCGGGGCATCCGCAACCTGGTGTTCGTCGGCATCGCCAGCAACGTCTGCGTGGAATCGACCCTGCGGGACGCCTTCCACCTGGAGTATTTCAGCGTGATGCTGGAGGACGCCGTCCACCAGGCGGGCCCGGCCTTCCTGCAGGAGGCCACCGTCTACAATGTCGAGAAGTTCTTCGGCTGGGTGAGCAACACCGCCGACTTCTGCGGGGCGATCCGCCAGACCCCGCCCGCCTGAACCTCACAAGGACAAGCCATGCCCAAGAAAGTCATCACCCCGCCCGGGACCGTCACCCCGATCGCCCCCTTCTCGCCCGGCACCCTGGCCGATGGGGTGGTCTACGTCTCCGGCACCCTGGCCTTCGACAAGGACAACAACGTCGCCCACGTCGGTGACGCCGAGGGCCAGACGCGGCAGGTGCTGGAAACCATCAAATCGGTGATCGAGACGGCCGGCGGGACCATGGACGACGTGACCATGAACCACATCTTCCTGAAGGACTGGGCCGACTACGCGGCGATGAACAAGGTCTATGCGGAGTATTTCCCGGGCGACAAGCCGGCCCGGTTCTGCATCGTCTGCGGCCTGGTGCGGCCCGACTTCCTGGTCGAGATCGCCAGCATCGCCCACATCGGCAAGTAGCTTAAGGCCGTACGTCGAGTCGTCGACCAACGTTCGACAACTTGTGGTTAGGTTTTTGGAAACCCCGCCGGCCGCCATGCCGGTATCCAGACAAGGCGAAGGGGCGCACCGGGGGGGTGGTGCGCCCCTTCTTGTCAAGGCGCGGGGGGATGCGCCGTTGACGCCCGCCTAAGGTCGGATTGGGGGGGACCCAGGCGGGATTCGAATTGGGTATTAGTTCAAGGAGTCCGTTCCACCCCCCAACGCCTTGTACAGTGTGGCTGAAGTTTGCGCCCTCACAAGCCATAGCGCAACCAGAGCCTTCTCAGCGCTGTATCTGGTTCTTTGGGCATCTAGCAAGACCAGATAGCTGTCTATTCCCTGCTCATAGCGGATTCTTGAAAGCCGCTCGGCGTCTTGCGCGGCCACTAACAGGCGAGTCGCCGCCTCGAGTCGCCTGTTGAGCGTCGCCTGAACGGCAAGAGAATCGGCCACTTCGCGAAAGGCCGTCTGGACCGATTTGTCATACTGAGCGAGGGCGATCTCGCGGTCGGTTTTTGCAACCCTGAGATTTGCCGCGTTGGCTCCGCCGTCAAAAATCGGCAGGCTGATGGCCGGGGCGAAGCTCCAGGCCCCCGAACCGCTGCCGAACAGGCCTGACAGCTCACTGCTGGCCGAGCCGGCGCTGGCGGTCAGGGTGATGCGCGGGAAGAAGGCCGCGCGGGCGGCGCCGATGTTGGCGTTCATCCCCTGCAGATTGTGCTCGGCGGCCAGCACGTCGGGGCGACGGGCCAGCACGTCGGACGGCACGCCGGCCGGCAGGTCGTGGCGGATGGCCAGGTGCTGCAGGTCGCCTTGCGGCAGCAGGCCCGCCGGAACCTCGGCCCCGGCCAGCAGGGTCAGGGCGTTGCGATCCCGGGCGACCTGGGCCTGGGCGGCGGCGAGGTCGCCGCGCGCCTGTTCGGCCAGGGTCTCGGCCTGACGCACCTCCAGCAGGTTGGCGGCGCCGCCTTCCTGACGCCGTTTGGTCAGGGCCAGGGACTCCTCGCTGGATTTCAGCGTGTTCTGCGAGACGGTCAGCAGGTCCTGGTCGGCGGCCAGCGTCGTCCAGGCGGTGGCGGTCTCGGCGATCAGGCTGATCTGCACCGCCCGGCGGGTCTCGGCGGTGGCAAGGTAGCTCTGCAGGGCGGCGGCGTTGAGGCTGCGCACCCGGCCGAACAGGTCCAGCTCATAGGCGGTGATTCCCAGGCTGGCGCTGTAGCTCTCGGTGTCGACCGCCGAGCCCGTGCCGGAGAGTTCTCCGGGCGTACGGCCCTTCGAGCCGGAAACGCCGGCGTCGACGGTCGGCAGCAGGGTCGAACGCTGGACGCGGTACTGGGCCCGGGCCCGCTCGATGTTCAGCACGGCGACGCGCAGGTCGCGGTTCTGCTCGAGGGCCAGCTGGATGACGCCCTGCAGGCGGGGGTCCTGGTAGACCTCCTTCCAGGCCAGATCGGCGGCGCTGGTCGTCTGACCGGCGGCATTGCCGTCCGGCCAGGCCTGGGCGATGGGCAGCACCGGCTTTTCATAGGCCGGCGCCAGGGTGCAGGCCGAAAGGGCCGTGGACGCCATCAGGATGGCGGCGATCAGGGAGCGGCTCATGCCGGGGTTCCTTCAATCGAAGGGGCGACCGGGGCGGCATCGTCCGAGGGGGCCTCTTCCTTTTTCCTGAGATTGCGATCGAACAGGCGCTCGATGACGACGAAGAACAGCGGCACGAAGACCAGGCCGAGGACCACCGCCGCCAGCAGGCCGCCGATGACGCCGGTGCCGACTGCGTTCTGGGCGCCGGAGCCGGCTCCCGTCGCGATGGCCAGCGGCAGCACGCCGAACATGAAGGCCAGGGAGGTCATCAGGATCGGCCGCAGGCGGATACGCACCGCATGCAGGGTCGCCTCGACCAGCTCCTCGCCCCTGGCCATCCGTTCTCGGGCGAACTCGACGATCAGGATGGCGTTCTTGGCCGCCAGACCCATGGTCGCCAGGATGCCGACCTGGAAGTAGATGTCGTTGTCCAGGCCCCGGACGCTGGTGGCCACCACGGCCCCCAGAATGCCCAGCGGCACGGCCAGCAGCACGGCGAGCGGGATGGTCCAGCTCTCGTACAGGGCGGCCAGCAGCAGGAAGACCAGCAAGGCGGTCAGGCTGTAGAGCATCGGCGCCTGGGCCCCGGACTCCCGTTCCTGTAGCGACAGGCCGGTCCATTCGTAGCCGATGCCGGGCGGCAGCTTGGCGATCAGGCTCTCCATCGACTTCATGGCGTCGCCGGAGCTGTGGCCGGGAGCGGCCGAGCCCTGGATGTTGACCGAGGGGGCGCCGTTGTAGCGCTCCAGCTTCGGCGGGCCGTAGGTCCAGCCAACGGTGGCGATGGCGCTGAGCGGGACCATCTGGCCGGCGCCGTTGCGCAGCTGGATCTGGGTCAGGTCCTCAGGGCTGCCGCGCCATTGGGCGTCGGCCTGCATGTAGACCTTCTTGACCCGGCCGCGATCGACGAAGTCGTTGATGTAGGCCCCGCCCAGCGCAGCCGAGATGGTCGAATTGACCTCGGCGATCGACAGGCCTTGGGCGGACGCCTTGGACTGGTCGACGTCGATGCGCAGCTGCGGCGTGTCGTCCAGGCCGTTGGGACGGACCCCGACCAGGGTCTTGTCCTGCGCGGCCATGCCGAGCAGCTGGCCACGGGCAGCCATCAGGGCCTCATGGCCGACGCCGCCGACGTCCTTCAGCTGCAGGTCGAAGCCCGAGGCGTTGCCCAGCTCGTTCACCGCCGGCGGCACGATCGGGAAGACCATGGCCTCGCGGATCTGGGAGAAGGCGCCGAAGGCCCGCTCGGCGATGGCCGGCGCGCGCAGCTTCTTGGAATTGCGCTCGTCGAAGTCCTTCAGCCGCAGGAAGGCGATGCCGGCGTTCTGGCCGTTGCCGGCGAAGCTGAAGCCGGCGACGGTGAAGATCGACTGCACGGCCTGGTTCTCGTCGACCAGGAAGTGGTGCTCGACCTTCTTGAGGACGTCGACCGTCTGATCCTGGGTGGCCCCGGCCGGCAGCTGGACGAGGGTCAGCATCAGGCCCTGGTCCTCGTCCGGCAGGAAGGAGGTCGGCAGCCGCACGAACAGCAGCATCATGACCACCATGATGGCCCCGAAGGCGACCAGGTAGCGGCCGCCGCGGCGGATCACCGAGCCGACCAGGCCCTCATAGCGGTCGCGGCCACGGTCGAAGGTGCGGTTGAACCAGCCGAAGACGCCGCGCTCGGAGAGGGTGTGGCCCTTCTTGACGGGCTTGAGCAGGGTGGCGGTCAGGGCGGGGGTGAGGATCAGAGCGACCAGCACCGACAGCAGCATGGCCGTCACCAGGGTCACCGAGAACTGGCGGTAGATGGCGCCTTGCGAGCCGCCGAAGAAGGCCATCGGCACGAACACCGCCGACAGCACCGCGGCGATGCCGATCAGGGCCCCGGAAATCTCGGCCATCGACTTCTTGGTGGCCTCCTTGGGACTGAGGCCCTCCTCGCTCATCAATCGCTCGACGTTCTCGACCACGACGATGGCGTCGTCGACCAGGAGGCCGATGGCCAAAACCAGGGCGAACATGGTCAGGGTGTTGATCGAGTAGCCCAGCGCCAGCAGCACGCCCATGACGCCCAGCAGGACGACGGGCACGGCGATGGCCGGGATCAGGGTGGCGCGCCAGTTCTGCAGAAAGACGAACATGACGATGAAGACCAGGACCATGGCCTCGACCAGGGTCTTGACCACCTCCTCGATCGACTTCTCGACGAAAGGCGTGGTGTCGTAGCCGACGGCGTAGGAGACGCCCTCCGGGAAGTTCTTGGAGAGGGCTTCCATCTCCTTGTTGACCCGCTCGGAGGTCTCCAGGGCGTTGGCCCCGGTGGCCAGGCGGATGGCGAAGCCGGCGGCCGGCTTGCCGTTGAAGCGGGTGGCCGACTGGTAGCTCTCGGCCCCCAGCTCGACGCGGGCGACATCCTGCAGCCGCACGACCGAGCCGTCCTCGCGGCTCTTGACGACGATCTGGCGGAACTCGTCGGCCGTGGTCAGGCGGGACTGGGCGGTGATGGTGGCGTTGAGCGAGGCGCCGGGGGCGCTGGGGGCGCCGCCGATCTGGCCAGCCGAGACCTGGGCGTTCTGGGCCCGCACGGCGGTGGCGACATCGGCCGGGGTGAGGCCCAGGCCCGCCAGCTTCACCGGGTCGAGCCAGATGCGCATGGCGTACTGCGAGCCAAACAGCTGCACCTCGCCGACCCCGTCGACGCGGCTGATGGCGTCAACGACGGTGGAGGCGGCGTAGTCGCCCAGGTCGGTGCTGCTCTGGGAGCCGTCGGGCGAATAGAGCCCGATGACCATCATGAAGTTGCGGGCCGACTTGGAGACGGTCAGGCCCTGTTGCTGGACTTCCTGGGGCAGCAGGGCGGTGGCCGCCTGCAGCTTGTTCTGCACCTGCACCTGGGCGATGTCGGGATCGGTGCCGGCCTTGAAGGTCAGGGTGGTGGTGGCCAGGCCCGAACCGTCACTGGTCGAGGACATGTATTCCAGCCCGTCCAGACCCTTCATCCGCTGTTCGATGATCTGGGTGACGCTGTCCTCGACGGTCTTGGCCGAGGCGCCAGGATAGACGCTGCTGATCGAGACCTGCGGCAGGGCGATGGTCGGATACTGGGCGATGGGCAGGTTGAGGATCGCCAGGACGCCGGCCAGCATCACAATGATAGCCAGCACCCAGGCAAAGATCGGGCGTTCGATGAAAAAGCGCGACAACATTGGGGCAGGTCCTAGCGCTGGGCCGAAGATTGGGCCGAGGCGGGCCGGGCCGGCGTGTTGTCGGCGACAGCGACCTGGGTGACGACCTGCGCCTTCACCGGGGCCCCGGGCCGCACCGACTGCAGGCCCTCGACGATCACCTTGTCGCCGGGCTTGAGGCCGGCGGTGACCACCCAGCGATTGCCCTTGGTCTGGTCGGCCGTGACCTGGCGGCTCTGGGCCTTGCCGTCGGCCCCGACGACCAGGACGCTGGCGGCGCCCTTGGCGTCACGGGTGATGGCCATCTGCGGGACCAGGATGGCCTGGGCGGCGACGCCGGTGGTCAGGCGGGCGCGGACGTACATGCCCGGCAGCAGCGTCCCCGTCGGATTGGGGAAAACCGCCCTAAGCCCGATCGAGCCGGTGCCCGGATCGACGGTGACGTCGGAGAAGGCCAGGCGGCCTTCCAGCGGATACTCGCTGCCGTCCTCGAGGATCAGCCGCACGGCGGCCGTGCCGGCCTGGTCGAGCTGGCCGTTGGCGAAGCTGGCGCGCAGTTTCAACAGGTCGGTCGAGGACTGGTTGAGGTCGACATAGACGGCGTCCAGCTTCTGGACCGTGGCCAGGGCCGCGGGCTGGCTGGCGGTGACCAGGGCGCCCGGGGTGACCGTCGACTTGCCGATGCGGCCGCTGATCGGGGCGGTGACGCGGGTGAAGTTGAGGTTGATGCGGGCGGCGTCGACGGCGGCCTTCTGGAAGGCGACGTTGGCCTGCGCCTGGCGGAAGGCCGACTGAGCGTCGTCGTTGTCCTGCTTGCTGACCGCGCCGGTGGCGGACAGGGCGCCGTAGCGCTCGGCCTTCAGCTTGGCGGAGTCGCGGGCGGCGTCGGCCTGGGCCAGGCCGGCGCGGGCGCTGTCGTAGGCGGCCTGATAGGTGGCCGGGTCGATCTGGTAGAGCAGCTGGCCGGCGCGGACCATGCCGCCCTCGGCGAAGTTGCGGCTCTTGATGATGCCGCCGACCTGCGGCCGGACCTCGGAGACCAGCACCGCCGAGGTGCGGCCCTGCAGCTCGGTGCTCAGGGTGACCGGCTCGGTCCTGGCGATCATGACGCCGACGCTGGCCGGGCCCATGCCTTGGCCCTGGGCGTTGGCGGCCCCGTCGCCGCAGCCGGAGAGGGCCAGCGCCGCCAGGGTCAGGGCGATGGCGCCCGCTTGGATCGAATTGGAGAAGGCGGCGCGCGCAGGCGCCGTCCGGAGGGGAGTCTGGGACATGGGGAGGACGCCTTGCTAACTACACACAAATGTGAGAATGAACGTTCATTCTCAGTTCAGGCAGACTTAGATATGGCCTGTCCCTAAGTCAACCGCCTCTGGCGCCTTTTTGTCGCAACGTGCACAAGCGGCCCAACGGCTAAGCAAGGATAAGAATGATCGACGCCGCCCCCTCCCCGCGCCCGAGCATCGAGGCGCGCCGTCAGCAGATCCAGGACGCCGCGGCGGCCTGCTTCCGCCGCTCGGGGTTCCATGGAGCCAGCATGGCCGAGATCGCCAAGGCGGCGAACCTCAGCGTCGGCCAGATCTATCGCTACTTCGAGAACAAGGAAGCGATCATCGAGGCCATCGTCGAGCAGGACCTGGCCGACAAGCGCGAGAAGTTCGCCGAGTTCTACGAGACCTCCGAGGATCTCGCCGAGCACATGGTCGAGAACTGCGCCGGGGCGATCGACAAGTTCTGGGACCGCGAGCGCGCCGCCCTGATGCTGGAGGTGCTGGCCGAGGCGGCCCGCAACCCCAAGGTCGCCGCCATCCTGCACCGCCGCGACGAGCAGGAGCATGAATTGATGGCCCTGTTCCGCGAACGCATCCGCCGCCCCGACTGGAGCGAGGAAGAGACCGAGATGCGCAGCGAGCTGATCGGCATGATGTTCGACGGCATGGCGTCCCGCTCGATCAACAGCGACATCGACCCGACGCGGCTGGCGCCGGTGCTCAAGAGGGTGATGGCCGCCATCCTCGGCGTCGATCAGAAATGACCCCGCGAAAATGACCCCGGGGCGAACCCCGGGGCCAGGTGCTGTCATCAGGAGCCGTCATTGGGGCTGACGGCGGCCCATTTGGCGGCGCCTAGTAGCGGCGGTAGCCGCCGTGGTCATAGTCGTCGTCACGCACTTCCTGGCGGACGCGGAAGGCCAGCCGGTCGAGGCGCTGGTCGAGGTCGGACCGTTCCCAGCGGTTCAGGCGACCGTCATAGCGGTAGCGGGCCTCGACGCGGTGGATTTCCCACAGCTGCTCGCGCAGGCGGCGGGCTTCGCGGCGGTTGAGACGGCCGGACTGCTCGGCGCGGGCGATGCGGTGCTGCAGCTGGGCTTGGCGCTCGTCGATCGAGCCGCCGCGATCATGGCCGTAGCCGCCACCATAACCGCCACCGTAGGGTTGGGCCGCGGCCGGCATGGCCAGGGCGGCGGTTCCAAGGGTCGCAACAGCCGCGACCGTCATCAGCATCTTTTTCATCAGGAACGCTCCATCTGAAGGGTCACGCTGTCAGGGGCGACAACGCTGAGATGGAGTTCAGCATTTCAGTCCTGAAACGAACCTGAGAGGTTTGTTGTGTGGGGTTCAGGTTGATGAACACCCCCCCGCTACCGTCATCCTAGGGCTTGTCCCTAGGACCCACGGTTCAGCCGCCGCAAGCGATTGCCATGGAGGCGCGGCCGCGCCTCCACCCCACGGTGAGTGCGGCGGATACATGGGTCCTAGGGACAAGCCCTAGGATGACGGTTGTTTGGGGGATGTAAGGGGGAAAAGGTGTCGGCTGACCAAGCTTCCGATGCGGGGGGCTGGGGGGGCTGTTCAGGATCCGGACCGGGGCCGATCAGCCGACATAGACAGACTGATGGGCGGGTGTGGCGGGGACTTGCTCGGATTAGGGCGGCAATGGGGCTTTTTCGTTAGCGCCGTCCCGGCAAAGCCTCGTTGTGGCGATACCACACCCCCGCCCAAATCGGCCGGCGCGACACCTGCGCCGATTGAGTCGGCCGGTTTTCGGCCTGATAGTGCCTGTGAACGGCGGCCACCTCGTGGTCGCCGGGGCGTGGGGCCCTCCGCGGCGCCTCCGGGACATTGCGTCCCGCGCGGATCATCAGAGGCGGCGAAGGCGGTCCCGAGGGGCCGCCTTTTCTGCATCGGGATTCACGTCGCGCCGGGCCGGCGCGGTCCGCCCCGCAATATGTCTAGACATATTCCGCGGCCCGGGCTGAAGCCCTGTCGCGCACCGGCGCCGACCGGCCTTTTCGGGGTGGTCTCTGGTGGGTCCAATCCGCTCGAAAAGCCGTGCGAAAGACGGTCCTTGGCCGCGCTTCGGTTGGATATAAGGCGTTGATATCGCTTATTTAATCCCCACACGACCTGTGCTAGACTGAGGTCAGCGGCTATCCGGCTCTCTTGCCGAGGTACTTCATGGCCAACGTGCCGGCCAAGCCGATCAGGCAGATGAAGAAGGCGATCTTGGCCAGGGCTCCGGCGACGTCGACGACGAAGCCCAGGATGCCCGCGATGATCATGACGACGAGGAAGACACCGGCGAGTTTCAGCATTTTCCGCTAACGGCGCGCGCCGCCGTCAGTTCCGCAGGTGGTGCAGGGCGATGCCGACGCTTGTGGCGACGTTGAGCGAGTCGAAGCCAGCCGCCATCGGGATGCTGACCGTCCGGCAGCGGGCCAGGACCGTGTCGGGCAGGCCAGGCCCCTCGGCGCCGGCCAGCAGGGCGGTGCGGGGCGGGACGGCCAGGCGGGCCAGGGGCGTCTGGCCGGCGGGACTGAGGGCGACCGGCTGCAGTCGCGCCTGCTCCAGCAGGCCGATGATGTCCTCGCCCTCGGCCAACCAGGCGAAGGGGGTGGTCAGCACGCCGCCGACCGAGACCCGGATGGCCTTGCGGTACAGCGGGTCGCAGCAGCCGGCGTCCAGCAGCACCGCGTCGACCCCGAAGGCGGCGGCGTTGCGGAACAGGCCACCCATGTTGTCGTGGTTGGCGATGCCGACCAGGACGAGGACCAGCGCCCGCTCCGGCAGGCCGGCCAGCAGGGTCTGCGCCGACGGCGGATCGCGCCGCCGGCCTATGGCCAGGATGCCCCGGTGCAGGTGGAAGCCGGCGATGGCGTCGAGCACCGCCTGGTCGGCGAGGTAGACCGGCGTCGTCTCGGGAAGGAGGTCGAGGGCGGCGGCGAGCTTGGCCTGGCGGCGGGGGTCGATCAGCACCGACACCGCCTCGAAACGGCTTGAGCGGGCGAGCAGGTTCAGCACCACCTCCCCCTCGGCCACGAACAGCCCCTGGCGGCCGACGAGGTCACGCTCGCGGATGTCGCGGTAGGGCTGGGTGCGGGGGTCGGCGGGGTCGGTGATGGGGAACAACATCGGGGCCGTCTTAGCGGACTTCGCTCCCACCCCACTACCGATCATCCCGACGAAAGTCGGGACCCAGTGTCCACGGCGGTACAGGTAACAGCACTGATCAGCGCCAGCCCTTCAACAGATTGCCAGCTGGGTCCCGACTTTCGTCGGGATGATCGGAATATTGGGGCTAGGCCGGAACGCCGTATCGCCTGCCGAGATCCGCCGTGACCTCCTCGAATTCCCGCACCGTGTCGCGGATGATGTCGGCCACCGGCCGGACGCTATCGATCCGCCCCGCGACCTGCCCCGACAGCGCGATCGAGGCCTCCATGTCGCCGCCAAAATAGAGCTTCAGCGCGTTGGCGAACTCGCCCATGACGCCGCCTTCGGGCGAGGCCTTCTCATAGGCCGTGGTCTTTTCCGTGCGCAGGGCCCGCAGCGCCGGCCCGGGCCCGAAGCGGTTGAGGAAGACGGTGTCGGTCTCCTTGGCCTCGACGATGGCGGTCTTCCAGTTCTCGTGCACCGGCGACTCGGCGGCCGAAACCATGCGGGTGCCCATCTGCACCCCCTCGGCGCCGAGCGCGAAGGCGGCGGCCATGGTCCGGCCGTCGGTGATGCCGCCGGCGGCGATGACCGGCACATCGACCTTCGAACAGACCAGCGGCAGCAGCACCATGGTCGCCACGTCGCGCGGGTTCTTGAAGCCGCCGCCCTCGCCGCCCTCGACGATCAGCCCGTCGACCCCGGCCTCGATGGCCTTCAGCGCCGCGCTCAGCGACGGCACGACGTGGAAGACGGTCAGGCCGGCGCTCTTGAGCTGGCCGCAGTATTTGGCCGGATCGCCGGCCGAGGTGGAGACGAACTTCACCCCCTGGTCGATGACGAACTGGACGATGTCGGGGTCGCGCACGAAGGCCTGGGCGACGTTGACGCCGAACGGCTTGTCGGTCAGCTGGCGCATCTTGCCGATCTCGGCGCGGACCTCGTCCAGCTGGCCCGAGGACGTCTCGATGATGCCCATGGCGCCGGCGTTCGACACCGCCGAGGCCAGCTGGCTGCGGGCGATCCAGCCCATCGGGGCCTGGACGATGGGGTACCGGACCCCCAAGAGCTCGGTGATGCGGTTCTTGATCATGGTGACCCCAATTGAGCGCGCTTGACCGTGCGGAAGCCAAGGTGGCTCTGGCCGGTGTCGGGCGGTCCCGGCTGGCGGGCGGCCGGGCGGTAGCGGAGGCAGAAGTTGTCGGCGCAGAGGTAGGAGCCGCCCTTGATCAGCCGCGAACCGTCCGGGTAGCGGCCGCTGGTCCATTCCCAGACGTTGCCCGACATGTCGTAGAGGCCGTAGGCGGATGGCGGGAAACAGCCGACCGGCGCGGCGCGGGCCCTGTAGCCGTCCGCGCCGGTGTCGATGGCCGGGAAGACGCCCTGCCAGGTGTTGGCCTGGGGCTTTTTCCCGTCGAGCGGCGCGTCGCCCCATTCGTACTTTGCGGCGGCATGGCCGGCGCGGGCGGCGAACTCCCACTCCTCCTCGGTCGGCAGGTCGCGGCCCTTCCAGCGGGCGTAGGCCAGGGCGTCGTCGTAGGCGATGTGCACGACGGGGTAGCGGTCGCGGCCTTTCAGGTCGCTGCCGGGTCCCTTGGGATGCTTCCAGCTGGCCCCGTCGATCACCCGCCACCACTGGGCCGGGTTGCCGTCGCCCAGCGCATCGGCGCCGACGAAGACCAGGGACGAGGGCTTGAGTTGCTCCTTTGGTATTCCGGGATAGAGGGCCGGGTCGGGGTCGCGTTCGGACAGGGTGACGTAGCCCGTGGCCTGCACGAACTGCGCGAACTGCGCGTTGGTCACCTCGGTGCGGTCGATGGAGAAGGGGCCGACGGTGACGGTGCGCTGCGGTCCCTCGTCATCGTGCATGGCCCCGGCCCCGAGGGTGAAGGTTCCCCCCTTCAGGGCGACCTCGCCGGTCGGCTGGGCGGCGCAGACCGGCTCGGCGACGGCGACCTTGGCCTTCGGTCCGCAGGCGGTCAGGGTCAGGGCAGCCAACAGGAGAACGGCGAGCCGCATCAGGGGCCGACCACCCGCTCGACCAGGCCGGCGACGATCGCTTCGGCGTCTTCGGTCGACAGATGCTGGTCCAGGCGCAGGCGGCGCCAGGCGTCGAAGCTCATCACCAGGTCCATCATCTCGACCAGCACCGGGTCGGCCTTGATCTCGTCGGGCAGCAGGGCGGTGGCCAGGCTGCGCTGCAGCCGCACCAGGCTCTCATGCGCCTTGTTCAGAAAGGGCGAGCGGGCGCGCTGGGCGTCGGCGGCGACCTGGAAGGGCATCATCTCCTCGAACAGGCGCACCCGGCGATGAATGAGATTCCGCAACCGCTCCCGCCAGGTGTCGCCGACCACCGGCTCGGCGGCGATCGGGACCAGCCGGGCCAGCATCATGGCGTGCATCTCGCGGTAGAGGCTGTCCATGTCGTTGAACAGCCGGAAGACGGTGCGCAGCCCGACCCCGGCCCGCTCCGCCACCGCCTCGGCCGAAGGGGCGGGATTGCCCGCCGCGATCAGCTCCAGCATGGCGGCGACGATGCGCGCCCGGCTGGCCTCGGCCCGCAGGCGGCGGCCGTCGATCGGGGCGGAGGGGGTGTTGGCGGCCATGGCCCCCGCAATTGCCGCCGCGACGCCCTGAAGTCCAGTCTCGGCGATCATGCGCCTGGCGTGGGACTGCATTGGATCAGCAGCTGGCCCTTAAGGCCGGCCTTGCGGTGATGGCCGATGGCGGCGACCTCCGCCGAGGTGGCGATGGCCACGAAGGCGGCGCGACTGGGGTACTCCATGATGGCGGCGACGTCCCACAGCTCGCCGACCTCACCGATCACCAGGTGGTCGATGGCCGCCGAAAACAAGATCCGCCCGCCCTTGGCGGCGACCAGGGCGCTCATCGGCGCCCCGTAGCGCATATAGGCCTCGCGGCCGCTGATCTTCGGCTCGGCGGGATCGTCGTACTGGGCGATGTCGTGGAATTTCAGAAGGTTGAGCATCTGGATCGGCTGGTCGCCGCCCAGGCCCAGGAGCCCAACGAGTTGTTCCTGGCGGGGCATCACGGCGTTTTCGAGCTTCATATCTTGGTTCCCGTCTTGACGGCCTGGCCTATTTTGGCATTATTAGTGCCAATAGTTTCGAGAGCGTCAAGTCACTCGAGCGCAAGTCGGGAGGGAACGGGTGTCAGCAGGTGAACCGGCCGGCGGCGTGGTCCGCTATTTCCACCAGGCGGACGATCCCTACAGCCATCTGGCGGTGCAGCTGTTGCCGCGCCTGGCGGCCGCCTATGACGTCGCTGTCGAGGTCTTCCTGGTTCCCGCCCCTGTCGAGAGCGCCGCCCCCGACCGCGAGCGGCTGGCCGGCTGGAGCCTGCGCGACGCGGGTCGCCTTGCCGCCGCCCACAACCTCTCTTTGCCGGCCGACGCCCGCCAGCCGAGCCCCGAACAGACCGCCATCGCCCAGCAGGCCCTGGCGGCGGCGCTCGGCGGGCCGGACTTCGCCGCCCGCGCCAAGGCTATCGGCGAGGCTCTGTGGCGCGGCGACGACCGGGCGCTCGAACGCCTGCCGCTGGCCCCGGCGGCCGAGGCCCTCAGCGCCGGCGAGGCCAGGCGGTTGGAGCTCGGCCACTACCTGGGGGCCACCTTCCATCACGGCGACGTCTGGTTCTGGGGGCCCGACCGGCTGCACTATCTGGAGGAACAGTTGGCGGCCTATCGGCGTCCCGGCGCCGCCCCCGTCGCCCGGCTGATGCAGGAGGGCGCTGCGCCGGAGCGGCGCGGCCTGGTCACCCTCGACTTCTTCGCCTCGTTCCGCAGCCCCTACACCTGGCTGGCGGCCCGACGGGTGCGTGAGCTGGCCGAGCGGCATGGCGCGACCCTGCGCCTCAAACCGGTGCTGCCGATGGTCATGCGCGGCCTGCCGGTGCCGCGCGAGAAGCAGGTCTACATCGTCCGCGACTGCTGGCGCGAAGCCATGCGCCAGGGCATCGCCTTTGGCCGCATGGTCGATCCGGTCGGCCTGGGGGTCGAGCGCGGGATGGGGGTGCTGGGCCGGGCCATGGCGCTGGGCAAGGGCATGGCTTTCGCCGAATCCTTCCTGGGCGGCGCCTTCTCCGAGGGTGTCGACGCCACCACGGACGATGGCCTGTGGACCATGGCCGAGCGGGCCGGGCTGAGCCGCGACGACGTCGCCGCCGGCCTGGCCGACGAAAGCTGGCGCGACATGGCCGAGGCCAATCGCCTGGAGATGCTGGGGCTCGGCCTGTGGGGCGTGCCCTCGTTCCGGGTCGGCGACCTGCCGGGCCACTGGGGCCAGGACCGTCTTTGGGCGGTCGAACAGGATCTCATCGCGTTCGCCAAGGAGGCCGCGGCATGAAGCGGATCATCGCAGCCGTTGTCGTCCTCCTGCTGCTCGGCGGGGCCTGGATGTTCCGGGGGCCCATCGCGCTGAAGCTCAGCGACCGGGCGGTGGCCGCCAACATGAAGGCCGATGCCGTCGCCGGCCTGCCGGACGGGCTGCACGCCTTTGTCTGCGGCTCCGGCTCGCCCCTGCCCGACCGCAGCCGGGCTGGGCCCTGCCTGACGGTGATCGCCGGCCAGCGGGTGTTCCTGGTCGACGCCGGCGAGGGCGCGGCCGAGGTCCTGAGCGCCGGCGGCATCCCGGCCGGCCGCATCGACCGGCTGTTCCTGACCCATTTCCACTCCGACCACCTCGATGGCCTCAGCGCCGTCGCCCTGCAGCGTTGGGTCGGCAGCGCTGCCACCCGGCCCTTGCTGCTGGTCGGGCCGCCAGGCGTCGAGCGCATCGCCGCCGGCTTCAGCGAGGCCTACGCCATCGACAACACCTATCGCACCGGCCACCACGGCGCCGCGGTCGCCCCGCCGTCCGGCGGCGGCTTCGCGGCCCAGGCCTTCGCCATGCCGGAGGGCCAGAACGCAGTCGTCGTGCTGGACGAGGGCGGGCTGAAGGTCACCGCCTTCCGCGTCGACCACGGCCCGGTCGAGCCGGCCGTCGGCTACCGCTTCGAGTACAGGGGCCGCAGCCTGGTGGTCAGCGGCGACACCTCGGCCAATGCCGGCCTGGTCGCCAACGCCAAGGGCGCCGACCTGCTGGTCCATGACGCCCTGTCGCCAGTGCTGGTGCGCCGCCTGCAGAAAGCCGCGTCGGGTGCCGGCCAAAAGAACCGCGCCAAGATCCTCGGCGACATCATCAACTACCACGCCAGTCCCGAGGACGTGGCCCGCGAGGCCAGGGACGCCAAGGTGGGGGCCGTGCTGCTGACCCATCTGGTCCCCCCCCTGCCCTTGCCGGGGCTGGACGCGCCTTTCGTCGGCCAGGCGCGCAAGCTGTACGAAGGGCCGCTATGGCTGGCGCGGGACCGCGACCTGATCAGCCTGCCGGCCGGGTCGACGAAGATCGAACGCAAGCGGCTCGGCCGCTAGAACTGAGTTGGGGAGAACGAGATGAAAAAGCGCACCCTGGTCGGCCTGCTCGTCCTGGCCGTGGTGGTGGTCGGCGGCTACGCCGGCTTCCAGCACTTCAAGATCTACCTGCCCGGCATCATCGGCCGGCTGAAGCAGCCGATCGGTCCCAACCAGCCGGTGACCTGGGCGCGGGGCCCAGCCACCCCGCCTGCCGGCCAGCGGCCGCCGAACATCATCCTGATCGTCGCCGACGACCTGGGCATCAACGACACCACGGCCACCGGCACGGGCGTGGCCGGCAAGGTGGCGACCCCCCACATCGACAGCATCGCCAGGACCGGCGTGCGCTTCGCCAACGGCTATGCCGCCAACGCCACCTGTTCGCCGTCGCGGGCGGCGATGATGACCGGCCGCTATCCCAACCGCTTCGGCTTCGAATTCACCGCCGTGCCCAAGAGCTTCGCCCGCGAGGTGACCCACGCGTCCGACGGGCCGATCAAGCCGGTCTTCTACGCCGACCGCGCCAAGGAGATGCCGCCGGTCGAGAAGATGGGCGTGCCGGCCGGGGAGACGACCATCGCCGAGGCGCTGAAGGCCCAGGGCTATCGCACCCTTCACATCGGCAAATGGCACCTGGGCGAGGCGCCGGCCATGCAGCCCAATGGCCAGGGCTTCGACGACAGCCTGGCCATCCTGGCCGGGGCCGGCATGTTCCTGAAGCCGAACGATCCTGAGGTCGTGAACTCCAAGCAGGAGTTCGACCCGATCGACAAATACCTGTGGCCCAACCTGCCCTATTCGGTGCGTTGGAACGGCGGCAAGCCGTTCGAACCCAAGGGCTATGTCACCGACTACTTCGGCGACGAGGCGGTCAAGGCGATCGACGCCAACGCGAACCGACCCTTCTTCCTGTACCTGGCCTTCAACGCCCCGCACACGCCGCTGCAGGCGACGCGGGAAGACTATGAGGCGCTGAGCGACATCCCCGACCACACCACGCGGGTCTATGGGGCGATGATCCGGGCGCTGGACCGCAACGTCGGCAAGGTGCTGGCCGAGCTGGAGCGCCAGGGCCTCAGCGACAACACCATCGTCATCTTCACCAGCGACAACGGCGGGGCCAACTACATCGGCCTGCCGGGCATCAACAAGCCCTTCCGGGGCTGGAAGGCGACCTTCTTCGAGGGCGGCGTCAACGTGCCCTTCTTCCTGAAGTGGCCCGGCCATGTCGAGCCCGGCCAGGTCGCCCCGGCCCGCGCCATGCACATCGACATCTTCGCCACCGCCGCCCATGCGGCCGGGGCCCAGGTGGGGCCGAAGGTCGACGGGGTCGACCTGCTGGCCCTGGCGTCGGGCAAGGCGGCGCCGCGGCCGCTGTTCTTCCGTTCGGGGCATTACCGGGCGGTGATCGATCGCGACTGGAAGCTGCAGCTGTCGGAGCGGCCGAAGAAGGCCTGGCTGTTCAACCTGGCCGCGGATCGGACCGAGCAGAAGAACCTGGCGGCATCGGAGCCGGCGCAGCTGGCGCGGCTGACGGCCTTGCTGGACGAGCAGGACCGGCGGGCTGGCAAGCCGCTGTGGCCGGCGTTGGTCGAGGCGCCGTTCTTCATCGATGAGCCGCTGAACAAGGCGCGGAGCATGACGGGCGAATATGTGATGTGGGCGAACTGACGACGGCGCGAGTCCTCCCTCCCCGACTTGGGGAGGGTGGCGCCCCCGGGTCCGGCCGACGGCCGGCCCGAGGACAGGCTCCGGCCGGGTGGGGAAGCAGGTTCCCGCCATCTGAGTTCTGTGGCCGATTCCCCACCCGGCGCGCAACGCGCGCCTGCCCTCCCCAAGTCGGGGAGGGAGGTTAGCCGATCGACAGCGGGCCAACCCCCAGGATCGGCCCCGTTGGCGCGCCCGTCGGCGAGCCACCTTCCGGCTCCCGTGAGATCGCCAACGCGGCGCCCTTGGCCTCGACCGGCAGGGTCACGCCCGCCAGCACCGTCGCGCCGCCGGCCTTGACCAGGCCCAGCGACCGGGGCGCTCCGCCATCGGCCGGCACGATCCACAGCTCAAGCGACCGCGCCTGCTCCTCGGTCAAGCCGATGGGCGTCACCACGATCCGCTTCAACTCCCCATCGACCGTGATCGCCGCCAGGGCCGGTCCGCCGTCGGGGGCGGCGACCAGGGCCGTCCAGGGGGCGGAGGCGACGAGCGGCGGCGCCACCGGGGTCGGGCTTGGGGCGACCAGAATGCCGATGGTGATGGCGGCGACGGCGATGGAAGCGGCGGTCAGGCCGCGCCAGACATCGAGATTGCTCCACCAATTGTCATTGGCCGCGCCCGGCGGCAGGCGCAGGCGCACCGCCTCCCAAACATGGGCGGAAGGGCGGACCTCGGGCGTGTCGTCGGCCAGGGCGGCGAGGCGTAGCTCCCAGGTCTCGACGGCCTCGGCGAAGCTGGCGTCGCTGGCCGCCAGGGTCTGGGCTTCAGCCAGGGCGGCGCCGTCGAGGACGCCCAGCGCGTATTCGGCGGCGCGCAGGTCCTGTGGATGGGGGGGCGTGGCGCTCATGACTCGAGGCAGACCTTCAGGGTCATCAGACCCTTGCGGATCCAGGTCTTCACCGTGCCGAGCGGCTTGCCGGCCGCCTGGGCCAGGTCGCTGTAGGACAGGCCGCCGAAGAAGGCGCGGCGGATCAGGCCGGCGTGGTCGGGGTCGAGGCTGTCGAGGCAACGTCTGAGGCGGCGGCTGTCCTCGCTCCGGGCCAGCTGGCTCTCAGCGTCGGGGCCGGGATCGGCCAGCGCCAGGGCCCCGTCGATCGGGCCCGAGCTGCGCACCACGCGGGCCCCGGAGGCCCTCAAGCGATCGATGGCGCGATTGCGGGCGATGGCGGCCGGCCAGGTGATCGGGCTGGCCTTGGCGGCGTCGTAGGCGGCGGCCCGCTTCCAGACGGTGAGGTAGACCTCCTGCAGCACCTCCTCGGCCTGGGCGTCGTCGCGGACGATGCGCAGGCAGACGCCGTAGAGCTTGGCGGAAGTGGACTTGTAGAGCTCAGCCATGGCCGCCCGGTCGCCGCGCGCCACTTGTCCGAGCGCGCGCTTCAGGCGCTCGCGGTCCAGATCGGTCGTCATGCCCCTCCCCCAGGCGCCGGGCCGCGATCCCGGCAGGGCGCCGTCCCCGCTCCCTTGAGATGCGACGGCGCCATGGCGCGTCGGGCTGGCGACGTAACTCATGGTCTGCAGATACGCGCCGGCCGGCGATTTGGATTTGCCGCGATCTTTTTCGCCCCGCCGTTGATCCGGCCCGACCGCGCCTGCGTAGCTGTTGTTGGGAGCCTCACGCCGGTCCAGCAGACGGCGGCTTTCCGACAACGCGGCGCTCCTTGGGGCGCGTACCTGCTTTAAAGGCGCCGCCAGGGCGGGGCCGGCCTCACTCCCCCCCGACGACTGGCCGGTCCCGTCCGATCCCCCCCGTGACGCGCCGGACACATTGTGCGGTCCGGTTTGAGGCATAGTGACCCGGCGATGACGAATCGCCGGGCGCGGAACCCCCGCGCCGCCTAGGTATTTCGGGCCTTTGCGGCCAGATGTCGGGAGATCAGGGGTGTGATCGGTCAGGGCAGACACCGCCTCGGACGTGGACTTTTTCGTCCGCGGGCGTCATAGGACCGCCCCGTGTCCCCTCCCCCCACATCCAACAGCCGCAGGGCGGATCTGGACTGGCTGCGCATCGGCGCGCTGGGCCTGCTGATCCTGTACCATGTGGGGCTGGCCTACACGCCCTGGGACTGGCACCTGAACAGCCGGCATCGCTTTGGTTTCATGGAGGAAGTCATCCTCCTGACCTCGCCCTGGCGCCTGACCCTGCTGTTCCTCGTCTCCGGCGCGGCGCTGCGGCTGATGAGCCGCAAGTACGAAGCCAAGGAGGTGCTCAAGCAGCGGTTCGCGCGGCTGGCGCCGCCGCTGCTATTCGGGACCCTGTTCCTGGTGCCGCCGCAGGGTTGGGCCGAGACCACCGCCAAGGACGGCTATACGGGCAGCATCCTCGACTGGTGGATCAGCGAGTTCAGCCTCAGGGGCTGGGCCGACGGCATCCCGATCAACCACCTGTGGTTCGTGCTCTACATCGCCGTCTACAGTCTCGTGGCCGTGGCCCTGCTGACCCGGCCCGCCTGGATCGCCAGGGCCGAGGATTGGCTGGCGCGCGCGCTGACCGGCTGGAAGCTGCTGGTGCTGCCGATCCTGTATCTGGCCGTCGTGCGCCAGCTGCTGTTCCCCTGGTTCGGGCTGAACAACCAGATCCAGCATGACTGGTACAATCACGCCTCCTCGCTGGGCGTCTTCCTGTTCGGCTTCCTCGTCGTCGGCCAGGCGGGCATCTGGGCGCAGCTGGAACGCCTTCGCTTCGTCGCCCTGCCGGTGGCGCTGGTCTCGGTCGGCTGCCTGATGGCGCTGCACGCCCACCCGGGCGGCGAGGCCTTCTTCGGCTCGGTCAAGAACACGATGTTCGCGGTCAACCAGTGGGCCACGGTCTGCGCGGCGCTCGGCTTCGCCAGCCGCCACCTGCGCGGCGCCGACAACGCCGTGAAGCGCTATCTGAACGACGCCATCTTCCCGGTTTACATGGCCCACCAGACCATCCTGGTGCTGACCCTGTTCGTGCTGGCGCCCCAGGGCCTGCCGGCCTGGATCGAGGCGCCGCTGTTCGTCTTCATCACCTTCGCCGGCAGCCTGGCGGTCTATGAGGCGGTGCGCCGTTTCAATCCCCTGCGGCCGCTGTGGGGCCTGAAGCCCCTGGGCCCCAAGGCGCCGCCGGAGCCCAGCCCGGCCCGCCTGGTGCTGATCGCCGCCCTGCGCAACGACGCCGCCCCGCTTGGCGAGCCGGCGGGAGCCCAGACGGCGTGATCCTCGACGACCTGGCCGCCCAGTTCGCAACCGGCCAGCGCTGGCGTCGCCGCCGCATCCTGCTGGCCATCGCCGTCGCCGCGCCCATCTTCGCCTTCCTCGCCGTGGTGGCGGCGGTTCTGGCCTACCCCGGCTACAACAACGCCACCCAGTTCCTCAGCGAGCTGGGCGGGACCACCGCCCGCTATCCCTGGCTGTTCAACGGCGGGGTGCTGATCAGCGGCGTCGGCGCGGCGGTGGCCGGGGTCGGCTTCGGCCTGGCGCTGGTGGCGCTGGGCGGCTCGCGGGTCGCGGCCGGCGGGGTCGTGCTCTGTTTCGTGCTGGCCGGGATCGGCATGGTGGTCTCCAGCCTGATCGCCTGGCCCAACCCCTGGCACCTGCTGATCAACCTCGGCCTCGGCATCATCCTGGCCCCGCTGTTCCTGATCTGGGGCCTGTGGCGCATCGAGGCGATGGGGCCGATGAAGCTGTTCCTGGCCGCTATCAGCCTGATCAACCTGTTGATGGCGCTGATCACCAACCACCGCATCTGGTACGGCATCGTGAACCCCCAGAACGTCGGCTGGTGGGAGAGCGCCTTCGCCATCCTGCTGGTGGGCTGGACGGGAATCGCCGCCTATGGTCTGGAGCGTCGGCTCTACCGACTGGCGCAATCACAAAGCGTTTCTGACATCTTCTGAACACGCAACTGTCACGGTCCGGTCATAGCCGTGCAGACCCGGTGCATTTTTGGGCGCCGATCGCTCTGGAAGCGATTTTCCGGCTTCCATCGCAGCGCAACATAACGTATCCGTGATAATCACGTTACCAGCCTCCCGGAGACTCGGTTGGCGCGCTCTCCGGGGCGGGACGGACACCTTTTGACGGCGGTTTTCCCATGGACGGCACGAGCAATCTCGCCCTGCGCTACGAGCATGATGACCGTGCGTACGCGCCGCTGGGCGAGCCTTGGCTGCCGCCGGAATCGCCGATGGACATGCCGCGCCAGTCGTTCGGCGCCGATGCGCCGAAACTCGCCAAGGCCCCCGTCACCTCGCCGGCCAACATCGGCGCCCGCCGCTTCATCCTGTTCGCCGCCAGCTGGCTGCTGACCGCCCTGATCGCCGCCACCCCGCTGCAGCTCTACATGCGCGACGGCTTCACCCCGCTCGAGGGGATCGGCCTTGGCCTGTTCGTCGTCCTGGTCTCGGCGGTGTCGACCTGGTTCTGCAGCGCCGTCGCCGGCTTCTGGGTGCTGAAGAACCGCCAGGAAGACATCTTCGACTTCCCGGCCATCGTGCCGGCCCCGCGGGTCAAGACCGCCCTGCTGATGCCGCTCTACAACGAAGACCCCGCCGCCACGCTGGCCCGCCTGGCCCGCATCGAGCGGTCGCTGAGCATGCTGGGCGTCGCCCACTGGTTCGACCTCTTCGTGCTGAGCGATACGACCAACGAGGCCATCGCCGCCCAGGAGCGCGTGCAGTTCTCAGCCCTGCGGGCCCGCAGCCGCTGCGCCACCTACTACCGTCGCCGGCCCAAGAACGTCGAGCGCAAGGCCGGCAACATCAGCGACTGGGTCACCCGCTGGGGCGGCGGCTACGAGCACATGATCATCCTCGACGCCGACAGCGTGATGAGCGGCGAGACCGTCGTGAAGCTGGTCGACGCCATGGAGCGCCACCCGGGCATGGGGCTCCTGCAGACCACCCCGGTGATCATCGGCGCCGAGACCCTCTATGCCCGCGCCCAGCAGTTCAGCGTCCGCATGTTCGGCAAGGTCGCCTCGGCGGGTCTTGCCTGGTGGACCGGCGCCGAGAGCAGCTACTGGGGCCACAACGCCATCGTCCGGGTGAAGGCGTTCGCGTCCTGCTCGGGCCTGCCGGTGCTGCCGGGCAAGAAGCCGTTCGGCGGCCACATCCTCAGCCATGACGTGGTCGAGGCGGCCCTGCTGCGCCGCGGCGGCTGGGCGGTGCACGTCACCCCGGTGCTCGACGGTTCGACCGAAGAGACCCCGCCCTCGATGATCGAGTTCATGAAGCGCGACCGCCGCTGGGCGCAGGGCAACCTGCAGCACCTGGGCCTGCTGTTCGCGCCGGGCCTGCACCCGATCAGCCGCCTGCAGCTGTTCTTCGGCATGCTCTGCTATCTGGTCTCGCCCATCTGGCTGCTGTCGCTGATCGTCGGCCTGGGCATCCAGGCGCAGATCACCCTGACCATGCCCGAGTACTGGCGCCTGCTGGCCCCGGTGAAGTACGACCCGATCATCTGGGCCTCGCTGCTGACTGTCCTGATGCTGATCGGTCCCAAGGTGCTGGGCCTGGCCCTGACCCTGAGCCGGCCGGAGGAGCGCGCCAAGTTCGGCGGCGCCTTCGCCATCCTCAAGAGCGCCGCCTTCGAAACCGCCTACTCGGCCGTCATGGCCCCGGTGATGATGGTCGGCCACAGCCGCATCGTCTTCGAGGTGCTGATGGGCCGCGACGCCGGCTGGTCGACCCAGACCCGCGAGGGCGAGACCCTCTCTTACAAGGACGCCTTCCGCGCCCACCGCTGGGAGATCAACACCGGCCTGCTGTTCGCCAGCATGCTGATCCTGGCCCCGCAGCTGACGATCTGGTTCGCCCCCATCATCCTGCCGCTGATCGCCTCGCCGTTCATCGCCGTGGCCACCAGCCGCAAGGACCTCGGCGCCCTGGCCGGACGCCTGGGCCTGCTGGTCACGCCGGAAGAGGTGACCGAGCGCAGCGAAGCGCTGGGCGCCCAGATCCACCAGTTGTTCCCGGTGGTCGACGATCGTCATGCGACGGTGATGGACCTGGACCTGCCGGAAACCTCGGTGTTCTGGCCGAACCTGATCGCGACGCAGCGGCGAGCGATGCCGGCTTCAGCGACGGTGCATTAGGAACCTCCCTCCCCGAATGGGGAGGGCAGGCGCGCGTTGCGCGCCGGGTGGGGAAGTGGATCACCACACCCCGCCGGTTATGCTTCTCGGTGCCCGATCTCGAAGGTCAGTGACCGACTTCCCCACCCGACGCGCGTAACCGCGCGTCTGCCCTCCCCAATTCGGGGAGGGAGGGCTAAGCCGCCTTCGCCAGCTTCTCTTTCTTCTTCTTGGCCTTCTTCTCCGCCTTGGCCGGCTTGTCGGCCTTGGGCGTCTTGGCCTTCTTCTCGCGGGCCTCGCCAGCCGCCAGGATTTCCAGCGCCTCCAGCAGGCCATCGCGCTTGCCCTTGGGCAGCAGGGCCATCAGGGCGGCGTCGGCGGCGGCGGTCTTTGGTCCGATCGACTCCAGGGCCTCGCGGCCGGTGTCGGTGAGCCGGACGGCGTTGGCCCGGGCGTCGAGGGCGGAGCGTTCGCGGGCCAGCAGGCCCTTGTCGATCATCCGGGCGACCATGTCGGCCAGGGTCGAGCGGTCGATGCCGGTGGAGGCGACCAGGTCGGCCTGGGCGGCGCCCTCCTTCTCGGCGACGGCGGCGAGCACGGCGTGCTGGCGCTGGGTCACCGCGCCGGGACCGGCCTGCGCGGCGTAGAGATCGAGCGCCCGCTGGGCGGCCCTGTGCAGCAGGTGGCCCACCGAAGCAGCGGCCCGTTTGCCCGACTTGTCTTTCGCCATAATCCCCTCCGGTTCATCGACCGCCTGCGGAGCTTAATCGGCCTCGGTGTAGGTTTGACGACAGATCATTCACTCGATGCCCCGTCACTCGATGATCGGCGGGGCGGCCGTGGCTTCCTCCGGATCGGTCGGCGGGCCGCCGGCGTTTTCCGCCTGCTTCATGCCGCGCATGATCAACGGCCCCTGGCTCAAGGAGAACAGGACGGTCAGGCCGAGGATGCCGAACACCTTGAAGGTCGCCCAGAGGCTCTCCGACTGGGTGCGCCAGACGACCTCGTTGAGGATGGCCATGGCGAAGAAGAACAGGCCGTAGCGCAGGGTGAAGGTGCGCCAGACGGCGTCGCTCATCACCAGTTCCGAGCCCATCAGCATCTTCAACACGTTCTTCCGGGCCAGGAGGCCACCGAGCAGGATGACGCCGAACAGGGTCATGGTGATGGTCGGCTTGAGCTTCAGGAAGATGGGGTCCTTGAAGACGACCGTCAGCGTGCCGAACACCAGGGCCAGAACGCCGGAGATCAGCGGCATGGGGGCCAAGCGCTTCTCGACGACATAGCCGACGACCAGCGCGATCGCCGATCCGGCCACCAGCCACCAGGCGGCGGCGACCAGACTGTGGGTGACCAGATAGCCGATAAAGAAGGCGACCAGGCCGCCGAAGTCGACGGCGGTGCGGATCCAGCCATGGGATTTTTTCGCAGGCGCGGAGGGCGTCTCAGTCATGGTCTTCCTTTACGCGTCCAGCCCAACCAGGGACCGGGAAAACGCCCGGGCGTCGAAAGGTTGCAGATCGTCGATGCCCTCGCCGACGCCGATCAGCTTGATGGGCGAATCGGAGGCCTGGGCGACCGGCACCAGAACGCCGCCGCGGGCGGTGCCGTCGAGCTTGGTCATGACGATGCCGGAGACGCCGATCTGGTTGCCGAACAGGTTTTCCTGGCTCAGCGCATTGCGCCCGACGGTGGCGTCGAGGACCAGCAGGGTCTCGTGCGGAGCCTCCGGATCGACCTTCTTCAGGACGCGGATGACCTTCAAGAGTTCGTCCATCAGCCCCTGCTTGTTCTGCAGCCGGCCGGCGGTGTCGATGAGGACCACGTCGTATCCCTCGGCCTTGGCCTTCTCGACGGCGTCGAAGGCCAGGCCCGCCGCATCGGCGCCGGTGGGACGGCTCATGAAGTCAGCCTTGGCGCGGGTCGCCCAGATCTGCAGCTGCTCGACGGCGGCGGCGCGGAAGGTGTCGCCGGCGACGATCAGCACCTTGGCCCCCTTGCCGGTCAGGTCGGCGGCGATCTTGCCGAGCGTCGTGGTCTTGCCCGAGCCGTTGACGCCGATGAACAGCACCACATAGGGCTTGGGCCCCGACAGCGGGTCGAAGTCCCCTTCCCGGCTGACCAGTTCCTTGGCCACCAGATCGGCGAGGGCTTCCTTGACCTCCTGGTCGGAGACCGACTTGCCGAACTTGGCGTCGCTGAAGGCCTGGGTGATGCGGCCGGCGGCGTAGGGGCCGAGGTCGGCCTCGATCAGCATCTCCTCCAGCTCGTCGAGCTGGGCCTGGTCGAGGGGACGTCGGAAGATTTCGGTGACCTGCTGGGTCATCGCCTGGGAGGAGCGGGAAAGCCCGCTGGTCAGGCGCTGGAACCAGCCTTGTTTCTGTTCAGCCATGGGCGGGGTTTAGCCTGCCTTGCCTCGCCACGAAAGCCGCGCGCTCACCGGTCCTTGCGCGGTGGGGAGCGCGGCAGGGGCATGGCCAGCATGTCGGCCAGATCCTGGTCGGTATTGTTGTCCACAATGGCCTTGAGGGTGCGGTCGGTGAGCGCCTCGGGACCATCCGGCCGGCCGAGCAGAACGGCCAGCTTGACCGCCCATTTGCGCATCCGAAGGTCGATCACCTCGCCCATGGGTTCAGCCTGCGCCCGGCGCGGCGGGCTTTCAAGCCGCCGCCGCACGGCCTAGAGACGAACCATGCCGCCAACCCTGCCCAACCTCGACCTGGCCTTCCTGCTGTTCGACTACGCCGCCGTGCTGGTGTTCGGCGCCACGGGAGCGCTGGCGGCGGCGCGGCGGGGGCATGACATCGTCACCTTCGCCTTCTTCGCGGCGATGACCGGGGTCGGCGGCGGCACCTTGCGCGACCTGCTGATCGGGGCGCCGGTGTTCTGGATCAACAGCCCCGGCTACCTGCTGGCCTGTATCGTGGCGGCGGTGGTGGTCTGGGCTGTCGGGCGGCGAACCTGGCGGCTGAGCGCCCTGCTGTGGCTCGATGCGGTGGGGATGGCGGCCTACTGTATCGTCGGGGCGGCCAAGGCCCTGTCGCTGGGGGTGCATCCGGTGTCGGCCGTGGTCATGGGGATGATGACGGCCTGCTTTGGCGGGGTGCTGCGCGATGTGGTGGCCGGCGAGCCGTCGATCCTGCTGCAGCGGGAGATCTATGTGACGGCGACGATCCTGGGGGCGGCGGTGTTCGTGGTGCTGGCCGTGCTGGGGGTGGACCGGATCCTGGCGGGGCTGATCGGGTTTGGCTGCGCCTTCGCGCTGCGAGGGGCGGCGATCCGATGGAAGCTGCGCCTGCCGGAGTTTCAGGGGCGGGAGCCGGAATAGGCTCTACCCCCGGGGGTGCAGGGCGGCGTCGCGCAGGCTGGCGAATTCTTCCGGCGTGCAGAGGGGGACGTCCGCGATGGCCGGCGGCGGCTCGGCAGACAGCGGGGCGAGGGCCGGACGCTGGGATTGTCCGGTGATCCAGCGCCAGGGGTTGAAGGGGTGGGTCATGGTCGGTTCCGTCTTTCGGGGCTTGGCCATCCTCAGCGAGGATCCAGGGCGGCGCGCTCGGCTTCCAGGGCCGCGACCTCTCGCAGGCGCCAGGAGCGGGCGAGATCGGCGAACTTCTCGCGCTCGACAATCAGGCTGACAACGCGAGCCAGCAACTCCAGCTCTTCAGCCCTCAATCGGCAAATATTTGAACTCGCAAGGTGCATGATGCAGCCAGAACGGGTTCATGGCGCTGATGTTCCGCAAAACGGGAATATATTTAAATAAAAGTGGTGATGGTTGAATTATAATTTCCGTTAACACTTATCGTATGCCTTTGTTTTGTCTGATTTTGTACTGCTTATCGGCTAAAATCACCCATAAATATTTGCAACTTACTCACATTAACGATTGTCATCTAAATACGGTTGCTGATCAACACAATCCCGACAGCCTCTGACCGACTTCCCCACCCGGCAGGGCTATCGCATATGGAACCAGCTGGCCAAGACTGGGGCAGCCGCCGTGAGTGTTCCCTTCTCCGTCGGCGGTGGGAGAAGGTGGCGCGAAGCGCCGGATGAGGGGTCGATAGGTCTTTCAGCTGCGATGAGGCGGTGGCGACAGGCTGTATCGGAGGCCGGGGAGCCCCCTCATCCGCCCCCTCCGGGGGCACCTTCTCCCACGAGGGGAGAAGGGAGACCCGAGGCGAACTCACGAACATCCCGTCGACGCCTTATGCGCCCGCCCCTCTTTGGGGAGGTCAGGCCAGTTCGGCCAGGGCGCGGGCGCCGTCGTGGGCGGTGATGCGCATGGGGCGGAGAGAGCCGGGGGCGGCTTCGCCCTGGAAGGCGATTTCGGTGAAGTCAGGGGCGCGGGCGAAGCCGGGGCGTTCGACCAGGCCTTCCAGCACCTTGCCGACGCGGGCCTCGAGGTGGCGGACGAGCGCGGCCGCGCCGGCTTCGCGCAGGCGGGCGGCGCGGGCCTTGATGACCGGGCGCGGGACCGGCGGCATGCGGGCGGCCGGGGTGCCGGGGCGCGGGCTGTAGGGGAAGACGTGGAGGTAGGAGAGGCCCGCCTCCTCGACCAGCCTGACCGTGTTCTCGAAGGCTTCCTCGGTTTCGGTCGGGAAGCCGGCGATCAGGTCGCAGCCGAAGGCCACGTCGGGACGCACGGCCCGGACGTCAGCCACCAGCCTGAGAGCGTCGGCGCGCAGATGGCGGCGCTTCATGCGCTTGAGGATGAGGTCGTCGCCGGCCTGCAGCGACAGGTGCAGGTAGGGGACCAGGCGGGTCTCGGTGGCCAGCACCCGCATCAGGTCGGGGTCGATCTCGGCCGCGTCGATGCTGGAGAGCCGCAGGCGCGGCAGGCCGGGCACCAGCTTGAGGATACGGGCGACCAGCTGGCCGAGGGTCGGCGCGCCGGGCAGGTCGGCGCCCCAGCTGGTCAGGTCGACGCCGGTCAGCACCACCTCGTTCCAGCCCTCGGCGGCCAGGCGGCCGATGCGCTCGACGATCTCGCCGGCCGGGGCCGAGCGGCTGTTCCCGCGGCCATAGGGGATGATGCAGAAGGTGCAGCGGTGGTC
This sequence comes from Caulobacter sp. GW821-FHT11A05, assembly GCF_058809015.1. Taxonomy (NCBI): domain Bacteria; kingdom Pseudomonadati; phylum Pseudomonadota; class Alphaproteobacteria; order Caulobacterales; family Caulobacteraceae; genus Caulobacter; species Caulobacter sp. GW821-FHT11A05. The sequence continues at coordinate 397,626 of NZ_JBXASF010000002.1, read as the reverse complement.
GCAGCCGTTCTGGATCTCGACATAGGCGCGGGCCCGGTCCTTGAGGCCGTCGGACAGGTGGGCGGCGGTCTCGCGCACGCTCATGATGTCGTTGACGCGCACCCGGCCCAGCTCCGGCTGGGGCAGCAGGGCGCCGGGGGCGGCCTTTTCGGCGTTGCCGAGGACGAGGTCGATCTCGTCCATGGCCGCGAAGCCGGCCGGGTCGATCTGGGCGGCGCAGCCGGTGACGACGATGCGGGCGTTCGGGTTCTCGCGCCGGGCCTTGCGGATGGCCTGGCGGGCCTGGCGCACGGCCTCGCCGGTCACCGCGCAGGTGTTGAAGACGATGGCGTTCGAGACGCCGTCGGCCTCGGCCCGGGCGCGAATCTGCTCGGATTCATAGGCGTTCAGCCGGCAACCGAAGGTGACGACGCGCGTGCCAGCGTCGGTCTCGGCGACCTCGGGATGATCCAGGACGTCTTCGCTCACAGGATCGATCCCAGGGCCAGGCCGGTGAGGAAGCCCGACCCGTCCCCGTCCGACCCGTTTTCCCGCTCGCTGGCGGCGAGGCGATCATTGTACCGGGCCAGCCAGTCCGCGTTCTGGACACGCTGCTCGCCCATGAAGGACTCGAAGGCTTCCTTGTAGTCGGCATGCCACCGGCTGAGCGGCGGACGGCCGGCGGCGACGTCCTCGGCGGCCCAGCGGATGCGGGCGGCGTCGGTGACGCGGTCGACGTCGTTATCGGGGCAGAGGATGTAGAAGTCGCCGGCGGTAACGTTGGCCAGCATGAGGTCGATGACCTGATCGGCGGTCCAGGCGGCCGGCGGCTTCTCGGCCTGGCCGCGGGCGGTCATGCCGGTGAAGGTGTAGCCGGGGATCAGCAGGTGGGCGGTGACCTGGCAGCCGGGGGTGTTGCGCAGGGTGTGCTGCAGGCCTTCGGTCAGGACCTTCACACCGGCCTTGGTGACATTGTAGGCGGTGTCGCCGGGCGGGGTGGTGATGCCCTGCTTGGAGCCGGTGTTGATGATCAGGCCGGGGGCGCCCTGGTCGATCATCGTCTGGGCGAAGGCCTGGACGCCGTTGATGACGCCGAACAGGTTGACCTCGATCAGCGCCCGCCAGCGGTCGGGCCGCTCGATGGCCGAGCCGCCGCCGCCGATGCCGGCGTTGTTCATCAGCACATCGACGCCGCCGTACTGGGCCAGGGTCGCGTCGCGCAGGGCCTCGACGGCGCGCGGGTTGGAAACGTCGGTCGGCACGGCCATGGCCCGCTCGCCGCCGTTGAGCCCGGCGGTGGCGGCCAGCAGCTTCTCGGCGTCGATGTCGGCCAGCACGACGTTCAGGCCCATGGCCAGATAGCGGCGCGCGGCGGCCAGGCCGATGCCGTCGGCGGCGCCGGTGATGACGGCGGTGTGGCCGGGCTGCAGGGCGGGATGGGTCACGCCGCCACCGCTTCGGGCAGGCGGCCGGTGAACTCGACCTCGACCGGGCCGGTCATGATCACGTGGTTGTCGCTCTCGCGCCATTCGATGGTCAGCTCGCCGCCGTCCATGACCAGGGTGGCGCGGCGACCCGACAGCCCCCGGCGGGCCGCGGCGACCAGGGCGGCGCAGGCGCCGGTGCCGCAGGCGCGGGTCATGCCGGCGCCGCGCTCCCAGACGCGGAAGCGGATGCGCTCGGAGCTCTCGATGTGGGCGAAGCCGACGTTGACGGCCTCCGGGAACAGGGGGTGATGCTCCAGCATGCTGCCGAGGCCCCGCACCATCTCCTCCTCCGGCTCGTGGTCGAGGAAGAAGACGACGTGGGGGTTGCCCATGCTGACCGCGCCGGGCGGCTGCAGCGTCTGACCGACGGGGCCGGCGAGGACTTCGATGCGGCGGGTGTCCAGCTCCTCGCTGAGCGGGATCTGGCGCCAGTCGAGGCCGGGCTCGCCCATGTCGATGCTGATGGTCCCGGCCGGGCCGCGCGTGGCGTGCAGCAGGCCGGCGCCGGTCTCGATGACGGCGCTGTCCTTGCCGCTGGCCTCCATGAGCAGCCAGCCGACGCAGCGGGTGGCGTTGCCGCAGGCGTCGACCTCGCCGCCGTCGGCGTTCCAGATGCGCATGAAGGCGTCGGCGCGGTCGGAGGCTTCCAGCCCGATCAGCTGGTCGCAGCCGATGCCGCTGGCGCGGTCGGCGATGCGGCGCGCGTCGTCGGCCGAAGGGCGGAACGGCTGGTCACGGGCCTCGACGACGACGAAGTCGTTGCCGAGCCCGTTCATCTTGAGGAACGGACGGGACATTGAGCGGGCTATATAGGGGAAAATCGGCCGGATGGTGAGGGGGTGAGGCATTGCGGCGTCCACTTCCACCGATCGTCCTCGCGAAGGCGGGGACCCAAGCGCGGTTGGCGGCGCCTGTGAGGATGAGTAGGTCTGGAACCGACGAGGGTAGATCAGCCTATGCATGGGTCCCCGCCTTCGCGAGGACAGTCGGTTGATTGGGTGAGCGGGCGCGTGGAATCACAAGCGGCCAGGCATGATCGAAAGGGCCTGCGGCTGAGGGCCCGCCTGCGGGCGCTGTACCACGGCGATTCGCGCGTTGCGGTGAAGTTCCGGTTGGGCGTCATCGTGCTCGACCTGGCCATCGTCGCCTTCTTCGTGGCGGCGCCGATCCTGCGCGAGACGCGGGCCTTCTACGCTATCGACTACGCCATCGCCGCCTTCCTGGTGCTGGACCTGGGGGCGCGGTTCCTGGCCGCGCCGGACCTCAAGGCCTGGCTGAAACGGCCGCTGGTCTGGGTCGATCTGGCGGTGTTGCTGACCCTGCTGTTCCCGGTCTGGCTGGCCAACTTCGGCTTCCTGCGGGTGCTGCGGCTATGGACCCTGGTCGAGAGCGACTTCTTCTGGCGAACGGTCGGGCGCCGCTTCGACAACACCCGCTACGAGGAGCTGACCAAGGCCGGGGCGCGGCTGCTGACCTTCATCTTCGTCATCACCGGCTTCGTCTACGCCAGCTTCATCGGCCGCTACGAAGGCATCGGCGGCTGGGTGGACGCCCTCTACTGGACGGTGACCAGCCTGACGACGACCGGCTATGGCGACATCAGCCTGCCGGGGGTGTGGGGGCGCCTGCTGTCGATCGCGGTGATGTTGGTCGGGGTGTCGCTGTTCATCCGGCTGATGCAGGTGCTGGTGCGGCCGCACAAGGTGCGCCACGCCTGCCCCAAGTGCGCCCTGCTGCTGCACGACCCGGACGCGGTGCACTGCAAGGCCTGCGGCCAGGTGCTGTGCATCCCGAACGAAGAGTAGCGGCAGCATGGAGCCGCTCCTCCTGCTGGCCGGCGCCGGGTTGCTGGCCGGGGCGATGAACGCCCTGGCCGGCGGCGGCTCGTTCGTCAGCCTGCCGGCCCTGATCGCCGTCGGCGTGCCGTCGGTGGCGGCCAATGCCAGCAGCACCGTGGCCCTCTATCCGGGCGGGCTGGCCAGCGCCTGGGTCTATCGGTCGGGGCTGAACGACATCTGCGGCGTGCCGGCAAGGGCGATGCTGGCGGTGACCCTGATCGGCGGACTGGCGGGCAGCCTGCTGCTCTTGCTGACGCCGTCGGCGGCCTTTGACCTGGTGCTGCCCTGGCTGCTGCTGATCGCCACCCTGGCGCTGGCTTTCGGGCGGCGGGTCGCGCCCTGGCTGCAGGCCCACGTGCGGCTGGGGGCGGGACCGATCCTGGCGATCCAGTTCGGGCTGGGCGTCTATGGCGGCTATTTCGGCGGGGCGGTCGGGCTGATGATGCTGGCGGCCTGGAGCCTGCTGGGCCAGGTCGACCTGAAGGCGCTCAACCCGCCGCGCACCCTGATGGTCAGCGCCGCCAACACCGTGGCGGTGCTGTGCTTCGTGCTGGCTGGGGTGGTGCACTGGCGCGAGGCGCTGGTGCTGGGAGCGGCCGCCATCGTCGGCGGCTATCTGGGGGCGGTGGTCGGCAAGCGGCTGGATCCCCGGCTGACCCATGCGGCGACGGTGCTGCTGTCGGTGGGCATGACGGCGGCCTTCTTCGTGCGGGCGTGGCGCAGCTAGCGGCGGCGCCCTACCTTTCCGATTGCAGAGCAAGACCCGGAGCGCGGGCCCATCGGCATCCCTTCAAAGTGTGGCCAACACCGATGAAAGGGATCAAGCCATGAGCACCGTTCTCGCCTTCAGGCCCACGATGACTTCGAACAAGACCCCCACCGAGCTGGACCCGCGCTGGCCGCGCGTGCAGGCGCGCGACGCCAGCGCCGACGGGGCGTTCTTCTATTCGGTCGCCACGACCGGCGTGTACTGCCGCCCCTCCTGCGCCGCCCGGCCGGCCAATCCGAAGAATGTCGGCTTCCACCTGACGACGGCCGAGGCCGAAGCGGCGGGGTTCCGGCCCTGCAAGCGCTGCAAGCCCGACCAGCCGCCGAAGGCCGAGCGCGACGCCGCCCTGATCGCCGGCGTCTGCCGGATCATCGAGGCGGCCGAGGAGCCGCCGGCCCTGGAGGCCCTGGCCCGGGCGGCGAACCTGTCGCCGCACCACTTCCACCGGCTGTTCAAGGCCGTCACCGGGGTGACCCCCAAGGCCTATGCCGACGCCCACCGGGCCATGCGGCTGCGCGAGGGGCTGGAAACGGCGGCATCCGTGACCGAGGCCATCTATGACGCCGGCTTCAACTCCGCCGGCCGGTTCTATGAGGCGTCGGATGCGTTGCTCGGCATGACGCCGGGCGCCTATCGGGCCGGCGGCGTCGGGGCCGAGATCCGGTTCGCGGTCGGCGAGTGTTCGCTGGGCGCCATCCTGGTCGCCCGCAGCGACAAGGGGGTCTGCGCCATCCTGATGGATGACGACCCAGACGTCCTGGTCCGCGACCTGCAGGACCGCTTCCCCAAGGCGCGGCTGGTGGGTGGTGACGCCGGGTTCGAGCAGCTGGTGGCGCGGGTGGTGGGGCTGGTGGAACAGCCGGGGATCGGCCTGGATCTGCCGCTCGACGTGCGCGGCACCGCCTTCCAGCAGCGGGTCTGGCAGGCCCTGCGCGACATTCCGGCCGGGACGACGGCGACCTATCGCGATATCGCGGAGAAGATCGGCCAGCCGAGCGCCGTCCGCGCCGTGGCCGGGGCCTGCGCCGCCAACGCGCTGGCCATCGCCATCCCCTGCCACCGGGTGGTGCGCAACGACGGTTCGCTGTCGGGCTATCGCTGGGGCGTCGAGCGCAAGCAGGCGCTGATCAACCGCGAGAAGGCGGCGTGAGCGGCGGCAGCGGACGGCTGGCGGCGGTGGACTGGACCGTCGTCGCCGGCGATCTCGACGCGCAGGGCTTCGCTGTGCTGCCTGGTCTGTTGCGGCCCGAGGAATGTGAGCGGATCGCCGGGCTGTACGACCAGCCCGGCGGTTTCCGCAGTCAGGTGATCATGGCCCGCCACGGCTTCGGCCGAGGGGAGTACCGATACTTCAGCTATCCCCTGCCCGCCCTGGTCCAGGGCCTGCGCGAGCGGATGTGGCCGTATCTGGCGCCGATCGCCAACCGCTGGAACGAGGCAATGGGCATGGCGGCGCGGTTCCCGGAGACCCACGCCGATTTCCTCACGCGCTGCCATGAGGCCGGGCAGAAGCGGCCGACGCCGTTGCTCCTGCGCTACGGGCCCGGCGACTACAATTGCCTGCATCAGGACCTCTACGGCGAGCATGTCTTCCCGCTTCAGGCCGCCGTGCTGCTCAGCCAGCCGGGCCGCGACTTCGAAGGGGGCGAGCTGGTGCTGACCGAACAGCGGCCGCGGATGCAGTCACGGGTGATGGTGGTTCCGCTCCGCCAGGGCGACGGCGTGGTGTTCGCGGTCAACAGCCGGCCGGTCGCGGGGACGCGCGGGACCTACCGCGTCACCATGCGCCACGGGGTCAGCGCCCTGCGCTCGGGATCGCGCCATACGCTGGGGGTGATCTTCCACGACGCGGCCTAGAACCCGCCCCAGTCATCCTTCGGTTGGGCGAAGGATGACAGATGAAGGAAGGGCCGCTATCAACCGCGCCTCACATCTATCGAGACTGACCATGGCCGACGAACTCCCCGACCGCCTCTGCACCAACCCGCGCAGCCCCTACTACAACGAGGACCTGCTGCAGCAGGGCATCGGCATCAAGTTCCGCGGCGAGGAAAAGACCAACGTCGACGAGTACTGCGTCAGCGAAGGCTGGGTGAAGGTCGCCGTCGGCAACAAGGTCGACCGCAAGGGCAACCCGATGACCATCAAGCTGACCGGCCCGGTCGAGCCGTACTTCAAGCCGAACGAGTAGCGCGCCGGCGCCCTGCGGCGCCACCCTCCTAAATTCCGACTTCCCCGACGAAAGTCGGGGCCCAGAGGCCGCGTTGATCAAGGGTTCGCGCTGATCAGCGCCTCGACCTTCATACGAATTGCCAGCTGGGCCCCGACTTTCGTCGGGGTGATCGGATGAAGGGGGTCTTGAGGAGAGGAAATCGCCGCCTTGCTCCCGCCACGCGGGCGCCTATGCTCCGGCGGTTCAAGTTTCGGGGAAATCCATGCGTCCCATCCGCTTCGCAGCCGCGCTCGCCGGCCTTTCCCTGTTCATCGCGGCGGCGGCCGTCGCCCAGACGGCCGATCCCTTCCAGTGGCTGGAGGAGGTCGAGGGGGCCAAGGCGCTCGATTGGGTGAAGGCGGAGAACGCCAAGTCCGAGCCGGTGCTGATCGGCGACAAGCGCTACGCGACCCTGCATGACGAGGCCCTGGCCGTGCTGTCGGCCAAGGACCGGATCCCGAAGCCGGAGTTCATCGGCGAGGCGGTCTACAATTTCTGGCAGGACGCCGAGCATGTGCGTGGCATCTGGCGGCGCACGACGCTGGAGAGCTTCCGGAGCGCCGAGCCGCAGTGGGAGACGGTGCTCGACCTCGACGCCCTGAGCGCCGCCGAGCATGCCAACTGGGTCTGGAAGGAAGCCACCTGTCGCTCGCCAGGCTACGACCGCTGCCTGGTGCGGCTGTCGAACGGCGGCAAGGACGCGGTCGAGGTGCGGGAATTCGACCTCAAGGCCAAACGCTTCGTGGCCGGCGGCTTCCGCCTGCCCGAGGGCAAACAGAACGTCGAGTGGCTGGACGACGACCGCCTGATCCTGACCCGCGACTGGGGTCCGGGCAGCCTGACCGAGAGTGGCTACGGCCGGATCATCAAGGTGCTGGGCCGCGGCCAGCCGCTGGAGGCGGCCAAAACGGTGTTCGAGGGCGCGACCCACCACGTCAGCGTCTCGCCGGACGTGGTCAAGGACGCCAAGGGCAATAAGCTCGTCCTGATCGGGCTCAACCTCGACTTCTTCAACACCGCCTGGTTCCAGCTCGACGACCAGCTCCGCACCCAGCGCATCATGCTGCCGACCCGGTCGAACGTGCATGGCATGGTGAACGGCCGGCTGATCGTCTCCATCCAGCAGGACTGGACCTGGAAGGGCTATGCCTACAAGGCCGGCTCGCTCCTGGCCGTCGACGTGCCCGGCATGACGGCCAACCAGTTCGCGCCGCTACCGCGCAACCGCAATCCGCCGCAGAGGCCCATCGCCCAGGTGGTGTTCGAGCCCAAGGACCGCATCGCGCTCGACCGCGACCAGATCGGCGTCACCGACAACCGCGTCGTGGCGGTGCTGTACAACAACGTGCGCGGCTCGCTCGTCAGCTTCAACCAGACCCAGGGGGTGTGGCTGATGCAGCGCTACCTGGGGGCCGACAACGCCGCCATCGGCCTGGTCTCGACCGCCGACAAGGGCGACGACGTCTTCTACACCGAGGAGACCTTCCTCACCCCGACCAAGCTGATGCTCGGGGTCGGGGCGACGCCGATGGCCCGGCCGGTGAAACTGCTGCCGCCGAAGTTCAAGGCCGACGACCTGATGGTCGAGCAGCGCCAGGCGATTTCGAAGGACGGCACGGCCATCCCCTACTTCCTGGTGCGCCGCAAGGACCTGGCGATGAACGGCCAGGCCCCGACCCTGCTGCACGCCTACGGCGGTTTCCAGCTGTCGAAGCTGCCGGTCTATGACCCGGTGGTTGGCAAGCTGTGGCTGGAGCGCGGCGGCGTCTATGTGGTCGCCAACATCCGCGGCGGCGGCGAGTTCGGACCGGCCTGGCACGAGGCGGCGCTGAAGGCCAACCGACAACGGGCCTATGACGACTATTTCGCGGTCGCCGAGGCCCTGATCAAGGACGGCGTCACCAGCCCCCGGCGCCTGGGCGCCTACGGCCGCTCGAACGGCGGTCTGTTGATGGGCGTGGCCATGACCCAGCGGCCGGACCTGTGGAACGCCGTGGTGGTGGAAAGCCCGCTGCTCGACATGCTGCGCTATCACAGGCTGCCGGCCGGGGCCTCGTGGATCGGCGAGTATGGCGATCCGGAAAAGCCCGAGGAAGCCGCCTGGATCGCGGCCTACAGCCCGTACCAGAACCTGAAACCCAGGGTGAAATATCCGCTGGCCTACATCACCACCTCGACCAAGGACGACCGGGTCCACCCCGGCCACGCCCGCAAGTTCGCGGCCAAACTGCAGAGCCTGGGCCAGCCCTATCTCTACTACGAGAACCTCGACGGGGGTCACGCCAACGGCGCCGACCCCAAGGCCAACGCCAAGCGCTGGGCCATGCACTATGTCTACCTGTCACGCCAATTGATGGATTGAATGGACTGAAGCGTTGAAACACCTGTTCCTCACTGCCGCGGTAGCCGCCTTGACCCTGTCCTCCATTCCCGTCGCCAACGCCCAGCCATCGGCGGGCGGCCCCTCCGCGACCCAGGCCGATCCCTTCCAATGGCTGGAGGACGTCGAGGGCGAGAAGGCGCTGGGCTGGGCCCGGGCGCAGAACGCCCGCTCGCTGCCGGTGCTGCAAGGCGACCCGCGCTACCAGGGCCTGTTCGACGAGGCGCTGAAGATCGTCACCGCCCAGGACCGCATCCCCCTGGCCGGGTTCGCCGGCAAGGGCGACGCCCAGTTGCGCAACTTCTGGCAGGACAAGGAGCATGTGCGCGGCGTCTGGCGGCGCACGACCCTGGACAGCTACCGCACCGCGACGCCGGACTGGGAAACCATCCTCGACCTCGACGCCCTGTCGACGGCCGAGGGCAAGAACTGGGTGTGGAAGGGCTCCAACTGCCTGCCGCCGGATGACCGCTACTGCCTGGTCTCGCTGTCGGACGGCGGCAAGGACGCGGTGACGGTCCGCGAGTTCGACACCGTCAGCAAGACCTTCGTCGAGGGCGGTTTCGTGGCCCCCGAGGGCAAGCAGAACATCAGCTGGCTCGACAAGGACACCCTGATGATCGCCCGCGACTGGGGTCCGGGCACGATGACCAAGTCGAGCTACCCCTTCGTGCTGAAACTGTGGAAGCGCGGCCAGCCGATCGAGCAGGCTGTCGAGATGTTCCGCGGGACCGAGGACGACATCTCGGTCAGCGGCTACGCCCTGCGCGATCCCGAGGGCCGGATCGAAGCGGTGTTCATCAACCGCGCGGTCAGCTTCTTCGAGGCCGAGACCTACGCCTGGGCAGGCGGCAAGGCGACCCGCCTGCCCTTCCCGCTGAAGTCGTCGGTGCAGGCCCTTGTCGACGGCAGGCTGGCCTTCTCCGTCGAGGAGGACTGGGCCGCCCAGGGCCTGAAGCAGGGCGACTTGGCCGCCTTTGACCTGAAGGCCCTGCTGGCCGATCCGGCGGGGGCCAAGGCCGAACTGATCCTGCGGCCGACGGCGCGCCAATCGATCGAGACGGTGACCTCGACGGCCCACACCCTGGTGGTCGAGCTGACCGACAACGTCACCGGCGCCATCTACGCCTACCGGCCCGGCAAGGCCGGCTGGACGAAGCAGAAGCTGGACCTGCCGGCCAATTCCTCTCTCGGCATCGCCTCGGTCGGCGCCCAGGGCGACCAAGTGCTGACGACGGTCGACAACTTCCTCAACCCCAAGACCCTGTGGCTGGCCGACGGCGCGGCCAAGCCGGCCCAGATCAAGGCCGCCCCGGCCAAGTTCGACGCCAGCGACATGGTGACCGAGCAGTATGAGGCGACCAGCAAGGACGGGACCAAGGTCCCCTACTTCGTGGTCCACAAGAAGGACATCAAGCTGGATGGGTCCAACCCCACCCTGCTGTACGCCTACGGCGGCTTCCAGGTGTCGATGAACCCCGCCTACTCGGGGACCATCGGCAAGCTGTGGCTGGAGCGTGGCGGCGTCTATGTGCTGGCCAACATCCGCGGCGGCGGCGAGTTCGGGCCGGCCTGGCACCAGGCGGGCCTGAAGGAGAACCGCCAGCGGGTCTTTGACGACTTCTTCGCGGTGTCCGAGGACCTGGTCTCCAGGAAGATCACTTCGCCCCGGCGGCTGGGGATCATGGGCGGCTCGAACGGCGGCCTGCTGATGGGCGTGGCCTTGACGCAGCGGCCGGACCTCTACAACGCCGTGGTCATCCAGGTGCCGCTGCTGGACATGCAGCGCTACACGGTCATGGGCGGGGCCGGCGCCAGCTGGGCCGGCGAGTACGGCGACGGCACGGACCCCAAAGACTGGGCCTTCATCGGCAAGTACAGCCCCTACCAGAATATACGGATCGGTATGAAATATCCGGAGGTCTACATCGAGACCTCGACCAAGGACGACCGCGTCGCCCCCGGCCACGCCCGCAAGGCCGCCGCCAAGCTGGAGTCGCTGGGCTATCCGGTCCTCTACTACGAGAACATCGACGGCGGCCACGCGGCCAGCGCCAACCTCAACGAGACGGCGATGCGGGTGGCGCTGGAGTACAGCTATCTGTCGCGGCGGCTGATGGACTGACGCTCCAAGGCGAACTCACAAAGAAAGACCCCGCCTGGCAGACCAGGCGGGGTCAGGGGATTCACACTCTGGGGAGGGAGTGAATTCTAGAAGGCGTACCGCGCCACGATCTGGAACACCGGACCGGCGCGCTCGGTTTCGATTTCGTACTCGTCATAAGTGCGGCTGGCCTGGTCGTCGAGGTCGCCGAACTTGTGGAACACCTCGTCCTTGGAGCTGTCGAGCAGGTTCTGGCCGGTCAGACGCAGGACGAAGTTCTTGCCGAACCGCTTCTCGACAAAGACTTCCAGGTCACTGCCATAGGAGGTGTGGACCTCTTCCAGCTCCAGTCGGCCGAAGGCGTCGCCCTGCTTGCGGTAGGTCGCGCCGAAAGCGGCCCCCCAGCTGGGCAGGTCCTGGATGAAGCCGATGTTGTAGACGTAGCCTGACTGGTCGTTGAACTTCCGCTCGCCGGCGAAGTCGGTGATCTCGCTGTCCAGCCAGCTGTAGTTGAAGAAGACGCCAGTGTTGTCCAAGCCCATGAAGGTCAGCGGGGTGGAGAGATCGAACTCAATGCCCCAGACTTGGCCGTCGCCGACGTTGGCGACGGTGTAGAGGTCGGCGGCCAGATCATTGGGGTTGACGCCAGTGTTGATGACCGCGATCAGGTCGGTGACGTCACGATAGAAGACGTTGACGCCAACGACGCCGCGGCGACCGATGCGATGCTCGTAGCCAGCGTCTAGACCCCAGGCCGTTTCAGGATCCAGGTTCGGGTTGCCGATGAAGTCCTTGTCATCGCCGAACTCGTCGTTCAGTTCGATCGGCTGTAGTTGATCGAACTTCGGCCGACGGACCGTCCGGGCGGCCGACAGGTTGATCCGGCCGGCCTCACCGACCTTGATCCGCAGGTTGGCCGACGGCAGCAGCAGTTCGTAGGACTTGTCGGTGACCCGATCGGCCGGATCGACGTCATCGCTGTCGTCGGTGATGGTGACGTCGGTGGTCTCGTAACGCAGACCCGCCTCCCAGCGGACCACGTCGCCCTTGCCGGAGAGCATCACGAAGGGGTCGAGCCGGGTTTCCTCGATGTTGACGTCGCCGGTCCCCTGGGGGGTGTAGACCGGGGTTGGCGTCGGGAAGGTGGTGGTGCGGAAGCGCTGTTCGACAACGAGGTTGTCGCGCTCCTTGTCATTGTACTGGAGGCCAAAGGCCAGCTCGACCGGGCCGAAGGCGCGGCTGTGTTCGTAGCCGGCGGAGAACTCGCGGTCCTCGAGGTCGGTCCGGACCTCATCGCGGGTGAAGCGGTCGGCGTCGGGATAGGGGATCGGGACGCCTTCGCGGCGGTATTCGATCTCTTCCTCGAACTCGAACTGGTCGTCGATGATGGCCGCATAGCCGAGCCGGAACTTGTTCTTGCCGCCCAGGAAGTCGCGCTCATACTTGGCGGCCAGGGTGTAGTTGTCGGTCAGGATGTCGAGATCGTTGTCATTGACGGTGTTGATGTTGACGTCAGTCCGGATCCCATTGACGTACTCGATCGAGTCCTCGTCCTGCAGGCGGTCGGTGCGGACCCAGAAGCCGCTCAGCTCAAGCTCGCCGCCGGCCAACGGGGTCTCGTAGGAGAAGTTGGCCGAGTAGTCGGTGCCGTCACGCACATCGGTCTGGACCTCGATGTTGTTCAGCGTACCGCCCGGCGCGCTGAAACGCTTGGACAGCTTTTCTTTCGGGCTGCGGCGGCCCTGAGCGCCGAGCCCAAACAGCAGCCGACCTGGGCCCACCTGGCCGCCCCAGACCAGGCCGGCCGAACCGGCCCACTTGCCGTCGTCATAATAGGCTCCGCCGCCGCGAACATAGCCGCCGTCGAGGCTGTAGGCGTCGCGAAGCACGATGTTCAGGGAACCGGCGACAGCGTCGCCGCTGCGGTTCGCTGACGGGGCGCGGACGATCTCGATGCGCTCGACCAGCTCGGCCGGGATGCGGTCGACGAAGAAGCTGCGGTCGGCATTGGCGCCGGGCACCCGCTCGCCGTTGATCAGGATCTGGGTGTAGCCCGGGTCGAGGCCGCGCAGGCGGGCGCCGTCGCTCTCCAGCACGTCGGACAGGAAGGTGACGCTGGGGATGCGCTTCATGGCGTCGCCGGCCGAGACCGGCTCGAAGCGCTGGAAGTACTCCTGATCATAGACCAGGACCGGGGCGGTGGTGTCGGTGCGATCACGGAAGGTGACGCCGGGGTTGATCACCAGTTCCTCGACGGTGGCCGGCGCCTCGGGCTCGGCCGTGGCGATGGCGACTTCATCAGCGGCCCAGGCTTGCGCGGCGAAAGCGAGCGGCGCGAGGGCCGTCAGTGCAAAGAGTTTGGTTCTGGTCATCGGTTGCCCCTCGTGTGACAGCGCGGTTGACGGGAGATCGCGCTCGTGATCAGCACGCGGCGGACTTAGTTTTGACAGCAGAGAGACGCCAGTGATGTTTGTTCGACGGTTTTGCTACAGTTCCGTGACGGCGATCCTGGCCTCTGCTCTTCTCTGTGCTTGCACAACGACTGATCCGGAGGCGGTGTCGGACTCCGGAAAACTGACGATCGGCGTCGGAACCCCTGTTCTGTCGTCGAAAGAGACGCAATCGGTGGCCACAAGGTCGGCCGACGCCGCCGACGACCCGGAAATCTGGGCCGATCCGCGCGATCCATCGCGGGTTGTGATCTTCGGGACGGACAAGCAGGCCGGGCTCTATACCTACGACCTGGAGGGCCGGATCACCGGCTTCATCCCGGACGGCAAACTCAACAACGTCGACCTGCGTGGCGGATTCGCCACGGCCAAAGGCGAGCGGGTGCTCGTCGCCGCGTCGGATCGCGGCCGCATGGGGGCGGCGCTGTATCTGATGGATCCCGATTCGCTGACGGTCGAGCCCTGGGGCGTCGCGCCGCTCGACCTGGCCGAGCCCTACGGCCTGTGCATGGGCCGGCGGGCGGGCGGTTTCCTGGTCATCGTCAACGGCACGGACGGCCAGGTGCGGCAGGTGCGCATCGAGGCCGGGCCGGACGGCGCCTTCAAGGCGACCGAGGAGAAGCGCTTCGGGGTCAGCAGCCAGACCGAGGGCTGCGTCGTCGATGACGAAAAGGGCGTGCTGTACCTGGGCGAAGAGAACAAGGGCGTCTGGCGCTTCGACCTCGATCCGGCGGCCACGCAAGGGACGCTGATCGCGGCGGCCCCGTCGGCGATGCTGACGCCCGATGTCGAGGGCCTGACGCTGCTCCGCGAGGGCGCCGTGACCTGGCTGATCGCCTCCAGCCAGGGTGACAGCAGCTTCGCGGTCTGGCGGGTGGACGGCGCGGAGCCGGTGTTCAAGGGCCGGTTCTCCGCCGTCGGCGGCAATGGCGTCGACCCGGTGACGGGCACGGACGGCGTTGCCGGACTGGGTGGCGTGGTCGGGCCGTATGGCGAGGGCCTGGTGGTGGTCCAGGACGACGTCGACAGCGACGGCGAAGGCCAGTCCGCCGCCCGCGCCCGCCAGAACTTCAAGCTGATCGACTGGCGCGCGGTGAAGGCGGCGCTGGGGTTGTAGTCTAGCTCTCCGCCCCCGAGAGGGGGCGGAGGACGGTTCGGAGCGTGAGCGACGGACCAGGAGGCGGGGCAGCGCCGGTGGTTGGGGTTGTCGTTCTGAACCGGCGGAGGAGACCCCCTCGGTTTGGCTCGCTTGCAGCGCTCGCCAAATCCACTCCCCCGCCAAGCGGGGGAGAGCGAGACGCCGCTTTCTCGATTAGGCCCGCATCCGGCTCACATCGATGGCCCCCGCCGGCCAGGCGCGGGTCCAGCCGAACGTGACTTCCCCCTCCCGGAAGGCGAAGCGGGCCAGGTGGCTGGCGATGACGTCTTCCAGCTTGGTCAGGCCCTCCGGCGTCTCGGCCGTGGCGGTGATGGCCAGGCCCTCGGCGTCGGCGCGCATCACGCAGCGGCCGATGGGCAGGTCGATCTCGCAGTCGGCCTCGCCGAGCAGCACCGGGAACTTGTGGCTCCAGTGCTTGCCCAGCTGGCTCATGTAGCGGACCGCCCTGTCGGTGGTCAGGCGGGCGTGGCTGTCCATCAGGCGCGCTCCACAGCCGCCGCCGCCGCGTCCAGGGCGTCGCAGATCGCGGCGATCTGTTCCTTGGTCAGCGACTGGCCGGTCAGTTTCAGGCGAAGGGCGGTCTTGAGGTTCTCGCGGGCCCGCAGGATCTGCGGGGAGAAGATGGCGCTGGCCTGGGCGGCCTGCGCCATGCGGTCGAAGATGCCGGCCACCTGGCCCTCGTTGGCGGCCAGTTGGGCCTCGCCCTCGGGGGTGATGCTGTAGCGCTTCTTGCCGCCCTGGGCTTCGGCGACGATCAGGCCGGTCTCTTCCAGCAGGGTCAGGGTCGGGTAGACCACGCCCGGGCTGGGGGTATAGGCGCCGCCGGCGTTTTCCTCGACGGCCTTGATCAGCTCGTAGCCGTGACGCGGGGTCTCGGCGATCAGCTTGAGCAGCACGAAGCGCAGGTCGCCGTGGTCAAAGAACCGGCCGGGCCGACGCCAGCCGTGGTGGGCGCCGCCGTGGCGGCCGTGATGGCCGAAGGGGCCGCGGTGATGGGTGTGGCGGTGAAAGCCGAACATGCGATGCATTGAAATGAGTCCTATTGCGATATGTCTGACATGCGATGCTATTTCGATATGTCGGATTTTAGATATATCGGAAATGTGGGGTTCGCAAGAGGTATTTAGATATATCTGTTTCCCACCCTCAACACCCGTCATCCTAGGGTCGGTGGTGCCTAGGACCCACGTGTCCGCCGCACTCACGGCGGGGTGGAGGCGCGGCCGCGCCTCCATGGCAGAAGTTCGCGGCGGCTGAGCCGTGGGTCCTAGGCACCACCGACCCTAGGATGACGGCCGTTGGGGTGGTTGGAACGGCGCCCTACTCCGCCCCCGCCAGCGCCTTGATCAGCAGGTAGAAGTGGTCCAGGCCGTCGTCGAACTGCGCCACGGGCAGGCGTTCGTTGTTGCCGTGGATGTTGTAGTCGACGCCCTGTGACAGGAAGAGGCCGCCGACGCCGAGGGTCGGGATGCCGGCGCTACGGAAGTAGAGGCCGTCGGTGGCCCCCGCCTCCATGTAGGGGATGGCGACGACGCCCGGCGAGCGGACGGCCAGCACCTTGGCCAGGGCCACGCGCAGCTCCTCCGGCGGCACCGAGACGTCGCTCTCGACCGGTTCGCCGGTGATCTTGATCTCCAGCTTGTCGTTGCCGGCCACCTTCAGCAGCGTGTCGCGGACCTGCGCGATCGTCTGGCCGGGGAAGATTCGGCAGTTGATGGTGGCGGTCGCCGCCACCGGCAGGGCGTTCTCGGCATGGCCGCCGCGCAGCATGGTGGCCACGCAGGTGGTGCGCAGCTCGTTGCTGACCCAAGACTTGTCGAGCTCGGCGATGGCGCCCTTGTCGTGCGGATTGGCGGCGAAGCGGGCCATGGCCTTGCCCAGCTCGCCGTCCAGGCTGGGGGCGGTCAGGCGGAAGCTTTCCAGGGTGACCGGGTTCCAGCGCGCCTCGAACTTATAGGCGGCGATGTTCCGCAGCGCGGCGGCCAGGTCGTAGATGGCGTTGTCCGGGCGCGGGGCCGAGGAGTGGCCGCCGGTGTTGTGGGCGGTCAGTTCGTAGGTGGCGTAGGTCTTCTCGGCCACCTGCAGGGCGTAGCTGGCCTTCTCATTGCCGCCGCCCCGGAAGCCACCGCCGGCGTCGGAGTTGATGGCGTAGGCGGCGCCCTTCAGCTTGCCGGCCAGCAGGATGGCGGTCTTGCCGGTGGTCTCCTCGTCGCCGGTGAAGGCCAGGATCAGGTCGCGGTCGGGGACGAAGCCCTCGCGGCGCAGGCGCATGAAGGCCTGGGTGATGGTCAGCACGCCATACTTGTTGTCGACCACGCCGCGGCCGAAGAAGGTCCCGTCCTGCTCGGTGAGGACATAGGGGTCGCGGCCGCCCCAGTCTTCCTTGCTGGCGGCGACGACGTCCATGTGGGCCATCAGCACGACCGGCGGCTTGGTCGAGCCGGCCTTGCCGGGATAGCGGACGATCAGGCCGGCGGTCTCGCCGAGCGGCACGATCTGCATCTCGCCGTCCTTGAAGCCGGCGGTCTTCAGCTCGCCGACCAGGTATTTGGCCAGGGCCGGAACCTGGCCCCTGCCCTCCTGGGTCGGGAAGGCGATGATCTTTGAAAACAGGGTACGGGCCTCGGCCTTGACCTCGGGCGAGGGTTCGGCGGCGTGAACCGATGAGCCTATGAGCGCGAACATCGCCGCAACGGCTACTAAGACTCTGTGCATCGAAATCCCCAGCTGACGGACAGACGGTATCGCGTGCGGATTTCCACCGCCATGCATGCCTATCTAAAATTCCGATCACCCCGACGAAAGTCGGGGCCCAGCTGGCAAACCAGAGGACAGGCCGGCGCTGATCAGCGCCACGCTCAGCGCCGTCAGCGGACACTGGGCCCCGACTTTCGTCGGGGTGATCGGATATTGGGGGATGTAGATCAGGCATCCCG
This sequence comes from Caulobacter sp. GW821-FHT11A05, assembly GCF_058809015.1. Lineage (NCBI taxonomy): Bacteria > Pseudomonadati > Pseudomonadota > Alphaproteobacteria > Caulobacterales > Caulobacteraceae > Caulobacter > Caulobacter sp. GW821-FHT11A05. The sequence continues at coordinate 380,312 of NZ_JBXASF010000002.1, read as the reverse complement.
CAGCGTCTCCGCCAGCAGGCGTCCGTCGCGCGCCCGGCTGGAGCCGGCCCGCCAGGCGACGACCACCTCGCGGCTGGGATGGTCGGCCTTCAGCGGCCGCACGGTGACCGGCGCCTGGCCGGTCAGCCCCGCCTCCACCGCCATGGCCGGCACGAAGGAAACACCCAGGCCCGAGCCAACCATCTGCACCAGGGTCGGCAGGGAGGTGGCGGCGAAGGCTTCCTCCTCGCCGTGCCGGGCCGGGGGGCCGAGGCCACAGGCGGCCAGCACATGGTCGCGCAGGCAGTGCCCGTCCTCGAGCAGGATCAGCTCGTCGCCGTCCAGCGAGGCGGGGCTGATGCTGGCCTGGCTGGCCATGGCGTGGCCGGTCGGCACGGCGGCCAGCAGTTCGTCGTCGACGACATGGGCCCAGTCGAGGCCAGCCATATCGTAGGGCAGCGCGATCAGGGCGGCGTCGAGGGCGCCCGACTTCAGGGCGGTGATCAGGCGGCTGGTCAGGTCCTCGCGCAGGAAGAGGCGCAGCTTGGGGAAGCGGGCCCGCATGACCGGCAGCGCCTTGGGCAGCAGGAAGGGGGCGATGGTCGGGATGACGCCAAGCCGGAACCGCCCGGCCAGCGGCAGGCCGGCGCTCTGGCTGGCCTGCACCAGATCCTCGGCCCCGGCCAGCAGGTCGCGGGCCCGGCGCGCGGCCTCCTCGCCGGCGGCGGTGAGGATGACGCCGCTGCGGGCGCGATCGACCACCGGGGCGCCGATGATCCGCTCCAGCTCGGCGATGCCGGCCGACAGGGTGGGCTGGGTGACGTGGGCGGCCTCGGCGGCGCGGCTGAAGCTGCCGTGCTCGGCGAGGAGCTTGAGATACTGCAGCTGGCGCAGGGTGGGGAGCATGAGGCGATCATAGAGACGATCTATGCCGCCGGCAAAAACTATCGATTGGCTAATGGGTGAGTCGCCGCTTATCTGGCCCCTGTCGCCGCGACGCTCCCCTGTCCGGCGGCTTCACCTGTCTCGATCATTTTTCCAAGCGCGAGGGATACGCAATGCTGGGTGTTGGCCAGAAACTGCCTGAGTTCAAAGTCGTCGGCGTGAAGCCGAAGTTCAACCGTCACGAAGAGAACGGCGAGAGCGCGTTCGAGGCCGTGACCAACGAAAGCTTCCCGGGCAAGTGGAAGGTCATCTTCTTCTACCCGAAGGATTTCACCTTCGTCTGCCCGACCGAAATCGCCGAGTTCGCCCGCCTGAACCGCGAGTTCGAAGACCGTGACACCGTCGTCCTCGGCGGCTCGACCGACAACGAGCACAGCAAGCTGGGCTGGCGCCGGGAGCACCCGGACCTCAACAGCCTGCCGATGTGGAACTTCGCCGACAACGGCGGCAAGTTCGCCCGCGAACTGGGCGTGCTCGACGAGGAAGAGGGCGTCGCCCAGCGCGCCACCTTCGTGGTCGACCCGCACAACGTCGTGCAGCACGTCTACGTCACCAACCTGAACGTCGGCCGCGCGCCGGCCGACACCCTGCGGGTGCTCGACGCCCTGCAGACCGACGAGCTGTGCCCGTGCAACCGCGCGGTCGGCGGCGACGTGCTGAGCCTGGCCGCCGAGTAGGCAGCCACAAGATCCAGCGGGTCCACCGTCCCTCCCCGGACCCGCTGGCGCCGGGGCTCCCCTGCCCCGTTTCCTCCCCCCAGCGGGCGGGGGAGACCCCGGCCCCCTTTTTCCCCTTTGAACGGACCCAACCGATGTCGATCGACACCGTGCGCGACGCGCTGCCCGCCTATGCCAAGGACCTGAGCCTCAACCTCTCGTCGCTGTCGGCCGAGACCCTGCTGAGCGAACAGCAGAAGTGGGGCGCCTTCGTCGCCTCCGCCCATGCGGTGGGCCAGCCGGTGGTGGTGAAGGGCCTGGAAGCGGCCGCCCGCGCCGCCGGCCTCAGCGAAGAGGCCCTGACCGCCGCCAAGGCCGCGGCCGCCATCATGGGCATGAACAACGTCTACTACCGGTCCCTGCACCTGATGAAGAACAAGGAATACGGCACCCTGCCGGCCAAGCTGCGCATGAACGTCCTGGCCAACCCGGGCGTCGACAAGGTCGACTTCGAGCTGTGGTCGACGGCGGTGTCGGCCATCAACGGTTGCGGCATGTGCCTGGACGCGCATGAGGCGGAGCTGAAGAAGCACGGGGTTCCGAACACGGCCGTGCAGGCGGCGCTGCGGATCGCGGCGGTGGTCAATGCGGTGAGCCGGGTGATCGCGGGCGAGGCGGCCGCGGCGGCTTAAGAGTTCGCGCCCTCCCTCCCCTTTATGGGGAGGGACAGCGGGGCGCAGCCCCGCAGGGTGGGGAACTCGCGTTCAAGCGCTGGCCTGTCCGAACTTGGCATTCCAAGACCACGAACTCTGGGTGGGCTGCATCCGACTTCCCCACCCTGACGGCTTCGCCGTCGGTCCCTCCCCATAAAGGGGAGGGAGGACCGCGCCCCGTCTCAGCTCGGCTTGCCGGTCTCGATATACGCCTTCAGCCGCGTCAGCTGCCCGGCGATCACCCCGTCAATCCCCGGCGCGGCCTGCAGCTGGCCGGCGCTGAAGCCGCTGGCCTTGTAGCGCAGGACCACCGTCGTCTTGCCACCCTCGGCCGGCTTCAACTCGAAGGTCATCGCCGTGGCGACGCCCCAGTCCTGCATCGGACCCAGCGGGGCCGACAGCCGCACATACTTGCCCGGCATGGCCAGGACCACCTCGCCATGCTTGACCCCGCCGCCGGGCAGGCTTTCGCAGAAGCAGCCGCCGGGCTTCAGCTCCAGGGTCATCTTGCCGCCGTAGCTGTGGGCCGGGTCCCACCAGGAGCCGATCTGGCCGATGGCCTCGTAGACCTTGTCCGGCGCGCCGGCCACGACGACGCTGCTCTCCAGTTCCAGCCGCCCCTCGGCGGCGGACTTGACGGCGGCCGAAGCCGTCCCGGCTGTGCCGACAAGCGCCGCCGCCAACGCGGCCGCCAACAGAATGCGCATGATCCCCTCCGATCGAACGGCGGTCACCTAAACCCGTCTTGAACGATCAATCAAGCCGCTTCGAAGTCGAGCGGCGCGCCCCAGAAGCCCTGCACCAGGCCGTTCTGCCGGCCGGGCGTCCCGGTGGTCAGGAAGCGGCGATGACCCGAACTGCCCGGGTCCAGTTCCGGGTGGCGGTCGAGATAGAGGGCCAGCGCATCGGCCGTCGCCCCGGGCTGGTGGATCAACGGCGTGCCGGGCGGCAGGGCGGCGCGGAACAGGTCGGCGACCATCTCGTAGTGGGTGCAGCCGAGGATGGCGCGGTCGGGGAAGCGGCCGATGCGGCGCTTCAAGGCCTGCACATGGCCCTCGACCTCCTTGGCCAGCTCGACCGGCCCGGCCCCGTCCTCGATCATCCGGGCCAGGTTCGGGCAGGGTTCGGAGAAGACCGCCAGGTCCTGCTTGCGCTTGTCGATCTCGATCTCGAACACGCGGCTGCTGGCCGTACCCGGCGTTGAAAACACCCCGAGGACGTCGAGCTTCTCGATCTTGTCGCCGCGCCGTTCGGCCTCGTGTTCCCAGGGCAGGCCCGTGGCCGCCTCGATGGTCGGCACGATGATGCCCAGCACGTTGAGCGCCCGCCCCGTCTCCTTGCGGTAGCCCGGGAGCCAGGTCTGCTGCAGGCGGCGAAGCGCGATGGCGCTGGCGGTGTTGCAGGCCAGCACGACCAGCGACGCGCCGGCCTCGAACAGCCGGATGCAGCCGGCCCGGGTCAGGTCGACCACCTCCTCGCCGGGCCGCCCGCCGTAGGGGGCGTTGGCCTGGTCGGCCAGGTAGATGAAGTTCGCGTGCGGGAGCCGCTCCACCAGGGTGCGGTGCACGGTCAGTCCTCCGACGCCGGAGTCGAATACGCCTATCGCCATGACCTGCGGTGTAGGCCCACGCGCCATGCTTGGGAAGCGGGCCCGCTCTCGGTTGACGGTCATAAATTCATGTTGACGTCGTGCATTACCGGCGTAATCTCATGGCATGGCCAGAGAACCCGTCCAGATCACCAGCGCCGAAAGCCAGGTCATGGAGGCGCTGTGGCGCACCGGACCCTGCACCGCCGACGAGCTGGTCGCCGAGGTCAAGCAGGCGCAGGACTGGGGCGACGCCACGGTCAAGACGCTGATCAACCGCCTGCTGAAGAAGTCGGTCATCCAGTCCGAACGGGCCGGCGGCCGCCACCAGTACCGGCCCCTGGTGCAGCGCGAGGACTACATCACCTCCGAGAGCCAGGGCCTGCTGGACCGCCTGTTCGACGGCGAGCTGGCCCCGCTGATTTCCCACTTCGCCGAGCACCGCAAGCTGAGCCCGCAGGAAGTGTCCCGGCTGAAGGCGCTGATCGAGGAGATGGGCGATGATCAGTGACCTGCTGATCTCCCTGGCCAAACTGAACATCGCCGTCGCGGCGGCCGTGCTCGTCGTCATGGCCCTGCGCCAGCCGTTGCTGCGCCTGTTCGGAGCCCAGTCGGTCTACGCCGCCTGGCTGATCGTGCCGATGGCGGCCAGCGCCAGCCTGCTGCCGGCCCTGCGCAGCGTGCCGCTGGAAGAGGCCGCCGTCCCGGAGGTCGCCGCCCTGATCGAGGGCCAGCCCTGGCTGTCGGGTCTGGCCATCGCCGCCTGGCTGATCGGCGCCGTGGTCCTGGCCCTGCGGCTGGCCGCCGGCCAGCGCCGCTTCATGCGCAAGGCCGCCCGTGGTCAGGCCGGTCCGGCCATCATCGGCGTCATCGACCCGCGCCTGATCCTGCCGGCCGACTTCGCCGAGCGCTTCAGCCCCGAGGAACAACGGCTGATCCGCGCCCACGAACGGGTGCACATGGACCGCGACGACCCGCGCGCCAACGCCGTGCTGGCCGCCATCCAGTGCCTGTTCTGGTTCAACCCCCTGGTCCACCTGGCCGCCAGCCGCATCCGGCTGGACCAGGAGCTGAGCTGCGACGCCGTCGTCGTGGCCCGCTATCCCAAGGAGCGCCGCCGCTACGCCCACGCCATGCTGAAGACCAGCCTGGCCGACCAGGCCCTGCCGATCGGCTGCTACTGGCCCGCCTCGGCGAAGCATCCGCTGGAGGCCCGCATTGCCCTGCTCAAGGCCCCGGCCCCGACCAGCGCCCGCCAGCTGATGGGCTTCAGCCTGGTCGCCGCCGTCGCCCTGCTGACCGCCGCCGCCGCCTGGAGCGCCCAGCCGCCCCGCGCCGAGGCGCCCGCCCCGCCGCCGGCTCCCCGGCCGGTGATGGATCTGATGATCCTCAGATAGCGTCCTTCTCCCGCTTGTCGGGAGAAGGATCCCGTTAGGTTACAGCCCGTTCATGTGACCTCGCCGACCGCATGCCCTAGGGTCTCGCCACAATGTGACCCTGGAGCTCCATGCCCGTGCAACGCAGAACCTTCCTCGCCGCATCGACCGCGGCCGTCGCGGCCGCCGCCGTCCGTCCCGCCTTCGCCTTCCAGGCCGACAATCCGGTCGTCGCCCCCTTCAAGGGCCCCTACGGCGGCGTGCCCTTCTTCGACAAGGTCAAGGTCGCCGACTTCAAGCCGGGCCTCGAAGCCGCCATGGCCGAGAACGACGCCCAGATCGCCGCCATCGTGAACAACAAGGCCGCCCCGACCTTCGAGACGGTGATCGCGCCGCTCGAGGACGCCGGCCGGGCCCTGGGCCGCGCCTACCGCTACTATGGCGTCTGGAGCTCCAACCTCAGCACGCCGGAGTTCCAGGCGGTCGAGGCCGAGATGGACCCCAAGCTGTCGGTCTATCAGGACAAGATCAACCAGAACGCCCCCCTCTTCGCCAAGGTCGAGGCGGTCTACAACTCGCCTGACAAGGCCAAGCTGACGCCCGAGCAGCAGCGGGTCACCTGGGTCTGGTACGACGGCTTCGTGCGCTCCGGCGCCAAGCTCGGCCCCGACGCCAAGAAGCGCGTCGCCGGCATCAACGAGGAACTGGCCGGCCTCTACACCCAGTTCAACAAGAACCTGCTGGCCGACGAGAGCACCTACATCGAGCTTTCCGACGCCGATCTCGTGGGCCTGCCCGCCTCGCTGGTCGACGGGGCCCGCGCCTCGGCCAAGGCCAAGGGGCTTGAGGGCAAGGCGGTCATCGTCAACACCCGCTCCAGCGTCGATCCCTACCTGACCTATTCGCCGGTGCGCGCCACCCGCGAGAAGGTCTGGCGCGCCTTCGTCGGCCGCGGCGACACCGGCGGCGCCACCGACAACAACGCCATCATCACCAAGATCCTCAAGCTGCGCGTCGAGCGGGCCAAGCTGCTGGGCTACAAGACCCACGCCCACTGGCGGCTCGAGAACGCCATGGCCAAGACCCCCGAGCGGGCCATGGAGCTGATGGAGGCCGTCTGGACGCCGGCCGTGGCCGCCGTGAAGCGCGACGTCGCCGACATGCAGGCCATCATCGACGCCGAGAAGGGCGGCTTCAAGCTGGCCCCCTGGGACTACCGCTTCTACGCCGAGAAGGTCCGCAAGGCGAAGTACGACCTCGATCTGAACGAGGTGAAGCCCTACCTCGAGCTCAACAACATGCGCGAGGCGATGTTCTTCGCGGCCGGCAAGCTGCATGGCTTCGAATTCAAGCCGGTGACCGGCATCCCGGTCTTCCATCCCGACGTGAAGGTCTGGGAAGTGACCCGCAAGGGTGAGCACGTCGGCCTGTGGTACTTCGATCCCTTCGCCCGCGAGGGCAAGCGCTCGGGCGCCTGGATGACCGACTACCGCACCCAGGAGACCTTCAAGGGCAAGATCACCACCCTGGTCAGCAACAACTGCAACTACATCCAGGCCGGCGAAGGCAAGCCGGTGCTGATCAGCTGGGACGACGCCGAGACCATGTTCCACGAGTTCGGCCACGCCATCCACGGCCTGTGCTCGAACGTGGTCTATCCGACCGTCTCGGGCACCAACGTCGCCCGCGACTACGTCGAGTTCCCCAGCCAGCTGAACGAGAAGTGGCTGACCACGCCGGAGGTGATGGAAAAGTACATCATCCACTACGAAACCAAGCAGCCGATCCCGCAGGCCCTGGTCGACAAGATCGACGCGGCCTCGAAGTTCAACCAGGGCTTCATCACCGTCGAGTACCTGGCCAGCGCCCTGATCGACATGAAGCTGCACCTGGCCGGCGACGTGACCATCGATCCGGACAAGTTCGAGCGCGAGGAACTGGCCAAACTCGGCATGCCCGAGGAGATCGTCATGCGTCACCGCACGCCGCAGTTCGGGCACGTCTTCTCGAGCGACGGCTACTCGGCCGGCTACTACAGCTACCTGTGGTCCGACACCCTGACCGCCGACTGCTGGGAAGCCTTCGTCGAGGCCGGCAGCGCCTACGACCGGCCGACCGCCGACCGGCTGTATGCGACCATCATGAGCCAGGGCAACCGCAAGGACCCGGCCCAGCAGTACCGCGACTTCCGCGGCCGCGACCCGGCCATCGGGGCGCTGATGCGCAGCCGCGGCTTCCCGGAGCCGGGCAAGGCCTAGAGGCCTAGAACGACAGGGCCGTTCCGGACCCAGACAATTCCTCCTCCGGGACGCGAAGCGTCACGGGGAGGGAGCAGCGCCGGCCCCTGCCGATGAATCGCGTTCTGGAGCGGGAGCAACGACAGCGTTCAGGATCAACCCGATCCGCCGGCGCTGCCCCCTCCACCACCGCCGCTAAGTCGCGGCGGCGGTCCCCCTCCCCCGCCGCTACGCGTCGGAGGAGGAACTGGCCGCCTTCCGCCCCAGCAGCCAGGCCGCCACCGCACCCGCGACGGTGTAGCCGACGAAGGTCGTCACACCCGTGGCCAGCGAGAAGTCCATCGGATAGCCGTACCAGATGGCGTTGCTGCCGTTGGTCGTCACCGCCGCCGCCAGGCCGACGGCGGTCGCCGAGAGCAGCCGCGTGGTGAACGAGCCGGCGATCTTGGCCAGCACAAAGGCCAGCAACAGGCCCTGCAGGATCTCGATCAGGGCCTCGCTGATCAGGTAGGGGCCCATGTCCATCGCCCGACCCGGCGGATGATAGATGACGATGCCGGACGGGCTGGTTTTGGTCGCTTCCATCAACGCCGCGCGGGCGGCCTCGTCCTCATGCGGGTTGAGCCCTTCGCCGACGCCCGGAAAGCTGTAGAGCCCCGCCTTCTGGCCGGCGTCGGCCCGCAGCGCCGCCGGCGCGGCCGAAGCCTCCGGAAGCTGGTTGATGCCGATATGGCCCAGCGGCAGGACCGTGTGCGCCAGCGACGACCAGACGAACATGGCGAGGCCAGCCAGCAGGCCCGCCAGCAGAATTCTTCCCATGATCTCCTCCCCGAGATGATTGCCCAAAAATCGATTGAGCGAACGATGCTATGCTTAACGAAGAGCAGCGTCGACCCTTGCCCGGCCGGCCCCACGCGACCATCTGGACGCCATGCGCATCACCGGCATCGACCACCTCGTCCTGCGGGCCCATGACCAGCAGAAGCTCGTCGACTTCTACACCGGCGTGCTCGGCCTCACCGTCGAGAAGCGGCAGGACGCCATCGGCCTGGTGCAGCTGCGGGCCGGCTCCAGCCTGATCGACATCGTCTCGGTGGACGGCCGGCTGGGCCGCATGGGCGGCGCGGGCCCCGGCGAAGAGGGCCGCAACCTCGACCACGTCTGCCTCAACGTCGCCGGCTTCGACCTGGAGACCGTCAAGGCGCACCTGGAGGCCCACGGCGTCGAGGTCGGCGAGGAAGGCCTGCGCTACGGCTCCGGCGGCGAGGGCCTCAGCCTCTATCTCAAGGATCCGGAAGGCAACGGTCTCGAACTTCGCGGCTAGTCGTTCTCCCGGTTGACGGTAAGCTCACGACGCCACGATGGTGGGCTGATCCAGAGGGGGACAACGATGCGAGGATGGGTTTCGGCGCTGGTGGCCGCGGGGGCGCTCGCGGCTGTTGGGGCGCCGGCTGTGGCCGCGCCGTTGCGGATCGAAGCGACCGACGGGCGCTGCGGCTTCAGCGTCAACAACGGCACGATCGGCACGGGCAACCGCTGCAACAAGGCGACGGTCTCCCAGGACGCCAAGACCGGTGACATCACCCTGCGGCTGGATTTTCCCGATGACCTGTCGGTGGAACTGACCGGAGCGGGGATGCAGGTCAACAGCACCTGGATCATGATGGGGGTCGGCCGGATGGCCTGGACCAATCCCGGCGCCACGCCGCAGCAGGACCTGAGCAATCCCGCCGACTCGCCGCGCGACCAGCTCATCGGCCAATGCGCCATCTCCCTGCAGGAGGAGGGTCAGCGGATCTGGGAGATCTACTGCGTTCTCAAGACCGCCATCGGCGACGTGAAGGTGGACTACAAGGTCCCCAAGATCGAGGACAAGGCCAAGGCCGAGGACTGAGCATGAGCGCCGCCCACCGCGAGATCGAGCGCAAGTTCCTGGTGTTGCACGACGGCTGGCGGGCCCAGGTCATCGGCGAGCCGGTGGTCATGCGCGCCGGCTATGTCAGCCGCCGCAAGGAGGCTTCTATCCGGGTGCGCTTCGAGGGCGAGGCGGCGGTGCTGACCCTCAAGGGCCGGGCCATCGATCCTGAGGGCCGCGAACGGCCGGAGTTCAACATCCCCATCCCCGCCGACCAGGGCGCCGCCATCCTGGAGAGTGGCATGGTCGATGGCGGGGTGATCAGAAAGACCCGCCACACCGTGCAGGTGGGCGCGAGCCTGTTCGAGGTCGACGAATTCGAACACCCCCGCCCCGGCCTGGTGCTGGCCGAGATCGAACTGCCCTCGGCCGACGCCGACTTCGAACAGCCGGACTGGCTGGGCGAGGAGGTCACGGCCGACAGCCGCTATTCCAACGCGGCAATCGCGGGCGAGGCCTGATCCCGCTAGTCGTTCCGCTCAGGCGCACAGCGACGATCCATGTCGAACCAACCGCAGGCGTAGTCCAGCACGGCCTGCTGCAGCAGGGCGGCGATGGCGTCGTTGGGGTGGTTTTCGCCGCAGAAGCCGTCCAGCCAGGTCTGCTTTCCGCCAACCCGCCGCTCGCTGACATAGCCCGGGCCGTCCGTGCAGACGATCAACTCCGTCACCGGCCCGCCCGGCTCCGACACAAACCCACCGGTCCTCGGCTCGTCCCGCGCCAGTTCGGCGTCGATGCGTCGGGTCAGCGTCTCGTAGTCCTCGATGGGCATCGAAAAGCGGACCCGACCGGCCTCGTTCCCCTTGCTGCGGCTGGTCCACAGAAACCTCGCCTCGCCCACCGCCCATTTCGCATCGGCACGATGGAGTTCGATGACCCAGCTCCTGCCGCCAAGCGCAGGCGTGCTGCTCATCCGGATCACGTCGTCGCCGAGGGACGCCAGCGGCGGGGACCTGGTCCAGGCCAGGATATTGAATCTGCCGTGGTCAAACGGACCAACGCCGGTGTCCGCCCGGGCCGCCGGCGACAACAGCACGACCATCGCTGCCACGGCGGCCCGTGCCCAATGGGATTTTCGCATTCCGCCTCTCCACGACCCCGCCGACTATCGCCCCGCCTCACGAGGACGGGCAATGGGCTGCTTCCTTGACCTGAGCGCCCCTTTCGCCCATAAGCGCGCCCTTCCGGCGCAATCTGCCAGCGCCCTCCCCCATCACGACCCCGGTTCCTATATCGGACGAGGATGGAGAGGACCCCCGTCGACGCGATCGTCCACGGGGGCTGGCTTCGTTGTGCGGTTCAGATCGTAGCGAGCAGGCGCAGCCTGATCGTGGTCCGATCTGAACAAAGGAAATGGTAGGTCCGCCTTGGCGGACCGGTGGAGTTTTGAATGTTTGAAGGCCTTACAGAACGGCTGAGCGGTGTTTTCGACCGCCTGTCCGGACGCGGCGTCCTCAGCGAGAAGGACGTCGATGAAGCGCTGCGCGAGGTCCGCGTGGCGCTGCTGGAGGCCGACGTCGCCCTGCCGGTGGTCAAGGACTTCATCGCCAAGGCCCGTGAGGAAGCCACCGGCGAGGCGGTGATCCGCTCGATCCGTCCCGCCGACCAGGTGGTCAAGATCGTCTACGACGGCCTGGTCGAGATGCTCGGCGGCGAAGAGCCCGTCGGCCTGAACATCGCCATCAACCCGCCCAGCGTCATCCTGATGAGCGGCCTGCAGGGCTCGGGTAAGACCACCACCTCGGCCAAGCTGGCCCTGCGCCTGTCGAAGACGGACCGCAAGAAGGTCCTGATGGCCTCGCTGGACACCCGCCGTCCGGCCGCCATGGAACAGCTGGCCACGCTGGGCAAGCAGGTCGAGGTCGACACCCTGCCGATCGTGGCCGGCCAGTCGGCGACCGACATCGCCAAGCGCGCCATGAGCGCCGCCAAGCTGGGCGGCTACGACATCCTCATCCTCGACACCGCCGGCCGCACGACGCTGGACGAGTCGATGATGGCCGAGGCGGCCGAGATCGCCCGCATCGCCTCCCCGGCCGAGACCCTGCTGGTCGCCGACAGCCTGACCGGCCAGGACGCGGTGCGCACCGCCAAGGCCTTCCACGAACGCCTGCCGCTGACCGGCCTGATCCTGACCCGCGCCGACGGCGACGGGCGCGGCGGCGCGGCCCTCTCCATGCGGGCCGTCACCGGCCTGCCGATCAAGTTCCTGGGGGCCGGCGAAAAGGTCGAGGCCCTCGACGTCTTCGACGCCCGCCGCGTGGCCGGCCGCATCCTCGGCCAGGGCGACATCGTCTCTCTGGTCGAAAAGGCCGCCGCCGACTTCGACCAGGCCAAGTCCGAGGCCATGGCCCGCAAGCTGGCCAAGGGCCAGTTCGACCTGGACATGCTGTCGGACCAACTGTCGCAGATGCAGAAGATGGGCGGCATGGAAGGCCTGATGGGCATGCTGCCGGGCGTCCAGAAGATGAAGGGCCAGATCGCCGAGGCCGGCCTCAACGACAAGTCGATCAAGCGCCAGCAGGCGATCATCAGCTCGATGACCAAGACCGAGCGCAAGAAGCCCGACATCCTGGCCGCCTCGCGCAAGCGCCGCATCGCCGCCGGCTCCGGCGTCGACGTCGCCGAGGTCAACCGCCTCCTGAAGCAGCACCGTCAGATGGCCGACGCCTTCAAGATGATGAGCAAGAGCGGCGGCAAGGGCTTCGCCAAGATGGCCGCCATGCTCGGCGGCGGCGGTGGCGGCATGGACCGCCTGAAGAACCTCGGCGGCGGCAAGATGCCCGAGCCCAGCACGGCCGAACTCGAACAACAGCTGAAGGGCCTGCCCGGCATGGGCGGACCCGGCGGCGGTTTACCCAACCTGCCCGGCCTTCCTGGCCTGGGCGCCTCGTCTTTCAACCCGTTCAAGAAAAACTGAACCAACTCCAAGGACTACCCGAAATGCTGAAGATTCGTCTGGCCCGTGGCGGCACCAAGAAGCGCCCCTACTACTCGATCGTCGTCGCGGACAGCCACTCGCCGCGCGATGGCCGTTTCATCGAGAAGGTCGGCACCTACAACCCGCTCCTCAAGAAGGACGACCCGGCCCGCACGACCCTGAAGCTGGAGTCGATCGAAGCCTGGATCAAGAAGGGCGCCCAGCCGACCGACCGCGTCGCCCGTTTCCTGGCCAAGGAAGGCCTGGTGAAGTGGGAGCACGGCAACAACCCGACCAAGGGCAAGCCGGGCAAGAAGGCCGAGGAACGTGTCGCAGAGCGCGCCAAGCGTGAAGAAGACCGCGCCGCCGCCGCCGCCGAACTGGCCGCCAACCCGCCGGCCCCCGAGCCGGAACCGGAAGTCGAAGCCCCGGTGGCTGAAGAAGCGCCGGCCGTCGAAGCCGCCGCTGAAGAAGCCGCTCCGGTTGAAGCCGCTGCTGAAGAAGCTGCTCCGGCTGCTGAAGAAGCTCCGGTCGAAGCCGCTGCCGAGGAAGCTCCGGCTGCCGAAGCCGCCGCCGAAGAAGCCCCCGCTGCTGAAGAGGCTCCGGCCGCTGAAGAAGCCCCGGCCGCCGACGCCGGCGAAGAAAAGGCCGAAGGCTAATGCTCAGGTCCCTTCTCCCGCTTGTCGGGAGAAGGTGGCCCCCGAAGGGGGTCGGATGAGGGCAGCACCGGCTCCGGCCGGGCTGTCCTTTTCCGTATCTGGACCACACCTTCAAAGGCTGGCGCTGCCCTCATCCGACCGCTTCGCGGCCACCTTCTCCCGACAAGCGGGAGAAGGACGCAGCTCTTGCCCTCCGCGCCCGTTTCCGTTCCAAGGCTCCCTATGAGTTCCAACCTCCTCCTCATCGGCCGGGTCGGCGGCGCCCATGGCGTGCGCGGCGAGGTGCGGATCGCCACCTTCACGGCCGACCCGCTGGCCCTGACCCAGTACAGGCATCTGAAGCGCGCCGACGGCTCGCCGGCCCTGACAATCACCTCGGCGCGCCTGTCCAAGGGCGGCGTCGTCGCCCGCGCCAAGGGCATCGACACCAAGGAACAGGCCGACGCCCTGCGCGGCCTGACCCTGCACATCGACCGCGCCGATCTGCCCGAACCGGACGAAGACGAGTTCTACCTGGCCGACCTCATCGGCCTCAGCGCCGTGACGCCCGAGGGCGAGCTGCTCGGCAAGGTCAAGTCGGTGCAGGACTTCGGGGCCGGCGACATCCTGGAAATCGACCCGGCGCAGGGCGGCCAGACCTGGTACCTCAGCTTCACCCGCGAGGCCGTCCCCACCGTCGACATCGCCGCCGGCAAGCTGACCGTCGTGCGTCCCACCGAGATCGAAGTGCGTCCCGAAGACGGCGAAGACGAAGCCTGAACCTCAATTGATTCAAATACTTGTTGAATATGTCTAGACATATTCGCCGCCTCGGATGGCCGCCGCCGCCGGCCCGCCCGAGGGTGTTGGTCGAGGCGGCGCGCTTTCGACCAACAATCCCAGCGCATCGACCAACACTTCGACCGACGCCGCGGGCGACATCCTCGCGGCCTCGACCCACGCCAAAGCCAACGCGGCATGGGTTTGCCCGGGATTTCAGCGCCCTTCAACCGACGACAGCTTTTTTTGTGGGTCGATCGGGCGGCGGTATAATGTCCGCCGCTTCGATAGCTGACCGCCGGGAGGCGAATGGCCCTAGGTCTTCACCCGCATCAGGCATTCCTGCGTCACCGAGGCGGCCAGCCGGCCGTCCTGGGTGTACATTTCGCCGCGGATGAAGCCCCGACCCTGCGAGGTGCTGGGGCAGTCCTGGTCGAACAGCAGCCAGTCGTTGAAGTCGACCGGCCGGTGGAACCACATGGCGTGGTCGAGACTGGCCGACTGCATGCCCGGCGTCTGCCAGGTCAGGCCGTGCACCCGGATCGCCGTCTCCATGAAGGCCATGTCCGAGGCATAGGCCAGGCAGGCCTGCTGCAGCCGGGGGTCCGGACCGATCGGGAACTTGGCCTTCATCCACACCTGTTTGCGCGGCGGCTTGGGCACGGGGTTGGCGAAGTTCTGCGGGTCGGGCCAGCGCACGTCGATGGGGCGCGGGCGCCGCATATGCGCGACCATGGCCGGCGGCAGGCTGCTGAGGTCCTGGGCCAGCATCCGCTCCAGGTCGGTCGGGATGGTCTCCGGGTCCGGCGCGGCCGGCATCGCCGACTGGTGCTCGTACCCCTCCTCGGCCACCTGGAAGGAGGCGGCGAGGTTGAAGATCTGCTTGCCGTTCTGGATGGCGATCACCCGGCGGGTGGTGAAGGTGCCGCCGTCGCGCGAGCGGTCGACCTCATAGAGCACCGGCATGCGCACATCGCCCGGCCGGATGAAGTAGGCGTGCAGCGAGTGGCAGACGCGGTTCTCGACCGTCTCATAGGCGGCCAGCAGCGCCTGGGCGATGACGAAGCCGCCGAAGATGCGGGGCATGCCGTCGTTGGGCGAGACGCCGCGGAACAGGTTCATCTCGATCGGTTCGAGCGCCAGGGTCTCGAGCAGGTTTTCAGTCTCTTCCATGGGTCGGTGCATAAGCTCCCCCAACGGGAGCGGCAAGTGACGTCGCCCCGGGCCGCTGCTAGGCTGGCCGCATGTTGATCGCGTCCGCCCTCTCCCTCGCCCTGATGTTCCAGTCCGGCTCCGGCCTCGCCTACGGCGAGGCCCTGGCCCGGGCCGACAAGTACAAGGACGACCCCAAGGCCCAGGAATGGCGCACCACGAAAATGGACCCCTTCCTGAAACCCAAGACCACGGCCCTGTTCGACCGCTGCTACTCCAGTTCGCTGCGGCGGCGGATGAGCTTCTCGCTGGTGGTCAGCTTCAAGGACGGCAAGTTCGACCGCGTCGACCGCGACAGTGAGGACCAGGTCGCCGTCTGCATGGCCGACGTCTTCGCCGAGTACCGCTGGCCAAGCCCGCCGCACCCGGACTTCGCCGAAAAGTTCAATCTGGACCTGGCGCCCTAATCCCCTCTCCCGATCATCCTCGCGAAGGCGAGGATCCATGCGGAGGCGGCCACAATCACCCGCCCGGGCAGCTTCCAGCGCCGTATGGATCCTCGCCTTCGCGAGGATAGTCGGTGGATGGGCGACGCCGCCCCTTCGACTCGACGGCCCGAAAGGTGTAGGGAGCCCGCCCCATGCCCTTCACCGCCACCGTCCTGACCATGTTCCCCGAGGCCTTCCCGGGCCCGCTGGGCGTCAGCCTGATCGGCACGGCCTGGCGGGAATTGGACCTGTGGCGCCTTGAAACAGTGGACATTCGGACCTTTTCCAAGGATAAGCGCGGCTTCCTCGACGACACCCCTGCGGGTGGCGGTCCTGGACAGGTGATGAAGGCGGACGTGATCGCGGCGGCGCTCGACAGTGTCGACACCGCGGGACGGCCGCTTTTGTGCATGAGCGCCCGGGGCAGGCCCCTGACCCAGGCGCGTGTGAGTGAGTGGGCCAGGGCGCCGGGGATTGTTGTCCTCTGCGGCCGGTTCGAGGGGGTGGACCAGCGGGTGCTCGATGCCCGGGGGTTCGAGGAGGTCTCCGTCGGAGACGCGGTCCTGGCCGGTGGCGAGGCGGCGGCGATGGTGGCGATCGAGGCCTGTGTGCGGCTGGTTCCGGGGGTTCTGGGCCAGGCGGACAGCCTCAAGGAAGAAAGCTTCGAGGACGGGCTCCTCGAGCATCCGCAGTTCACCAGACCGCGGACGTTCGAAGGGCTCGACATCCCCGAGGTGCTGCTGAGCGGCGACCACAAGCGGGTCGCGGCCTGGCGGCGGGAACAGAGAGAACTGACGACCCGCGAGCGACGGCCCGACCTCTGGTCAGCCCACCTCGCCAACTTACAGGCAAACGGCGCCCACAAGGGTAAGCCTCAGAAATAATTGGAGTAACGAGATGGCTGCGAACATTATCAAGGAACTGGAAAAGGAAGAGACCGCCCGTCTCGCCCAGCTCCGCAAGACCCCCGACTTCCAGGCCGGCGACACCCTGCGGGTGAACGTCAAGATCAAGGAAGGCGAACGCGAGCGCGTGCAGGCCTATGAAGGCGTCTGCATCGGCCGCCAGGGCGCCGGGCTCCACGAGAGCTTCACCGTCCGCAAGATCAGCTTCGGCGAAGGCGTCGAGCGGGTTTTCCCGATCATGTCGCCGATGATCGAAAGCATCGAAGTCAAGCGTCGCGGCGTCGTCCGTCGCGCCAAGCTCTACTACCTGCGCGACCGCCGCGGTAAGTCGGCCCGGATCGCCGAACGCGCCATGGGCGCCAAGAAGGAAGTGGTCGAGGCCGACGCCGGCGAATAAGCCGATCCTTCGGGTTGAATTGGAAAGGCCCCGCTGGAAACGGCGGGGCCTTTTCTTAAGGGCAGTTGCTCCCCCTCTCGGGGGAGCTGGCGGCGGCGCAGCCGCTGACTGAGGGGGTCCCCACGAACGCCGCTATTTCGCCCCGGCGATATACAGGTCCATCTGGCTCTCCAGCACGTCCAGCGGCAGGGCCCCGTCCTTCAGCACCACGTCGTGGAAGCCGCGGATGTCGAACTTCGCGCCCAAGGCCGCCTTCGCCTTGTCGCGCAGTTCGAGGATCTTCTGCTGGCCGACCATGTAGCTGGTCGCCTGGCCCGGCCAGCAGATGTAGCGCTCGATCTCCTTGACGATGTCACGCTCGCTGAGCAGCGAGTTCTGCTGAAAGAAGGCGATGCCCTGTTCGCGGGTCCACTTCTTGGCGTGCATGCCGGTGTCGGTGACCAGCCGCACGGCCCGCCAGGCCTCCAGCGAAAGCCGGCCGAAGTCGGAATAGGGGTCCTGGTAGAAGCCCATCTCCTTGCCCAGCCGCTCCGAATAGAGCCCCCAGCCCTCGATATAGGCGCCGTAGCCGCCGAACTTGCGGAACTTCGGCAGCCCCTCCAGTTCCTGGGCCAGGGCGATCTGGAAGTGATGCCCCGGCGCCCCCTCGTGGTAGGCGATGCCCTCGATCTGGGGTTTGAGCACCTGGGTCATGTCGGCCAGGTTGACGTAGAAGATGCCCGGCCGCGACCCGTCCGGGGTCGGGCGGTTGTAGAAGGCGACGGACGCCGTCCGCTCGCGCCAAGCCTCGACCGCCCGCACCTCCAGCGCCGCCTTGGGCAGGCGCAGGAAGTACTGCGGGGCCTTGGCCATAACCTGGGCGATGTAGCCCTTGGCGTCGGCCAGGTACTGGGCTTTGCCTTCCGGGGTGTTGGGGTACTGGTGGGCCGGGTCCGTCTTCAGGGCCTTGAAGAAGTCCTGCAGCGTGCCCTTGAACCCGACCTTGGCCATGATGGCCCGCATCTCGCCCTGCACCCGCTCGAGGTTCTTCAGCCCCAGCTGGTGGATCTGCTCGGCGGTCATGTCGGTGGTGGTCGAGACCTTCAGGCGGTAGGCGTAGAAGGCCTCGCCGTCAGGCAGCGACCAGGCGCCGTTGTTGCCCTTGGCCAGGGCCTGCACCTTCTTCTGCGCAGCCAGGAAGTGCTCGTAACCTTCCTTGAACGGGCCCAGCAACGCCGCCTTGCCCTCGGCCAGCAGGCGGTCCTTGTCGCCCTGCGGCGCAGCCAGCTTGCCGACCTTGGCCTTGAAGTCGGCCCAGACGGCGACGTCCTCGCCCTCGGTGAAGGGCGCCCCCTTGAGCACGTTGCGGGCGTCGGCGTCGACCGGATCGAAGGTGAAGGCCGGGGCGACAATGCCCTTGGCGGCCGACGTCTCGATGGCGGCGCTGACCTCGGTCATCACCCGGCGGGTTTCCTTCAGCCGGCTGATGTAAGCCTCGGCGTCGCCGATGCCGTCGATGCGGTGCTGGTTGATCAGGAAGACCGGAATCTCGCCGGCCGGGCTGCCGTTGGTCGTCGCCTGGTAGCCGTGGTCGCGCCAGCGCATCCCCTCGCGGGCCCGCATCACCTGCTGGTCGAACAGCTTCCAGGAGATCTGCGACTGGGGCCCCAGCTTGTCGTAGGCGAAGCCGGCCTTCATCCGCTTCAGCTGATCTTCGCTGAGAGCCAGGGCCTTGTCGGCGGCGGCGTCGGTGTAGTCGTCCAGCTTGCCATAGTCGGTCTTCATGCCCAGCGAGGTCATCGCCTCGGGGCTCAGCGCGATGGACTCGTCGAAGGCGGCGTCCAGGAAGGCGGTGAACTTTGCATCCACGCTGTCCTGGGCGAAGGCCGCCCCACCGAAGGAGACTTGGGCGAGCGGCCCCGCAAGGACAAGCCCGGCCAGGGCGAAGCGGCGGCTGATGATGAGTTGGGACACGCTGGAAACTCCCGCAAATTGAGGCGGGCTCAGTCTTCACGGTTCGCGGGCGGTGTCACCTGTCGGTTTTGTCATGATCCGGCGGCCGCAACTTCCTGCCCCGGCGCCACGCCGAACCATCGCTCTGACGCACTTTTGTTCCCCCGCACTGGACGGACCGCCCCCTCGCGTCCTACATCCCCGCCATGGCCGGCAAGACCCTCTATGACAAGATCTGGGACGCTCACGCCGTCGCCCAGGACGGCGGCGAGACAGTCCTCTACATCGACCTGCACCTCATCCATGAGGTGACGACGCCGCAGGCCTTCGCCGGCCTTCGCGCCGCCGGCCGCAAGGTGCGCCGGCCCGATCGCACGCTGGCGGTCGCCGACCACAATGTGCCGACCGTCGGCCAGGCGCTCGGCGTCGACGCCGTCGAGGACGAGGAGGCCCGGCTGCAGCTGCAGACGCTGGGCCGCAACGTCGCCGACAACGGCATCGAGTATTTCCAGATGGGCGACCCGCGCAACGGCATCGTCCATGTCGTCGGCCCCGAGCAGGGCCGCACCCAGCCGGGCATGACGGTCGTCTGCGGCGATTCCCACACCTCGACCCACGGCGCCTTCGGCGCGCTCGCGCAAGGGATTGGCACCAGTGAGGTCGAGCATGTGCTGGCGACCCAGACCCTGCGCCAGGCCAAGTCGAAGAACATGCGCGTCACCGTCGACGGCCAGTTGGGTCCCGGCGTCACCGCCAAGGACATGGCCCTGGCCATCATCGGCACGATCGGCACGGCCGGCGGCACCGGCTCGGTCATCGAGTTCGCCGGAGAGGCGGTCCGTAGCCTGTCGATGGAGGGCCGCATGACCCTCTGCAACCTGACCATCGAGGGCGGGGCCCGCGCCGGTCTGGTCGCGCCGGACGACAAGACCTTCGCCTATATCCAGGGCCGTCCGGCCGCGCCGAAGGGCGCCGCCTGGGACATGGCGGTCAGCTACTGGAAGAGCTTCTTCACCGACGAGGACGCCCACTTCGACCGCGAGGTCCGCCTCCAGGCCGAGGACATCGCCCCGACCGTGACCTGGGGCACCAGCCCCGAGGACACCGTGGCCGTCACCGGCGTCGTCCCCGACCCGGCCAGCTTCGCCACCGCCGACAAGCGCGCCTCGGCGGTGCGGGCCCTCGACTACATGGGCCTGACCGCCGGCCAGCCGATCACCGACGCCCGCGTCGACGTCGTCTTCATCGGCAGCTGCACCAACAGCCGCATCGAGGACCTGCGCGCCGCCGCCGCCGTCGCCCAGGCCGCCTTCCTGGAAGGCCGCATGGTGGCGCCGCACGTGCGGGCCATGGTCGTGCCGGGCTCCGGCCTGGTGCAGGAACAGGCCGAGTCCGAGGGCCTCGACGCCATCCTCAAGGCCGCCGGCTTCGAATGGCGCGAGCCGGGCTGTTCGATGTGCCTGGGCATGAATCCCGACCGCCTGACCCCCGGCCAGCGCTGCGCCTCGACCTCCAATCGCAACTTCGAAGGCCGCCAGGGCCGCGGCGGCCGCACCCACCTGATGAGCCCGGCCATGGCGGCGGCGGCGGCGATCGCCGGCCACATCGTCGACGTGCGGACCTTCCTGTGAGCATCACCGCGCTCGATCACATCGCGCTGGTCGTGCACGACCTCGACAGCGCGGTCGTCGGCTACACGAACCTGCTCGGCCGCGCCCCCGACTGGCGCGGGGCCAGCGGTCCCGTGCGCCACGCCTGGTTCCAGCTCGGCAACACCGCCCTCGACGTCATCGCCCCCGGCGACCAGGGGCCATCCGGCGCCTGGCTGGCCGCTCACGGCGAGGGCCTCTGGGGCCTGGCCTTCGCCAGCGACGACATCGAGGCCGAGCGCAAGCGGCTGGCCCGGCTGTCGATGCCCTCGACCGACACCTTCCCGATTCGCACCAAGTCGGAAGCCGGCGAAGCCCGCACCTGGCCGACCTCCATCCTCGACGCCGACGCCACCCACGGCGTCACCACCTTCCTGATCGGCGAGACGCCCGACTGGCCGGTCGCGCCGGCCGCCAGTGACGAGGCCGCCGCCGTCAGCGGCTTGGACCACGTCGTCGTCTCCACCCGCCACCCCAACCGCGCCGCCGCCCTCTACGGCGCGCGCCTGGGCCTCGACTTCAAGCTCGACCGCAGCAACGAGGCCTGGGGCACGCGGCTGATGTTCTTCAAGGTCGGCGACCTCGTCGTCGAGGTGGCCCACCCGCTGAAGAGCGAGCCCAACGACGCCCCCGACAGCCTGTGGGGCCTGTCCTGGCGCGTCCCCAACCTCGCCGCCGCCCATGGCCGCCTGGCCAAGACCTTCGCCGTCAGCGAGATGCGCGAGGGCCGCAAGCCCGGCACCCGCGTCTTCACCATCAAGGACGCCCCCGTCGGCGTGCCAACCCTGATCATTGGACCTGTATCGTGAACCGCGTTTTCGCCTGCCTGATCGCCGCCGCGGTCGCCCTCGCCCTGCCCTCCGTTTCGCTGGCCGGTCCGGACAAGACCTTCGAGCAGGCCATCGACCTGCCGACCGGAACGATCATCGATTTCCAGGTCGTCCGCACCCGCAGCGGCGCCAGCACGCCCGAGGCGTCGATGGCGTTTCGCTACCGCCAGAAGCTGACGATCACCGACGAGGGGTACCGGGTCGAACAGACCCTGCGCGAGCCCAGTCCCGACCAGCTTCCGGCCGAACTGCGCCTGCCGGTCGGCCATGGACTGGCCTATCTGACCGATGAATCCCTCGCGCCGGTGGAGATCGCCGACTGGGACAAGCTCCTGTCCGACACCATCGGAAACTTCGTGGGCAAGGACGACGCGGCGGGTCAGGCCAAGGTCCGCGCCATGTTCGCGCAGTACGACGGCGCCAGCGCCGCGCAGCTGTTCCTGAAGCCGCAGGTCTTTCTGGGCCAGATCCAGAATGCGGTGCTGACGCTCGGCGAAACCCAGACCTACGAGCGGGAGATGCAGATGCCGTTCGCGAAGGAACCAATCAAGGCGATCGGAACGGTCAAGCTGATCTCGCTCGACCAGGCAGCCGGCGAGGCCCGGATCGAATGGCGACAGGCCACCGATCCCGAGTCGCTGAACAAGGCCATGAAATCCATGATGAAGGAGCTGGCGCCGGCGGAGGTCCAGGCCCAGTTGGGCGCCATGGGCCTGCAGAACGAGAGCGGCTGCGACTACCTCATGGACCTGAAGACCGGCCTGGTGCGGCACGCCGAATGCACCATCACGGTCAAGGGCCGGACCGCCGGGTCCACCGAAACCACCGTCCAGGCGCTCGAGCGCTGGACCATCGACCAGAAGGTCATCAAGGAATGAAAGCCTTCACCCGCCTCGACGGCCGCGCCGCGCCGCTGCATCTGGCCAACGTCGACACCGACCAGATCATCCCCAAGCAGTTCCTCAAGACCGTCGAGCGCGAGGGGCTGGCCAAGGGTCTGTTCTACGACTTCCGCTTCGACGAGCAGGGCCGCGAGAAGACCGACTTCGTGCTAAACCGGCCGGAGTATAAGGGCGCCGCCGTGCTGATCGCCGGCGACAACTTTGGCTGCGGGTCGAGCCGTGAGCACGCCCCCTGGGCGCTGATGGATTTCGGCATCACTTGCGTGATCTCGTCCAGCTTCGCGGACATCTTCAAGAACAACTGCCTGAACAACGGCCTGCTGCCCGTCATCCTCAAGCCTGACGAGGTCGAGGCCCTGATGGACGAGGCCAAGGGCGGCAATCACGTCTTCACCGTCGACCTGGAAAGCCAGACCGTCACCGCCCCGTCGGGCGCGAAGTTCCACTTCGACATCGACCCCGACCGCAAGGACAAGCTGATGAAGGGCCTCGACGCCATCGGCGAGACCCTGCAGCACGCCGGCGACATCGACGTCTACGAGAGCCGGCGGGCGCTCAGCACCCCCTGGCTGGAGGCCTAGGTGGTCATCGTCATGGGCACAGTCCGCGTGGACCCGGACGCCATCGAGCGCCTGCGCCCGGCCATGGAGGCAATGATGGCCGCCAGCCGCGCCGAGGCCGGCTGCCTGACCTACGCCTACGCCCTGGACCTGCTGGAGCCTGGCCTGGTGCGGGTGTCGGAGCTGTGGACCGACGCGGCCTCGCTGGAGGCGCATATGAAGACCGCCCACATGGCGACCTGGCGCGCGGCGTTGACCGGCCAGGTTCTGGAACGCGACATCAAGCTGTATGAAAGCGGCGATGGAGAGTCGTTCTGAGCCGACCAGACCTCATCCCTCCCCTTTATGGGGAGGGTGGCGCGCGGCGCCGGGTGGGGAAGTCGGCCCCATCCCCAACGCCTTGTGATTTCACCCCAATTCCCCACCCTGGCGGCTGCGCCGCCTGTCCCTCCCCATAAAGGGGAGGGAGTGCTCAATCAGGCCCCCCCATGACCACCCTCCTCCTCCTCCCCGGTGACGGCATCGGCCCCGAGGTCACCGCCCAGGTCACCCGCGTCGCCGCCGCCCTGACGCCCGACATCACCCTCGATGAACGCGACTTCGGCGGCGTCTCCTACGATCGCCATGGCGTGCCGATCACCGATGAGGCCGTCGCCGCCGCCCTGGCCGCTGATGCCGTGCTGATGGGCGCGGTCGGCGGGCCCAAATGGGCCGGCGTCGCCCGCCAGCATCGCCCCGAGGCCGGCCTCCTTCGCCTGCGCAAGGAGATGCAGGTGTTCGCCAACCTGCGCCCGGCCCTCTGCTTCGACGCCCTGGCCGACGCCTCCAGCCTCAAGCGCGAGCTGGTCGCCGGCCTCGACATCATGATCGTCCGCGAGCTGACCGGCGGCGTCTACTTCGGCGAGCCGCGCGGCATCGAGGTTCTCGCGGACGGCCAGAAGCGCGGCTTCGACACCCAGGTCTACACGACCAGCGAGATCGAACGCGTCTCCCGCGTCGCCTTCGAACTGGCCCGGGGCCGCCGCAACAAGGTGCACAGCGCCGAGAAGTCCAACGTCATGGAGTCGGGCCTGCTCTGGCGCGAGGTCGTCACCGACCTGCACAGACGCGACTACGCCGACGTCCAGCTGGAGCACATCCTGGCCGACAACGCCGCCATGCAGCTGGTCCGCGCGCCGACCCAGTTCGACGTCCTGCTGACCGACAACCTGTTCGGCGACATCCTGTCAGACGCCGCCGCCCAGCTGACCGGCTCGCTCGGCATGCTGCCCAGCGCCGCCCTTGGCGAGCCCGGTCGCCCGGGCCTCTACGAGCCCATCCACGGCTCGGCGCCGGACATCGCCGGCCAGGGCGTCGCCAACCCGCTGGCCGCCATCCTGTCGTTCGAGATGGCCCTGCGCTGGAGCCTGAACCGGTCCGCCGAGGCCGACCGCCTCTACAAGGCCGTCGAGGCCGCCCTGGCCGCTGGGGCCCGCACCCGTGACCTCGGCGGTGGTTTGTCCACGGTGGAAATGGGCGATGCGGTCCTCAAGGCGTTGTAGGCAGATGCATTTCCAACATCCGTCATCCCGGACGCCCCGCAGGGGCGATCCGGGACCCAGGAGGGACGGAGTGGAGGACGCGCGGCTGCCGACAATCTGCCGCTCGCCCCTGGGTCCCGGCTCTTCGCTGCGCTACGGCCGGGATGACGGAGGGGGGTGCTAGTGGCGAGATTGGACGCGCATGAGGAGATCGCCCTCGCCGAACTGGAAGCCTGGCGGGCCAAGCTGGCCAAGCCGCCGGGGCCGATGGACCGCGCCGCCCGCAACATGCAGACGACGGTCAACAACCTGATCCCCGAACAGGTCCACGGCGCCATCACCAAGGTCATCGAGGGCCTGACCCGCACCATCCTGACCGGCTCGGACCTGACCACCGCCAAGCCGCTGGTCAATGCCTCGCTCGGGGCCCGCGAGGGCCTGGTCCGCCAGCGCATCGCCGCCTACCGCACCATGGCGGCGGCCGAGGGCGGCGTCGCCGGGGCCGGCGGCTTCCTGCTGGCGGCGGCCGACTTCCCGGTGCTGATCGGCTTCAAGATCAAGCTGCTGTTCGAGATCGCCGCCCTCTACGGCCACGACGGCGAGAGCTGGGACGAGCGGCTCTACATCCTGTCGATCTTCCAGCTGGCCTTCTCCGGCGCCGACCATCGCCAGGCCGTGCTCCACACCCTGGAGACCTGGGACCAGGGCCAGCGCCCGGCCTCGCCCAACGACTTCGACTGGCGCACCTTCCAGCAGCAGTACCGCGACTACATCGATCTCGCGAAACTGGCCCAGCTGATCCCGGTCATCGGCGCCCCGGTCGGCGCCTTCGTCAACTTCCGCCTGCTCGACCAG
Organism: Caulobacter sp. GW821-FHT11A05; assembly: GCF_058809015.1. Lineage (NCBI taxonomy): Bacteria > Pseudomonadati > Pseudomonadota > Alphaproteobacteria > Caulobacterales > Caulobacteraceae > Caulobacter > Caulobacter sp. GW821-FHT11A05. Next base: position 355,375 of record NZ_JBXASF010000002.1, on the reverse strand, counting down.
CTGGGGATGGTGGCGATGAACGCCTATCGCATGCGGTGGCTGCGCGAGCGGGGGTGACCTCGCCGCGGGGTTGATCCAGACTGCCGGTCTGCTCACCCCCGCAGGAGTCTCCCATGCCCCTCGACGACGACATGCCGCCCGGCATCGCCCACGATCCGAAGATCTCCCGCCGGGGCTTCGGCCTCGCTTCCCTGGCCGTCGGCTCGGCGGCGGCCGCGCCGGCGCTCGCCCTGACCGAGAAGCATGTCATGGAGATGGACGTCTCCGTGCCAACGCCCGACGGGACCTGCGACGCCGCCTTCTTCCACGGCAAGAAGGCCGCGCCCGGCGTGGTCATCATCCCCGACATTGTCGGCCTGCGCCCGGCCTTCCGGCGCATGGGCCAGCGCCTCGCCGCGTCCGGCTACAGCGTGCTGGTCATCAACCCCTACTATCGCGAGAAGAAGGCCCCGGTCGTCGCCGACACCTTCGACTTCGCCAATCCGACCGACCGCGCCGCCGTCTTCGCCCTGCGCTCCAAGCTGACCGTTCAGACCATCGACACCGACACCGCCGCCTTCGTCGACTGGCTGGGCAAGAGCAAGCATGTGTCCAAGGCCAAGGTCGGCTTCACCGGCTACTGCATGGGCGGCGCCTTCGTCGTCCGCGCCGCCGCCATCCGGCCGGACCGGGTCGGGGCCGGGGCCAGCTGGCACGGCGGCGGCCTGACCACCGCCGCCCCCGACAGCCCCCATCTGCTGGCCCCGAAGATCAAGGCGGCCATGTATTTCGGCATCGCCCAGGACGACGACGCCAAGCAGCCCGAGAGCAAGACCATGCTCAAGCAGGCTTTCGAGGGCGCCGGCGTCGAAGTCTACAAGGCCAACCACGGCTGGTGCGTCCCGGGCTCGGCCGCCTACAACGAGGCCGAAGCCGAGCGGGCCTGGAGTGAGCTGCTGAAGCTGTACAAACGGGCGCTGGTTTAGAGTTCCTCCCCCTTCGGGGGAGGTGGCAGCGGCGAAGCCGCTGACGGAGGGGGTCACCGCTCACGTCAGCGGGTAAACCTGTTCGAAGCTGAACCGCTGGTGGGGACCCCCTCCACCATCGCTTCGCGATGGTCCCCCTCCCCCGAAGGGGGAGGAACTAGCCTCCCAGCACCATCTGCGTCTGCGTTACCAGCCCGACCAGCTTGCCGTTCTCCCCTTCGATCCGGGTCTGCCAGACGCTGGTCCGGCCGCCGATATGGATCGGCGTCGCCGTCCCGGTGACCGTCGTGCCGGCCTTGGCGGCGCCCAGGAAGTTGGTCTTGCTCTCCAGCGTCGTGGTGTGCTGTCCCGCCGCCAGGTTGAGGAAGGCCCCGACCGCCCCCAGGCTGTCGGCGAAGGCCATCACCGCCCCGCCGTGCAGGATGCCGCCGGCGGTGCAGAGGTCGTCGCGGACCAGCAGCCTGCCGACCACCTTGTCCTTCGATGCGTCCGTGAACTCGACGCCCATCAGCTTGGCGAACGGCAGGGCGGCGGCGTCGAAGGTCATGGCGGGGCTCCTTGGGCCGGCAACATGCCAGCCGCCCGGCCGCCGCGCCATGACCTCGGACGTAGGCTACTTCTCGCTGTCGAGGTGGGCCATCAGCGCCGTCGGATAGCGGTCGCCCCTGGCCGCGCCCTTCGGCGCCGCCGCCTCGATGGCCGCCAGGTCGGCCGGCGTCAGGGTGACGTCCAGCGCCCCCAGCGCCTCGGCCAGCCGCTCGCGCTTGCGGGCCCCGACCAGCGGTATGATGTCGTCGCCCTGCGCCGCCACCCACGCGATGGCCAGCTGGGCCGTGGTCACGCCCTTCTCCGCCGCCACCCGGCCGAGCGCCTCGGCCAGGCTGAGGTTATGGTCGAGGTTCTCGCCCTGGAAGCGCGGGCTCATCACCCGGAAGTCGCGGCCACCGGCCGGCCGTTCCTTCTGCCAGTGACCGCTGATCAGCCCCCGGGCCAGCACGCCATAGGCGGTGATGCCGATGCCCAGCTCACGGCAGGTCGGCAGGATCGCCGCCTCGATGCCCCGGCTGATCACCGAATACTCGATCTGCAGGTCGCAGATGGCGTGGGTCGCCGCCGCCTTGCGGATGGTCTCGGGTCCGACTTCCGACAGCCCGATGTGGCGCACGTAGCCCGCCTGCACCATCTCGCCGATGGCCCCGATGGTGTCCTCGATCGGCACGTCCGGATCCAGCCGCGAGGGGCGGTAGACGTCCAGGTAATCGACCTGCAGCCGGCGCAGCGACATGGTCAGGTAGTTCTTCAGGGCGTCCGGCCGGCAGTCGTAGCCGACGAAGGCGCCGTCCGGTCCGCGCAAGGCCCCGAACTTGACGCTCAGCTGGTAGCGGTCGCGCGCCACGCCCTTCAGCGCCTCGGCCAGCAGCATCTCGTTGTGGCCACTGCCGTAGAAGTCGCCGGTGTCGATCAGGGTGACGCCGGCCTCCAGCGCCGCATGGACGGTGGCGATGCTCTCGGCCCGATCGGACGGGCCGTACATGTCGCTCATGCCCATGGCGCCGAGGCCGAGGGCGGAAACGGTCGGGCCTGTGCGGCCGAGGGGACGGGTCTGCATGGGAAACACTCCTTCTTCGCCGCGTCTTATGCCCCGGCCGCCGTTGTGCGATAATCCATCCCATTCGTCACGGCCCGTACGGAAATTCGCACAATGGATCTCGCCGACCTCGACGCCTTCACCGCCGTCGCCCGGGCCCGCGGTTTCCGCGCCGCCGCCGTCGGCCGCGGGGTCTCGGCCTCGACCCTCAGCCAGGCCGTTCGCCGGCTGGAGGACAGGCTCGGCGTTCGCCTGCTCAACCGCACCACCCGCAGCGTCTCCCTGACCGAGGCCGGTGCCCGGCTGCTTGAACGGCTCGAACCGGCCCTGGGCGGCGTCGCCAGCGCCCTGGAGGCGGTCAACGCCTTCCGCGACACGCCGCTGGGCACGCTGCGCCTGAACGTCTCCGGCGTCGTCGCCCGGCTGATCCTGCCGCCGATGCTGCCGGGATTCCTCAGCCAAAACCCCGGCGTCACCGCCGAGGTCATCGTCGAGGACAGCTTCGTCGACATCTTCGCCGCCGGCTTCGACGCCGGAGTGCGCTTCGAAGAAGCGCTGGAGCAGGACATGATCGCCGTGCCCATCAGCCCGCCCATGCGCTTCGCCCTGGTCGCCTCGCCCGCCTACCTCGCCGCCCGGGGCACGCCGCGGCACCCGGCCGAACTGGCCGGTCACGCCTGCGTCCGCCACCGCTTTCCCAGCGGGGCCTCGACGCCCTGGGAGTTCGAGAAGGACGGCGAGATCCTGCGCCTCGCCCCGCCGCGCAGTCCGCTGGTCAGCAACGCCGTCGAGGCCCTGGTCACCGCCGCCGTCGAGGGCGTCGGCCTGATGTTCACCTTCCCGGGCTTCGTCGAGGCGCAGCTGGCCGACGGCCGGCTGGTCGAAATCCTGCACGACTGGTCCCAACCCTTTCCGGGCCCCAGCCTCTACTACCCCAGCCGCCGCCTCGTGCCCGGGCCCTTGCGCGCCTTCGTCGACTACGTGCGCCGCCAGCGGGTGAATCAGGCTTAACTTGCGGACGACCGCCGGGGAGGAGACCGTGGCGGCGGGAGGATTCCATCATGCTGACCCGACTGCTCGTCGCCGGCCTGCTCGTCGCCCTTGCGGCGCCGGCCCTGGCCCAAGCCCAGACCGCGCCGGCGCCCGCCGTGGCAAGCCCGCCCCCGCCGCCCTGCCAGGAGCCCGAGCGCCGGCAGTTCGACTTCTGGGTCGGCAATTGGGATGTCTATCCCACCGGCAAGGAGACCCTGGTCGCCCACAGCACCATCGAGAAGCTCTACGGCGGCTGCGCCGTGCGCGAGAACTGGAAGCCGCTCAAGGGAACCGGCGGCGGCAGCCTCAACGCCTGGCTGCCCGGCGACAAGGGCTGGCGCCAGACCTGGACCGACAGCGGCGGCGCCTGGGCCGAGTTCAAGGGCGGCTGGAACGGCACGGCGATGGTCATCCAGGGCGACTGGGCCGGCACGCTGACCCGCATGACCTACACCCCCGGCCCCGACGGCTCGGTCCGCCAGTTCGGCGAGACCTCGGCCGACAAGGGGGCGACCTGGACGACCAGCTTCGACCTGACGTATCGCAAGGCCAGAGGCGGCTAAGAACTCTCCCTCCCCTTTATGGGGAGGGACGACGGCGAAGCCGTCCGGGTGGGGAAGTCGGATGCAGCGCGCCCCTGCCCGTGAGTACCCCACCCTGGCCGCTTCGCGGCCTGTCCCTCCCCATAAAGGGGAGGGAGAAACGTCAGATCACCGCTTCCGCCACAATGAACTCCGGACTGTCCACGAACCCCATGAACTGGCCCATGATCGCCTGTACCACCCCGCCCGGCATGTCCTCGCCCGTGAAGCCGGCCAGGTCGGGGATGTCGAACACCTCGATGTAGTCGGCGCTGGGCTTGCCCTCGCCGAGCAGCAGGCCGGTCGCCTTGTAGGTCACGAAGCTGGCCACCCGGCGAAGTCCCCGCATGGTCGGGTAGTCGGTGGATCGTATCCACGCCTCATAGTCTTCCTGTGCAGTTTCAGGTTTCAGCTTGTAGGTCAGGAACACGGTCGCCATATCAGGGCCCTCCCAGGCTTGTACGACCAGACCTAGTCCGGATCGGCGCAAGGTAAAGCGTCCGAAAAGGGGGCCTTAACGGGCCTAGAGGTTTCCTCGCCTTGCGTGGGTTCCATCAGGGGCGTATCCGTCCCCGCCTTAGTAAAACTGGAGACTACCGATGGGCTACCGAGTGGCCGTCGTCGGCGCCACGGGCAACGTGGGTCGCGAGCTGTTCAACATCCTCGAGGAACTGGAATTTCCGGTCGACGAGATTCATGCGATCGCGTCCCGCAAATCCATGGGCATGGAAGTCTCCTTCAAAGAGCAGATTCTGAAATGCAAGGATCTGGAGCAGTTCGACTTCACCACCGTCGACATCGTGCTGATGAGCGCCGGCGCCTCGGTCTCCAAGGCCTGGGGCGAGAAGATCGGCCGCGCCGGCCCGGTGGTGATCGATAACTCGAGCCACTTCCGGATGGACCCGGACGTGCCGCTGATCATCCCGGAAGTGAACCCGGACGCCATCGAGGGCTTCCGCGCCAAGAACATCATCGCCAACCCCAACTGCACCACCGCCGGCCTGCTGGTGGCGCTGAAGCCGCTGCATGACGCGGCCAGGGTGAAGCGGATCGTCGTCTCGACCTTCCAGTCGGTGTCCGGCACCGGCAAGGCGGCGATGGACGAGCTGTGGGACCAGACCAAGGGCGTCTTCGTCCTCGGCGCCCCGCCGCCGAAGGTCTACCACAAGCAGATCGCCTTCAACGTGATCCCCCAGTGCGACGTCTTCCTCGACGACGGCTCGGGCGACACCAAGGAAGAGCGCAAGATGCAGGACGAGACCCACAAGATCCTCGATCCGAACATCAAGGTCAGCGTCACCTGCGTGCGGGTGCCGGTCTTCGTCGGCCATAGCGAGGCGGTGAACATCGAGTTCGAAACCGCGCTGGACGACGACGAGGCCCGCGAAATCCTGCGCGAGGCCCCCGGCCTGGTCGTCATCGACAAGCGCGAGGACGGCGGCTACGCCACGGCCAAGGAAGTCCAGGGCGAGTTTCCGGTCTACGTCAGCCGCATCCGCAACGACCCGACCGTCGAGCACGGCCTGTCGCTGTGGGTGGTGTCGGACAACCTGCGCAAGGGCGCCGCCCTCAACGCCGTCCAGATCGCCCAGCTGCTGCACGAGCGTGGCCTGATCAATCAGAAGGCCCTGGCTTAACCGAAAGCGCCGCAACAAGCGGAGCGAATAGGAAGGCCCGGGACCCCAAGGTCCCGGGCCTTCAACTTTTCTGGAGTGTGTGTCTTGCCCAAACCTCAGAATGAAGGCCAGGCCGCCCTGCTGGCGGGGCTCGGGGCCTACGGCATCTGGGGCTTCCTGCCCCTCTATTTCCACCTGCTCGGCGCCCTCGGTGTCGGCACGGCCGAGATGATCGCCCACCGCACGGTGTGGAGCGTCTTCTGGGCGCTCGGCCTGGTCTGGCTGTCGCGCCAGGGCGCCGACGTGCGCCGGGTGCTGACCGAACCGCGGACGCTCGGCCTGCTGGCCCTCTCCACGGCGGCCATCTTCGTCAACTGGGCCATCTATGTGGTGGCGGTGAACGACCACAAGGTCATCGAGGCCAGCCTCGGCTACTACATCAACCCCCTGCTCAATATGGCCGTCGGCGCCCTGTTCTTCCGCGAGCGCATGCCGCTGAGCGGCAAGATCGCCATCGCCCTGGCCACGGTCGGGGTGGCGGTGCAGACCTTTGCGCTCGGTCACCTGCCGCTGATCTCGCTCGGCCTGGCGGTCAGCTTCTGCGCCTACGGGGTCATCCGCAAACAGGTGAAGGCCGACGCCCAGACCGGCCTGTTCTTCGAATGCGCCTACCTGGCCCTGCCGGGGCTGGCCTATGTCGTCTGGCTGCAGTCGAGCGGCGGCGGTCATTTCCTGACCGGCTGGAACGTCGCCCTGCTGCTGCTGGCCGCCGGCCCGGCCACCGTCGCGCCCCTGGCCCTGTTCGCCTGGTCGGCCCGCCGCCTGTCGCTGACCGCGCTCGGCTTCCTGCAGTTCGTCGCGCCCACCCTGCAGTTCTTTGTCGGCCTGGCGCTGGGCGAGCTGTTCACCCCCATGCGGGCCCTGAGTTTCGCCTTCATCTGGGCGGGCGTCGCCGTCTTCGCCTGGGGCGCCTGGCGGATGTCGCGCCGCGCGGTGGTGGCGCCGGCTGAGTGATCCAGTTCCTCCCCCTCTCGGGGGAGGGGGCAGCGGCGCAGCCGCTGACGGAGGGGGTCACCGCGAGCGTTCGCGGCCGCTCTTTCAGCTGCACCGCCGGTGGGGACCCCCTCCACCATCGCTTCGCGATGGTCCCCCTCCCCCGAAGGGGGAGGAACTGTGTATCCTGACCCTTCACCGGAGGCCCTGAGCGTGATTTCCAGACGGACCCTGATGGCGACAGCCGCCGCCGCCGCAGCCTCCCCCGCCCCCCTCGCTGTGTCTTGGGCGCAGGACGACCCCTTCTCCCGCCTGCTCACCGGGGCCGGCGATGCCAAGCGCGCCATCCCCGGCTATGCCGCCATCGCCTTCCGCAAGCCTGACCAGACCGCCGTCCTCGCCAAGGCCGGCGGCTACGCCGTCGATGGCCTCGAAGCGGGGCGGATCATGCGCACCGAATCGCCGATGCGCATCGCCTCCATCTCCAAGCTGGTCGCCGCCATCGGCTTCATGATGTTGCAGCAGCAAGGCCGCATCGGCCTCGACGAAGACGTCTCCGAACTCCTGCGCTTTTCCCTGCGCCATCCGCTGTTCCCCGATGTCCCGATCACCCCGCGCATGCTGCTCAGCCACACCAGCGGCCTGCGCAATGGTCCCAGCTACCCGGTCGGCCTCGGCCGCCAGCTGGCCGACGCCCTGACCCCGGCCGGCAAGCAGTGGGACAATGGCGCCTGGTTCGGCCCCGCCACCCAGCCGCCCGGCCAGTACTTCGCCTACGCCGACGTCAACTTCGCCGTCATCGCCCAGCTGATCGAGCGGATGACCGGCATGCGCTTCGACCTCTACATGACCCGCCGGGTGTTCGAGCCCCTGGGCCTGGCGTGCGGCTACAACTGGTCGGGCGTGCCGCAGCGGCTGCGGAACTACGGCGCCGCCCTCTACCGCAAGGCGCCGTCCGAGGAGGGCCCGTGGAACGCCGCCGGTCCCTGGCGGGCCCAGCTCGACGCGACGATCCCCAAAGAGCCCGAGATCGCCGTCACCCGCTCGCCCGAGGGCGAGACCCTGCGCCTGACTCCCGACGAGTACGAGGGCGGCAATGGCTTCGTCTTCTCGCCGCAAGGGGGCCTGCGGGCCAGCGCCCGCGACCTGGAGGTCATCGCCCGCCTGCTGGCCGGCGGCGGCCAGGTCGACACCGTCCGCCTGCTCAAGCCCGAGACGGTGCAGCTGATGGCCACCCCCGTCTGGCGCTACGACGCTGCCAGCCCCAACGGCGACGCCTATGGCGGGGCCATCCTCGCCTATGGCCTGGGCGTGCAGATCCTCACCGACGCCGGCGGCGACAGCCTGTTCCCGGACTGCGCCGGCTGGATCGGCCACGCCGGCGACGCCTACGGCCTGGTCTCCGGGCTGTGGGTGCAGCCCTCGACCGGGCGCGGCATGACCTATCTGGTCAATGGCGTGGCCGCCCCGTTCGAAGCGCTTCGCGGCCGTTCGAAGTTCACCGTCATCGAGGAACAGATCGCCAGCGTGCTGTCGGTCGCCTGAGGCGCGGCGCCGCGTCGCCGGTTTGGCAGAACCGTGTTATCGTCCAGCCATGGGCGATGACCAGATCAAGCATCGCGCCGTGGCGCGGGCCTTTGGCGAGATGGTCCTGCAGTGGATCCAGGCCATTGCCCGGCCGTTCGGCGGGGAATACGAGCTGGCGGTGCTGCTGGTCGCCATCCAGCAGGCCAACCGGCCGCCAGGTTGGGAAGGCCCGCCTCGCCCCATCTCCACCACCGCCGTGGCCCAGTCGCTGGGCGTCTCGCGCGAGACCACCCGTCGCAACGTCATGATGCTGGAGGCGCAGGGCTTCATCCAGCGCGGCGCCGACGGCCTGATCGCCCCGCTGCGCCTCGGCGAGGACGCCGCCGCCCTGGCCGCCCGCCGCGAGCTGTACGACACCGTCTGCCGTTTCATGCAGCATCTGCGGGCGGCTGGCGTCGACTTCGCCCAGCAGGAAGGGCCCGACCTGCCGCCGCCCGGACCGGAGCCGAGCCCGCGCCAGCGGCTGCTGCTGGTCGGCCGCATCTATGACCATTTCATCCTGCGCTGGGTGGAGAGCGCCATCCGTGACTTCGACGGCGACCTGCGGCTGATGCTGGTCCACACCGCCGTCATCCTGGCCAACGAGTGGCCGCTGCTCGAGGACGCCCGGCTGAACGCCTTCTACGGCGGCTTCGTGCCGCCGCCCGACTCCCTGCGCCGTCCGGTCACCATCGCTGCCCTGGCCGGCATGACCGGCCTGTCGCGCGAAACCACCCGCCGGTTCGTCGCCAAGCTGGAGGCCGAGACCTTCGTCGGCCGCACGCCGGCCGGCGTCCTGTCGCGGATGGAGGGCCGGCATCTGGACTTCTGCGTCCGGCGGGTGATCGACCTCTATCCGAACATCCGCCAGTTCGTGCTCATCCTGCGGGCGGAGGGCGTGACCTTCGCCCGGCAGGCCGCCGAGCAAAACGTCGCCTAGAGGCTCTCGTAGGCAGCGTTGATCAGCCGCCGGCTGCGCGGGTCGCCGATCAGGTGGACGTCCTGGCGGTTCATCACATAGGCGCCGGACAGCCGCGCCGCCGGGTCGGCGAAGGCGCAGCTGCCGCCCCAGCCACTGTGGCCGAAGGTCTCGACGCTGGGGCCGAAGAACATGTTGGGCGGGTTGCGCATGTAGCCGGCCCCCCAGCTGAGCACATAGGGCAGCACCAGGTCCTGGCCCTTGATCCGCTGGGCCCGCGCCTCGTCGCGCACCTTGGGCGACAGGACATGGACGCCGTCGATGTCACCGGCGCCCGCCAGGGCGCCCATGAATTTCGCCAGCGCCTGCGCCGTGGCGTGGCCGTTGGCCGACGGCACTTCCAGGCGCCGCCACTCCGGCCCGCGGCCGTTGGGCGCCGCCCAGGGGCTCAGGAAGGCGGCCCGCTTGGGGTCGGTGACCTCGCCAAACTGCGGCAGGGCGCCGGGGGGTTTGAGCTCAGCGACACGGCCGTGCTCTTCGTCGGGCAGGCCGATCCACAGGTCGAGGCCGGCCGGATCGCAGATGTCGGCCTTCAACGCCGTGCCCATCGAGCGGCCGTCGACCCGGCGGAAAATCTCGGCGGTCAGGTAGCCCACGGTCAGGGCGTGGTAGCCGCTGGCGCTGCCCGGCGGCCACATCGGGGCCATGACGGCCAGCTTTTCGGCGATGGCGGCCGGATCGAACCACAACGCGGGGTCCATCTCGGCCACAAAACCCGGCAGCCCGGCCTGGTGCGACAGAACCTGGGCGACGGTGATCGCCTCCTTGCCGTTCTGGGCGAACTCGGGCCAGACCTCGGCGACCGGCTGGTCGAAGGCCAGTTTCCCCTGCTCGACCAGGCGGGCGATCATCGTCGCGGCGATGGCCTTGGTGGTCGAATAGACCATGGTCAGGGTGCGCTGATCGAAAGGCCGCGTCTGCTTGCGGTCGGCATGGCCGGCCCACAGGTCGACGACCAGTTCGTCCTCATGCACCAGGCTGAACCGCGCGCCCAGCTCCAGCCCCTCGGCGAAGTTGGCTTCGAAGGCTTCCCAGACCGCCGAGAAGGCGACGTCGCAGTGGCCGTGGATGTCAGGGGTCACGCCAGCCGCTCCATGCGCACGGTCGGGCTGGCGTTCTTGATCTTGGGCCCCATGGCCACGATCGGCAGCTCCGGCGACTGCCAGATGGCGGCCGCCGCGACGGTTTCCGCCAACCCGCCGACGGCCCGCGCCAGGCCGTAGGACGGCGTCTGGCCCTCCAGCATTGCCGCCGCGAACAGGGCGGCCAGCAGGTCGCCCGTGCCGCTGGGCACATTGTCCTGCTTCTGGTGCGCCGCCAGCCAGGCCTCGCGCTTGTCGGCGAAGACGACGCCGATCTCGCCGCCGCGCATCACCGAGGAGACCAGCGCCGGCCGCCCCATGCTGCGCGCCGCCCGCACCGCCGAGGCCGGGTCGCGCACGTCCAGCGACGACAGCCGCTGCAGCTCCCAGGCGTTGGGGGTGATCAGGTCGGCGCGGGGGACCAGGTCGTCCTGGATGGCGCTGGCGACATCGGCTCCGACATAGAGCCCCTTGCCAGCGTCGCCCATCACCGGGTCGACGACGATGTAGGGCTTGCGGGCGAAGGCCCCCTCGCGCGGGGCGGCGCGCACCGCATCGATGGCCCGGCCGGCCGCCCGCACCTGTTCGACGGAGGCGAAATAGCCGGTGATCACCAGGTCGACCAGGCCGAACAGCCCGTTGGCCTCGACCCCGTCCAGCATCCCTTCGAACGCCTCGATCGGCACCTGCGCCCCACCCGGCGCGCCCCAGCCGGGGTGGCGGCCGTAGAGCACGGTGGGGATGTGCACCGGATCGATCTTGAAATTGGCCAGCGCCAGCGCCTGGGCCGAACCGCCCACGCGGCTGCCTGCGACGTGGCTGGAAAGAAGGAGCGCCATGGGCATGGCCAAGGGATTAGCGGAGGCGCGGGCGGCGCGCCATGGCCTTTTGACAGACAGACGCCCCAGAAAGGCGTGGGGTTGCAAGTACACAATCTTGCATTGTAATTTCGCTTGATGGGGGGCTGACCATGGATGGCGGGACAACTGTACTGGCGCTGATCGCCCTGGTTCTCTTGGGACTGGGCATAAGCAAGGCCCGGAAGCCGCGGGAAATGCGCATCCAGGCCTATTCGGCGGGACAGGCGGTCTTCTGGTATTTCGCCAGCAGCGTGCTGTTCGGCCTCTACGGCTTCTTCGCCGCGCCCTTGTTTCACGCCGCCTGCAGCTATTCCGACGAGTGGTGGGTGGGCGCTCTCAAGGCCGCCGTCCCGGCCTGTATCGTCGCGACGATCATTGTCTTGGTCGTGTTCCCGAAGGCCTTCTGGGACCAGGGGCCAGCGCTACGCAAATCCAGTTCCATGCTGGCCGGCATGGAGAAGATCGGTGGAACCGTGCTGCTCGGCGTCATCGGTTACCATTGGTACCTGCTCGCCAACTGCTAGACCGGCAAGAAAGAGGGGCGGAGACCTGCGCCTCCGCCCCTTCATCAATCGGCTTTCGCGGGTCCTAGTAGCGGTAGTGATCCGGCTTGAACGGCCCTTGCTCGGGCACACCGATGTAGTCGGCCTGTTCCTTGCGCAGGGTGGTCAGCTTGGCGCCCAGCTTGGCCAGGTGGAGCATGGCCACCTTCTCATCGAGGTGCTTGGGCAGGGTGTAGACGTTGTTGTCGTACTTGGACTTGTTGGTCCACAGCTCGATCTGGGCCAGCGTCTGGTTGGTGAACGACGCCGACATCACGAAGCTCGGGTGGCCGGTGGCGTTGCCCAGGTTCACCAGGCGGCCTTCCGACAGCAGGATGACCTTCTTGCCGTCCGGGAACTCGATGTGGTGGACCTGCGGCTTGATCTCGTCCCACTTGAAGTTCTTCAGGCCAGCGACCTGAATTTCCGAGTCAAAGTGGCCGATGTTGCAGACGATCGCATTGTTCTTCATCGCCCGCATGTGGTCGACGGTGATGACGTCCTTGTTGCCCGTGGCGGTGACGAAGATGTCGGCGCGGCCGGCGCTGTCGTCCAGGGTCTGGACCTCATAGCCTTCCATCGCCGCCTGCAGAGCGCAGATCGGGTCGATCTCGGTGACGATGACGCGGGCGCCGCCCTGGCGCAGCGAAGCCGCCGAGCCCTTGCCGACGTCGCCGTAGCCGCAGACCACGGCCACCTTGCCCGACAGCATCACGTCGGTGCCCCGGCGGATGGCGTCGACCAGGCTTTCGCGGCAGCCGTACAGGTTGTCGAACTTCGACTTGGTGACGCTGTCGTTGACGTTGATGGCCGGGAACGGCAGGTCGCCGGCGGCGGCCATCTGGTAGAGGCGGTGGACGCCCGTGGTGGTCTCTTCCGAGACGCCGGTGACGCTGTCGCGGATCGCCGAATAGAAGCCGGGCTTCTCCGCGATGTACTTCTTCATCACCGCGAACAGGGCTTCCTCTTCCTCGTTCTGCGGGTTGGAAAGGACGCTGATGTCCTTCTCGGCCTTGGGGCCCAGCACGCAGAGCAGGGTGGCGTCGCCGCCGTCGTCGAGGATCAGGTTGGGGTAGCCGCCGTCATGCCACTCGAAGATCTTGTGGGCGTATTCCCAGTACTCGACCAGGGTCTCGCCCTTCAGGGCGAAGACCGGGGTGCCGGTGGCGGCGATGGCCGCGGCGGCGTGGTCCTGGGTGGAGAAGATGTTGCAGCTGGCCCAGCGCACCTCGGCGCCCAGCGCCTGCAGGGTCTCGATCAGCACCGCCGTCTGGATGGTCATGTGCAGGCTGCCGGCGATGCGGGCGCCCTTCAGCGGCTGGTCCTTGCCGAACTCCTCGCGCACGGCCATCAGCCCGGGCATTTCGGTCTCGGCGATGGCGATTTCCTTGCGGCCGTAGTCGGCCAGCGAGATGTCGCGCACGATGTAGTCAGCCACGGAGTGCTCCTTGCGGCGAAAGATGATTGCCGCCGTCTATAGCCGCCGCGCCGCCCCGTAGCAACCGGGATATAAAGATATCCTTATATGCCGCCGATCGCCTTGCGGCAGCGCTCGCGGCCCGCCTTGTCCAAACCCTCGGCCAGACGCGCCGTGCGTAGCGGCATCCGCGCCTTGCCCTCGGGCCGGAAGGTGATGACCCGCTCGGTCTCGCCGTCCTTGACCCGCAGCACGTAAGGAACCCGCGAGTCCCCCGGCGCGCCGCCCTCGCGCTTGAGGATCTTCATGCCGTCGCGCAGGCCGGCGGCATAGGCCGGGCTCTGCGGATCGAGGCCAGTGACGACCCCGCTGGCCGAGGTTTTCGGCACGTCCCAGCCCCGGTCGAACACCGGAACCTGCGCCGTCTCGACGATGACGCAGCCCTTGAACCACGCCCCATCGAGCGGGACGATCTCGCCGTCGTCGATATAGCGGGCGATATCCTCGCTCGGATCCAGCCCCCGCGCCGTCATCATGGCGATCAGCCCCGGCCGCGCTTCGGGAACCTCCTCCCAGGTCTTGGCCGCCCGCACCTGGTTGCGCAGGCCCAGCACGACATTGTCCAGATCGATCCGGCCACCACTCTCGCGCCGCAGCTGCTCGTCCCAGCGCATGGCCAGGAAGGCGCCGCGGCGGTAGGGCATGCGCTGCGCATCGCCGTCGCTCCAGAAGGCCTCGGCCACCTTGGCGTTCGACCAAGCCCGGGCCGGCGAGCCGTCGAACTCGCGGAAGGCGTCGTTGAGGGCGGCGATATACTGCTCCAGGCTCCACACCCGGCCACGCACCTGCGTGCGCCAGGCGTAGAAGTCGGTGAAGCCTTCGCTGAGCCAATAGTCGGTCTGCTCCGGCTCAGGCATCCGAACCATCTCGCGCGGCACCCAGCTGTGGATGTGCTCATGGCCGAGGATGCCGCGCAGTTCGTCACCGACGTCGCCCCGCGTCGAGAACAGGGCGAAGGCGTCGCCCCGCCCGGTGCCGCCCACCGACTGCCAGCCGGCCGGCGCCTCGACCGGGATCAGGGTGACCAGATAGGGCCCCTCGACGTCGTCGAAGAAGTCACGCTGCGCCCCGATCACCTTGGCCACGTCGGTCGCGAAGGCCTCGTTCGTGAACGGCCACTCCCCGCGCATCGCCACTCGCAGCACGCCGCCGGGGATCTTGCGGCTGAGGACATGGACGTCCCTGCCGCCCAGGGCCACGCTCTCGATCACCCCGCCCAGGGTCAGCCGCTCGCCGGCCTTCGGATGCTGCAGGTCCGAGGCGATGGTCCAGTCCTTCGGCCAGCCCGTCCAGGTCACGCTCGCCGCCTGCCGGCCACGACCATCCGGCTGCACCACCCAGGTGTTGCCCAGCAGGTGAAACCAGCCCGGCCGCACGATCGGCCGGTAGGGATTGTCGTCGCCGGCGTCGGGATCGCCGGCATAGCCGTTGTTCACCCGGTAGCGGACGACCAGCATGACGCCGGGCGCATGGCTGGCGATCCGCGACGTCGGCCCATCCTCGCGCACCGTCCCGCCCTCGACAGTCAGGTCCGCCAGATGCCTGTAGAGGCCGTCCTTGCCGCCCCAGCTGTCCGGCAGCGCCAGCCGCGTCTCGCCATCCTCGTCGGCCTGGAAGCGCAGGGTGACGGCGACGGCCGTCAACTGGCCGTCGGCCGTCACCGGCGACAGGTCATAGGTCAGCGACGGCGCCGGCGCGGCCCCCATCAGGGGCAGGGCCAGCAACAGGACAAGCAGGGACAGCAGGCGGTTCATTCCCCATTCCTAGCAATGGCTGGCGCCACTGCACCTTAAATCCTCGCAACCCTACGGCCGGGATGACGGATTGTTTGATCGGATGGAGGGTCCTACGCTGCTCGCCAGTTTGCTGGGGAGTTCGCATGTTCGGAAAGCTCAAGATCGCCGCCGCCGTCGCGGCCGCCGCCCTGCTGGCCGGTTCGGCCGTGGCGCAGGACCCGCCGACCGGCGACCTCATCGTCGTCCATGCCGGAACCCTGCTCGACCGCCCGGGCCAGGCCCCGCGCAAGCAGGCCAGCGTCATCATCCGGGGTGGCAAGGTCGAGGCGGTCAAGGACGGCTACGTCGACATGCCCGGCGCCAAGGTCGTCGACCTGAAAGACAAATTCGTCCTCCCCGGCCTGATCGACAGCCACGTCCACCTCGACAGCGACCGGGCCGGCGTCGAGGGCCTGCTGGTCGGGGTCACCGAGTCGGTCCCGGCCCACGCCTACGAAGCCCAGATGAACGCCAGGAAGACCTTGCAGGCCGGCTTCACCACCGTGCGCAACCTCGGCAGCGGCGACGGGGTGACCCTGGCCCTGCGCGACGCCATCGCCAAGGGCTGGGTCGATGGCCCGCGCATCATCGACGCGGCCTCGGCCATCTCCACCTCCTCGGGCCACATGGACAACCGCCTGGGCCTCAACGAGCAGTTCCGCGAAGCCGTCTCGACGACCAACGTCTGCGATGGCCCGGAAAGCTGCCGCCAGGCCGTGCGGCTGCAGGTCTCGCGCGGCGCCGACGTCATCAAGATCGCCACCACCGGCGGGGTGAACAGCATCATCGGGGCCGGCGTCGGCAAGCAGATGTTCGACGACGAGGCCGAGGCCCTGATCTCGACCGCCCACCTCTACGGCAAGAAGGTCGCCGTCCATGCCCACGGCGCCGACGGCATCAAGCTGGCCCTGATGCACGGCGCCGACAGCATCGAGCACGGCACCATCATGGATGACGAGATCATCAAGCTGTTCCTCAAGAACGGCGCCTACTATGTGCCGACCCTGTCGACCATCAACGGCTACCTCGAGCGCATCGCCAAGGACCCCAACGCCTACAGCCCGGCTGTCCGCGCCAAGATCGACTGGCGCATCAAGATCACCGGCGAGAGCCTGCAGAAGTGCGTGCCGCGCGGGGTGAAGATCGCCTTCGGCACCGACGCCGGCGTCTCCAAGCACGGCCGCAACGCCGACGAGTTCGAGCTGATGGTCAAGTTCGGCATGACCCCGGCGCAGGCCATCCAGGCCGCCACGGTCAACGCCGCCGACCTGCTGGGCCTGTCCAGCGAGGTCGGCAGCCTGGAACCGGGCAAACAGGCGGACCTGATCGCGGTGAGCGGTGATCCGCTGACGGATGTCCGGGTCCTGAAGAGCGTCGGCTTCGTGATGCGGGGTGGGCGGATCTACAAGCAGTAGCGGTGGGGACTGGCTCGCCGCGTCACCGTCCGATCAGGACCAGGCTCCGTCGTCGCCCGGCGTGCCTGTCCCCGACATAGCGCCAGATCGGGGACAGGTTGTCCGTCGGCCGCCGGCTGGTCACCGTCAAATTTCCCCGCGGCGGACAACCAGTCCCCAACACCGAGGCTGCGTGACCCTCCGTGAGGGTTCCCCTGCTCCCTTCCCCGCACTACAAGGACCGCGCCTGATCCCAGCCTGAGGCTCCCCATGAACGCCCCCGTCCAGTTCGCCGACCCCGCCCTGCCCCGCCACGACTGGCGCAAGGACGAGATCGAAGCCCTGTTCGAGCTGCCGTTCATGGAGCTGGTCTTCCAGGCCGCCCAGGTCCATCGCCGCTGGTTCGATCCGTCCGAGCTGCAGCTCTCCCAGCTGCTCAGCGTCAAGACCGGCGGCTGCGCCGAGAACTGCGGCTACTGCAGCCAGTCGGCCAGCTTCAAGACCGGCCTGCAGGCCTCCAAGCTGATGGACGCCGACAGCGTCATCGCCGCCGCCAAGGCGGCCCAGGCCGGCGGCGCGCAACGCTTCTGCATGGGCGCCGCCTGGCGCGACCTCAAGGACCGCGACCTGCCGAAGGTCGCCGAGATGATCGGCGGGGTGAAGGCGCTGGGCCTGGAGACCTGCGCCACCCTCGGCATGCTCACCGCCGACCAGGCCGTGGCCCTGAAGGAAGCCGGCCTCGACTACTACAACCACAACCTCGACACCTCGCCTGAGTACTACGGGACCGTGGTGACCACCCGCACCTACCAGGACCGCCTCGACACCCTGGCCCACGTCCGCGACGCCGGCATGTCGACCTGCTGCGGCGGCATCGTCGGCATGGGCGAGACCCGGTCGGACCGCGCCGGCCTGCTGCACCAGCTGGCCACCCTGCCGGCCCACCCCGACAGCCTGCCGGTCAACGCCCTGGTGCCGGTCGGCGGCACGCCGCTGGGCGACAAGATCAAGATCGAAGGCGAGCTGGACGGCATCGAGTTCGTCCGCACCATTGCCGTCGCCCGCCTGGTCTGCCCCAAGTCGATGGTCCGCCTCTCGGCCGGCCGCGAAGGCATGAGCAAGGAGCTGCAGGCCCTCTGCTTCCTGGCCGGCGCCAACTCCATCTTCGTCGGCGGCAAGCTCCTCACCACCCCGCTGCCGGGCATGGACGAGGACACGCTGATGCTCAGCGACCTCGGCATGCGGCCGATGACGATGAGCGCGCAGGCCTAGTTCCTCCCCCTCTCGGGGGAGGGGGACCATCGCGCAGCGATGGTGGAGGGGGTCCCCACCGGCGGCTCAGCTTCAACAGGTTTACCCGCCGACTCGGGCGGTGCCCCCCTCAGTCAGCGGCTACGCCGCTGCCAGCTCCCCCGGAGGGGGAGCAACTGCCAGCATGACAAAACCGTAATCCCCCCGCGCCCGCATCCGCCTTAGGTTGCGTCATCCGCGGGGGCGTCCCCGCCAGCTTCCAGTCCTGGGGGACTTCATGCATCTCGCCAAACGCCTGCTCGCGGCGACCGCCGTCGCGGCCCTGCTCACCACTCCGCTCGCCTCCCCGGCCCTGGCGCAGAAGGCCAAGGCGCCGGCCGCCGCCCCGGCCCTGCCGAGCATCGACATCCCCTATACAAAGTTCACCCTGGCCAACGGCCTGACCGTCATCGTGCACGAGGACCACAAGGCCCCGATCGTGGCGGTCAACATCTGGTACCACGTCGGCTCCAAGAACGAGCCCGAGGGCAAGACCGGCTTCGCCCACCTCTTCGAACACCTGATGTTCAACGGCTCGGAGAACGCCAACACCGACTGGTTCAAGGCGCTGGAAAAGCTCGGCGCCACCGACATGAACGGCACCACCAACACCGATCGCACCAACTACTTCCAGAACGTGCCGACCGCCGCCCTCGACCAGGTGCTCTACCTGGAGAGCGACCGCATGGGCTGGCTGGTGAACGCCATCGACAAGGCCAAGCTCGATGAGCAGCGCGGCGTCGTCCAGAACGAGAAGCGCCAGGGCCAGAACCAGCCCTACTCGATCGCCTGGGACATCATAACCGCCAGCACCTACGACGCCGACCATCCCTATGGCCACACCGTCATCGGCGAGATGGCCGACCTCGACGCCGCCAGCCTCGATGACGTGAAGACCTGGTTCAAGACCTACTACGGCCCGGCCAACGCCACCCTCGTTTTGGCCGGCGACATCACCCCGGAGCAGGCGAAAGCCAAGGTCGAGCAATACTTCGGCAAGATCCCGGCCGGCCCGCCGGTGACCAAGCAGAAGGTCTGGGTCGCCAAGCGCACCGGCCACCAGCGCGCCGAGGTCCAGGACCGCGTCGCCCAGTCGCGCTGGTACCGCGTCTGGAACACCCCGCAGGCCGGCTCGACCGACTCCGACTACCTCTCCCTGCTCAGCGACGTGCTGGCCTCCGACAAGACCGCCCGCCTCTACAAGCGCCTGGTCTATGAAGACCAGATCGCCACCGCCGTCAGCGCCTTCCAGTCCGAGGCCGAGATCGGCTCGACCTTCCACATCCAGGTCACCGCCAAGCCCGGCGTGCCCCTCTCCCAGATCGAGAAGGTGGTCGAGGAGGAGCTTGCCATCCTTCTGCGCGACGGCCCGACCCAGGCCGAACTCAACAAGATCAAGGTCGACCGCTCGGCCGGCTTCGTGCGCGGCGCCGAGCGCATCGGCGGCTTCGGCGGCAAGTCCGACATCCTGGCCGAATCCCAGGTCTTCCGCGGCAGCCCCGACGCCTACAAACAGACCTTCGAGACCTGGAAGACGGCCACCCCGGCCGACCTCAAGAGGGCCGCCAATACCTGGCTGACCGACGGCGACTTCACCCTCGAGCTGACCCCCTATCCCTACCAGGACGCGGCCCTGCCGGAAGGCAAGCGCGAGCCGGCCCCGCCGGTCGGCCCGATCGCCGCCGCCACCTTCGACAAGTACGAGACCGCCACCCTGTCGAACGGCATGAAGGTCATGCTGGCCCGCCGCACGGCCGTGCCGGTGGTCGAGCTGAACATGATCTTCCCCGGCGGCTACGCCAACCTGCCGGCCGGCGACCGCTCGGTGGCGGGCCTCAGCATGAGCATGCTGGACGAGGGCGCCGGCAACCGTGACGCCCTGACCATCAGCCGCCAGCAGTCGGAACTGGGCGCCAGCCTGTCGTCCGGCGGCGGGTCGCTGTTCTCCTCGGTCGGGCTGTCGGCGCTGAAGGCCAACCTCGATCCCTCGCTCGACCTGATGGCCGACGTGGTCCTGCGCCCGACCTTCCCGCAGGCCGAGCTGGACCGTCTCAAGAAGCTTGAGATCGCCGCCCTGCAACGCTCCAAACAGCAGCCGCAGTCGGTGGCCTTCCGGGTCTTCGCCGAGAAGGTCTATGGGCCCAGCCACCCCTACGGGATCAACGTCACCGAGGAGACGATCAACAGCGTCTCCCGCGAAGACCTGGTCGCCTATCACAAGGCCCAGCTGAACCCGAATGGGGCCATGCTGGTCGCCGTCGGCGACATCACCATGGCCGAGCTGACCGCCAGGCTGGAGGCCCGCTTCGGGGCCTGGAAGGCGCCGACCCCGGCGGTGCGGGCCACCATCCCGCCGCCTTCGCCGGCCCAGAAAGCCATCTACCTGGTCGACAAGCCCGGCGCCCAGCAGACCACCATCCTGGCCGCCATCCCCGCCGCCCCGCGCGACGAGGGCAACGAGCGGTCGGTGGAGCTGATGAACAACGTCTTCGGCGGCTCCTTCGTCAGCCGGCTGAACATGAACCTGCGCGAGGACAAGCACTGGTCCTACGGGGCCAGCAGCTTCATGAACGGCTCGCTCGGCCCGCGCGCCTTCGTGGCCTTCGCCGGCGTGCAGACCGACAAGACCAAGGAATCCATGGTCGAGTTCCGCAAGGAACTGACCGAGGTCGGCGCCAGCCGCCCGATCACCGCCGACGAGCTGGCCAAGGCCCAGACCGACATGACCCAGTCGCTGCCCGGCCAGTGGGAAACCGGCGGCGCCGTCCTCGGCTCGCTGTCGACCCTCTACACTCTGGAGCGCCCCGCCAACTTCTGGGACACCTACGCCCCGGGCCTGAAGGCGGTGGACGTGGCTGGCGTCAACGCCGCCGCCAAGCGGGTGGTCAAGGCCGACGACGTCATCTGGGTGGTGGTCGGCGACCGCGCCAAGATCGAGAAGGACCTCAAGGGGCTGGGCTATGGCCCGGTGATCGTGGTCGATGCGGACGGGAAGGTTGTGAAGTAGTCACCGACTATCGCCTGCCGAAAGCGAATGCCGGCTTCCCGCGAAGCCGGCATTTTCGTTTGGCGTCCTTCTCCCGCTCGCCGGGAGAAGGTGGCCCCCGAAGGGGCCGGATGAGGGCAGCACCGGCTTCGGCCGTCTATCGACCCGCCGCTATCCGAATGGTTTCAAGCACCTTCGCCGTATCGTTCCCGATCTCCGAGTTCTTGAACCGCAGCACCCGATACCCGGCGATCCGCAACCGCGCGTCCCGCTCCCGATCATAGGCGCTATCTTCGTGCGTCGGCCCATCGGCCTCGACAATCAGCCGGGCTTCCACGCACAGGAAGTCCGCGATGTATCCCGCGATCGGAACCTGCCGCCGAAACTTCAACCCGGCCAGTTTCCGTCCGCGCAGATGCTTCCACAGCCACGCCTCGTTCGACGTCGGCTCCTGGCGCATAACCTTCGCTCGGATTTGGTCCTGCATGGTGAACATAAACAGAACATTGTATTGCGAAACGCCGCTCGTCAAGCGCCTGCGCTGCCCTCATCCGCCCCCCTTCGGGGGCCACCTTCTCCCGACAAGCGGGAGAAGGAACGGTGACGCTCCCTACGGGAGAGGGACTATCCCCGCCCTTCCACCAACCGCGCCATGGCGTCCAGATACCCGCGGAACGCCTTCCGCCCCGCCTCCGTGATGCTCACCCGCGTCAGCGGCTTGCGATCCACGAAGCTCTTGTCGATGGCCACGAACCCCGCGTCTTCCAGCTTGCGCAGATGTGCCGACAGGTTCCCGTCCGTCGCCTGCAGCTTCGCCTTCAACCCGTTGAAGTCGGCCGAGCCGGCGCCCGACAGGTAGGCCATGATCCCCAGCCGCACCCGGCCGTGGATGACCTCGTCGATCTTGTCGATGTCGAACTCGTCCATGACGCGGACCTTCCTGACGGCAGCCTGACTAAATCGTGTCCGAGGGTTCCTGACGCATCAGGATGAGGCCCGGCACGAAGGCCAGCAGCAGCAGGGCGCCCGCATAGGCCAGCATCTGCATGGGATGGTTGGTCAAGAGTCCCATGATCACCGCCCCGGCGAAGGAGGCCAGCGCCACCACCCGGATCCAGCCCCTGCCCGACATGTCCGCCGCCACCGACCAGGCCGCCCCGTAGAGGGCCAGGATCATCACCGGGAAGATATAAAACACCTGCTCGCTCTTGGTGACCCAGGCGATGGCGAGCATCCCCAGGAAGGTGGTGAAGATCGCGAAGCCGACCGACGACCAGGCCGAGCCGGTGGCCTTGTTGACCGAGGAATTGGCCCCCGCCTGGCCGCGCGTGCGCTTGATCAGGATGGCGCAGGCGATGCCGAACAGCGCCCCGGCCCCAATCCAGATGCCCAGGAACATCCACTGGCTGACCCGCAGGATGCCTGACTGGACCATCCAATGCAGCACCGAGGCCAGGCCGAAGATCAGCCCGGCGGCGGCGCTGATGCCGCCCCCCAGCATCGGAACCTGACTCCCCTCCTCGGCCAGCGCCCGCATGAAGGCGATGTCGTCACGGACCGATTGAATCTGATCTTTGGTCATCGGGGGCGAATCCCTGAAAAGCCCTGAGTGTGTGCGTCCGTATAGCCACGGCACTTTGCATTGTAAAGTGCTTTTTCGATGTGGTGCTTGCAGGGCGACGTCTCGCGTTCGACAGTCTCCGGATGGACATCCAGGACGCCCTGGCGATCCGCTTCGCCTTCAATGCCGAGATCATCTCCTGGCGCGGCCCCTCGCCCTTCTTTTTCGCCCCGATCCCGGAGGCGCTGACGGCCGACCTGCGGCTGGCGGCCAAGGCGGTGTCCTATGGCTGGGGCGTGATTCCGGTCGAGGCGTCGGTCGGCGGCGTCGCCTTCACCACCTCCCTGTTTCCCCGCGATGGCGGCTACCTCCTGCCCCTCAAGGATGCGGTCCGCCATGCAGCCGGGGTCACGGCCGGCGACGGGATCACGGTCGAAATGAGCCTTCGCCCGCCCCGCCGATAGGGGTTGGTTGACGCTCCGTCCGTTCGCCTACGGTGGGAAAAAGACCGAGGAACCGCCCATGACCACGCCGATCCTGCATCACTACGCCACCTCGCCGTTTTCGGAGAAGGTGCGGCTGCTGTTCGGCCTCAAGGGCCTCAGCTGGTCGTCGGTCGACATCCCGGTGATCATGCCCAAGCCCGACTACACCCCCCTGACCGGCGGCTATCGCCGCACGCCCTCGCTGCAGATCGGCGCCGACGTCTATTGCGACACCCAGGTCATCCTGGCCGAGCTGGAGCGCCGCTTCCCCGACCCGCCGGCGGTGCGCGGCGGCCTCGACTGGGCGATCAACCTGTGGGCCGACCGGCTGTTCTTCCAGACCACCGTGCCGGTCATCTTCGGCGAGCTGGGCGAGCACGTCCCCGCCGACTTCATCAAGGACCGCGAGGCCCTCTCGGGCCGGCCCTTCGACACCGCCGCCATGAAGTCGGTCGCCCCGGCCCTGGCCGGCCAGTGGCGTGCTCAAGCCTGCTGGATCGAGGATCAGCTGGATCAGGGGCCCTGGATGTCGGGTTCCAAGCCCGGCCTGGCCGATATCGCCGCCTACATGAATGTCTGGTTCCTGGGCCGCACCCTGCCGGCCATGGTCGAGCGCCTGACCCAGGGCCTGCCGCGCTTTCCCGACTGGCAGGCCCGTGTCGCCGCCATCGGCCACGGAACCCGCACCGAAATGTCAGGCGCCGACGCCCTCGCCGTCGCCAGGGCGGCCACGCCAGCCCCTGTCTTCGACCACGACGCGGCCAACCCCCAGATGCTCACGCCCGGGCAGCCGGTGACGGTGATGGCCGACGACTACGGTCGCGACCCCGTGCAGGGGATCCTGGTCGCCGCCGCCCCTCACCGCACCGTCATCGCCCGCGAGGACCCCGCCGTGGGGACGGTCCACGTCCACTTCCCGAAGACGGGCTACCTGGTGTTTCCGGCCTGACCCCTAGGGCTATGAGGCGCCGCGACTCTCCCTTCTCCATCGAGGGGGGCTATCGCATATGGAACCAGCTGGCCAAGACTGGGGCAGCCGCCGTGAGAGGTCCCTTCTCCCCTTGTGGGAGAAGGTGGCGCGAAGCGCCGGATGAGGGGTCGATAGGTCTTTCAGCCGCGCGGAGGCGGTCGCGACAGGCTGTTTCGGATAGCGGGGAGCCCCCTCATCCGCCGGCTTCGCCGGCACCTTCTCCCACGAGGGGAGAAGGGAGCCCAGAGGCGAACTCACAAACATCCCGTCGCGGTCATATGCGATACCCCTGCCCCTGGAGGGGGGAAGGGAGCGATGTGAGATCGTCAAATCGCGCCCTGTTTAGGCCCGGTTTCCCGAGCCCGTCGGCGAGCCCGCCGGTTCAGCCCGGGCGATCCGGATCGGACGCGTGCCGACCGGCGCGCCGGTCGCCCGGTCGATGGTGACAGCATCGATCTGCGTTCCCGTCTCAGCGTCGAAGAAGCGGGTCACGTCGCCCGTTCCACGGTGCTTGCGCCCCCAGGCGTCGATCGCGAACAGCACCGGCAGAAAGTCGCTGCCGGCCTCGGTCAGCACATACTCGTCCCGCGGCGGCCGCTCGGAATAGCGCCGCTTCTCCAGCAGCCCCTCCGCCGTCAGCGACGCCAGCCGCGTCGTCAGCATGGTCGGGGCGATGCCGAGGCTTTTGCGAAACTCATCGAAGCGGGTCAGCCCGGCGTGGGCGTCCCGCAGGATCAGCATGCTCCAGGCGTCGCCGACAAGCGCCAGGCTCCGGGCGATCACGCAGGGTTGGTCGGCAAGATTTTTCATGTCCATATCTTTTTGATAGTGACTTCATACTGTTTTGATAGTAACTGGTTGCTTCTCGATATTCCACGACAAAATGAAGGTCCGAATCGATGAGCAAGACAGAACGCGGCGTCGCCCTGGTCACGGGGGCGTCTTCCGGCATCGGGCTGGTGACGGCGCAGGCCCTGCGGCGCAACGGCTACCGCGTGTTCGGCACCAGCCGGCGACCGCTGCCCGACACCCCGGACGGCATCGCCATGCTGGTCTGCGACGTCGTCGATGAGACATCCGTGCGCAAAGTCGTCGACGAGGTGCTGAGCCGCGCCGGACGCATCGACCTGCTGGTCAACAACGCCGGCATCGGCCTGCTCGGCGGGGCCGAGGAATCCACCATGCTGCAGGCCAAGGCCATGTTCGACGTCAACCTGTTCGGCGTCATTCGCGTGACCAACGCGGTGCTGCCGGTCATGCGACGCCAGGGCCGTGGCCGGATCGTCAACCTCAGCTCCGTGCTCGGCCTGATCCCCGCGCCCTTCAACGCGCTCTACGCCTCCACCAAGCATGCGGTGGAGGGCTATTCGGAGTCCCTCGACCACGAGGTGCGCACCCAGGGCATCCGCGTCGTGCTGGTCGAGCCTGGCCTGACCCGCACGTCCTTCGAGGAGAACCTGACCCGGCCGGACCGGCCGCTGGCCATCTATGACGCCATCCGCGCCGACGCCGAGATCCTGATGCGTGAGCTGATCGGCAAGGGCGATCCGCCCGAGGTCGTGGCCAAGACGGTGCTCAAGGCCGCCAACACCCCGTCGCCCAAGCGCCGCTACACGGCCGGCAAGGCCGCCGGCCAGATCCGCTTCCTGCGCCGCTTCATGCCCGAGGTCCTCGTCGACCAGAGCCTTCGCAAGTTCAACCAGCTTCCCGACTGAACGCGGCCCGTCGGGAGGCGCCTAGCCTGATGAATATGTCTAGACATATTGATCTGGGCCCGGATCGGGCCGACCGCGCCGGCGGCCCAGGCGTAGGTCGAGGCGGGCCCATCCCGACCAACATCCGGCAACGGGCGACCCACGGCCCGACCCACGCCCGGGGCCACATCCGGCAACAGCCGGACTACCGAAAAGGCACGGGATAACAAGGTGATAGGCAGTTTTCAGCGCTTGCCGCCCGGCGACCGCGCTATAATGGTTGGTCGCTTCGATAAGCCCTACAGCTTCAGCCCGCCCTCAAGCAGCTTGCCGTAGGTCGCCTTGGTCAGCTTCACATAGGCCTTCTTGGCCGGGCTCTTGAAGTAGATCGGATCCTTGGTCCTGGCCGGGTCGAAACCGTCCTCGACCAGATCCAGCTTGCGGTACTTGAAGGTGCCGGTGGTCTCGATATGCCGCTGCAGGCGCAGGAACATCGGCTGGGCGTAGGCCGGCATGTCCTTCTCGACCCGCTGGTAGAGGGTCGCCACGTCGAAGTCGTCGTCGACCGTCAGCGCCGCCATCCCCGCCTTGCCGTCCTGGCCGGGCACCGGCACGCCGTAGACATTGGCCTCCAGCACCCCCGGCGCCTGGGCCAGCTGTTCGGCCACCTCGGCGGTGGAGACGTTCTCGCCCTTCCAGCGGAAGGTGTCGCCGATGCGGTCGACGAAGTAGATGTAGCCCTCCTCGTCCTTGCGCATCAGGTCGCCGGTGCGGAACCAGGCGTCGCCCTTCTCGAAGACGTCGTGCAGCACCTTCTTCTCGGTCGCCGCCTTGTCGGCATAGCCGGTGAAGTTGGTGCGGGCGTCGCCGGCGTCGATCTTGCCGATGCATTCGCCGACCTGGCCGGGGCCGCACTCGATGCACAGGCCGCCGACGCCCCGGATCGGCTGTTCGGTGTCGAGGTCGAACTGCACGATCCGCGCGTTGACCCGCTTCTTCAGCCACTTGGGGATCCGCCCGATGGCGCCCACCGTGCCGTCGAAGTTGAACATCGACACATTGCCTTCGGTGGCGCCGTAGAACTCCAGCACCTCGGGGATGGCGAAGCGTTCCTGCAGCTGCGCCCAGACATCGGCCCGCAGGCCGTTGCCGAAGGCCAGTCGCAGCTTGTGGTTCCGCTCTTCCGGATGCGGCTCGGCGTTGACCAGGTAGCGGCACAGCTCGCCGATGTAGACGAACATGGTGCAGCCCTCGGCCGCCACGTCGCTCCAGAAGTGGCTGGTCGAGAACTTGCGCTTGAGCACGATCGAGCCGCCGGTCAGCAGCGCCGCCCCCATGGCGCACATGCCGCCGGTGGCGTGGTACAGCGGCAGCACCTGGTAGATGCGGTCGGTCTTCTCGGCCCCGGTCGAGCCGGCGAAGCCGCGCATGTAGAGCTGGGCCCGCATGTGGTTGATGCGGGCGGCCTTGGGCATGCCGGTGGTGCCGCTGGTGTAGATGAACAGGGCCGTGTCCTTGGCCCGCAGATCGCCCCGCGCCGTCAGCCGATCGGGCCGAAGCTGGCTGCAGCTCTTCAGGGCCGTGGTCAAGTCACGCCGATCGCCGCTGACCGGGCCCAGCGTCCACTGGTTCATGTGCCGGGCCAGCTGGCCGCGCACCGCCTCGAAGGCTGGCGAGGTCTCGGCGTCGACGATGCAGTGCAGGGCCCCGGAGATGTTCAGGCAATGGGCCAGCGCCGCGCCGGTCAGGTTGTTGTTGATCAGGGCGGTCGAGATGCCGACCTTGGTCAGGCCGTACCAGATGGGCAGGTATTCCAGCCGGTTGGGCAGGAACAGCGCCACCGTCTGGCCGCGGGTGATGCCCTGGCCCTTGGCCCAGTGGGCGTAGCGGTTGGCGATGGCGTCCATCTCGCCGTAGGTGACGGTCTTGCCCTCGAAGGTGATGGCCGGCCGCTCACGGTGCTCGTCGATGGCCCGCTCCAGGTCGTCGCAGATCAGGTTCGGGGAGTCCGGGGCAATGGGCTTGACCCATTTCAGCGTGCGCCGAAGCCCCTGGAAGAACTTCCAGTCCCGCGCAAGCCGCGCCCTCAGCTTCATGGCATGGCCCCTCTGCTAAAGCCCCCTTTGCAATGCCCGGGGGGCTCACTCCCGGTCAAGGCGAGGTTGGCGCCGAGGTCTTGAGGCGGTGTGAACGTGGCGCCGACGCCTCACCTGATAGGCGAGTTATGCGGCCGAGCGGCCCTTGGAAAGGCCGAAACATGGCAAGGGCTCGGCAGAATAACGGCGCTCTCTCCAAATAGACTTTCGACCGCCGGATAGACGTCATTTTTTATCTCTATGAATAATGCCTTCAACGCCAAGGCCTTGCGAAGAATTTCCTCGCATATCCACGCCTTGGCTCGACGCTTGTGCGGAACTGTCTGCCATAGAACCTCGTTAGGTTCCCCGAGCAATCCAAAACAAAGGAGGCCTCAAGTGGCCATCT
The DNA here is from genome assembly GCF_058809015.1 of Caulobacter sp. GW821-FHT11A05. NCBI lineage: Bacteria > Pseudomonadati > Pseudomonadota > Alphaproteobacteria > Caulobacterales > Caulobacteraceae > Caulobacter > Caulobacter sp. GW821-FHT11A05. The sequence continues at coordinate 327,455 of NZ_JBXASF010000002.1, read as the reverse complement.
ATCGTGAAACCGCCCATGCCTTGTTTGGCGGGACCGACACCAGCGCTCCCACCAACAAGCCGCTCCGCGAGCCCGCCCAGGCCCGAGCGCCGCAGCCCGCGGCCAAGCCCTTCACCCGTGACACCACCGTCCGCACGACGGCGCCGGCGACCGAGTCCAGCTTCATGGCCGCCCCGGCCTTCGGCGAGCGGACCACGGCCAAGCGCAGCGGTTCGATGGCCCGGCCCCTGATCATCGCCGGTCTGGCCGGCATCATCGCCGTCGGCGCCGGCGCGGTCATCCTGCTGAGCAACAACGGCAGCCAGGGTGTGCCGACCGCCGAGGTCGCCGTGCCGACGGCCGTCACCCCGACGCCTCTGCCGGCCCCGGCGCCGGTCGAGACCACCGCCGCCGTTCCGGCCGCTCCCCCGGCTCCTGTCGAGGCCGCTCCGGTCCGTCGCGCCGAGGCCACGGCCCCGGCTCGCCGCGCCGCCGCGCCGGCCGCCCGCCGGGCCGCTCCCGCCGCGGCGCCTGAAGTGGTGACGCCGCCGACCACGGGTCCGGTGCCCTATACGAGCACCACCCCGGCTTCGGCCGCCGTGGCTCCGGCCACGCCGGCCCCGCCGCCGGTCATCGCGCCGGAACCGGTCGAGGTTCCCGCGCCGACGCCGCCGGCCGCCCCGGAACCGACCCCGGTTCCGCAATAAAAGCCTGACTTGAAACGAACTGGGGCGGCTCCTCGCGGAGCCGCCCCTTTTCTCGTCTAACCGATGGCGCCGAAGCACCAGGCCAGGATCGACTTCTGGGCGTGGATGCGGTTTTCCGCCTCGTCCCAGACCAGCGAGCGCGGCCCGTCGATGACCGCGTCGGTCACCTCCTCGCCCCGGTGCGCCGGCAGGCAGTGCAGGAACACCGCGTCCTGGTGGGCCTGGTCCATCAGCGCCTCGTCGACCTGGAAGGGTTCGAAGGCGTCGAGACGGGCCTCGCCGTCGGCGTCGCCCATGCTGACCCAGGTGTCGGCGATCACCGCATGGGCGCCGCGAACGGCCACCGCCGGATTGTCGGTCAGCTCCACCCGCCCCTGCTGCTCGGCCGCGCGGGCCAGGTCGTGCAGGTCGGGATGATACTCCGGCGGACAGGCGATGTTCAGCTTGAAGCCGAACTTGCTGGCCGCATGGATGAAGCTGGCGCAGACGTTGTTGCCGTCGCCGACCCAGGCCAGGGTCTTGCCCTGCACCGGGCCCAGCTTTTCCTCGATGGTCATGAGGTCGGCCAGGATCTGGCAGGGGTGGCTCTTGTCAGTCAGGCCGTTGATGACGGGCACCGTGCTGTTCTGGGCGAACAGCTGGACGTCCTCGTGACGGTTGGCGCGGATCATCACCGCGTCGACCATCCGCGACAGCACCTTGGCGGTGTCGTCGATGGTCTCGCCTCGGCCCAGCTGCATGTCCGACGCCGTCGAGATCAGGGTCGCGCCGCCCAGCTGGTGCATGGCGGCGTCGAAGCTGAAGCGGGTGCGGGTCGAATGCTTCTCGAAGATCATCGCCAGGCGTCGGCCCTTGGCCGGCGCGTCATGGTCGACCATGCCGGTCGTCCAGCCCTTGCGGCTGGCTTTGCGGGTATGGGCGTCGTCGAGAATGGTCCGGAGAGTCGCGCTGTCGAGCTTCCAGAGGTCGATGAAGTGCCGGACCTCGCTCATGCCGCCGCCTTGGCCCGCGCCACTTCGCAGGCCAGCTCCAGCTTCTCGACCGCTTCCCGCGCCTCTTCCTGGGTGATCAGCAGGGAGGGGAGCAACCGCACCAGGTTGTCGCCGCCGCCGGCCACCAGCAGGCCCTGGTCGCGGGCGATGCCCATGAACTCGCGGTTGTTGGGGATCAGTTTCAGGCCGATCAGCAGGCCCTTGCCGCGGATCTCGCTGATCACGTCCGGGAAGCGGTCGGCCAGGCCCGACAGCTGCTGCACGAAATAGCCGGCCACCTCACGAACGTGGGCCAGGGTCTCTTCCTTGGCGATCTCGTTGAAGGCCGTCAGCCCGACGGCCATGGCCAGCGGATTGCCGCCGAAGGTCGAGCCGTGGACGCCCACGGTCATGCCCTTGGCCGCTTCGGCCGAGGCCAGGCAGGCCCCAACCGGGAAACCGCCGCCCAGCGCCTTGGCCACCGCCATGATGTCGGGGGCGCCATCCTCGGCCCACTCGTGGGCGAAGAGTTTGCCGGTCCGGCCCATGCCGCTCTGCACCTCGTCGAAGATCAGCAGCACGCCGTGCTCGCGGCTGTGGCGACGCATCCAGCCCAGCTCGTCGACCGTCATCGCCCGGGCGCCGCCCTCGCCCTGCACGGGCTCGACGATGATGGCGGCGGTGGTCGGGTCCTCGATGGCGGCCTTCAGCGCATCGTGGTCGCCCCACTTCAGCTGGCTGTAGTTCTCCAGCCGCGGGCCAAAGCCCTCGACGTAGCCGGGATTGCCGGCGGCGTTGATGGCCGCGTACGACCGGCCGTGGAAGCTGCCGTCGAAGCCCCAGATCACCACCCGCTCCGGCGAGCCGTTGGCGGTGTGGTACTTGCGGGCCGTCTTCAGGGCGCACTCGATGGCCTCGGTGCCGCTGTTGGTGAAGAACACCACGTCGGCGAAGGTCTCCTCGCACAGCCGCTTGGCCAGTTTCTCCTGGCCCGGGATGCGGAAGATGTTGGAGGTGTGCCAGAGCTTCTCGCCCTGTTCCTTCAAGGTCGCGACCAGCTTGGGGTGGCAGTGGCCGAGCCCGTTGGTGGCGATACCCGCCACGCAGTCGAGATACTCGCGCCCGTCCTCATCCCACAGTCGGACCCCTTCGCCTCGTTCGACGGCCAGCGGGGCGCGGTTGTAGACGCCCATGATGTGGTCGTTGACGGGCTTGGCGGACTGTTGAGTGGACAAGGGTTGCCTCCCAAAAGGTGAAAGTCCCGCAGCGGTTAGCTACGGGACCGGAAGGCTTGGCGTTGTCGCGGGAGACCGCCGGAATGTCAATGATTGCGGGGCTGTTTCACGGCCTTGTCGGCCGCTTTCACCAGTTCCGCCGCCAGTTCGCCGGCCCGTTCCACCGTCGCCGGCTCGACGGCCGCCATGGTGTCGTTCGGGGTGTGGATCAGGCCCAGCACGTTGGGCAGGAAACCCGCCTCCAGGCCCGAGGTCTTGCCGGCGTGGGTGAACAGCCACAGCTGGTGGGCCTCGCGGGCTGGCAGGTAGCTGATCGAGGTCTCCGGAATGCCTGTCTTGCGGAAGGCCAGATGGTCGCTGGAGGGATAGCTGCCGAAGGCCAGGCAGTCCTCGCCGGCCGCCAGGCAGGCGTGCCGCACGGCCTTGGCCAGGGCCGGGTCCTTGGGGTCGGCGAAGAAGGGGGTGTCGCCATAGCCGTTGACGTCGAAGTTGATGACGGCCGCCACCCGCTTGCCGTCCAGGCCGGCCGCATAGGCCTTGGCGCCGAGCAGGCCCAGTTCCTCCTGGTCGAAAAAGATGATGCGCAGGCGATGCTTCAGCTTGCCAGGCTTGAGGCTCTTGGCGGCCTGGATGATGGCGACCACCGACGCGGCGTTGTCGACCACGGCGCCGGCCAGGGTCCCGTCCTTCATCACCTTGGCGTCGTAGTGGGCGGTCAGCAGGATGTCGCTCTTGCCGCGACCAAGCGTGACCACGACATTGCGGCCCTCCGCCGGCTTGCCGGCCTCGCCGCCGGCGAAGGTCTGGATCTCGTAAGGGAGGCCCTCGCGCTTGAGCAGCGCCTCCAGGGCCGCCAGCCGCGCAGCCTGCGTCGGCTGCTCGAAACTGGCCACGTCCTCCTTCGTCCCGGCCGCGGCCGGCAGGCCAGCCAGACACAGGGCCCCGGCCATCAGGGTCGTCAGAACAGTACGCATGGACGTCCTTTTAGGTCTTGAGCCGCCAGCCGGCGCGGAACAGCAGCCAGCAGGTCAACGCCAGGCCAACCACCAGCACCGCCGTCATCGCCGCGCCAATGCCCAGGTTGCCGTTGGCGTGGCCGATGAAGCCGTAGCGGAAGCCGTCGATCAGATAGAAGAAGGGGTTGAAATGGCTGGCCGACCTGAACGGCTCGGGCAGCTTGTCGACCAGGTAGAAGGTGCCGCTCAGGAAGGTCATCGGCATGATCAGGAAGTTGGTGATCGCCGCCAGGTGGTCGAACTTCTCCGACCACAGGCCGGTCAGGATGCCGACGAAGCCGAGGATCAGCGCGGCGCCGACCCCGAAGTAAGCGATGGCCCAGGGCTGGGCGAAGGTCATGTGGGCATTGGGCAGGAAGGCGACCACGACCGCCGTCACCAGGCCCACCACGATGCCCCGCGTCGCCGCCCCCAGGCTGAAGGCCATCACCTGCTCCAGCGGCGACAGCGGCGGGGTCATGAAGTCCGAGGTCAGCCCCATCATCTTGGCCTGCAGCAGGCTGGAAGAGCTGTTGGCGAAGGCGTTGTTCAGGATGGTCATCATGATCAGGCCGGGGGCCACGAAGGTGGCGAAGGCCACCCCGCTGATCGGCGGCGCCGCGCCCTTCACGGCGACCACGAAGACCATCATGTAGAGCAGGCTGGTGACCACCGGCGCGGCCACGGTCTGCATGCCCACCTTCCAGAACCGGCGGACCTCCTTGAGGTAGAGGGTGTAGAAGCCCGTCCAGTTGAAGCCCGCGTAGTCGCGCGGCAGGGGCGGAGTGGGTGCTGCGGCCATGTCCTTCATGGCCTTCAGATGCGCGCGCCGGCGCCGTTGCGCAAGCACCGGCCATCACAGGCGAAATCATGACGGTTCGGCGAACGCCGATTCAACATCTTGATCCTGTGGACAGAATCACCGGCGCCCATTGTGTGTCTTAATAAAAAGTTTACGATATCTGGTAGTGAGGCGGTCGAAATGGCCGCTCAGACACAAGATATAGGGCCGGTTCGTGTGGGGCTTACCGGTCCGCTCTAAGCCTGAAGGGGTGCTTTATGGGTTGGACCGACGAACGCGTAGATGTTCTCAAGAAGCTGTGGCTCGACGGCCTGTCCGCCAGCCAGATCGCCAAACAACTCGGCGGCGTCACCCGTAACGCCGTTATCGGCAAGGTCCACCGCCTGGGCCTCAGCGGCCGCGCCGCGCCGAGCCAGCCCGCCCGCCAGGTGTTCAAGGCTCCGCGCCCGGCCCGCCCGGTGACCACCTCCACCCCGTCGGCCCCGCGCCGCGTGGCCGAGCCCGCCGCCCCGACCGTCGCCAGCAGCGGCCCGGTCACCAGCGGCGGCGCCGCCCCGCCGACCCACATCATGCGCATCGAAGAGCCGGGTTCGGCCACCGTGCTGACCCTGGGCGCCCACATGTGCAAGTGGCCGATCGGCGATCCCTCCAGCGACGAGTTCACCTTCTGCGGCCGCCGCGCCAGCGAAGGCGTCTACTGCGTCGACCACGCCCGCGTCGCCTACCAGCCGGCCCAGACCGGCAAGAAGAAGACCGGCCCCAACGAACTGGCCCGCTCGCTGCGGCGCTACATCTGACGCCCTTCCCTTTGCGGGGGCGAGTTCAACGGCGGTGACCACGCGGTCGCCGCCGTTGTTCGTTTGGGTGGTTTCCAGCGACTCACCCTCGCCGCTATGGTCGGCCCGTGACCGACACTGAAACCGCCCCCGCCTCCAACGCCCAGGCCTATAGCGTCTCGGAGCTGGCCTTCGCGCTGAAGCGCACCCTTGAGGACGCCTACGGCTTCGTCCGCCTGCGCGGCGAGCTCTCCAAGGTCACCCACCACTCCAGCGGCCACGTCTACCTGACGCTCAAGGACGAGAAGGCCGCCCTCGACGGCGTCGTCTGGAAGGGCAGCGTGCGGAACCTCGGCGTCCGGCCCGAACAGGGGCTGGAAGTCATCGTCACCGGCCGTATCACCACCTTCCCGGCCGGCTCGCGCTACCAGATCGTTATCGAGACCATGGAGGCGGCCGGCGTCGGCGCCCTGCTGGCCCAGCTTGAGCGACTGAAAGCCAAGCTGGCCGACGAGGGCCTGTTCCGCCCCGAACGCAAGCGCCCCATCCCGGTCATGCCGGCCGTCGTCGGGGTCATCACCAGCCCGACCGGCGCGGTCATCCGCGACATCCTGCACCGCATCCGCGACCGCTGGCCCTGCCGCGTCATTGTCTGGCCGGTCGTCGTTCAGGGCGACGCCGCCGCCCCGCAGGTCTGCGCGGCGATTCGGGCCTTCAACGCCATGCAGCCCGGCGGTCCCGTGCCGCGCCCGGACGTGCTGATCGTCGCCCGCGGCGGCGGCTCGGTGGAAGACCTCTGGGCCTTCAACGACGAGACCCTGGCCCGCACCGTCTTCGAGGGAACCATTCCGCTGATCAGCGCCGTCGGCCACGAGACCGACACCACCCTGATCGACTTCGTCTCCGACCGCCGCGCGCCCACCCCCACCGCCGCCGCCGAAATGGCCACCCCGGTGCTGGCCGAACTGCGCGCCGCCCTCTCGGGCCTCGACCAGCGCCTCAGCCGCTGCGGCGGCCGGATGATCGAGGAGCGCCGCACCCGCCTGGCCGCGTCGGCCCGGGGCCTCCCCCGCCCCGCCGACCTGACCGCCGCCGCCAGCCAGCGCCTCGACTACGCCGCCAGCCACCTGACCGGCGGCTTGAGACGAAACCTCGACCTCCACGCGGGCCGGCTGGCCGGCGTCGCCTCGCCCCTGCGTCCCGGCCTGCTGCAGCGCCGCGCCGACCTCGGCCGCCAGACCCTGACCACCTTAAGCGCCCGCCTCGACGCCGCCATCCGCCGCGCCGCCGACACCAGGCCGCTGGAACAGCGCCTCGCCGACGCCGGCCGCCGCATGGGCAATTGCGCGGGCAAGGTGATCAGCGAGCGGCGCGAACGCCTCGAGGCCCTCGACAAGCTGCGCCTGTCCCTCGACCCCAAGCGCCCCTTGCGCAATGGTTTCGCCCTCGTCACCCGGCTCGACGGTTCGCTGGTGCGTCACGGCGGCGGCCTGACCTCCGGCGAGGCGGTCAGCCTGATGTTCGAGGACACCACGCGCCAGGCAGTGATCGACGGCGAGGAGGGACAGCTCGTCGCGGCCCCGGTCGCCAGGCCGGCCCCCAAGAAACCCCCGCCGCCAAGCAGCCAGGGAAGCCTGTTCTAGGTTCCCCATCACCGCATGTCCTCGCGAAGGCGAGGACCCATGCATACGAAGACACAACCGAAACGCCGGCCGAACGCTCGACCCGCGCATGGATGCTCGCCTTCGCGAGCATGGTCGGGATGAGGTGATGGTCAAAGGTTGGCCCGCGCCCTCCCCTTCGCTACATTACCCCCATGAACGCCTTCGATCGCGACATGGGCCGGGACCTTGCCCAACTCCACTACGGGGACGGTGAATTCGCCATCCTCAAGCCGGGCAAGCACGTGCTCTGCGCCGTCACCGGCGTGAAGATCCCCATCGAGGCCCTGCGCTACTGGAGCCCCGAGCACCAGGAAGCCTACGCCGGCCCGGCCGAGGCCCTGAAGCGTTGGAAAGAGCTGCAATCCTGAACCGGCGGTCCGCCCTCCTCGGCCTGACTTCGGCGGCTTTCGCGGTCCCCGCGCTCGCCGCGCCGCCGCCGCTCCGGCTCAGCGGCGCCTACCAGCAGGGCGGCTTCGCCTTCGGCCGCACCACGCCCCGCGCCGATCTCTGGCTCGACGAGGAAGCGGTCGGCCGCGCCGGCCCCAGCGGCCTGTTCGTCATCGGTTTCGACCGCGACGCCGCCGCGACCGCCAGCCTGCGCGTCTCGGCGGCCGGCGGCTCGGTCAGCCACGTCTTCGACCTGACGCCCGGCGATTTCGACATCCAGCGCATCGCCGGCCTGCCGCAGGACCAGGTCAGCCCCAGCGACCCGGCCCTGCTGGCCAGGCTGAAACAGCAGAACGCCCTCAAGCAGGCGGCCCTGGCCAGCCGCATCGACACCGAGGACTTTCGCGGCGGTTTCACCATGCCCCTGCCCGCCAAGAGCTGGCGGCGAACGGGGCGGTTCGGCGGCCAGCGCATCCTCAACGGCGAGGCCAAGCGGCCCCACTACGGCACCGACCTCGCCGCCCCCAAGGGCACGGCCATCCTAAGCCCGGCCGGCGGCGTGGTCAGCATGGCCGCCAGCGGCATGCACTTCGAGGGCGGCCTGGTGATGATCGACCACGGCCAGGGCCTGGTCAGCATCTACCTGCATCAGTCGAAGATCGTCTGCCACGCCGGCCAGCGGGTCGAACGCGGCCAGAAGATCGGCGAGGTCGGGGCCACCGGCCGCGCCACCGGGCCGCATCTCTGCTGGCGGATGACCTGGCGCGGACGCCATCTGGATCCGATGCTGCTGGTCGGCCAGACCGCCCCAGCCTAGAAAAATTACCCGTCAGTACGTTTCGCCGGCGAACCTACATACTCCGGTAACGGCTGAAGGCGTATCCCAGCGAACCGGGATCGCCCCACACCAATAACGTGTGCCGCCGATCCATCATCAGTCGATGCTTTTCGGGGGTTTCATGTCGATCGGGCTGGAGTCGCTGCGTGTGCTCTTGGTGGATGACAATCCCCATATGCGCGCCATCGTCGCCTCCATCCTCAAGGGCGTCGGCGTCCGTCAGGTGCGCGAGGCGCAGGACGGCGCCGACGGCCTGCAGGCCCTCCGCTCCTGGCAGGCCGACCTGGCCATCGTCGACTTCCAGATGCAGCCGCTCGACGGCGCCAGCTTCACCCGCCTGGTCCGGGGCAGCCAGGACAGCGAGAACATCTACCTGCCGATCATCATGATGACCGGCTTCGCCGACCGCGGCCGGGTGTTCGAGGCCCGCGACGCCGGCGTCACCGAAATGATCGCCAAGCCGATCACCGCCCGCGCCCTGCTCGATCGTATCGAGGCGGTGATCATGCGCCCCCGGCCGTTCGTGCGGACGGCGGACTATTTCGGCCCCGTGCGGCGCGGGATCGACGATGTGGTCGAGAAACCGAAGATGCGGGCGTTGGCGATCTAGGGCGGCGGCCCGAGCCCCTTCTCCGCCAGTTCCACATACGCCGCCTTCGGCCAGCGCCGATGGACCCAGAACCACTCTTCCGGCCGCTCGCGCACCTGGTCCTCGACAAACTTCGTCACCGCCGCCACGCCGGCGGCGATGTCGGCGGCCTTGTCACCAGTGTCGGGCACTTCGATGGGGTCGTGCACCACGGCCCGGAACCGCGCCCCTTTGAGCCGCTGCACGCTCATCGGCTGCAGCACCGTCCCGAAACGGAGCGCCAGGCGGCTGGGTCCCGGGGCCGCCATCACCTCGCGCCCGAAGAAGGGCGCCGCCACCCCGCCCTTGTTGAACTTCTGGTCGTTCATCAGGGCCACCGACTCGCCCTTCTTCATGCCATCGAGCAGCTCCCGCGCCCCATCGCCGCCCTTCGGCGCGAACAGCTGCACGCCATAGCGGGCCCGGCTGTCGCGGATGCGCTTGTCGACGTAGGGGTTGTTGGCCGCCCGGTAGGTCATCTGGCAGACCACGCCGCTGTCGACGATGGCCGCCGGCATCACCTCCCAGTTGGAGAAGTGACCCGAAACGAACACGACCGGTTTCCCGCCCTCGCGGATCTCGTCCATCCGCTCGCGGTTCACCAGCTCCACCCGCCCGGTCGAGGGCAGGATGCGGTCCATCTGCGGGAATTCGAAGACCGTGCGGCCGTTGCTCTCCCATTGGTCGCCCAGGACGCGCTGGCGCCAGGCCTCGTCCTTGTCCGGGAAGGCCAGGATCAGGTTCTGCCAGGCCAGGGCGTGGGTCTTGGTCAGCGGACCGAACAGGCGAAACAGCGCCCCGCCGGCTTCCGAGGCGAAGTCGGTCGGCATCAGCCGCATCAGGAAGGTGAAGACGTCATAGGCGACCGCCTCAGCCCGCCACGCCAGGTCCTGGCCCCATGAGACACGTCTGTCACGCATGCCCGGTAACTAAGTCACACGCCCAAAGCGCGCAATGTCGCACGGAACCTCGCTTGGCACGCGACATGCGGCGTTGAGGCCTGACCGTTTCAAATTGGGACGGCCACAGGCTTTAACCAACAGGGGGTTTTCAAGCCCATGGGCAACGACATCGACGTTCACCTCGGCAAGCGACTGCGTCGCCGCCGGCGTCTTCTGGGCCTGACCCAGCAACAGCTGGCCGGCTCGGTCGGCGTGCGCTTCCAGCAGATCCAGAAGTACGAGTGCGGGGCCAACCGCATCAGCGCCGCCCGCCTCTGGCAGCTTTCCGAAGCGCTGGAAGTGCCGGTCGGTTACTTCTACGACGGCCTCAGCGAGACCGATCGCCCGCAAACGGCGGCCAACGATGTCGAAGGCGGCGGCGAGATGTTCGCCCGCAAGGAAACCCTCGACCTGATCCGCGCCTACTACCAGCTCGGCGAGCGTCCGCGCCGCCGTCTGCTCGACCTCGCCAAGTCGCTGAACGGCGACGTCGAAGTCGCCTAAACACCGACCGTAAAGCTTGTGGCCGGCCAGACTGTCCCAGTGCGGATGGTCTGGCCTCCCAGCCTTACCTTGGCGTCACGCTTGACGCCTTCCCTATTGCGCCGCACAAACCCGCCCGATCTTCAAACGGGCGTTCTCAAATCAGCCCAGCGCAAGGGAATTGAAATTCATGGCCGACATCCGCTTCGACGGGAAAGTCGCGATCGTCACCGGCGCCGGCGGCGGCCTTGGCCGTCAGCACGCTCTGGAACTGGCCCGCCGCGGCGCCAAGGTCCTGGTCAACGACCTGGGCGGCAGCATGGACGGCTCGGGCGGCGGCTCGGACGCGGCCAACAAGGTCGTCGAGGAAATCAAGGCGCTGGGCGGTGAAGCCATCGCCAACGGCAGCTCGGTCACCGATGACGCCGGCGTCGCCCTGATGGTCAAGCAGGCGATGGACGCCTGGGGCCGCATCGACATCCTGATCGCCAACGCCGGCGTGCTGCGCGACAAGTCCTTCTCCAAGATGACCATCGACGACTTCGAGTTCGTGCTCGGCGTCCACCTGCTCGGCACCGTCAAGCCGACCAAGGCGGTCTGGGAGATCATGAAGGAGCAGAACTACGGCCGCATCGTCGTCACGACCTCCTCGTCGGGCCTGTACGGCAACTTCGGCCAGTCCAACTACGGCGCCGCCAAGCTCGGCATCATCGGCTTCATGAACACCATCAAGCTCGAGGGCCAAAAGAACAACATCCACATCAACGCCATCAGCCCGGTCGCCGCCACCCGCATGACCGAAGGCCTGATGCCGCCCGAGGTGCTGGAAAAGCTGAAGCCGGAATACGTCACCCCCGGGGTCGTCTACCTGGCTTCGGACGAAGCCCCCACCGGCGCCATCCTGACCGCCGGCGCCGGCGCCTTCGCCCTGTCGCGCATCTATGAAACCGAGGGCGTGTTCCTTGGCGAGGGCGGCCTGTCGGTCGAGGAGGTCCGCGACAACTGGGCCAAGATCAGCGACGAAACCGGCCAGAAGCCCTACTTCGCCGGCGGCGAGCAGGGCCAGAAGTTCTTCCGCAAGATGGCCGGCGGCTGATCGCCGACCCAGCTGTCTGTAGTTTGAAAGGGCCGGGCGGTGACGTCCGGCCCTTACTCTTTGGCCTCATAGCGTCGGAAGGTGCAGGTCTTGGGATCGACGGGGACGTAGACCAGCTCCCCCTCACCCGTTTCCTCGGTGAAGGCCGGCACGCCCTTCCACTTTCCCGCCTCGACCAGGCCGCCCATCTCGAACTCGCTCAATTCGCCCGGCAGGCCGAACGCCTCATAGCGGTCGCCGAACAGCTCGATCGGCTCGCCGTTGCGGTACCAGTCGGTCTGGCCGGCGGCCGGCAGGGCGATACCGGCGCCGGTGTTCGTCGGTCGCATCTCGGCCTCGAGATAGGTGCAGGACGCGGCCTCGGCCGCGCCGGCCAGGCTCACCGCGACGGTGAGGGACATCAACAGAAGGCGCATGGTCTCACTCCGGGACAGGCGGCCAGCATAGCGACCGGCCGAGGGCCGACATCTGCCAAATCGGGGGGTCAGGCGCCGGCCTCGGAGAAGGCCGCCCCGCGCGCCAGCGAACGCGCCAAGCCAAGCGTCATCATCCAGTCGCCGCCCCTGGCCATCTCGCTCGGCCCGAAGTCCCGCGACAGATGGTCCTGGATGGCCGGCGGAACCGCGCCCTCGGCCGCCAGCGGCGGGCCGGCGATCAGCTCGCGATAGCGGGCCTCGTCGGTCTCTTCGTCGCCGCTCAGCGGCCCCAGCCGCTCCAGCACGATCGGCGCGGCGACGATTGTGCGGCCGGGGTCCTGGGCGGTCGACAGGGTGATACCGTCGATCACCGCCACGGTCGGCTGGTTGACGCCGTTGAAGATGGCGAAGGCCATGGCCCCGCTGGTCACGTCGGTGGAGATGCAGATGATCTGGTTCTCCACCGGCAGCAGCCAGCCCTCATACTCGGTGCCGGCGATGCCCATGCGGTAGGCCATCAGTCCCGAGGCGTCCCGCCGGACCATGCCGCGGTCATGCAGATAACGCCCCGGCATCAGGGCCGAAGGCCGGGTGGTCTGGAAGAACCCTTCGTAAGCGGCGTGGCGCCGGTCGGTCAGCGCCGCCATCTGGTCCAGCAGCGGCAGCGGCAGGCCGGTGCCGAACCGCGAGGTGCGCACCGGCGACGGGGCCCCCAACGCAGCGCCGAAAGCGGCCAGGTCGCTGTCCCAGTCCAGCATGGTGAAGCTGGACCGCCGGGCGGCGATTACCGCCGTCAGCCGCTCCAGGTTATGCGGCGTCGGCCGCACCTGCCCGGCCAGCCAGCGGCCGATCACCGACTTGTCGACCTCCAGCTCGGACGCCATCCGGCTGCGGCTCATCGACAGCACCTTGAGGGCCAGTTCGAGCTTGGCGGCGAAGGTGCCGGTGTCCATGGCAGAGCCTTTGTATCTCGGCGGGCTACGCGGACGGTTCCGGCCAGGATCAACCCATACGCCGCCCCGCGCGCAGATGCACGCTGCTGCACGCGGATGCAGGCTGTCACACCTGTGGGGCCCCACCGATCGGCACATATTCCCCTCACGGAAACGCCCCCATGGGCGCCGTCACGGCCGGCGACGGCGCTGCAGAGCGCCAGGCTGGGGGAGCAGGATCATGATCAAGACCCGCAAGCCGTTCGGCGACGAGCAGCCGTTGAACGCGGCCCCGCCCCCGCCGCCGCCGATGGTCATCAACGGCACCTCCGGCCCCGACACCCTGACCGGCGGCGGCGGCAACGACACGATCAGCGGCTTCGAGGGCGATGACACCCTGACCGGCGCGGCGGGGAACGACACCCTCAACGGCTACGACGGCGACGACGTGCTGGTCGGCGGCTCCGGCGCGGACGCGATGTTCGGCCAGAACGGTTCCGACACCGCCAGCTACATCACCGCCACCACCTTGGTGAAGGCCAGCCTGCTCGATCCGAGCGTCAACTTCGGCCATGCGCTCGGCGACACCTACAACAGCGTCGAGAACCTGCGGGGCTCGAACTACAACGACAGCCTCTACGGCGACGGCGGCGCCAATGTGCTGGAGGGCGGCCTGGGCGCCGACCTGTTGAACGGCGGCGCGGGCTTCGACACCGCCTCCTACGCCCATGCGGCGGCCGGCCTGACCGTCAGCCTGGCCGCCCCGGCCCAGAACACCGGCGAGGCCTTCGGCGATACCTACGCCTCCATCGAGCACCTGCAGGGTTCGGCCTTCGCCGACATCCTGATCGGCAACGCCGGCTCCAACACTCTGATCGGCGGGGCCGGGGCGGACGACCTGCGCGGCGGCAACAGCTTCGACACCGCCTCCTACCGCACCGCGACCTCCGCCATCTGGACGACCCTGACCGCCGGAGGCTTCCTGAAGATCGGCGACGCCGCCGGCGACACCTACACCTCGATCGAAAACCTCCAAGGCTCGAACTTCGATGACATCATCCTCGGCGACGCCACGCCCAACGGCCTCGCGGGCCTGCTCGGCGACGACGTCCTCGGCGGCCTGGCCGGCGGCGACGTGCTCGACGGCGGCGGCGGCGTCGACACCGCCTCCTACGAGTCGGCCGGCGCCGCGGTGACGGCCAACCTGGCCAACATCCTCGTCAACACCGGGGACGCCGCCGGCGATACCTACATCTCGATCGAAAACCTGAAGGGCGGCTTCCATAACGACAAGCTGACCGGCGATGGCGGGGACAACCTGCTGGAGGGCCGCCACGGCGCCGACGTGCTGAACGGCGGCGGCGGCTTCGACACGGCCTCCTATCTGACCTCAGACAACGGTGTGACCGTCTTCCTGGCCTCGCCCAACCTCAACACCTTCGACGCCGTGGGCGACTCCTACATCTCCATCGAAGGCCTGCTCGGCAGCTTCTTCGACGATATCCTGGTCGGCGACGGTGGCGACAACCGGCTGCGCGGCTCGGACGGCGCCGACATCCTGCTGGGCGCGGTCGGAAGCGACCTTCTCGACGGCGGAAACCAGAACGACCTGCTGCAGGGCGGCCTCGGCGCCGATGTCCTCGACGGCGGCGGCGGCTTCGACACTGCCTCCTACGGCAATGCCGTCAGCGGTGTCGTCGTCAGCCTTGCCGCGCCCATCATCAACACCGGCGAAGCGTTCGGCGACAGTTTCATCTCCATCGAGAACCTGGCCGGCGGTGGCGACAATGACCAGCTGTACGGCGACGCCGGCAACAACCGGCTGTCCGGCAGCGCCGGCGGCGATCTCCTGGCGGGCGGGGCCGGGTCCAACTCCTTCAACGGCGGCTCCGGGGCCGACGTCTTCCGCGTCGAGGCCGGCGCGGGCGGCGACACCATCGAGGACTTCATCCACGGCCAGGATCTGATCGACATCGCCGCCTTCGGCAGCTACGCCAATCGCTTCCAGAACGGCGCCGACACCGTCATCACCCTCGGCGGCGGCCGCTCGCTGGTGCTCAAGAACGTCAACTCCGCGTCCCTGGTCGACGCCGACTTCATCGGCCTCAGCGCGCCGCCGCCGCCGCCTCCGCCACCGCCACCGCCACCGCCGCCGCCTCCGCCTCCGCCTCCTCCACCTCCTCCCCCGCCGCCGCCGCCGCCTCCGCCGCCTCCGCCGCCTCCGCCTCCGCCACCACCGCCACCGCCACCACCGCCGCCGCCGCCTCCTCCGCCTCCTCCGCCGGCGATCGGGTCCGAGCTGACGATCGTCGGGACGATTGGGGCCGACACCCTCACCGGCGCGGCGCTGTTCGAGACCATCCAGGGCCTGGACGGCAACGACACCCTGAACGGCATGGACGGCGGCGACCTGCTTGAGGGCGGCCTGGGCGCCGACAAGCTCAACGGCGGCAATGGCGATGACATCCTCATCGGCGGCGCGGGCCAGGACACGCTGACCGGCGGGGCCGGAGCGGACATCTTCGTCCTCGCGCCCGGCGACGGGGCCAACACCATCGCCGACTTCCAGGACGGCATGGACCTGATCGATATCTCCGCCTACGGCGCCTACACCTCCATCGTGCAGATGGCCGGGGGCGCGAAGGTGATCTTCGCCGACGGCGGCTATGTGAACCTGACCGGCATCATGGCCACCGACCTGAGCGCCCCCGACTTCATCGCCGGGATGTCGCCGCCTCCGCCTCCGCCACCACCTCCTCCTCCTCCTCCTCCCCCGCCACCGCCACCGCCACCTCCGCCTCCGCCGCCTCCGCCGCCTCCGCCGCCACCGCCACCGCCACCTCCGCCTCCGCCGCCTCCGCCGCCGCCGCCGCCGCCGCCGCCGCCACCACCGCCCCCTCCGGCCGGCTCTGAGGCGACGATCACCGGCAATGTCAGCGCCAACACCCTGACCGGCACGGATCTCTTCGAGACCATCCAGGGGCTGGACGGCAACGACACCCTCTACGGCATGGGCGGCGCCGACCTGCTGCAGGGCGGGACGGGAGCGGACAAGCTCTACGGCGGCGACGGCGACGATGTGCTGGTTGGCGGCGTCGGCCAGGACACCCTGACCGGCGGCGCGGGCGCGGACATCTTCGTCCTCGCCCCGGGCGACGGCGCCAACACCATCGCCGACTTCGAGGACGGCATCGACCTGATCGATGTCACCGCCTACGGCGGCTATACCTCGATCATCCAGATGGCCGGCGGGGCCAAGATCGTCTTCGCCGACGGCGGCTACGTCACCCTCACCGGGGTCATGGTCGCCAGCCTCACCGCCGCCGACTTCATCGGCCTGTCCATGCCGGCCCCGCCCGATCCCAAGGCCGACTGGCTGTTCGAATAGGCATCCGCGAACCGGAGCGTGGCGAAGACATCTGAACGCGCCACCTCTGGGGTCCTTCTAGTTGCAAGCCTCCTTGCCTTTCTGGGCCAAGGCCGGAAAAGTTCGGCCATGGCTATCGACTCGTTCGCCGCGAAACTCGACCTCACCCTCAAGGCCCTGTCGATCAGCCGGGGCCGGCTGGCCGCCGAGCTGCGCGTCCATAAGTCGGGCATCGCCCGCTGGCTGAACGGCCAGGCCGTGCCGTCCGACTACAACCTGCAGGGCCTGACCGCCCTCGTCGCCGCCCGCCGGCCGGACTTCACCACCCTCGACTGGGACCGCGATCTGGCCGGGTTCGCCGAGGTCCTGGGCGCCGCCTCCGCCGCCAGGCAGGCCAATGCCTTCAAGGGCCTCAGCCTGCCGCCCGCCCTGTTCGACCAGTTCGTCGCCACCGCCGAGCTGCGGGCCGACGCCTATGAGGGCTTCTTCCGCACCACCCGCCCGGTCGCCCTGCTGCCCGGTCGCTTCCAGCACGAGTACGGCATCGTCCGCCGCGACGAGACGGGCCTGCTCATCTACCGCATGGGCATCGCCGGCACCGAGCTGGAGGGCTGGATCCTGCCGATGCACCAGGCGGTCTTCTCGCTCTGCACCCAGCCGCTGACCGGCTCCATGGTCTTTGCCATCTTCAACGGCGTGTTGCAGCGGCGGGTCGACGTGCTCGACGGCATCAGCCTGTCCCAGGCCCCGGACGCCGGCCGCACCATCACCGCCGCCCCGATCATCTCCCAGCGCATCGGCAACCTGACCGGCGACATCGAAGCCGACGACGCCCACTACCGCGAGCTCATCCAGAACCACCCCCTGGCCCCGGAGGGCTCGATCCCCGACGCCATCCGCGACCATCTGCTGCGCGACGTCGGCCCCACGGCTTTCGCCCAGGGCGGCGACCTCCTGATGACCATGGCCCTGGCCCGGTCGATGGCCCGCGGGCCTCTGGTCGCCGGCGACGGTCCGGATATCGATTACTAGGTTCGGGTAACCAAACTACGCGCAACTCCGCGCAACTTTTCGCGCGCCGGCGCGACGCGACGCGCGTCGCCGCGCCTGATCGGGCTCGGCGACCGAGACATATAGCCCTCCCAGAAGACGCCCCCCGCGTCACCGACAATCGCCCCGCGCGCCGCGTAGGGCCTGGGAGCCTGAAGAGAGAATGATCAAGTCGTCCGTCACCGGCGCCGAGCCGCCGCTGTACCTGCCTGCCCCGCCGCCGCCGCCCCAGACCGCCACCGGCACGGAGGGCGACGACACCCTCACCACCGGCGCGGGGGCGGACACGCTAAACGGCCTGGGCGGCAACGACGTCCTCATCGGCGGCTCCGGCAAGGATGCGCTGAACGGCGGCGAGGGCTCCGACACCGCCAGCTACGTCAACTCGACCGGCCTGGTGAAGGCCAGCCTGCTCGACCCGAGCATCAACTTCGGCCAGGCCGCCGGCGACACCTACAGCAGCATCGAGAACCTGACTGGTTCGAACTTCAACGACAGCCTGTACGGCAACGCCTCGGCCAACGTCCTCGAAGGCGGCCTTGGCGGCGATCTGCTCAACGGCGGCCTCGGCAGCGACACCGCCTCCTATCGCAAGGCGACGACCGGCCTGACCGTGTCCCTCGTCGCGCCCGCCGGCAATACTGGCGAGGCCGCCGGCGACAGCTTCGTCAGCATCGAGAACCTGTGGGGTTCGGCCTTCGACGACGTGCTGACCGGCAACGCCGGCGCCAATGTGCTGACCGGTGGGGCCGGGGCCGACAGCCTGAACGGCGGCGGCGGCATCGACACCGTCTCCTACTCGACCTCCGCCCAGGCCGTCACCGTCTACCTGTCCGGGTCCGCCGGCTATGGCGGAGACGCGGCGGGCGACAGCTACAGCAGCATCGAAAACGTCGAGGGCTCCGCCCTCGGCGACTCCCTGCGCGGCGCCAGCACGGCGAACCAGCTGGCCGGCGGCCAGGGCGATGACTTCCTCGAAGGCCTCGGCGGCGGCGACGTCCTGCTCGGCGGCGACGGCCTGGACTTCGCCACCTACAGCGCATCCGACACGGCGGTGAAGGTCAGCCTGGCCTCTCCGAGCGGCAACACCGGCGACGCGGTCGGCGACAGCTACGTCTCCATCGAAGGGATCGAAGGGTCCGCCTTCGACGACACCCTGACCGGCGACGCCCAGGACAACGTCCTGATGGGAAGCGCCGGGGGCGACGTCCTCGACGGCGGAGCCGGCCAGGACACCGCCTCCTACGCCCAGGCGGCGATCGGCGTGCGGGTCAACCTGGTGAGCCCCGGCAACAACCTGGGCGAGGCGGCCGGCGACACCTACATCAGCATCGAGAACCTGGCCGGCTCCAACTTCGACGACAAGCTGACGGGCAACGCGCTGGCCAACACCCTGACCGGCGGCGGCGGCGATGACGAGCTGTACGGCCTGGGCGGCGATGATCTCCTGAAGGGCGAGTTCGGCGACGATCTGCTGCATGGCGGCGTCGGAGCCGACACGCTGGTCGGTGGCGAAGGCCTGGACATCGCCGCCTACTTCAATGCCCTCTCGGGCGTGGTCGCCAGCCTGTCCGACCCGGCCCAGGCGACCGGCGACGCGGTCGGCGACACCTACAGCTCCATCGAAGGCCTGCTCGGATCCAGCTTCGCCGACCACCTCTACGGCGACGCCCACCACAACAGCCTCGACGGCGACGGCGGCGACGATGTCCTCCAGGGCCGTGGCGGGACCGACAGGTATTTTGGCCGGGGCGGCCAGGATATCGTCTCCTACGGCGACCTTGCCACGGGGCTGACGGTCGACATGGCCAACAGCCTGAACAACACCGGCGAGGCCTTGGGCGACCAGTTCTTCAGCATCGAAGGCATCCAGGGCGGCCAGGGCGACGACATCCTGCGGGGCGACCTGATCGGCAACGTCCTCGATGGTCTGGCCGGCGACGATCTGCTGGAGGGCCAGGACGGCGCTGACGTCCTGCTCGGCGGCGTCGGGGCCGACGTCCTCAAGGGCGGCGCCGGGGACGACTTCATGACCGGCGACGGCGGCGCGGACGTGTTCGTCTTCGAAGCCGATTCCGGCCAGGACATCATCGTCGACTTCGGCCTGGGCCATGACAAGATCGACCTGACGGCGGTCGGCGGTTACCTGCAGATCGTCGCCAGCGGCGAGGACTCCATCGTGCAGCTGGCCGGCGGCGGCAGCATCCTGGTCAGGAACGTCAGCGCCCACACCCTGACCGACGCCAACTTCATCCTGCCGCCGCCGCCAGGCGGCCCGGCCCCCGGCTCGGAACTGACCCTGACCGGGACCGTCGGCGCCAACACCATCACCGGCGGCGACCTCTACGAGACCATCCTCGGCCTGGCCGGCAATGACACGCTCTACGGCATGGGCGGCGGCGACCTGCTGCAGGGCGGCGAGGGGGCCGACAAGCTCCACGGCGGCGACGGTGACGACGTTCTCGTCGGCGGCGCCGGCCAGGACACGCTCACCGGCGGGACCGGGGCCGACGTCTTCGTGCTGGCCACCGGTGACGGGGCCAACACCATCGCCGACTTCCAGGACGGCACGGACCTGATCGACATCAGCGGCTACGGCGGCGTCTACAATTCGATCGTCCAGCTGGCCGGCGGGGCCAAGGTCATCTTCGCCGACGGCGGCTATGTCACCCTGACCGGCGCGCAGGCGGCCAACCTCGGCGCGGCCGACTTCATCACCGGCGCCGAGCCGCCCCCGCCCTCACCACCCCCGCCGCCGCCGCCTCCCCCGCCGCCTCCGCCCCCGCCGCCTCCGCCCCCGCCCATGGTGACGGTCGGCTCGGAGGCGACGCTGACCGGCACCATCGGCGCCAATACCCTCAACGGGACCGACCTGTTCGAGACCATCGACGGCCTCGAGGGCAACGACACGCTGAACGGCATGGGCGGCGGCGACCTGTTGAAGGGCGGGTCGGGGGCCGACAAGCTGTTCGGCGGCGACGGCGACGATGTGCTGATCGGCGGGATCGGCCAGGACACCCTGACGGGCGGGGCCGGCGCCGACATCTTCGTGCTGGCGACCGGCGACGGCGCCAACACCATCGCCGACTTCCAGGACGGCGTCGATCTGATCGACGTCTCCGGCTACGGCGGCGCCTACAGCTCGATCGTCCAGCTGGCGGCCGGCGCCAAGGTGATCTTCGCCGACGGCGGCTATGTCACCCTGACCGGGATGCAGGCCGCCAACCTCACCGCCGCCGACTTCATCGGCCTGGCGTCCCCCGCCGCGCCCGACCCGAAGGCCGACTGGCTGTTCGAGTAGGCCGGGTCCTGACGGGGCGGCTCCCCACGCCGTCCCGTCAGGGCTACCCCTTGTCGTAGGCGTGGAAGGTGCAGGCGGCCGCGTCGATCGGCACGAACAGCAGGTCGGGCAGGTCCTCGTCGCGATAGAAGGGCACGCCCTCCATCTCCCCGACCTTCCTGAGGTAGCTGAATTCCGAGTCGCCGAAGACGCGCGGCGCGCCGGTCTTCTTGTAGCTGTCGTTGTCCAGGGTCAGGGCCTTGCCCTGCGCATACCAGGGCTTGCCCTTGGCGCCGGGATAGGGCGTCCCCTTCTTGGTGCTCATCTTGCCGGTGGCCGGGTCGATGGAGCAGGCCCCCGCCTGCCCGGCCGTCGCGAGCCCCAGAACCAGGGCCCCAATGAGCACGATAACTGTCTTCCTCACTGACGAACTCCCTCTTCTGTTCGCAAGGCCTCTCGGACCAGACGTCGGGGCCTTGTCGTAGTCGGCGGCGGCGATCAGCCTCCGCGGGATGCCGGGTTGTCCCGGCGAAAGGTGGATAGGATCGGTTCGGTGTTCCGGCCGCGCCTGGCGTCAAAGCCGCTGGCGGCGCCGGCCATCGCCGGCGTCGAAACCACGCCCAGTACAAGCCTGCGCCGCATGGTCAGCCCTCCCACGGGACGATCAGCGTGCGACGAACGGGGGTCTCTGTCCAGTGCCCGGCCCGCCGTTGACGATCCTTCTTGTATGACATACAACTAAGCCATGCCGAAGGTGCAGGCCCTCACCGATGTGCGCGCCGTCCGCGAGCCCGGAAAGCGGATGCGCTCGCGCCTGCTCGACGCTGCCGTCGAGCTGTTCAAGGCCCGCGGCGCGGCCGGGGTGGCGGTGGCCGAGATCGCCGCGGCGGCCGGCGCCTACCCCAGCCAGGTCACCTATTACTTCCGCACCAAGGAGGCCCTGTTCGTCGAGGCCGCCTGCCGCGAGATGCTCTACGTCGCCGCCCAGGCCGAGACCGCCGCTTCGACCGCCCCGACGGGCGGCGACTACAACCGCCGGCTGGTCGAGACCGTCATCGGCTCGCCGGGCCTGGCGCTGTTCGTCGAGGCCCTGTCCCTGACCCGCCGCCGCCAGGACTTGGCCCCGCTCATCGAACGCACCTTCGAACGCCTGCATGCCGAGGGCGACCGCGCCTATGCCGACGTCCGCCGCCGCCGTGGCTGGACCGGCCGGGAGGACGCCGCCACGACCGCCCGCCGCTTCTGGACCCTGGCCCTCGGCGTGTCCCTGCGCGAAGGAGCCACCGAGGCCACCGTTTCGCAGGCCGTCGAGGACATGCTCGCCCTGCTCACCCCCGCCCGAGGAGACGCCTGATGGCCGCCGCCGCCCGTGTCGCCCCCAAGTCCTACTTCACCCCCGAGGAATGGGCCCCGCTGGCCCACAAGTCGGTCTGGAAAGGCCCGGCCCTGATCGCCCACGCCTGGCTGGTCATCTTCGCCGCCGCCGCCATGGCCTTCCTCTGGCCGATCACCATCCCGCTGGCGGTGATGATCATCGGCGCCCGCCAGCTGGGCCTGGCCATCCTGATGCACGACGCCGCCCATGGCGCCCTGCACCCTGACCTGAAGACCAACGACTTCCTGGGCGACTACCTGACCCCGGGCGGCCTGGTCGCCTACCGCACCTATCACCTGGGCCACCACAAGTTCGCCCAGCAGGCCGAGGACCCCGACCTGGTCCTCTCGGCCCCCTTCCCGATCACCCGCCAGTCGCTGTGGCGCAAGGTGGTCCGCGATCTGACTGGCCAGACCTACTACAAGCAGCGCTGGGCCGGCCTGGTGAAGACCCTCGCCGAACGCAAGCCCGACCAGCCCCTGTGGCCGATCCTCAAGAAGGCCGTGGTCGCCCGCCGCCGCTTCTTCCTCGGCATGATCGTCACCGTCGCGGTCACCGCCCCGTTCGGTTTCTGGTGGGCCTGGCCGGTGCTGTGGCTGCTGCCGCAGGCGACCTGGCTGCCGCTCGTCACCCGCCTGCGCAACATCGCCGAGCACGCCTGCGTCGCCAAGGACGAGCCCGACCCGCTGCGCCACGCCCGCACGACCCGGGCCAACCTCATCGAGCGCGCCTTGCTGGCTCCCTACTATGTGAACTACCACTGCGAGCACCACATGTTCATGCATGTGCCCTGCTACAACCTGCCCCGGACCCAGCGGCTGCTGAGGGCCAAGGGCGTGCTGCCGGGGATGCTGACCTCGCCGGGGTACTGGGACGTGTTCAAGCTGGCCTCGAGCAAACCGGCGACGCTGGCGATGGCCTAACGCCGCGGTCGGCCGTAGAAGTCAGCCACGGCGAACCGGCGCCCTGGAAGCTTCTGACTTGATCGAACAGTTTGGATGGTCTGACCTGCTGGCGGCGACGTTCGCGCCGCACGCCCGCGCCGGCCATCTGCCGGGGCGGATCGTTGTCCAGCAGCGCAACGGATATCTGGTCGCCACCGCCCAGGGCGAGGTGCGGGCCAGGGCCTCCGGCCGCCTGCTGCACGAGGTCGGGGAGGTCGGCCAGCCGGCCGTCGGCGACTGGGTGGCGCTGTCGATCGATCGGGCGCAACGCTCCGCCACCATCCACGCCATCCTGCCGCGCCGCACCGCCTTCGTGCGGCGGGCCGCCGACAGCCTGGCCACGGTGCAGACGATCGCCAGCAACATCGATGTGGCCTTCGTGGTCGCGTCCCTGAACGCCGACCTCAACCCGCGCCGGATCGAGCGCTATCTCGCGGCCGCCTGGCAGAGCGGGGCGCGGCCGGTGGTGGTGCTGACCAAGTCGGACCTCTGCACCGACCTCGACGCCAGGGTCGCCGGGATTGCCGCCCTGGCCGCCGACTGCCCCATCGTCGTGGTGTCGGCCCGTCAGGGTCTTGGCCTTGACGCCCTGTTGGCCCAGGTCGGGCCCGGCGAGACCTGCGTGCTGATCGGCTCGTCCGGGGCGGGCAAGTCGACCCTGGTCAACGCCTTCCTGGGCGAAGACAGGATGGCAACCGCCGCCATTCGCGAAGGCGACGACAAGGGCCGCCACACCACCAGCCACCGCCAGCTGGTGTTGTTGCCCGGCGGCGGGTTGATCATCGACACGCCCGGCATGCGAGAGGTCGGGCTGATTGGCGAGGACGACGGGGTCGCCGCCGTGTTCGACGACGTCAAGGCGCTCGTCGCCAGCTGCCGGTTCAGCGACTGCGGCCATGAGCGCGAGCCCGGGTGCGCGGTGCGGGCGGCGTTGGAGAGCGGCGCGCTCGACCCCGATCGCTGGGCCCACTTCCAGAAGCTGGGGCTGGAGCTGGCGGCGGTGGCGGAGAAGGCCGACCGCGCGCAGAAGGACGCCGAACGCCGTGTCCACAAGACCTACCGCGCCAACAAGAAGGCCGACCGCGACTCCGACTGATCGACCGGCATTTTGAGAATGTAGGCGGCTTCGGCGAGGGAACAGGTTAGGTGGGGATTCCTGGAATCCCGAGAGACGACCATGCCCGCGTTCACCATCGTCACCACCAGTGCGACCCAAGGCAGCGATGCGGCGGAGGTCAGCACCCTGACCGATACCTTCGGCGATCAGAGCGAGGCGCTTGGCTATTCGCGCCGCATGGCCGAGGAGATGGTCGGCTACGCCCATCAGCTGTCCCTGGATTTCGACTACAGCAACGTCGGCCTCTATGACGGCGACCTGCTCGATGTGGAGCTGACGCCGGCGCATCCGGCCTTTATCGGCGTCTGGGTGCTGGACGACGAGGGCGCCGCCTTCGTGCCCGCCGACGAGTTCAACGACGGCGACGCCTAGGGCGACGCCCGCCTGCCGGCGGACGTCCGCTATCGAAGCGGCCAACCATTATACCGCCGCTCGGCTGACCAACAAAGAAGCCGATGCCGCTCGAAAGACGCGGAAACCGGGCCAGAACCCATGTCCCGTTGGCTTTGGCGTGGGCCGGGGCTGCGTGGACGTGGCCCGCGGCGTTGGCCGGAGTGTTGGTCGAGGCGCGGGGTTTGTTGGTCGAAAGGGCTACGGCGCGACCAACGCCATCGGCCGCACGCCCAAAAGCGACCAGTTCAAGCGATGAATATGTCTAGACATATTCAATAAGCTATTGAATTATTATATGTTTTTGTAGATCTAATTTCCCGAGACCCGGCCTAGCGCGGCGCGGTTTCCAGGACCTCGACGAAGAGTTTCAGGGTCGCCTCGGCGAAGGCCCACATGTTGGCGACCCGGTCGTTCGACCCGGTGCGCAGGGTGCGCGCCACGCTGACCGCGCCGACCACCGCCATGCAGGTATGGCCGGCCGGATCGCCATAGGGGTTGCCGTCCGGACCCGCCGCGCCGGTCTCCGACAGGCCCCAGCTGATGTGGCCGTGCCGGTTGCGGATCTCGGTGGCCAGCAGCAGGGCGTAGGGCTCGGAGCTGGAGCGGATGCCGTCGGCCCTCATCTGCTCGATGGAGATGCCGGCCAGGCCGCGGATCGACCGCGCCGAATAGGTGATGGCCCCGCCGGCGAAATAGGCCGAAGCGCCCGGCACGGCCAGCAGGCTGGCGGAGATCAGGCCGCCGGCCGAGGTCTCGCCGACGGCGACCTTCTCGCCCCGTTCCTTGAGCAGGGTCCCGGCGCGGGTCCCGAGGGCCAGGATGTCGTGCATGTCGTCCCCACGAAAAGCGTGGCCCGCTGTAGCTTGTGCGGCTCCGACGGGCTATCGCCTTGGCATGGCAAAAGGCAAGCAGCCCGTCGAATTCGAGATCACCGTCGATGGCGACCCCTACCTGTGGCGACTGCAGCGCCAGCCGCAATGGTCCAGCGATGCGAACGAGTATCGCGGCATGGCGCTGGCCGTCCGCCATGCGGAAGGCCAGCGCGAGGCGGTGGTGGAATTCCCGGCCGGCCGCCAGCCCCGCTACGGCGCCCCGCTGCTGAAACCGGCGATGATCAAGCCGGAGCTGGTCGTCAACGCCATCAAGTCGGCCATCTCGGCCGGCTGGGAGCCGCTGTCGCGTGGCAAGACGGTGGCCATCGTGGTGGACGAGACCGGCGCCTGAGTTGGGGCTAGGCAGCATTGGTTCGCCTACTTGCTGTCAGACTCCACTCCAATTTTCCGCTCATCCCGGCGAATGCCGGGACCCATTTCATAGGGCTCTGGCGGCCGAGACTCGTGCCTCCAGGCACGGCGAGGCCAAAGTTGCGAACGGTCACGGCCGTGCCCAAGGGCACGCTCTTCCGTCACCGAGCCCTATGAAATGGGTCCCGGCATTCGCCGGGATGAGCGGATTTAGGGGGATGTGGGACCGGGGCCTGAGAGCCTACAACAGCGCCCGAGCCGCCGCCTCAAAGCCCTTGGCGGCCAGGCTTTCGCCCCCCACCGCCGTCAGCGGACGGCCCTCGTCGCCGGCTTGGCGCAGGCCGATCTCGATGGGGATTTCGGCCAGCAGGGGCACGCCGAGCGCTTCGGCCTCGGCCCGGGCGCCGCCCGTACCGAAGATTGGAATCCGGGTTCCGTCCGGCCCTTCGAACCAGGCCATGTTCTCGATCACGCCCAGGATCGGGGTCGCCGTCTTGGCGAACATCGCCGCCGCGCGGCGGGCGTCGATCAGGGCGATCTCCTGGGGGGTTGAGACCAGCACCACGCCATCGACGGCCAGTTTCTGGACCAGGGTCAGGTGGATGTCGCCGGTGCCCGGCGGCAGGTCGACGATCAGGAGGTCGAGCGGCGTGCCTTCGGTGCCCCAGCGCACGTCCTGCACCATCTGGCGCACGGCCGAGGACGCCATCGGGCCGCGCCAGATCATCGGCGCCCCTTCGTCGACCATGAAGCCGATGCTCATCAGCTTGACGCCATGGGCGACCAGCGGCTCCAGCTTGCCGTCGACGAAGGCCGGCTCCTCGTCGATACCCATCATCTTGGGCGCCGAGGGGCCGTAGACGTCGGCGTCGAGCAGGCCGACGTTCAGCCCCAGCTTGGCGAAGGCGCAGGCCAGGTTGACCGAGACGGTGGACTTGCCGACCCCGCCCTTGCCGCTGGCCACGGCGATGACCCGCTTCACATGGGCCGGCTTCTCGGCCTGGGCGGCCTTGGGCTCGGAGGCCGGATCGGGGCTCAGCCGCGCGGTCTTGCGCTGGCGGGTGACGCCGACGGGGGCCTCGGCGGTCAGCACCACCTGGGCCTTGTCGATCCCCGGCAGGCTTTTCAGCACCTTTTCCGCTTCGTCGCGGATATAGCCGTATCGCCCCGCGTCGGCAGCCGGCACCTCGAGCATGAAACCGGCGGTTCCCTGCCGCAACACCAGCCCCTGCACCAGTCCGGCGGACACCAGGCCGCGTCCGGATCGGGGATCGATCACCTTGTCGAGGGCCGCCAGCACGGCGTCACGGTCGATTGCGGGGGCGGAAGACATACCGGTTCAGCTTGCGTTGAGGGCTTGGGGGTCTCATATCCGGCTCTATGCCCCGGTTTGCAACCGGGCTCCTTTATTCAGCCGACGGAAGCCCGCCGACTCCATGCCCTGGAACGATAACGCCAACCCCGGACCCTGGGGTTCGCCGCCGCCGGAAGGCGACAAGGACAAACCCGAGGCCCCGCGTGACGAACCGCGCAAGGCCCCGCCCCCGCGCCGCCCGCAACCGCCGCCCGCCGAGGGCGTCGACCTCAACGAGCTGATCGAGCGCTGGAGCGCCCGTCTGCGCGGCCTGTTCGGCGGCGGCAACGGCGGCGGTGGCTCGCCCCAGGGCGGCGAGGAGATGGTGCGGCGCTACGCCCCCGTCGTCGGCGGCCTGCTGGTCGCCGTCTACCTGCTGGCCGGCATCATCGTGGTCGGGGCCAAGGAGCAGGCGGTGGTCACCACCTTCGGCGCCTACACCCGCGACTACAGCTCGGGCATCGGCTATCACTTCCCGATCATCGAGGGCTACACCAAGGTCGACATCACCACGATCCGGCAGACCCCGGTCGGCGGCGAGAAGGCCAACACCAACACGGCCGAAAGCCTGATGCTGACCGGCGACGAGAACATCGTCGACATCGCCTTCGCGGTGAACTGGAAGGTCAACGACCCCGCCAAGTTCCTGTTCAACATCGACAACGGCGAGACCACGGTCAAAGCCGTGGCCGAGAGCGCCATGCGCGAGGTCGTCGGCCGCACCGGCCTGGACCCGATCATCTCCACCGGCCGTGGCAAGCTGCAGGCCGACGCCGCCGAGCTGATGCAGCGCATCCTCAACAGCTATGACGCCGGGGTGCTGGTCGACAGCGTGCAGGTGCGCGACGCCCAGCCGCCGGCCAGCGTCGTCGCCGCCTTCCAGGACGTCGCCGCCGCCCGCCAGAACTTCCAGGCCCGGGTCAACGAGGCCAACGGCAAGGCCGCGCAAATCCGCCAGGCCGCCCTCGGCTACAAGGCCCAGGCCGTCAACGAGGCGGTCGGCGAGGCCCAGCGCTTCAACCAGATCTACGAACAGTACCGACTGGCCCCCGGCGTCACCCGCCAGCGCCTCTATATCGAGACGATGAGCCGGGTGCTGTCCAAGTCCAACAAGGTGATCATCGACAGCAAGGGGGCCAGCGCCCCGATCATCCTGCCGCCCGACGCCTTCCGGCCGAAGGTCCAGACTCCCACCGTCCAGCCGGCGCCGCGCGCCCCGGGAGCCGCCCAATGATCGGTCGCAACAAACTGACCATCCTGGCGATTCTGGTCGGCGGCCTGCTGCTGATCGCCAGCCAGACCCTTTATGTCCTGGGCCAGACCCAGCAGGCGGTGGTGCTGCAGGTCGGCAAGGTGGTGCGGGTGGTCAACGCCCCCGGCCGCGGCGACGGTCCCGGCCTGAAGGCCAAGTGGCCGTTCACCGAAAGCGTCATCATCTTCGACAAGCGCAACCAGATGCTGGAGACGCGCAGCAACGAGGAAATCCTGACCGGCGACCAGGAACGGCTCGTGGTCGACGCCTTCATCCGCTACCGGATCAACAATCCCTACCTGTTCTACACCCGGCTGGGCGACAACGACACGGCCCGTCCCCTGCTGCAGCAGCGGGTCAACGCCGCCCTGCGCCAGGCCCTGGGCACGGTGGATTCCGACGACATCATCTCCGCCCGCCGGGCCGAGCTGATGAACACGATCAAGCTGAATCTGGCCCGCCAGGCGGTGTCGTCCAACCTGGGCATCCAGGTGATCGACGTACGCATCCGCCGCGCCGACCTGCCCGACGCCAACCAGCAGGCGGTCTATGAGCGCATGCAAACGGCCCGCCAGCAGGAGGCCACCAGCATCCGCGCCACCGGCGGCCAGAAGCAGCTGGAGATCATCGCCACCGCCACCGGCGACGCCGAGCGCATCCGAGGCGAGGGCGACGCCGAACGGGCCCGCCTGTTCTCCGAAAGCTTCGGCCGCGATCCGGCCTTCGCGTCCTTCTACCAGTCGATGCGGGCCTATGAGACCAGCCTCGGCCAGGGCGACACCACCCTGGTGCTGTCGCCGGACTCGGAGTTCTTCCGCTACTTCTCGCGGGGTCCGGGGCAGTAGGTCCTGGGCGCCTCCCCCCCTTTGGGGAACGCGCATATGAGCACGCGACCAAGATAGCGGCAGCTGCCGTGAGCGGTCCCTTCTCCCCTTGTGGGAGAAGGTGGCGCGAAGCGCCGGATGAGGGGTCGATAGGTCTTTCAGCTGCGCAGGGGCGGTAACGACAGGCTGTGTCGTAGGCCGGGGAGCCCCCTCATCCGCCGGCTTCGCCGGCACCTTCTCCCACGAGGGGAGAAGGGAGCCCCGAGGCGAACTCACAACCATCCCGTCGCGACCTGCGCGATTGCCCTGCCCCTTTGGGGAGCGACTAGTCGCGGTGGAAGTCGCTCTCGGAATACCCCTGGAAATACAGCAGCGCCGTCAGGTCGGCGTGGTCGACGCGGGCGTGGGCTTGGGCGGCGACCACCGGCTTGGCGCGGTAGGCGACGCCGAGACCGGCCGCTTCGATCATGGCAAGGTCGTTGGCGCCGTCGCCGACGGCCAGGGTCTCGTTTAGGGGAATGCCCAGCCGACCCGCCTCGCCCTGCAGCGCCGCCAGCTTGGCCTCGCGACCGAGGATCGGCTCGCCGACCTGGCCCGTCAGGCCGTGGGCGTCCTCGATCAGGGTGTTGGCCCGGTCCTCGTCGAAACCGGCGGCGGCGGCCACTCTGGAGGTGAAGAAGGTGAAGCCGCCGGAGACCAGCAGGCAGCGGGCGCCACCCGCGGCCATGGTGCGGACCAGGGCGCGGGCCCCGGGATTGAGCCTGACCCGTTCGTCGTAGCAGCGCTGCAGGGCAGACAGCTCCAGGCCCTTCAGCATGGCGACCCGCTCGCGCAGGGCGCCCTCGAAGGCCAGTTCGCCGCGCATGGCCCGCTCGGTGATGGCGGAGACCGCCTCCTTGACGCCGGCGAAGTCGGCCAGTTCGTCGAGGCATTCGCAGCCGATGATGGTCGAGTCCATGTCGGCGATCAGCAGGCGCTTGCGGCGGCCTTCGAGCGGCTGGACGCAGGCGTCGACCGGCAGGTCGCCGAGCACGGCGTCGAGCAGGCCGCGGCTCAGGGTTTCCTGGCCGGCGGCGGTCAGGTCGACGGCGCCGGGACCCAGCTGACGGGGCTCGCCGGCCCCGGTCTGGGAACGAACACGAAGGGTCGCGGCCGAGACGGCTTGCGGATCGGGGCTGACAAGGGTGATGGATAGCTGCATGGAGCCCCGCATCTGGCTGATCGCCGGACCCACCGCAAGCGGCAAGTCCGCCCTGGCCCTGCGCCTGGCCCGCCAAATCGGCGGCGAGATCGTCAACGGCGACGCTTTGCAGCTGTACGCCGACCTCACCGCGCTGAGCGCCCGGCCGACGCCGGAGGAGGAGGCGCAGGCCCCGCACCACCTGTTCGGCGTCGCCGACGGGGCCGACGGCTGGAGCGTCGGCCGCTGGGTGCGGGCCGCGACGCCGGTGCTGGAGGCGATCAACGGGCGGGGCCGGCCGGCCATCGTGGTCGGCGGCACCGGCCTTTATTTCAAGGCCCTGACCGAGGGGCTGGCCGATGTGCCCGCCGTGCCGGCGGACCTGCGCGACGCGGTCGAGGCGCGCTATGACGCCGAGGGCGAAGCGGCGGCGCGCGCGCGGCTGGCGGCGGCCGACCCGGCGGCGGCGACCCGAATCGCGCCCGGCGACCGTCAGCGGCTGACCCGGGCATTGGCGGTGCTGGAGGCGACCGGGCGGCCCCTGAGCGCCTGGCAGGCCGACACCCGGCCCATCCTGGCCGAGGGAGGCTGGCGGGCCCTGGCCCTGGAGCCGCCGCGCGAGGGGCTCTACGCGCGCTGCGATGCGCGGCTGGAGGCCATGCTGGCGGCCGGCGCGCTTGGCGAGGTGGCGGCGTTGATGGCGCGCGGGCTCGACGCCCGGCTGCCGGTCATGAAGGCCGTGGGCGTGCGCGAGTTCGCCGCCCATCTGGCCGGCGAGATCACCCTGGCGCGGGCGCTGGACGACGCGCGGCGCGAGACCCGCCGCTACGCCAAGCGCCAGCTGACCTGGCTGCGCAACCAGATGTCAGGCTGGCCGCGCGCGACCAGCCTGGATCCGGAAGAGCAGTGGCTTCAGTTGGTCAGCCAGTCTTCCTGAGTGCTGACCGCCCCGTCGACGAGGATGTCGATGCCGCGCTTGACCACGGCCGGGGTGATCGCGCGGTTCTCGACCGCCACGGCCATCCCCAGGGTGCCATCGTCGTACAGGTAGAAGTGGGCCGGCTGAATGTCGCCGGTCTTCGACAGGAAGGTGGCCCCGTCCTGGCCGGGCTTCAGCTTGTCGAAGGCCAGCTTCAGCCAGATGTAGTTGGTGCTGTCGCTCTCCTCGGCGAGGATATGGATGTCGAGGCCGCCTTCGCTGACGGTGAACTCGAAGTTCGGCGAGGCCGTGCCGCTGCCGTCCTTGGTCTCGAAGCCGAGGCCTTCGATGATCTTGCGCAGCTGCGAGACGGTGACCCCGCCCTTGTCCTTGGGCGTGGGCTCGGCCGCGACGGCGGCCACGGGCGCCAGGGCGGTGAAGGCCGCCAGCGGCGCGATGGCCAGGGCGGCGGCGAGAAGGATGGGACGCATTTTGGTGGTTTCCCCAGTTAACCCATTCGATGACGGCCCCTACAATTTCCCTTTCGGGGACCGGCGTCACCCCACATCGAGGGGGTAAAATGAAAATTGGAAGGAAGTTGCGCCGAAGCTTGCCTTGACCCCGGTTCGGGCGCGTGGCATGAGCCTTTTCGTGGATTTGGAGCAAACTTCGTGCGCATCGTGAGCATCGTACTTACATAGCGGCCCTGTCCGGCGTGTCCCCAGCACGCCGTTCAAGGCCGCATGCGCCAAGGCCCCCCGGGGCCTTTTTTGTTGTCCAAACCACACCCCTCCCCCGAGACCACTGCGATGACCGACCAGAAAACCGCCCCGCAAGCCGCCCCCGCTATCCATCTGGACACCCTGACCGGCGCCGAGATGGTGGTCCGCGCCCTCGTCGACCAGGGCGTCGAGGTGCTGTTCGGCTATCCGGGCGGGGCGGTGCTGCCGATCTATGACGCCCTGTTCCAGGACAACGCCGAGCATGGCGAGCGCCTGCGCCACATCCTGGTCCGCCACGAGCAGGGCGCCGCCCACGCCGCCGAGGGCTATGCCCGCTCGACCGGCAAGCCGGGCGTCGTGCTGGTCACCAGCGGGCCGGGCGCCACCAACGCCATCACCGGCATCGTCGATGCGCTGATGGACAGCATTCCGATGGTCGTCCTGACCGGCCAGGTCCCCACCCACCTGATCGGCACCGATGCCTTCCAGGAGGCCGACACCGTCGGCATCACCCGCGCCTGCACCAAGCACAACTACCTGGTGAAGGACATCAAGGACCTGCCCCGCATCCTGCACGAGGCCTTCCACATCGCCACCAGCGGCCGGCCGGGGCCGGTGCTGGTCGACCTGCCCAAGGATGTGCAGTTCTCGCGCGGCGTCTATCAGGGCCCGGACGAGGTCAAGTTCGGCCACGCCTACGCCCCGCGCACCAAGGGCGATCCCGGCCGCATCGCCGAGGCGGCCCGGCTGATCGCCCAGGCCAAGGCGCCGATCTTCTATACCGGCGGCGGCGTCATCAACGCCGGACCGGAAGCGGCCAAGGCTCTGCGCGAGTTCGCGGCCATGACCGGCGCGCCGGTGACCTCGACCCTGATGGGCCTGGGCGCCTTCCCGGCCGCCGACCCGGCCTGGCTGGGGATGCTGGGCATGCACGGCACCTTCGAGGCCAACCACGCCATGCACGACTGTGACGTGATGATCTGCGTCGGGGCGCGGTTCGATGATCGCGTCACGGGCCGGCTGGACGCCTTCTCGCCGGGCTCCAAGAAGATTCACATCGATATCGACGCCAGCTCGATCAACAAGAACGTCCGGGTCGACATCGGCATCGTCGGCGACGCCGGCAGCGTGCTGGCCGACCTGATCGCGTCCTGGAAGGCGCAGGGCCTGTCGGCCAACCGCCAGGCCCTGGACGAGTGGTGGCGGCAGATCGAGGGTTGGCGGTCGGTGCGCTGCCTGCGCTACGGCAAGAGCGAGACGACCATCAAGCCGCAGCTGGCCATTGAGCGCCTGTACGCCCTGACCAAGGACCGCGACGCCTACATCACCACGGAAGTCGGCCAGCACCAGATGTGGGCCGCCCAGTTCTACCGCTTCCAGGAGCCCAACCGCTGGATGACCTCCGGCGGCCTGGGGACCATGGGCTACGGACTGCCGGCCGCCGTCGGCGTGCAGCTGGCGCATCCCGAGTCGCTGGTCATCGACATCGCCGGCGAGGCCAGCATCCAGATGTGCATCCAGGAGATGTCGACCGCCGTGCAGTACCAGCTGCCGGTCAAGATCTTCATCCTCAACAACGAGTGGATGGGCATGGTCCGCCAGTGGCAGGAGCTGCTGCACGGCCAGCGCTACAGCCAGAGCTATTCGAGCAGCCTGCCCGACTTCGTGAAACTGGCCGAGGCCTATGGCGCCAAGGGCATCCGTTGCGAGGATCCGGCCGAGCTGGACGCCAAGATCATGGAGATGATCGACCATCCCGGCCCGGTGATCTTCGACTGCCGGGTCGAGAAGGCCGAGAACTGCCTGCCGATGATCCCGTCGGGCAAGGCCCACAACGAGATGATCCTGCCCGAGGAACTGGACGATCTGGGCTCGGTGATCGACGAAGCGGGGCGTAGGCTCGTCTGATGACGTCGCACAGCTTTGTATGTACATAATTGGACGTACATGATATGGAATTCGAATGGAATGCGGACAAGGCGCGGACCAATCGAAGCAAGCATGGCGTCAGTTTCGAACAGGCGACCGGCGTCTGGTTCGATCCGTTGCATCTGATCATTCCGGACCGAGTCGTAGACGGAGAAGAGCGCTGGTGGGCAATTGGCCGTATCGAGCCGGGCGGGCTTCTGGTGGTTGTTCATGCCTACCCGGATCCGGACGATGAGTCTCTTGTGCGCCTGATCAGCGCCAGAAAGGCGGAACCTCATGAGCGAAGACAGTACGAAGATGGTTCGCTTTAAGCCTCCTCCCGGCGGCTACGTGCCGACCGCCGAAGAACGGGCCGACCTTGAACGGCTGGAAGCCATGCCGGACGAGGAGATAGACTTCTCCGACATCCCGCCGATCACCGCCGAACAGTTCGCCAACGCTCGCCGCGGCGGCCCCTATCGCCCGGTCAAGCAACCCGTCACCATCCGTCTCGACGCAGACGTGGTCGGCTGGTTCAAGGACAAGGCCGGCGACGCGCCTTACCAGACCGAGATCAACCGGGTGCTCCGCCAGCATGTGGCGCGCCAGCTCCTGCAAGACCGAAAGAAGCGCGCTTGACCCTCCCCGCCCAACCCGCCTCCGCCTACGACCTCGCTCACGAGACCGAGGCCGAGCAGCTCGCCACCTTCGCCCTGCTGGTCGACAACGAGGCGGGGGTCCTGCACCGCGTGGTCGGGCTGTTCGCGGCGCGGGGCTACAACATCGAGAGCCTCACCGTCGCCGAGACCGACCGCAAGGCCCACACCAGCCGCATCACCATCGTCACCCGCGGCGCCCACCATGTGCTGGAGCAGATCGAGGCCCAGCTGGAGAAGGTGGTCAGCGTCCGCCGGGTGCATGACGTCACCAAGGACCCCAACGGCGTCGAGCGCGAGCTGGCGCTGGTCAAGGTCAAGGGGGCGGGGACCGAACGGGTCGAGGCTCTGCGGGTGGCGGAGATCTTCCGCGCCCGGGTGATCGACACCACCTCCGAAAGCTTCGTCTTCGAGATCACCGGCGCGCCGGGCAAGATCGACAGCTTCGTCGAGCTGATGCGGCCGCTGGGCCTGGTCGAGCTGTCGCGCACCGGCGTGCTGTCGATCGAGCGCGGCGCCGAAGGCATGTAGTCAGACCCGGGCGGTCTCGCCGTGCTCGCGGCCGGCGATCGCCCCGGCGACGATCCTCAGGCCCTGTTCCAGCCGCTCGCGGTCGCGCACCGCGCCCAGGCAGAGGCGCAGGCCGCGGGTCGCGCCCTGGCCGACCAGCGGCGCGTCGGGCGGGGTCAGCTGCACGCCGCCGCGCAGGGCCCGGCCGGCGACCCGCTCGGCTTCCAGTTCCGCCAGCGGCAGCCAGAGATGCAGGCTGGCCTGGCCGCCCGGCCGCTCGGCCGCCGGACCCAGAACCGCCAGGGCCAGGGTTAGTCGGGCCTGCGCTTCGACGATGTTCTCGCGAGCGATGGTCTCGGCGGTGCCGTCCTCGATCCATTGGACGGCGATCATCCGGCTGAAGGTGTCGCCGGCTCCGTACAGGCCCTCGAGGGCCAGCAGGATGCGGTCCTGTCCGGCCCGGTCAGGGGCGACCAGCACGCCGGCCCTCAGGCCTGGGGCGACCAGCTTGGACAGGCTGGCGAGGAAGAAGGTGCGCTCAGGGGCCAGGGCGGCGATCGGCGCATGGCGGGCGGGGCCGGCATAGAGGCCGTAGACGTCGTCCTCGATGATCCACAGGCCGTGCTGGCGGGCGATTTCGGCGATGGCCTGGCGGCGGGCCGGGCTCATGGTGCGGGCGGTCGGGTTCTGCAGGGTCGGCAGGACGTAGATAGCCTTGGCGCCGGACGACCGGGCGGCCGCCGCCAGCGCCTCGGGGACCATGCCCTCACCGTCGAGGGCGACGCCGGCGAGGCGGTAGCCGGCCGCCTCGGCCAGGGGCTTGAGGCCCATGTAGGTCGCCTCCTCGCAGAGCACCGCGTCGCCGGGCCGGCAGGCGGCGCCGAGGGCCAGGGCCATGCCCTGCTGGGCCCCGCCGCAGAGGATGACCTGTTCGGGCGCGAGGCCCGGCAGGCCGCAGGCCATGGCCAGCCAGGCGGCCAGGGCGGCGCGGTGGGTCATCTCGCCGGCCCGGGGAGCGTAGGTCAGGGCCGTCGCCAGGTCCGGCCGCCGCTGTAGCCGGGCGACCGCCTGGCCGATCAGCGCCTCGGCCCGGCCCATGGGCGGCAGGTTGCGGGAGAGATCGATCATCGCCTCGGCCGGCGGCGCGGCCCGCTCCGCCACGAACGAGCCCCGGCCGACCCGCGCCGAGATCAGGCCGCGCTGCTCGGCGGCCGCATAGGCCCGGGTCACCGTGCCGAGGCCCAGGCCGGCCGCATGGGCCAGGTCCCGCTGGGCCGGCAGGCGGGTTCCAGGCGTCAGGGCGCCGGCGTCGATGTCGCGCGCCAGGGCGGCCAGCAGCCGCTCATGCAGGGGCTCGCGTCCGTCGGGCAGTCTCGGCGTCCAGGTCATCGGCCCCTCCAATTGTCACGATACAATACTATGATTGACTCTGGATCAATCCTGTTGAAATTCCCCGTCAACAAGGAGACAAGCCATGGCCCGCTATGCCGGCGCCTGCCATTGCCGGGCGATCCGGTTCGAGGTCGACGCCGATCCGGTGGAGATGACGACCTGCGATTGCTCGCTCTGCGCCAGGCGCAACGCGGTGATGATCCAGGTCCCGCAGGTGGCGCTGCGGCTGCTGGCCGGCGAGGATCAGCTGGGAACTTACGTCTGGAACACCGGCGTCGCCCGCCACCACTTCTGCCGGCGGTGCGGCGTCTACACCTTCCATCGCAAGCGGGCCGCGCCCGAGACCTTCGGGGTCAATGTCTTCTGCCTGGAAGACTTCGACCCCGCCGCCCTCCCCGTCCGCCGCACCAACGGCGCCGGCATGTCGCTTCAGGAGCCGCATCCATGAAACTCCCGATCTACCAAGTCGACGCCTTCGCCGACGGCCCCTTCCAGGGCAACCCGGCCGCCGTGGTTCCCCTGGACCGTTGGCTCGAGCCCGAGCTGATGCAGGCCATCGCCGCCGAGAACAATCTGGCCGAGACCGCCTTCTTCGTCGCCGAGGGGGAAGGGTTCGGCCTGCGCTGGTTCACCCCCGCGGTTGAGGTGCCCCTCTGCGGCCACGCCACCCTGGCCAGCGCCCATGTCCTGTTCAGCCATCTGGGTTTTGGCGGCCGTGAGATCGTCTTCCAGACCCACAGCGGTCCTCTGCGGGTCAGCCAGGGCGAGGCCGGTCTGCTGGAGATGGATTTTCCCGCCCGTCGCGGGCCCGAGAGCCCCGTCCCGCCGGCGCTGGCGCAGGCCCTGGGCGCGGAGCCGCGCGCCGTCGTCGAGGGATTGACCATGCTGGCCATCTTCGACGACCCGGCGGCGATCGCGGCGATGACGCCGGACTTCGCGGCCCTGGCCCGGTTCTGCCGGCCACTGGACAACATCGGCGTGGCGGTGACGGCGCGGTATCAGGGGCCAGAGCCCTGGGACTTCGTCTCGCGCTTCTTCGCTCCGGCCAAGGGCATCGACGAGGATCCCGTCACCGGCGGCGCCCACTGCGCCCTGACGCCCTATTGGGCCGAGCGGCTGGGCAAGACCAGCCTGGTCGGCCGCCAGCTCTCGCGGCGCGGCGGCACGGTGCTGTGCGAGGACCGTGGCGACCGGGTCGGGCTGAAGGGTCGTTGCGCCGACTACCTGGTCGGCGAGATCTCGGTCTGAGAGCCCTCCCCGGCGCGCCGCGCCGGGGAACGCTCCGTTCCTGCTAGTCGCCGACCTTCAGCAGGTTGAAGCGGAACAGCAGGCCGCCAAGCGCCGCGCCGACGGCCGGGGCGACGATGAACAGCCACAGCTGGGCCAGGGCCTCGCCGCCGACCAACACCGCCGGTCCGAAGCTGCGGGCCGGGTTGACCGACACGCCGGTGACCTGGATGCCGACGATGTGGATCACCGCCAGGGTGATGCCGATGCCCAGGCCCGCGAAGCCGGGCGCCGAGCCGGCCCCGGTCGAGCCCAGTATGACGATGACGAACAGGGCGGTCATCACCACCTCGAAGATCAGCGCCGCCTGCATCGAATATTCGCCCAGATATCCCGGGCCCCAGCCGTTGCGGCCCAGGCCGCTCTCGGCCCCGGTCTTGGCCAGGACCATCAGGATGGCGGCCCCGGCCAGGGCGCCGAGGAACTGCGCCGCCCAGTAGAGCAGCATGTCCTTGACGCTCATCCGCCCGGCCACGAAGGCCGCCAGGCTGACGGCCGGATTGACGTGGCAGCCCGAGATCGGGCCGATGCCGTAGGCCATGGCGACGATGGCGAAGCCGAAGGCCAGAGCGATGCCCAGCTGGCCGACATGCTCGCCGCCCAGGACCGCGGCGCCGCAGCCGAACAGCACAAGGGTAAGGGTGCCGATGAATTCGGCGATGAACTTGCTCATATGACGTGTCTCCCGATTTGATCGCCCCCGATTTGGGAGAGGCGTGCCGGGAGCCTGAGCCAGTTCGCGCAAGTTGGGAACTGGCGAAAAACCGACGTTCTCTTCGGAGACCGCCCAGCCAATTCCGAGGGAGGTTATTCCCTTCGCAGGGTTCAGCGCCTATATTGGACCTGTTCGGGCTTGCCCGGACTATGGAGATAAACGCGCACGTAATAAGCGGACTGGACCCGGGTGCGATTCCCGGCGGCTCCACCATTCTCTCCCGAGTTATCACGGGAAGCGCGGGGCCGATCAGCATCGACAGACGTGTAAAGGTGATTGCTTTCTCTCGGCCTGACCCACCGTTTCGGGTTTTAAACTAACTGCGAACGATAACTTCGCTGAAGAGTTCGCCGTCGCCGCGTAATGCAGCGCCGGAGCACTCGCTCTAAAGCCCTGCGGGTTTAGCACCTTCAGGCGGGGCCCGGGGGGAGCCTGGCAACAGAATCCCCCCACCTTCTCCGACGGCTGATGAGGCTCCCCCTTCCTTTCCTGGAAGAATGCGGGAGCCTGGCAACAGAATCCCCCCACCTTCCTCCTGCATCCCCCATTTTGAGACTCCACCGGTCTCGTCGGCTGGGCGATAGTCCGTCCAAAGGCTGGAGGGTTTCATGCGTCTGTGGCGTCCGCTTGCGATTGTCAGTCTGCTCTTCTGCACGGCGGCGGCCGCCGAGCCCGAGTACTGGGGCGACGCTGAGTTCCACAAGGAATACGGCGACAGCGTCGCCATCTGCGCCAAATACCGCAAGGTCGAGCCGCCGGCCGCCGACCGGCCGACGGCCGCCCAGCTGGCGGCGCTGAAGGACTGCGATTCCGCGGACGCCTACTACGCCATCACCGGCGTGGAAGACCCGGTGAAGGCCCGCCAGTGCGCCTTCGTCGAGATGGCGCGGAACGAGAACGACGGACCGTCCGGGGCGGGCGTGCTGATGATGCTCTATGCCAACGGCCGGGGGGTGAAGCCTAACCTGCCCTACGCCATCCGCATGGCCTGCACGGTTGGTGGCGCGCCGTTCGAGGTCGAGGGCCGGATCAGCGCCCTGCAGGCGCGGATGAAGGGCGGCGAAGCCGACGCCGCCTTCGACTACTGCGACGACGTCACCAGCGGCTATGCCACCGCCCACTGCGCCATGATCGGCTCGCGGGTCGGAGACCACCAGCGGGAGACCCAGATCGCCGAGCTGGGGCGCGGCTGGACCCCGGCCCAGAAGGCGGCCTGGGGCAAGGTCGTCGCCGCCGAGACGGCTTACGCCGACGCCATGACCAACGGCGAGGTCGACCTCTCCGGCACCCTGCGCGGCGTCTTCGCCCTGGAGGCCGAGCGCGGGATCAAGGACCAGACGCTCGGCCTGCTGGAGGCGCTGGACGGCAAGGCGATGGACAAAGCCGGCCCCGGCCAATTCCAGCGCAGCGACGCGGCCCTGAACGCGGCCTGGAAGAAGGTCATGGCCAACAGCTTCGAGGACTCCGGCACCGTGACCCTGGGCGGGGTGCGCGGGACCCAGCGCGCCTGGATCAAGTACCGCGACGCCTGGAGCGGGTTCGCCAACCTGTCCTGGCCCGGCATGGGCGAGACGGCGGCCGACTACCTGACCAAGGAGCGGACCAACGCCCTGCTCTGCCTGATTGGCGACGACGCCTGCGTGGCGAAGCCGGAAGAAGACGACCCCGGCAACTTGTGAGTTTTTCGCACATCAATCGACCGATTGATCGATTGCCCGCCCGGGCCCTGGTCGGCAGGTTCGCGGCCAGGAGAACCGCCATGACCTTGAAACCCGTCGACTACGATGACCGCCAGCACGCCGTCTACGCCAAGGCCCGGGCCATCGCCCCGGACATGCTGACCCAGTGGATGGATGTCTTCGAAGACGTCATGCCGACCCGCCGGCCCCTGGCCATCCTCGACCTGGGCTCCGGCAGCGGCCGCTTTACGCCGGCCCTGGCGGCGCGGTTTGGAGGCCCCGTCACCGGCGTCGAGCCCTCGGCCGCCATGCGCCAGATGGCGCAGGCCCAAGGCGGCCCGCCGACCGTGCGCTACCTGGCCGGCGGGGCCTCGGCCGTTCCGCTGGACGACGCCTCGGTGGATGCGGTGCTGATGTTCCTTTCCTTCCACCACTTCCCCGACCGCGCCCTGGCGGCGCGGGAGATCGCTCGCGTGCTGGCCCCCAGCGGCCGGGTGCTGCTGCGCGGGGTCTTCTCCGACCGGCCGCCGGGCGAGTGGTGGAACCCCTTCTTCCCTCGCCTCGAGGAGATCGGCCGCCAGATGTTCCCGACGCTTGGCGAAACGACCGACCTGTTCGCCGCCGTCGGCCTGCATCCCGAGGGCCTCATCGAGGTAACAGAGCGCTATTCGGCCAATGAAGAGGAAGCGCTGGAACGCCTGCGGCTGAAGGGCATCTCGACCTTCGAGCACCTGACGCCGGCCGAGCTGGCCGACGGCTTCGCGGCGCTGGACCGGGCCGTCGCGGCCGGGACCTTGCGCATCCCGCTGACCGGCCGCAGCGACCTGCTCGTGCTCGGCTGAGGCGCCGCGCGACTTGCAGTTGTCCACCCCTTCGAAATGCTGTTGAGTTGCGGTTCAGCGTGGAAGGGGACTTGAGGCCATGGCCAGGATCAACGCCCAGAAATTCGCCGGCTTCGCGCCCAAGGCCCTGCCCGGCACCCTGCCCGCCCTCGAAGCGGCGGCCGCCAAGCATGGCCTGACCGACAAGCTGGTCCTCGCCCACTGGCTGGGTCAGATGTATGTCGAGAGCAAGGGCTTCTCGACCCTGACCGAGAACCTCAACTATTCGGTCGAGGGGCTGATGAAGACCTTCAGCCGCAAGCGGATCAGCGCCGCCGACTGCGCCAAGTTCGGCCGCACGCAGGGCCGCGCCGCCAACCAGAACGCCATCGCCAACATCGTCTACGGCGGCGCCTTCGGAAAATCGGACCTGGGCAACGACCAGCCCGGCGACGGCTGGCGGTTCCGCGGCGGCGGCGTCAAGCAGATCACCGGCCGCGCCAACTACCGCCAGGCCGGACACGAGGCCGATCCGGACGTGCTGCGGACCGACGTGAAGGCCTCGGCCGAGGCGGCGGCCAACTTCTTCGTCAAGCACAGGTGCGTCGCCGCCGCCCTGACCGACGACGTCAAGGCCGTGACCCTGCTGGTCAACGGTGGGACCAACGGCCTGGACGATCGCAAGGTGCGCACCGCCGCCGCCAAGAAGATCGTCGAGTAGGCCTGTACACAGGCTGGTGACCGGCGGGGGCGTTGACCTGGGGGCCGTTACAGGCCAGTTGCGGACGCTCTGAAAGACGGGCGCAACAAAGCCCGCATCGTGAAATTCCGCGGGACCGGCCGGAGAGGCGCGCAAACCTCCGACGACCCCGCCTTGGGAGCGTGAATGCCCGGTCGTCACCATATCCTGCGCCGCCGCCGCGCCAAGGTCGTCGCCACCCTGGGGCCCGCCTCGGCCTCGGCGGAGATGATCGAGGCCCTGCACAAGGGCGGCGCCGACGTCTTCCGTCTCAACTTCAGCCACGGCGACCACGCCGCCCACGCCCAGAACCTGGCCTGGATCCGGGCGCTGGAGAAGAAGACCGGCCATCCCATCGGCGTGCTGGCCGACGTCCAGGGGCCCAAGCTCCGCGTCGGCCGGTTCAGCAACGGCCATGTCATCCTGCAAAAGGGCCAGGCCTTCCGCCTCGACCTGTCGCCGACGCCGGGCGACGCCCGCCGCGTGCAGCTGCCGCATCCCGAGATCATCAACGCCGCCACGCCGGGGATGAATCTGCTGATCGACGACGGCAAGCTGAAGCTGCGCGTCGAGCATGTGCGCGAGGATCACCTGGAGACCACCGTCACGGTGGCCGGCCGGATCAGCGACCGCAAGGGCGTCAACGTGCCCGACGTCATGCTGCCGATCCCGGCCCTGACGGTGAAAGACCGAGAGGATTTGGCCTTCGCCCTGGAGGCCGGCGTCGACTTTGTCGGCCTCAGCTTCGTGCAGCGGGCCGAGGACGTCATCGAGGCGCGCGAGCTGGTCGCCGGCCGCGCCTGGATTCTGACCAAGCTGGAAAAGCCCCAGGCCCTGGTCAATCTCGACGAGATCATCGCCCTCAGCGACGCCGTCATGGTCGCCCGCG
The DNA here is from genome assembly GCF_058809015.1 of Caulobacter sp. GW821-FHT11A05. Classification (NCBI taxonomy): domain Bacteria; kingdom Pseudomonadati; phylum Pseudomonadota; class Alphaproteobacteria; order Caulobacterales; family Caulobacteraceae; genus Caulobacter; species Caulobacter sp. GW821-FHT11A05. The sequence continues at coordinate 284,988 of NZ_JBXASF010000002.1, read as the reverse complement.
GCGACCTGGGCGTCGAACTGCCGCCGGAAGAGGTGCCGCTGGCTCAGCGCCGCATCGTCCGCAAGGCCCGGGAGCTGGGCAAGCCGGTCATCGTCGCCACCCAGATGATGGAGAGCATGATCAGCTCGCCGACCCCGACCCGGGCTGAGGCCAGCGACGTCGCCAACGCCCTGTTCGAGGGGGCCGACGCGGTGATGCTGTCGGCCGAGACCGCCGCCGGCCAGTACCCGCTGGAAGCCGTCGACATGATGGACCGCATCCTGACCCGCACCGAGCGCGACGAGGAATGGCGGCGGGTCATCGACGACCGGCCGCTGGCGGCGGAAACCACCTCCGCGGGGGCCATCGCCACCGCCGCCCGCCAGGTGGCCGACGCCTCCGGCGCCAAGGCCATCGCCGCCTACAGCCATGGCGGCTCAACCGCCTTGCGCATCGCCCGCCAGCGGCCGACCGCGCCGATCCTGGGCCTGACGCCCGTGGTCGAGACGGCGCGCCGCCTGACCCTGGTCTGGGGGGTCCATCCGGTGGTCATCGCCCCGCACGAGACGATGACGGCGGCGGTGTCGGGGGCGCTGGAAGCCGCCAGGCGCGAGGGTTTCGCCACCTGGGGCGACGAGATCGTGGTCACCGCCGGGGTGCCGTTCAACACGCCGGGGACCACCAATGCCCTACGCGTCGCCACGGTCTCCCGGGGTCCGCAACCGGCCGCCGGCGACGAGAACTGAAAATCGCTGTTCGCGTTGTGAATGAGCCGCTTTGCGCGCGGCTCGTGAACCGCTACGTTGACGCGAGTTTGTTTTAGGGAAGTGACGCCTCGATGGCCCAGGACAAGCCGCCCCAGGACCTGATGCACTACGAGGCCATGGCCCAGGACGCCCTGCGCGGCGTCGTCAAGGCGGCCCTGAAGCGGGCCGCCGCGCCCGGCGGCCTGCCCGGCGAGCACCACTTCTACATCACCTTCAAGACCAAGGCCCCGGGCGTTTCGGGCCCGCCGGAGGTGCTGGGCAAGTACCCCGACGAGATGACCATCATCCTGCAGCACCAGTACTGGGACCTGGCGCCGGGCGAGACTTTCTTCACCGTCACCCTGAAGTTCGGCGGCCAGCCCAAGCGGCTGTCGATCCCCTATGCGGCGGTGGTGCGATTCTTCGACCCCTACGTGCAATTCGGCCTGCAGTTCGAACCGCCCGAGGCCTTCGAGATCGCCGAAGAGGGCGAGGACTTCGACCACGGCGACGACGAAACGCCAGCGGCCGAGGCCGGCGAACCGGAGGCGAAGGTCGTCTCCCTGGACCAGTTCCGCAAGAAGTAGCAATCACCAACCCCCGGGGGCGATCGATGAGGCTTGTGTTGGCGGCGCTGGCGGGGCTGGTGGCCCTGGGCATCTCCGGTTCGGCGCCGGCGGCGCAGACAAGCTTCAAGGACTGGGCCGCCGTGGTCGTGGCCGGCGACTTCGCCGGGGCCCACAACGAGGGCGACACCGAGGCCTTCGACAACGCCCGCCGCGACGTCTCCAAGGCCCTGGTCGAGCGGATGGGCTTTTCGCCCCAGAACGTCCTGCAGTTCTCCGTCCGCCCCGACCGCTATCCCGACACCCACCCCGGCCGCAGCCGGCTGTTCGAGATTCACGACGGCCTGGCCGGCGCGGCCCAGAAGGCCAAGGCCGGCTGCCTGTTCTACTTCACCTCGCACGGCATCCAGTACGGGGCCTTCCTCAATTCCGAGGACCCGAAGAAGCAGACCGTCATCCTGCCCCAGGTGATGGCGGAGATGGTCGACAGCGCCTGCCCGGGCCGGCCCAGCATCGTCATCATCTCGACCTGCTTCTCGGGCGTGAACGTCCCGGCCCTGCAGGACGCCAACCGCATGGTGATGACCGCCTCGGCCAAGGATCGCAGTTCGTTCGGCTGCGGCCAGCAGAACACCTATCCCTACTTCGACGACTGCTTCCTGCAGTCGGTCAAGACGGTGAAGACCCTGGCCGCCCTGCCTCCGGCGATAACCGGCTGCGTCGAGCGGATGGAGCGCGAGACCGGCATGTCGCCGCCCTCGATGCCGCAGGTCTGGGTCGGTTCGACCCTCAGGCCGATGCTTATGCTTTACGCGTTCCCCAAGGGGAGTTAGCGAGGAGCGCAAATCCCCGGCCGCCCCCCACCCCGGCCGGAGAGGGAGAGCAGTGTGTCTGTGAAATCGGTTCTGAAGGGCGGCCTTGCGGCTGTCCTGTCCCTGGTCGTCGGCGCCGCGCCGGCCGTCGGATTCACCCAGGATCCCGCCCCGGCCACCCCCGCCGCCCCGATTCCCTACACGCCCGTTCCCGCAGCCCAGCCCAAGGCGCGCCCGCCCGCCGCCCGGGCTCGCCCGGCGCCGGCCGCCGCCACGCCCGCGGCGCCGGTCGCCAACGTCGTCGCCCCTGTCGCGCCCATCGACCCGGCCCAGCTGGAGGCCTTCGTCGACGGGGTGGTAACCACCAGCATGGCCCGCGACCACATCGCCGGTGTCACCGTCTCCATCGTCCAGAACGGCCAGGTGGTGATGAAGAAGGGCTACGGCTTCGATCGCCTCAGCCCCGCCCGCCGGGTCGATCCCGACCGCAGCCTGTTCCGCCTGGCCTCCATCTCCAAGACCTTCACCTGGATCTCGGTGATGCGGCAGGTCGAGGCCGGCCGCATGCGGCTGGACGCGCCGATCAACCTCTACCTGCCCGAATCCGCGCGGGTGCCCGACCAGGGCTTTGCGAAGGAGATCCGGGTCATCGACCTGATGAACCACCGCCCGGGCTTCGAGGATCGGGCCTTCGGCCAGCTGTTCGAAAAGGACCCGGCCCGCGTCCGCCCGATCCTCACCTGGCTGAAGCAGGAGCGGCCGCGCCGCGAATGGGCCCCGGGGACCGTGCCCGCCTACTCCAACTATGGCGTCGCCCTGGCCGGGGTGGCCGCCGCCCGCCAGGTCAACAAGCCCTTCGAGCAGATGATCGAGCAGGAGATCACCGGCCCGCTGGGCATGACCCGCACCACCTTCCGCGACCGCTATCCGCCCCGCCCCGACCTGCCCGCGCCGATGCCGGCCAACCTGGCCGGCGATGTGGCCGAGGGCTATTTCTGGAACGGCACCCGCTTCACCCCGCGGCCCTACGAATACGTCAGCCAGGCCGCCCCGGCCGGCGCCGTCTCCTCCACGGCCGCCGACATGGCCCGTTACATGACCATGCTGCTGAACGGCGGCGCGCTGGACGGCCAGACCATCTTCAATCCCCAGACCTCGGCCGGCTTCCGGACCGTGTCGGACCGCGCCACGCCGGGGGCCGGCGGCTTCGCCCACGGCTTCATGGAATTCCAGCTGCCGGGGAACCGCGTCGGCTACGGCCACGGCGGCGCGACCCTGAGCTTCATGTCCAACATGGTGGTGATCCCGGAACTGGGCCTCGGCGTCTTCATCTCGACCAACACCGAGACCGGCTATGGCCTGGAGGCCACCCTGCCCGGTCGGATCGTCGAGCGCTTCTACGGCCCGCCGCCGGCCGCGCCGCGCGTCTCGCAGTGGCTGAAGGACAACCGCGGGGCCTTCTCCGGCCAGTACCTGTCCTCGCGCCGCGCCTTCCACGGCATGGAAAAGTTCGTCGGCCTGTTCAACGGCCGGGTCACGGCCAAGGTCGACGGCCAGGGCCAGCTGGTGCTCAAGGACTTCAACGGCGTCACCATCTGGACGCCGCTGGACACCACCGGCCGCTTCCAGTCGGCCAGCGACTCGCGGGTCATCGTCTTCACGATGGAGAATGGCCGGGCGACCGGCTTCTACGACAGCATCGCCAGCCGCTACTCCAAACGGCTCAACATCCTCGGCAACGACTTCTGGCTGGTCTGGTCGGCGATCCTGGCCGGGCTGGCGGCGATCGTCACCGTCGTCGGCGCCCTGCTGCGCCTGCGACTGAACCTGCGCCAGACCACGGTTCAGGCCCGCGCCAGCCTGATCCAGACCATCCAGGCGGTGCTGTGGCTGATCATGCTGACCAGCTTCATCCTGTGGTTCGGCAAGGTCGGCGACGTCGCCGCCATCTTCTACGACTGGCCGGGCCCGCTCTTAATCATCGCCTCGTCCTGCGGCCTGGTGGCGGCCATCCTCAGCGTCGTGGTGGTCATCCTCACCCCCTTCGTCTGGCAGGGCGGCCGGCGGGTCGACAGCTTCACCCAGGGGCGCAAGCTGCGCTTCACCTGGACGGCGGCGGTCTTCCTGCTGTTCTCGGTGGTCCTGGCCTTCTGGGGCGCCATCTTCCCTTGGGCCAACTAGGGGGCGGACTGAGGCGGATTGGCGCAGCGGTTAAGTTTTCAACAACCATTACGCGGCGCCCCCTTGTCGGCACGGCTCTGGCAGAGCAACCCTTGTCATCAGGGACTGTGGGGTTGGGTCGTGTCAAAAGAAGACGCTTTTGCCTACGGAATTGCCGGGGTGGCCGCCTGGGTCGCCGTGACCGCCTTCTACGGCGCGTTCGGCGGCGGCATCCTGGAGAGCAGCTTCCTGGCCTATGCGGCCAACGCCGCCCTGGCGACCGCCGCCATGGGGGTGGCCTTCTGCATCGCCACCCGCCTGCGCCGCACGCCGCGCGGCCGCCGGGCCCTGCCGGCGCTGGTGTTCTTCGCGCCGGGCCTGGTTGGCGGGCTGATCGCCCTGCTCAATCTGCAAAGCCTGTTCCCGCAAGCCAGCCAGGGCCGTTACGGCGCCTTCCTGCTGGTCGCCTATGCGGCGGTGGCGATCCTCTCGATGGAAAAGCCGCGGCGGCGAATCTAGTCCCGCTTCTGGACGCGGATGCTGATCCGCTCCCGCTCGCCCTGCCGCCGCTCGACCAGCAGCTTCCAGACCTGGGCGTCGTCGTGGAAGGCATAGCCCTTGATGGCGTCGAGCAGGGCCTTGGCCAGGTTGTCCAGGTCCATCCACGGCGGATCGCCGGTGTAGTCCATGAAGATCTCGACCGAGAACTCGCCCCATGCCGGCCGCGAGCCGCGCCAGGACTTGCGGAAGAACTCGTAGATCAGCGGCTTGTAGTAGCGGGCCTGGGTGGTCAGGCCGTCGACGACGATCTCCAGCACGCCGCCCTCCTCGCGGGCCCGGACCTTGCCGTGCTGTGTCCAGTCATCGCTCATTCGGTCCTTCTAGACCGTCGCGCCCCTTGCAGTCTGCCCCCCTCGCGCTAAACCCCTGCCAGCCATTCTGACAGGGACCCGCCGATGACCAGCCGCACCGAAACCGACACCTTCGGCCCCATCGAGGTCGACGCCTCCCGGTACTGGGGCGCGCAGTCGCAGCGGTCGATCGGTAACTTCAAGATCGGCTGGGAAAAGCAGCCCCTGCCGGTGGTCCGGGCCCTGGGCATCGTCAAGCGCGCCGCCGCCGAGGCCAACGCCTCGCTAGGCCGCCTCTCCCCTGACCTGGAGAAGGTCATCGTCGCCGCCGCCACCGAGGTGATCGAGGGCAAGCTCAACGACCACTTCCCGCTGGTCGTCTGGCAGACCGGGTCGGGCACCCAGTCGAACATGAACGCCAACGAGGTGATCTCCAACCGCGCCATCGAGATGCTGGGCGGCGAGATGGGCTCCAAGAAGCCGGTCCACCCCAACGATCACGTCAACATGAGCCAGTCGTCGAACGACACCTACCCGACGGCCATGCACATCGCCGCCGCCGAACAGGTGGTCCACGACCTGATCCCGGCCCTCAAGCATCTGCACACCGCCCTCGACGCCAAGGCCAAGGCCTGGGCCCACATCATCAAGATCGGCCGCACCCACACCCAGGACGCCACCCCCCTGACCCTCGGCCAGGAGTTCGGCGGCTATGCCCAGCAGGTGGCCAACGGCATCGAGCGCATCGAGCTGACCCTGCCCAAGCTGATGGAACTGGCCCAGGGCGGCACGGCCGTCGGCACCGGCCTGAACGCCCCTATCGGGTTCGCCGAAAAGGTCGCCGAGCGGATCGCCGCCATCACCGGCCTCAACTTCACCACCGCCCCCAACAAGTTCGAGGCCCTGGCCGCCCACGACGCCATGGTCTTCACCCACGGCGCCATCAACACCGTCGCCGCCAGCCTGTTCAAGATCGCCAACGACATCCGCTTCCTGGGCAGCGGCCCCCGCGCCGGCCTTGGCGAACTGAACCTGCCCGAGAACGAACCCGGCAGCTCGATCATGCCCGGCAAGGTCAACCCGACCCAGTGCGAGGCCCTGACCATGGTCTGCGCCCAGGTGTTCGGCAACCAGGCGACCATGACCTTCGCCGGGGCCAGCGGCCACTTCGAGCTCAACGTCTTCAACCCGGTGATGGCCTACAACTTCCTGCAGTCGGTGCGCCTGGTCGCCGACGCCGCCATCAGCTTCACCGACAACTGCGTGGTCGGCATCGAGCCCCGCGAGGACAACATCAAGGCCGGCCTGGAGCGCAGCCTGATGCTGGTCACCGCCCTGAACGGCAAGCTGGGCTACGACATCTGCGCCAAGATCGCCAAGACCGCCCACAAGAACGGCACCACCCTGCGCGAGGAAGCTGTCGGCGGCGGCTATCTGACGGACGCGGAGTTCGACGAGTACATGCGGCCGGAACTGATGATCGGGCCGAACTGAAACCTCCCTCCCCGAATGGGGAGGGCAGGCCCCCCGGGTCCGACCGAAGGTCGGCCCGAGGACAGGCTACGGCCGGGTGGGGCAGTGGGTCACCGCTGCCCGCCAGCCAGGCTTCTCGGCGCTTGATCGCGAAGGACGCGTACCGACTTCCCCACCCGACGCGCGTAACCGCGCGTCTACCCTCCCCATTCGGGGAGGGAGGTCAGGGCTTTTCCACCACCGTCTTGCCGATGGGGGCCAGCGCCAGCACCGCCAGCTGCAGGTCCTTCAGGGCGAACGGAATGCCGATGATGCTGATGAACTCGGCGATGGCGATCAGCAGGTGGCTGAGCGCGATGTACCAGCCAGCGAAGATGAACCAGATGACGTTAAGCACCACACCCAGGCCGCCGGTGCCGATGTCGCTCATCCCCAGGCTCTCGCGGCTGACCACCTCCTTGCCGAACGGCCAGAAGGAGAAGCCGGCGATGCGCCAGGCGGCGGCGGTGTAAGGCAGGCCGACAATGGTGATGGCCAGGATCGCCCCGCCGAGCAGCCAGAGCAGGCCCGACAGCCAGCCGCCGAAGATGAACCACAGGATGTTGAGGATCAGGCGGATCATGGCAGGGTTCCTCAAAGGTCCGGAGACCTTGATGTGATGCAGATCGTACGGGTTGTCGAGGCGTTGCCCGAGGGTTTCGAGGCGCTGCGCTCGGCCGCCCGCGCCGAGGGCGTCCGCAACCTCGACCGGCTCGCCGAGCAATGGGCCGACGGCAGTCAACGGTTCGCCGAGCCCGGCGCCCTGTTCGCGGCCTTTATCGGCGGCGAACTGGCCGGCGTCGGCGGGGTGGCGCCACAGGCCGGGCTGGCGGCCATGCGCATGCGCCGCCTCTATGTGGCGCCGGCCTTCCGCCGGGCCGGCGTCGGCCAGGCCCTGGCCGGGGCGATGATCCAGCAGGGCCTGCACGCGGCGCACCTCCTAACCGCCCACGCCCGGGCCAGCGAGGCGGCGGCGCCATTCTGGGAGGCGATGGGGTTTGAACCGACGGATGGCGATGACTTCACCCATCAACTACGCGGCTGACCTCCGCAGCCTCGTCAGGCCCTGATCCGCGACACCGCGTCCAGCACGGCGGCCAGGTCGAGGTCGGCCAGGTCATCCCGGCGCAGGATTTCCACCGGCTGTCCCTCCCGGATCGGTCGCGGCGCGCTGAGGTCGGGGTTGCTCTCGGCCGAGAACAGCACCAGGCCCGGCGCGCCGGCGGCGATGGCGATGTGGGCCGGGCCGGTGTCGTTGCCGACCACCAGGGCGGCGCGGCGCGCCAGGTCGGCGATGTCGCCGAAGCTGGTCTGGCCGACCAGGATCTGGGCGCGAGGCTCGACGCCCTGGATGGTCGCCGCCAGCGCCGCCTCCTCCGGGCCGTGGCCCAGCACCAGCGGCGTGATCCCCTGCCCGGCCAGCGCCTTGGCCAGTTCACCGTAGCGCTCGGCCGGCCAGCGCTTGGCCGGCCGGTGCGGGGCGCCGCCGGGGACCAGCAGGGCGAAGGACTGCGGCGGGCGGAGATCAGCCTTGCCGGTCAGCCAGCCGATGTCCGGCGGCCCGACCTCGGCGATGCCGGCGATGCGCAGCTGCTCCCGCTGGCTGTCCTGGACATGCAGCCGGTCGCGCTCGGGCCCGCCATACTCGAAGGCCGCCCCCGGGGCGTTGCCGGACCACGGCGGCCGCTTCGGCCACAGCAGCTGAAAGTAGCGAACCGTGCGGCCCTGGGTCTGCAGGTCGTAGACCCGGGCGAAGCCGGCCCTGCGGATGCGGCCGATCAGCCGCGCCACCGCTCCAAGGTCGCCCCAGCCGGGCCGGCCATCGGTCCAGACCTCGTCGAACCAGCCGGTCGCCCGGGCCATCGCCTCAAACGGCGGGGTGGTCAGCAGGGTGATCCGGGCCGCCGGATGATGCGCCCGGATCGCCTTCATCGGCCCGGTGGCCTGGATGAAGTCGCCGAGGGCCGAGAGCTTGATCACCAGGATCGTCTCGCTCACGCCCCCAGGACTCCCGAGACCAGGGCGCCCCGATCGAGCGGCGCGATGCGCGGCGAGATCGGCGCGCTCAGCTCATAGTCCAGCCCTTCGCTGCCGAACCGCACCTCCGCCTTGCCGCCCAGGTCACGGGCCAGACCCTTCTCGGCCAGCCGCAGGCCAAAGCCCTTGCGCCGGGGCGTCGCCGACGGCCCGCCGCGCTCGATCCAGCGCATGTGGAACCGGTCGCCCTCGAACGACAGGGTCAGGTCGACCGTCCCGTTGGCGCTGAGCGCCCCATGGCGGCGGGCGTTGTCGAGCAGCTCGTGCAGCGCCAGCACCAGGCTGACCGCCGTCTCGTTGGCCAGCACGCCGCCGTCGGCGGTCAGCCGCAGCCGCCCCTCCAGCACCTCCGGGGCCGAGCGGATCGCCCGATCCAGGCATTCGCCCAAGGTCGCCCCGGCCCAGTCGTGGTGGGCGAGGATCTCATGGGCCTGTGACAGGGCCATCAGCCGGCCGTTGAAGCCTTCGACGAAGGCCTCCGGCGAGGCCGCGCCCTTCAGGGTCTGGTTGGCGATCGAAAGGGTGGCGGCCAGGGTGTTCTTGACCCGATGGTCCAGCTCGCGGATCAGCGCCTCGCGCCGGGCCAGCGACTGTCCCAGGCTGGCGAGCAGGCTGACGTTCTCCAGCGCCGTGGCCGTGGCGCGGGCCACCATGGCCAAGCTCTCGACCTCTTCGTCGGTCGGCCGGCGCGGATGGTCCCAATAGGCGCCGATGGCGGCCAGCGGATCGCTGGGGCGCACCGGCGTCATCACCAGGCTGCGCACGAAGGTCGGGCGATAGGCGTCCTGCGGGATGCGGGCGTCGTCGCGGATTTCCGGGATGACTACCGTCTCGCGGTTCATCATCGCCCAGCCGCTGATGCAGGTCTCCATCGGAAACCGCTTGCCCTTCCACAGCGGGCCGATCGCGTCCTCGTCGAGGTAGTGGCAGAAGTCCCCGTCGCGCAGCACGAAGGTGACGCCGTGGGCGCCGCTCATCCGCCGGGCGCTGGTGCGCACCACATCGGCGACCGCCTGAACCGTCCGCGCGCCGCTGAGGTGCTCGATGGCGTCGACCAGCACGGAGATGGGGGATTCGCCGGCCAGAGGCTGCGCGGCGTCCATGCGCTAGGCGCTCCGGGTGACCGCGAAGTCGGCGAGGTCTTCCAGCGCCCGGCGCCAGTCGCCGGAGGGCATGCAGTTCAGGGCGTCCTTGGCCTCGGCCGCGAAATCGGCGGCAAGATCGAGCGTCGCCTGGCCGGCCCCGGTCAGCTTGATCAGCTCGCGGGCCCGCAGGAAGTCGCTGTCGTCCTGCTCGCGGCGGCCGATGGTGCGCTCCCAGAAGGCCGCCTCCTGGGCGCCGGTGGCGGCGATGGCCAGCAGCAGCGGCAGGGTGGCCTTGCCTTCGCGGAAATCGTCGCCGGCGTTCTTGCCCAGGGTCTCGGTCGCGCCGCCGTAGTCCAGCGCGTCGTCGGACAGCTGGAAAGCCAGACCCAGGTTCATGCCGTAGGTGCGCATGGCGCGTTGCTGGTCCTCGGAGGCCCCGGCGCTGACCGCGCCCGCCTCGGCGGCGGCGGCGAACAGCTCCGCAGTCTTGGCGCGGATGATCTCCAGATAGATTTCCTTGGAGAGGTTAAGATCGTGTGCCCGGGTAAGTTGCAGGACCTCGCCCTCGCTGATCACCCCGGCCGCCTTGGCCAGAATGTCGAGGGCCCTCAAGGAGCCGGCCTCGACCATCAGCTCGAAGGCGCGGGCGAACAGGTAGTCGCCGACCAGCACGCTGGAGGGCGCGCCCCAGATCAGATGGGCCGCCACCTTGCCCCGGCGCAGTTGGGATGAGTCGATGACGTCGTCATGCAGCAGGGTGGCGGTGTGGATGAACTCCACCGCCGCCGCCAGCTTCAGGCAGTTGTCCGTGGTCGAGCCGGCCAGCCGCGCGGCGGCCACCGTCAGCAGCGGCCGCAGCCGCTTGCCGCCGGCGTTGATCAGATGGTCGGCCAGGGCGGGAATCACCGCCACCGGGCTCTGCATCCGGGCCGATATCAGGGCGTTGACGCCGTCCATGTCGGCCGCGCCCAGGTCGACGAGCAGGTCGACGGACGCAGGCTGGCGTTCGACGTCGGCGTTCACTGCGACCAAGCGAGCGGCTCCTTGCAACACCTGCGGCCGCCGTTGCGGGGGCCGCAGGCTCGGGATAGGTCAGGACAGGGGCTCGCACAAGGCATAGCAGGCGGAATGGACCTTACCCGGGATCGGTTGCTGGGCGGACGGATCGAGATCGACCAGCCGGCCCGCGGATACCGGGCCGGCATGGACGCCGCCCTGCTGGCGGCGGCCTGCGACGCGCGAGGGTCGGAGCGGGTGCTGGAAGCCGGCTGCGGCGTCGGCGGAGCCCTGCTGGCGGCGGCGGCCAGGCGGCCGGGGACGCGCTTCGTCGGGGTCGAGCGCGACGGCGCGATGGCCGACCTGGCGCGGGCCAACGCAGCGGCCAACGGCATGGCCGAGCGGGTGGAGATCGTCACCGGCGAGGTCGAGGCGGGCTTCCGGGCGCTGGACCTGCCCCCCTTCGACCACGCCTTCAGCAACCCGCCCTTCTTCGACGACCCCGCCGCCCTGCGCGCGCCCGACCCGGCCAAGGCCGGCGCCTGGATGGCCGACGGCGGCCTGGCGGCGTGGACAGGGTTCCTGCTGAAGGCGGCGCGCGAGGGCGGCTCGATCACCATCATCCACCGCGCCGACCGACTGGCCGACATCCTGGCGCTGCTGGCGCCGAAGGCCGGCTCGTTCCGCATCCGCCCCATCCAACCGTTCGCCGACGAGCCCGCCAAGCGGGTGATGGTGCGGGCGATCAAGACCGGCAAAGCCCCGCTGGCGCTGCTCCCAGCCCTGGTGCTGCATGCGAGGGACGGGGCGAAGCATACCGCGGAAGTCGAGGCGATCCTGCGCGGCGAGGTGGCTCTGGGCTGGTGATCGAGGAGAACCTCCCTCCCCATGAACGGGAGGGATATCCGCGCCCTATTCCGCGTACATCCGCAACGCCTCCAGACACATCCCGAACCCCGTCAGGTCATGCATCGGATCGTCGGTGACGATCACGAACAGGCGCCGCAGTTCCGCCCACAGCATGGTCGCCTCCGGCAGGCCCAGGTCCTCGATCTCGCAGTCCTCGCCGTCGCGCCAGACGCCGGCGTCGTCCGGCCGGGCGCCCATCCAGGCCTCAACCCGCTCGCGGTACTCCGCCTCCAGCTCGTCGCTGAGGTTGATCCAACCGACCAGCGGTTTACCCAGCCCCGCCAGGAAACCCATCTCGAAGGTCGCCGCCGCGTCGGCCGCCGGGCCGCGAAACGGCGTCAGGTTGACGATCCCCGCATCGGCCCGCCGCAGCCGCGACACCCGCTCGGCGTACATGGCCCGCGCCGCCAACTCCCCGGCGTCGCGCACTTCGGCCGGCAACACCGCCGGCTCCAGCACCAGGAAGCCCGCCTGCTCGGCGACCAGCCGTTGGCGCTCCAGATGGGCGTCGGCGTCGGGGTACCAGAGGTCGGGCCCGGCCAGGAACAGGGATTGGATGCGGCGCATATCCCTACCTAAGCGGCCAAGGCCCCGCTTGAAAGGCGGGCGACTGCCGAACGCAGCAGGGCGCGGGCGTACAGCCGGTGAATCCCGGCCAGGGCCCGGAAGATCCCGGCGCTGACCTTGTCTCCCTCCCGCGGCGCCACCGCGGAGCCGAAATACAGGGTCGTGGCCGGAGCCCCGTCAGCCGTCCCCCGCGCCGTCATCAGCCAGGACCGCGTCAGACCCTGGTAGTCGCAGACCAGAAGCTGGTCGGCCGTCCGGTCCTCCACCGTCCAGGCGGCGAAGGCGGCGGTGTTCCCCGCGGCCAGCTCGCGAACCTGCAGGTCCGTCGAGGGGCGCCGCACGGTCCAGGCCAGGAACAGCCGCTCCAGCTTGAACAGGGCTGAGGTGTAGAAGGCCTCGACGTAGCGGGCCTGACTGACATGCCCCGCCACGGTGGTGACAAAGCAGTCCGTATAGGCGCCGGCGTCGCGGTAGCGGGCGAGCAGGGCGCCGGCGGGCAGGCTCTGGGCGGTGACAGGGGTCATGGCGGCGATGCTTGCGTGGTTGCGCCGCTCAGCGCCAGCTCTGTTACTGCGGCTGGCCTTTGAACACCGCCGATACGTTGGTCTCGTTCTCGGGATTGATGCGGCAGGCCGCCCCGTCCTGAAGCACCTCGCAGCCGGTCCAGGCCACCGACCAGTCGCGGCCATGGGCGCCCTTCATGCCTTTGGCGCTCAGCACCACCGGCTTGCTCCGGCGCACCCAGACCCAGCACTGCCGGTTTTCATGCTCGGTGTATTTGTAGAGGTCGGGCCCGCAGTTGACGCCGACCACGCCGTCGCTGACCACGACGGTCTTCGGCCCCATGTCACCGGACACGGTGACCCGCAGGATGACGGTGTTGTCGGCGCGGATCTCGAGGCCGGACACTTCGGTCTGGGCCAGCGCCGGCCCCGCGATCAGCGCGGCCAGGCCGACGCCGAAAAACATACGCTTCACGATCGAAAAACTCCCCCGTCCGGCCCCAAACAGCTGGGGCCGGGCGGGGGAACTTTCATCAGTTCCGGGCCTTGTCGACCAGTTTATTCTTCGTAATCCACGGCATCATGCCGCGCAGACGCTCGCCGACCTCCTCGATGGGATGTTCGGCGTTGCGGCGGCGGGTGGCCTTGAAGCTGGGCTGGCCGACGGTGTTCTCGGCCATGAAGTCGCGCACGAAGCGGCCCGACTGGATGTCCTCCAGCACCCGCTTCATCTCCGCCTTGGTGTCGGCGGTGACGATGCGCGGGCCGGTGACGTACTCGCCGTACTCGGCCGTGTTGCTGATCGAGTAGTTCATGTTGGCGATGCCGCCTTCATAGATCAGGTCGACGATCAGCTTCACCTCGTGCAGGCATTCGAAATAGGCCATTTCCGGCGCGTAGCCGGCTTCGACCAGAGTTTCGAACCCGGCGCGGATCAGTTCAACCAGGCCGCCGCACAGCACCACCTGCTCGCCGAACAGGTCGGTCTCGCATTCCTCGCGGAAGTTGGTCTCGATGATGCCCGAGCGGCCGCCACCGATGGCGCTGGCGTAGGCCAGGCCCAGGTCGAGGGCGTTGCCGGTGGCGTCCTGATGCACCGCGATCAGGCAGGGCACGCCGCCGCCCTTCTGGTACTCGCCGCGCACCGTATGGCCGGGACCCTTGGGGGCGACCATCAGCACGTCGACGCTGGCCTTCGGCTCGATCAGCCCGAAGTGGACGTTCAGGCCGTGGGCGAACAGCAAGGCCGCGCCGTCGCGGATGTTGGGGGCGATCTCGTTGGCGTAGATGCCGCGTTGCAGCTCGTCGGGGGCCAGGATCATCAGCATGTCGGCCCAGGCGGCGGCCTCGGCGACGGTCATCACCTTCAGGCCGTCGGCCTCGACCTTCTTGGCCGTCGAGGAGTCGGGACGAAGCGCCACCACCACGTTGGTCGCGCCGCTGTCCTTGAGGTTAAGCGCGTGGGCCCGACCCTGGCTGCCATAGCCTACGACGGCGATCTTGCGGTCCAGGATGCGGGCCAGATCAGCGTCGCGGTCGTAGTAGACGCGCATGATTTATTCTCCAAGGCAGCGATTTACGCCGCACCTGCGCAACGGCAGTGCAGCAAAGCGACGCTATCCAGCGGAATTTTGCGCGAACGTCAAGGTTGGCGTTCCTCGGCATGGGGAAAAACCGCCGCACGGCGCCGATGGCTACTCGGCCGGCGGCGGACGGATGGCGTGATAGAGGGCGACACGGACCTCTTCGGTGTAACCCCAGCCGTGGCACAGCTGGTAGGAACTGCGCCGCCGGCCGGCCGTCTCGATCTGCAGAACGGTCGAGGTTCCATCGAAGCACATTGGGGCGCTGCCATCTTTCATCGGAACAGCCTCGGGCATGTAGACCGGCTCGGCATAGAGACAGTCCTGGCCAAGCGCCGCCTCCAGCTCGGCCACGGCGGCCGGCAACATCGGCCCTTCCCGGTCGTCCTCCCGGCCAAACTTGTGACGGCTGCGCAGCCACCAGCGCCCGTCCTTCGAGCCGAAGGCGATCGTCACCGTGTCGGAAATCCAGCCGTGCTCGAGCTCCGTCCCAATCACCCGCCTAGCCTCGAAGCCGGGCGGCGGCGTCAGACTGACGTTGAGCTCCCGCGCCACCTCGGCGGCCCGCGCCAGCCGTCTGGGCAGTTGCGCCTCGTAGGCAGCCAGAGCGGCGCGATCCACAGCGTCGTAGCTGTGGCAGGAGGCCTGCTCTTCCGGCGCCGACGCCGGCGGGGCCTCCGGTGAGGGCGGCGTGCAGGCCGACAGCAGCAGGCAGGCCAACAGGGTCGAGGCAAGGGAGCGCTTCACTGGCCCAGCAATCATGAAACGGCCCCGGAGTCACCCCCGGGGCCGTCGTCATGGACAAGGCGGAAGGCCTTACCAGAACAGGTCGTAGTAGACGCTGAGCACCCGGCCGCTCCAGACGTCGACCAGGTAGGCGTCGTCGCCGACGCGGACCCACTCGCAGCCGATCGGCGGCATCGGCAGGCCGTAGCTCCACCAGTCGTTCAGGTAGTAGTTCGAGCCGTACCAGCCGTAGGGCAGGATATCGCCA
Source organism: Caulobacter sp. GW821-FHT11A05 (assembly GCF_058809015.1). NCBI lineage: Bacteria > Pseudomonadati > Pseudomonadota > Alphaproteobacteria > Caulobacterales > Caulobacteraceae > Caulobacter > Caulobacter sp. GW821-FHT11A05. The sequence goes on along the minus strand of NZ_JBXASF010000002.1, from coordinate 269,688 downwards.
TAGCGCCAGCTGTTGCTGTACCAGCCGCGCGGGTAGATGTAGACGCCCAGCCGGAAGCGGCGCGAGGACCGGTATTCATGCCGCCAGTGGCGGCTGTCGTACCAGTGACGACCCCGGTCGCGGTTGCGGGCCTGGCGGCCCTCGCCCGGACGGCGGCCGTCCCAGCGGCCATCGTTGTTGCGATCCCAGCCGCCCCGGCCATCGCGGCCGTCACGACCGCCCTGCTGGCCGCCGCGATCGGGGCGGCCATCGTTGTTGCGGTCCCAGCCGCCCCGGCCATCGCGGCCGTCACGACCGCCTTGCCCGCCCCGGTCAGGACGGCCATCGTTGTTGCGGTCCCAGTCGCCCCGGCCGTCGCGGCCGTCACGACCGCCCTGCCCGCCCCGGTCAGGACGGCCATCGTTGTTGCGATCCCAGTCGTTGCCGCGGTTGGGCGGCACGACGCCGCCGTTGCCGGGGCCGCGTCCGCCGCGACCACCCCGGTCGCCGCCGCGATCGGGACGGCCGTCGTTGTTGCGATCCCAGTCGCCGCGCGGTTGCTGCGGCGGCTGGGCGCCGCCATTGCCGCCACGGTTCCAGTCGCCGCGCGGGCCGCGACCGTTGACGCCGGCCTTGCCGCTGCCGGGATTGCCGCGGTCAAAGCCGCTCTGACCGCCGCCGCCGGGCGGCTGGGCCGCCGGCGGGGCCGGATCCTGGCGCGGAGGCCGCGGGCCGCGTTCGCCGCGACCGCCACGCTCGCCGCCGCGCTCGCCGCGCGGCTCCCTGGCCGGCCTGGGCTGTTCCTGCTCCACCTCGGCCCGCGGTCCGCGACCGTCACGCTCCTCGCGCGGCGCTGCCAGGGCGGCGGTTCCCAACACCAGGGCCAGGGCGGCGCCGGCCGCTAAAACCTTCTTCATTCCCGATCTCCAGCCCTGGCCATGTTTTATGGCGGGCGCGAATGTCCATCGAGCCATCCAGATGCGACTTCCAACCTGAACGGCACTTGAACGAAAAGCCAGCCTCGTTAACCCTCGCCGCATGCCCGCCCATCCCAACGATGTCCTGACCTTCTGGACCACCGCCGGCCACCAGAAGTGGTTCGCCAAGGACGACCGCTTCGACGCCGCCATCCGCCTGAAGTTCGAACCCGTCCACTTCGCCGCCGCCCGCGGCGAGTACGACCACTGGATGGACAGCGCCGACGGCTGCCTGGCCCTGCTGATCCTGCTCGACCAGTTTCCCCGCAACCTGTTCCGCGGCAGCGCCCACTCCTACGCCACCGATCCCAAGGCCCGGGCCATCGCCCGCCACGCCATGTCGCGCGGCTTCGACACCAAGGTGGCCCCCGAGTTGCGCCCCTTCTTCTACCTGCCCTTCGAGCACAGCGAGGACCCGGCCGACCAGGACGTCTCCGTCGCCCTCTGCCAGGGCCTGGCCGACGAGCTGAACGACGCCGAGACGGTGAAGTACGCCCTGATCCACCGCGACATCATCCAGAAGTTCGGCCGCTTTCCCCACCGCAACAAGGCGCTGGGCCGGGAGACGACGCCGGCGGAGCAGGCGTTCCTCGACGAGGGCGGGTTCGCGGGCTGACTATCGAAGCGGCCAACCATTATACCGCGCGTCTCGCCCGGAAGGGGGCGATGCGGTTGATCGCGCTTGAAAACATTGGCGAAACTGTGCCCGCAGGGTTGGTCCAGGGGCTGTGGATGTGGCCTGGCGCGTGGGTCGGACGGTTGGTCGGCTGTCGCCGGATGTTGGCCCGATTGTCGTCGCCGGACCAACATCGGGCCGCCCGGTTTTGCGCAAATTGCTGTCGGTTTCGGGTCGCCAGAACGACCCCGTCGAGGGCCCCCAATATGAATATGTCTAGACATATTCATGCCGCCGGTGGGGTAATCGGCGCCTAGCCCGCCACCGCCGCGCCGGCTCGCCAGGCCAGGGTGCGCCAGTACATGGCCACCATCCGCGCCACGCGGCCCGGGAAGTCGTGGCCGAAAGCCATGGTCCCGTCGGCCTGGGGAATCAGGAAACCCTCCTGGCGGGCCAGCTTGATCAGATGGTTGACCTGGTGCCGCGGCGCCCCGCTGCGTCGGACCAGGTCCAGCACGTTCAGCCGCACCGGCCCGCGCGGCGGCCAGGCCTCGCCCGGATCGTCGGTCAGCAGGATCTGGCCGATCAGGGTCATGCCGGCGTTGCGCTCGGCCAACACGTCCAGCGAGATCGTATCGTCCGGCTTGTGGTGTATGGCGGCCAGGGTGATCGCCTCGCCGGCGGCCATGAACCGCTCGAACACCCCAGGCTCCTCCCAACGGGCCAGAAGTTGGCCGGCCAGCGGCTCGATCGGGACCATCTCCTCCAGATCGCGGCGGAAGCGGCCGTTGATGAAGGCCCGCAGCGCCTGTGTCGGCTGGTATCGGCGCTCGCCGGCCGGCCCGAGCTCGGCAATGGGCTCGATCAGCCGCAGGTATTGCAGATAGACCAGGGTCGCCCGCGCCCGCCCGCGGCTGGCCAGTTTCAGCTTGCGCAGCAGCCGCGCCAGGGTCGCCGATGTCAGCCCCTCCGGCTGGGCGGCCAGCACCATGGCCTTCTCGGCCGCCACCCAGTGGGCGATGTCGCGGATCGAGCCCTGCAGCGAGCTGCCGCGCCCGGGAATGACCAGCCAGTTGTTCAGGGTGGCCCGGGCCTGGGTCCCGCAGGCCGGGTGGCGCAGGTAGGGCGCGTAGCCCTCCGGCCCGCAATAGCGCCAGGCGGCCGCCGCCAGCGCCACCTCGGCGTCCGACGCGCCGCCGCTATGATCCTCACCCCAGGCCACGCACCGCAGACTGCACGATGTTTGGCGGACGGACCACGCATTTTGAGTTGTCCCGGGCGGTCCGGTGTCAAATTTGCACACTGCCGGAGCAGGGCCGATCGGCATACGCAGCTTGGATTTAGCGACCGCCGAGGCCCGCCATGAACTTTCCGTCTGTTCTCCAGCTCTTCCCCCACCTTACCCAGCCGGGCGTGACCGTCATCAGCGGCGCGACGCCGGGCGAGCAGTTCGGGGGCAGTGTCGCGAGCGCCGGCGACGTCAACGGCGACGGCTATCTGGACCTCATCGTCGGGGCGCCGCGCGCCGCGCCCAACGGGACGAATTCGGGAACCGCCTACGTCCTGTTCGGAACCGCCACCGGCCTGCCGAGCAGCGTCAACGTCGCCGCGCTCGACGGGACCAACGGTTTCCGCATCCATGGGCCGGCCGCCGAAGCGGTCGCCGGCTACGGAGTCGCCTCGGCCGGTGACTTCAACGGCGACGGCTACGGCGACCTGATCCTCGGCGCGCCTGGCGAGGCCGACGGCGCCGGCGGGGCCTATGTGGTGTTCGGCAAGGCTTCGGGTTTCGCGGTCGATCTTCAGGTCTCCGACCTCGACGGGACCAACGGGTTCCACTTCGGCCCCGGCATCGGTGTCTTCGACCTGACCGGCGGCAGGGTCCAGTCGGGTGACATCAACGGCGATGGCCTCTCGGACCTGATCGTCAACGCGCCGCTGAACGACGCCGCCTACGCCAGCGGCGGGGCGGTCTATGTGATCTTCGGCACGACGGACCCGATGGACGCGACCCTGGCGCCCGGCGATCTGGACGGCGCCAACGGTTTCCGCATCGTCGGCGCCGGCGCGCCGATCGAGTTTGGGTCAGCGATCGGGGTGGCCGACGTCAACGGCGACGGGTACGACGACATCCTCGCCACCGCCCCCGTCGAGGGCGTCGCCTATCAGGGCGCGGCCTATGTGGTCTATGGCAAGGCGGGCGGTTTCACAGCCGCCATGACACCCGATTTCGTCAATTCCAGCCACCTCCAGGGCGCTGAGCCGACCGATTACCTCGGCCGGTCCATCGCCTCGGCGGGCGATGTCAACGGCGACGGGGTCGAGGATCTGATCGTCAGCTCCGTCTGGCGGCCAAACGGCAGCCAGTACGGCGGCGCCTATGTGGTGTTCGGCAAGGCCGGGCTCGATCCCTACCTCTTCCCCGGCAACCTGGACGGCTCGGACGGCTTCCTCATTCCGGGATTTCTGTTGCAGACCCAGTTGGGCGTGTCCGTCGCCTCGGCCGGCGACATCGACGCCGACGGCTACGACGACCTGATCATCGGCGCCCCGGCCGTGGCCGCCCTGGGCAACGGCGAGGTCTATGTCCTCTACGGCAAGGCTGCGTTCGACAGCGGAGTCATCGATACGGCCGCGCTGGACGGCCAGGACGGCTTCCGCGTCCGCGGCGGCTCGATCTCGGCCTTCGGGGCGTCTGTATCCGGAGCCGGCGATCTCAACGGCGACGGCTTCGACGACCTGATTGTCGGCTCCTCGACGGGCGGCGTCTACACCCCGACCGGCCTGGCCTACATCATCTACGGCCAGGCCCGTGACCTGGTGAAGGTCGGGACGACGGGCGGCGATACGCTCACCGGGCACCTCGGCAAGGACCGCCTGGAAGGCGGCGACGGCGACGACATCCTCGACGGGGCGGCCAACACCGACCTGCTGTATGGCGGCGAAGGGGCCGACGACCTGATCGGCGGGCTGGGCGGCGACAGCCTGTTCGGCGACGCCGGCGCAGACGAGCTGTCGGGCGGCGACGGGGCGGACAAGCTTTATGGCGGTACAGGCGCCGATGTCCTGAACGGCGACGTCGGCAACGACCGCATGGACGGGGGGAGCGAGGCCGACACCCTGAACGGCGGCGACGGCAACGACTATCTCGACGGCGGCGCGGGCATCGACATCCTGGTCGGCGGCGCGGGCAACGACGTCTACATCATCGACACCTTCGGCGAGCAGATCGTCGAACAGGCGGGCGAAGGCTACGACATCGTCCGCGCCAACCGCGCCTGGGCCCTGGCCGCCAATGTCGAGGCCCTGGAACTGCAGGGCTCCGGCGGCTTCGACGGGGCCGGCAACGACCTGGCCAACAACCTGCAGGGCAACACCGGCGGCAACACCCTCGATGGCGGGGCCGGAGTCGACACCCTCAACGGCAACGACGGCGACGACTTCATCGTCGGCGGCCTCGGTAACGACCTGCTGCGTGGCGGGCTGGGGGCGGACACCTTCTCTGTCCTCCATGCCTTCGGCCCGGTGCTCGAGACCGACCAGATCTATGACTTCAGCGCCGCCGAGGGCGACATCATCGAGCTCTCCAGCATCGACGCCATCGCCGGCGGCGCCGACGACGCCTTCACGCTGGTCTCGGCCTTCAGCAAGGTCGCGGGCCAGATGACCCTGACCTTCGCGGGCGGCATCACGACCCTGAAGCTCGACGTCACAGGCGACGGCAAGGTCGACTACCAGGTGAAGATCAACGGCGACGTCACTGGCGAGAGTGGGGACTGGCTGCTGTAGAGCCGAGGGCCGCCCCCCCCCTGTCAAATTTGCACACTGCCGGGCGGGTCGCGATCGGCATACTTGAAACGGGCATAGCAGCCGCCCGCCCGGGCGGCCGTGAATAGACGAGGCCCGCCATGAACTTCCCCGCCGTTCTCAACGTCAGCACGCTCACCCCCGATGTCGGCATGGTCATCGGCGGCGTCACGGTGGGCGACCGCTTCGGCGCGGCCGTCGCCAGCGCCGGCGACGTCAATGGCGATGGCTATCTGGACATCATCGTCGGGGCGACGCACGCCGATCCCAACGGCGCCAACTCCGGAACCGCCTACGTCCTGTTCGGGACCGCCTCGGGCCTGCCCGCCAACCCCGACCTCGCGGCGCTGGACGGGACCAACGGCTTCCGCATCCATGGACCGAACGCCGACGCCTTCGCCGGCTACAGCGTCGCCTCGGCCGGCGACTTCAACGGCGACGGCTATGGCGACCTGATCGTCGGCGCCGTCGGCGACGCGGCCGGCAAGGGCGGGGCCTATGTGGTGTTCGGCAAGGCCACCGGCTTCGCGGCCGACCTGCAGGTCGCCGACCTCGATGGGACGAACGGCTTCCGCTTCAGCCCCGGGGCCTACGACCTGGCCGGGCAGACGGTGCGGTCGGGCGACATCAACGGCGACGGTCTTTCCGACCTGGTCGTCAGCGCGCCGCTCAACGATGACAACGGCCCCAACACCGGGGTCGTCTACGTCATCTTCGGCACAAGGGACCCGATGGCGGCGACGCTGGCGCCGGGCGACCTCGATGGTTCGAACGGCTTCCGCCTCTTCGGCCTGTCGTTGCCGGTCGAGTTCGGGTCGGCCGTCGGCGTGGCCAACGTCAACGGCGATGGCTACGACGACCTCCTGGTCACCACCCCCGGTACGAGCTTCGGCGGCCGGAACTATGGGGGCTCGACCTTCGTGATCTACGGCAAGGCGGGCGCCTTTTCGGCCACTGAGGTGCTCAGTCCCGCCGTCTCCGCCTCCAGCAACATCTTCGGCGCCCAGGCCTATGATTTCAGCGGTCGCTCCGTCGCCTCGGCGGGGGACGTCAACGGCGACGGGTTCGAGGACCTGATCATCGGTTCCGCCCGACGGCCGAACGGCAACCTGTATGGCGGCGCCTACGTCGTATTCGGCAAACCGGTCTTCGGCCCCTATCGCGACCTCGCCGCGCTGGACGGCTCGGACGGCTTCCTCATTCCGGGCGCCCTGTCCTTCAGCGAGACCGGGACTTCCGTCGCCTCGGCCGGCGACATCGACGGCGATGGCTATGACGACCTGATCATCGGCGCGCCGGCCGTCGCGGGCTTCGGCCGGGGTGAGGCCATTGTCCTGTACGGCAAGGCCAACTTCGGCAGCGGCGTTATCGATACGGCCGCGCTGGACGGGCATGCTGGTTTCCGAATCCGAGGCGCTTCGTACAACTCGGCCTTCGGCGTCTCGGTTTCGGGGGCGGGCGATCTCAACGGCGACGGCTTCGACGACCTGATCGTCGGCGCCCGGGGCCCGAGCGGATCAGCGGGCGCGGCCTACGTCATCTACGGCCGCATCCGTGACCAGCTGGATGTCGGCGGCGCGGGCGCCGACTTCCTGAGCGGCCATCTCGGCGAGGACCAGCTCAGCGGCATGGGCGGCAAGGACCGCCTCGATGGCGGCGAGGCCAACGACATCCTCGACGGCGGCGACGGCAACGATGTCCTGCTCGGCGGCGCCGGCGCCGACGACCTGATCGGCGGCCTGGGCGGCGACAGCCTGTTCGGCGACGACGGGACCGACGAGCTGGCGGGCGGCGACGGGGCGGACAAGCTCTACGGCGGCCTGGGCGCCGACACCCTGGGCGGCGACGGCGGCAACGATCGCCTGGAGGGCGAGGCCGACATCGACGCCCTGAACGGCGGCGATGGCAACGACTACCTCGACGGCGGCGCCGGCGCGGACATCCTGGTCGGCGGGCTCGGCAACGACGTCTTCATCGTCGACAATGGCGGCGACCAGACGGTCGAGGCGGCCGGCGAGGGCTACGACCTGGTCCGCGCGGCCTTCAGCTGGGAGCTGGCCGACAATATCGAGGCGCTGGAACTGCAGGGGACCAGTGACGTCAACGCGACCGGCAACGGCGAGGCCAACAACCTCCAAGGCAACAGCGGCGCCAATGTCCTCTCGGGCCTGGGCGGCGTCGACACCCTCAACGGCAATGACGGCGACGACGTGATCCGGGGCGGGGCCGGCAACGACCTGCTGCGCGGCGGGCTGGGGGCGGATCTGTTCCTCGTCGCCCACGCCTTCGGCCCAACCCTCGAGACCGACCAGCTGTACGACTTCTCGACGGCCGAGGGCGACGCCATCGACCTCTCCGGCATCGACGCCATAGCCGGCGGCGCCGACGACGCCTTCACCCTGGTCTCGGCCTTCACCAGGACCGCGGGCCAGATGACCCTGACCTTCTCTGGCGGGATCACCACGCTGAAGCTCGACGTCACCGGCGACGGCAGGGTCGACTACCAGATGAAGGTCAACGGCGACGTCACCGGCGATTCCGCCAACTGGTGGCTCTGACGACGCCCGCCGCCGGGTGTCCTGCGGATAAATCGTCGCGGCTGTGGATGTTCACGCCAACGCCACTTTGCAGGACGCTGATTCGCGGCGAGGCTGCCCGCCCATGGCCCTCGTCGCACCCGTTCTGTCCGCCTCGCCGCAACCGGCCCCCGCCGACCACGGGGAGCGCCAGTACCTCGGCCTGCTGGCCGACATCATGGCCAATGGCGTCCAGCGCGGCGACCGCACCGGCACCGGCACGCTTGGCGTCTTCGGCCGCCAGATGCGCTTCGACCTCAGCCAGGGGTTCCCCCTGCTGACCACCAAGAAGCTGCACCTGCGCTCGATCATCGTCGAACTGCTGTGGTTCCTGCGCGGCGAGACCAACATCCGCTACCTCAAGGACCATGGCGTCAGCATCTGGGACGAATGGGCCAACGCCGAGGGCGACCTGGGCCCCGTCTACGGCAAGCAGTGGCGCAGCTGGACCGCCCCCGACGGGCGGGTGATCGACCAGATCAGCGCGGTGGTCGAGGCCATCAGGACCAACCCCAACAGCCGCCGCCACATCGTCAGCGCCTGGAACCCGGCCGATGTCGAGGACATGGCCCTGCCGCCCTGCCACTGCCTGTTCCAGTTCTTCGTCGCCGACGGGCGCCTCAGCTGCCAGCTCTACCAGCGCAGCGCCGACGTCTTCCTGGGCGTGCCGTTCAACATCGCCAGCTACGCCCTGCTGACGATGATGGTCGCCAAGGTGACGGGGCTTGAGCCCGGCGAGTTCGTCCACACCTTCGGCGACGCCCACCTCTATCTGAACCATCTGGACCAGGCCAAACAGCAGCTGGCCCGCGAGCCCTACCTGTTCCCGACCATGACCCTGGCCGACAAGGACGACCTGTTCGCCTTCGAACTCGGCGACTTCCTGGTCGAGGGCTACCAGGCGCATCCGACGATCAAGGCGCCGATCGCGGTCTAGAACATTTGATTTTGTTTCCTTTTTGTTCTAGTTGGTTCCTAATGAACTAGGAAATCTGAAATGGCTGACAAGAATGGGGGACCAGTGCCTTTTCAAAAGGGCGCACCAAGCGTGGGCGTAAGCCCTGCGCCGAGCCCCAACGTAGGAACGCCGACTGTCGTGCCTGCGGCACCTTCACCGCCACCCCCGCCGCCGCCGCCTCCCTCGAAGTAAGCACAGATGGATGCCCCCAATTGGGCTGACGCAATCACGGCATTTGCCGCAGTGCTCGCTCTATTCTTCGTAGGATACCAAGTTAGTCTGGCCCGCCAGGCCACCAACATTTCGATTGGGCAGAACTTTCTCGCAATATCCAGAGAACTCTGGGATTGCTGCATGAGCGCTGCTGCGCTCACCGACGAGGAAGACCCCAGCCGTCATAGGTTTAATTTCTGCGTTGGCCAAATACTGGGCCACTTCGACTATTTTGTAATCACGATTAGCGACGGTGCCATAAAAGGAAAAACTGCCGATTTTATAGAAGAAACTATTTGCGACTATTTGGACGGCATGGCTGCAAATGAATATGCGCCGGCAATCAAGGCCCTAACCGCTAAGTCGCATGTTTGCAAGAATCTCAAGGACTTTTGCAAACAGCGGGCGCGGCGCTTTGATCACAGGGATATCGTCCTGGATATGTTGAAATTCTAGATTCGAAAGGCGCTCTATGGACAAGTTCTCCAAGCGACCAACCTTCGCTCAAGACGGTGCGCCAACGTTGGTGACGAGACCAACGACCAAGGGAGCTGGCACGCCGACAGTAATTCCTCGCGCGCCGGCTCTTCCGGCTTCACCGCCTAAGAAAGGCAAATGAACTCAAGTTTCGCGACCGAGAGCCTGTCGGCTGAAACCTATCTGCGGATCATCAGGGGCTGACCACGAGCGATCGGGCTTGCTACGGTGGCCGCATGGTCGCACTTCGCCCTCTCCTCGCCACGGTCGCCGCTCTCGCGCTGCTCGCCACTCCGGCCGTCGCCCAGACCCCCGTCACCGATCCGGCGACCAAGGTGCTGATCGCCATGCTGGACCACTGCCTGGCGACCATGAGCGGCAAGGCGGACTACGACAAGGACGCCAAGCGCAAGGGCTGGGGCCGCACCGGCAATGGCGGCTGGGGCAAGAAGGTCGGCAAGTCGATGATGGCGACGGAGCTGGCGATCACCAACCTGGCCAGCGGCTCGTTCAGGATCTGCGCCGTCAACATGTCGCCGGCCAGTGTCGACGTACCGGGCCTCAAGGCCGCTCTCGCCGAGCGGGCCGGCGCCTATCCCCTGAACCCCGTCGCCCCCAGGCCCGACAAGAACGGCGGCATCCAGAGCGGTTTCGAGAACCCGAAGGGCCCGCTGATCGGCCTGACCATTACCGAACGGCCGGCCATGGACGGCCTGCCGGCCAAGACCTTCCTGTCGGTGATCTGGCGGCAGTAGAACAGGCCCCGTTTTTGGGCATGCGGCCTGGCCTTGGGCAGGCCTAGGGTCGGAGCATGATCAGCCGTCGCCTCGCCCCCGCCCTCGCCGCCGTGTTGCTGCTGGCCGCGCCGGCCGCCGCCCAGTCCGGCGACCCCGTGACCGACGCCATGGTCTCCACCGTCGACCTCTGCCTGCGGGTCCTGCAGGGCCAGGCCAACTGGGAGAGCGGGCTGGACGCCCTCGGCTACCGCACCGTCTCCAGTGGCGGCCGCGTCAAGCCTGTGGGTTCGACGGTGATCGCCTCCGGCATGGGGAACAACACCATGGGCGGCGGCCCCGTCCGGCTGTGCGAGATCACCGCCTCGCCGGGCTTCCACGACAAGGCCGCCCTGCGCCGAGCCCTGGCCGCCCGCTCGCGGGGCCTGCCGGTGATGGCCGACGGTCCGATCAACGGCGGCGGCGTGATGGGGGGCTATGCCGACCTAGCCCGCCCCAACGGCCTGGTCGTCCTGGCCCTCACCGATCGGCCGGGCAGCCCGGCCACCACCTCGGTGTCGGTGATCTGGAAGTAGCCCTCGCCGCGGGCTAGAAGCGGTCCTCCGAAAGGCCGCCCCATGCGTCTAGCCCTGACCCTTGTCGCCTTCCTCGCCCTGACCGCCTGTGTGGCCCGCGAGGCCGAGGTCGCCGCCGGGCCCGCCGCCGAGTGCGCTGTTCCCGCCGACCTCGAAGCCGTCCCCGCCGAGGTCGGCCCCGCCGACAAGGTGGTCGCCGACTTCACCCCCGACACCTACCTGCTGGCCATCGCCTGGCAGCCGGAAGCCTGCCGCAGCCAGGCCGCCGACACCTCCGATGCCAGCGCCTGCGACAGCGGCCGGACCTGGACCCTGCACGGCCTGTGGCCCAACAGCGCCGACGGCAAGCACCCCCGTTACTGCCGGCCCTCCCAGGCCCTGAGCGCGGCAACGGTCGCCAGGAACTTCTGCATGATCCCCTCGGCCCGGCTGCAGCAGCATGAATACGCCGCCCACGGCGTCTGCGCCTGGGACAGCCCGGAGGCCTATTTCGACCAGTCCCGCAAGCTGTGGGACGGCCTGAAGAAACCGGCGCTGGCGGGCGACACCCTCACGGCCGGCGCCCTGCGCGACGCCTTCGCCGCCGCCAACCCGGGCCTGCCCCGCGAGGCCGTCGCCATCGCCACCAGCCAGGACAACCGCCTGCGCGAGGTGCGGCTGTGCCATGACCTGGCCTTCAGGCCCGCCGCCTGCGCCGCCAAGACGCTGGGGGCCCGCGACGATGTCCTGCTGACCATCACCCCACCAAACTGAGGATGACGGGCGAAGGCGACGCGGCGTAGGGTCCGCGCCATGGTTCTTCCCCTCGCAATCGTCGTCGCCCGCGCCCGCAACGGGGTCATCGGAAACAAGGGCGACCTGCCCTGGCGCATCCGCTCCGACATGGCCTGGTTCAAGGCCAACACGCTGGGCAAGCCGGTGATCATGGGCCGCAAGACCTGGGACAGCCTGCCGCTGCAGCCCCTGCCCGGCCGGCTGAACATCGTGCTCAGCCGCGACGGCAGCTTTGAGCCCAAGACCGCCGTCCACGTCGAGAACTTCAACGAGGCCGTCGAGATGGCCAGCGAGCAGGCCGAGGAGGACGGCGCCAAAGAGGTCTGCATCATCGGCGGCACGGCCCTGTTCGAACTGGCCATGCCACGCGCCAGGCGGCTCTACATCACCGAGGTCGAGGCCGAGCCCGAGGGCGACGCCTTCTTCCCAGCCTTCGACGAAGCCGCCTGGAGCGAGGTCCACCGCGAGGCCCACGCGCCCGGCGAAAAGGACGACCACCCCTTCGTCTTCCGCATCCTGGAGCGCAAACGATGAAGCCGCTTGTTCTCGCCCTGACCCTGGCCCTCACCGCCGGCGCCGCCCACGCCGCCCTGGCCCCGCAGTACTACCAGCAGGCCCGCGACGAGGCCCCCAACGTCATCGTCCTCGACATCGCCAAGGTCACCCCGCCGGCCCGCGACCACGGCCCGTGCCAGGTGGCCGGCAAGGTGCATCAGGTCGAGCGCGGCGCCCGCTACCGCAACGGCCAGGCCGTCACCCTGGCGGTCCCCTGCAAGACGCCCAAGGCCGTCATCCCGGCCGGCGGGACCGTCTGGCAGGATCGCGCCGCCCTGCAACGCGGCGGCCAGGCCCGCGCCTGGCTCGATAACGCCGGCGAACTGGCCCTCTACCAGTTCGAGCTCTTGCGCTGACGTCAGGTCACCGGGTTCTATCGGCGTAACGAAAAACGCCGTCAGAAAACGCTGAGAGGAACGCCAAGTGGACATTGAACTGGTCGCCGAGGGACTGCGCTTCCCCGAGGGTCCCATCGCCATGCACGACGGCTCGGTGATCCTCACCGAGATCGCCGCCCAGCGGCTGACCCGCATCACTCCCGACGGCGTGAAGACCACCGTCGCCGAGACCGGCGGCGGCCCCAACGGCGCGGCTATCGGCCCGGACGGCAAGATCTACGTCACCAACAACGGCGGCAGCTTCGAGTGGCTGGAGATGCAGGGCCTGCTGATCCCCGGCCCGACGCCCGCCAGCCACATCGGCGGCTCCATCCAGCGCGTCGACATCGCCACCGGCCAGGTCGAGACCGTCTACGAGGCCTGCGACGGCAAGCGGCTGGTCGGGCCCAACGACCTGGTCTTCGATCGCCAGGGCGGGATGTGGTTCACCGACCACGGCTGCTCGACGCCGGAGGGCCGCAAGTTCGGCGCCCTCTACTACGCCCGGCCGGACGGCTCGAAGATCACCCGCCTGCGCGACCACTTCGTCTCGCCCAACGGCGTCGGTCTCTCGCCGGACGAGGACGTGGTCTATATGGCCGACACCAACCTGGGGCGCCTCTGGGCCTTCGACATCACCGCCCCCGGCGAACTGGCCGAGCCGCCGCCGTTCCAGCCCGGCCGCGTGGTCTGCAACCTGCCGGGCTACCAGCTGCTCGACAGCCTGGCCGTCGAGGCCGGCGGCAAGGTCTGTGTCGCCACCATCATCAACGGCGGCATCACCGCCTTCGACCCGGACGGCACGACCGAGCACTACCCCTTCCCGGACATCCTCTGCACCAACATCTGCTTCGGCGGCCCGGACATGCGGACGGCGTGGATCACGGCCTCGGGGACGGGGAAGCTGTACAGGGCGACCTGGCCGCGGCCGGGGCTGAGGCTGAACTTCAACGCTTAGACTCCGTCCCTCCCCGAATGGGGAGGGTGGCGCGAAGCGCCGGGTGGGGAAGTGGGTTGGACTGTCACAGCAGCGCTCGCCACTTCCCCACCCGACGCGCTTGCGCGCGTCTGCCCTCCCCAAGTCGGGGAGGGAGGAGCGCTAGTACAGCACCCCCATCGCCGACCGCTCGAAGCTCTTCAGCTCGTCCTCGCGGCCGTCGCGGATCTTGATCACCCATTCGGGGTCCTGCAGCAGGGCGCGGCCGACCGCCACCAGGTCGAACTCGTCGCGCTCCAGCCGCTCGAGCAGGCCATCGAGGCTGGCCGGCTGGCTGGCCTCGCCGCCGTAGGCCGCGACGAACTCGCCCGACAGGCCGACCGAGCCGACGGTGATCGTCGGCTTGCCGGTCAGCTTGCCGGCCCAGCCGGCGAAGTTCAGGTCACTGCCCTCGAACTCCGGCTCCCAGAACCGCCGCTGGCTGCAGTGGAAGACGTCGGCGCCGGCGTCGGCCAGCGGTTGCAGCCAGGCCTCCATCTCGGTCGGCGTGGTCGCCAGCCGGGCGGTGAAGTCCTGCTGCTTCCACTGCGACAGGCGGATGATGACCGGATAGTCCTCGCCGACCTCGCGCCGCACGGCCCGCAGGATCTCGGCCGCGAACCGGGCCCGCTCCGGCAGGCTCTTGCCGCCCCAGCGGTCCTCGCGGACGTTGACGCCGTCCCAGAAGAACTGGTCGATCAGATAGCCGTGGGCCCCGTGCAGCTCGACGGCGTCGAAGCCCAGGGCCTTGGCGGCGCCGGCCGCCTTGGCAAAGGCGTCGATGGCGTCGGCCACCTCCGCGTCGGTCATCGGCTCACCGAACTGCTTGCCGGGCGAGGACAGGCCCGAGGGGCTGTCGTAGGGACCCGGCGGCTTCCATTCCGGATCGCGGGTGCGCACCGCGCCCACGTGCCACAGCTGCGGGGCCATCTTGCCGCCGGCCGCGTGCACCGCCTCGATGACGTCCTTCCAGGCGGCCAGCTCGGTCTCGCCATGGAAACGCGGAATGTTGGGATCGTTCAGCGAGGCCGGCCGCGCCACCCCCGTGCCCTCGGAGATGATCAGCCCGACGCCGTTCTCGGCCCGGCGGCGGTAGTAGTCGACGACCTCAGCCGTCGGCACGCCGCCCGGCGAGAAGCTGCGGGTCATCGGCGCCATGGCGATGCGGTTGGCCAGGGTCATCGACTTGACCTGGAAGGGACGGAACAGGGCCTGCGTGCTCACATTGGCTCTCCGGTGAGTGACATTGTGCGTTTAAACGATTGTTTGAGAGACGTCGCCAACCAGAAATTCTGACGCTCACCCTAGGTCACCCGATGATCCCCGAACGGCGTTCACGCCCTTGACCCGGCGCGCGAAATCCCCCTTCGATCCCCCGAAGTGAACGCCACGGCATCCCTGTCCGAGTCTCTGCGCGGCCGCCTGGCCGAGGGCCAGCCCGTGGATGCGGTGCTGGACGGCTGGGCGCTGCTCGATTCCACCCTCGTCCACGACCCCGCCGCCTTCGCCGAAGCGCTCGGCGAGGCGGCCAAGCTCGACACCGCCGCCGGCTTCGCGGCCGTCGCCCCAGAGGGCTCGCTCGGGGCGGCGGTGATCTCGCCCAGCGGGGCCCTGGCCCAGGCCGATCCGCAGTTCATCAAATGGTTCGGCGACCCCACCGACATCCCCGCCTTCCGCCGCCTGGTCCGCCTGGCCCAGAAGCAGGGCCAGGCCTCGGGCCTGGTCGAGACCGAGGACGGCGGCGTCATCGCCGCCTGCGCGGCGGTCGAGACCCTGGCCCTGCGCTGGCCGCTGTCCGACGCCAGCCGCGCCCAGCTGCTGCTGCCCGGCCGCCGCGTCGCTCTGCTCGGCTTCGCCCCCTCACGGGTCAGCGCCCTGGCCGTCCGCGCCGCCCAGGCCTTCGGTTTCACGCCGCTGGAGGCGCGCCTGGCCGAGGCCCTGCTCGACGCCCCCAACCTGGCCGAGGCGGCCGAACGCATCGGGGTGGGCCGCGAGACCGCCCGCGAGGCGCTGAAGAAGGCCATGCGCAAGGCCGGGGCCCGCCGCAGCCCCGACCTGGTCCGCCGGATGATGGACCTGATGAGCGGCGTCGGCGCCCCGATCGGCGACGTCGAGGCGGTGCTACGCGCCCTGTTCGGCGCCACGCCCGCGGAAGCCAAGGCCGCCGCCCGCTTCGCCGAGGGCCTGACCGCCCGCGAGGTGGCCGCCGCCCTCGGCGTCAAGGAGGCCACCGTCCGCGGCCAGCTGAAGGCGGTGTTCGCCAAGACCGGGGTCAACAAGGCCAAGGACCTGGTCCGCCTGACCGTCGAGGCCGGCGCCCTGACCGCCTTCACCGAAGCCTCCGAGACCGTCGTCGAGCCGATCGATCCCGAGGGCCGGCCCCGTATCCTCAGCCTGGAGTGCGGCCGCCGCGTCGCCTTCGTCGACTATGGCCCCAAGGGCGGCCGGCCGGTGGTGGTCTTCCACGGCTATTCGACGGGCCGCATCCTGCCGCTGGGCTTCGTCGCCCTGCTGCACCGCGCCGGCTACCGGCCGCTGGCCGTCCAGCGTCCGGGGTTCGGCCTCACCGACCCGGCCCCGACGCCGGAGAGCCATCTGGAGGTCCAGGCCGACGATCTGCTGGCGGTGCTGACGGCGCTGAAGCTGCGCAAGGTCGACGTCATGGTCCGCGACGGCTCGACCGCCGCCGGCCTGGCCTTCGCGGCCCGCCACGGCGACCGCATCGGCCGCGGCCTGCTGATGAACCCGCGCCCGCCGCGCGAGGTCGAGCGCACCCACCGATCCTTGATCGGGGCCATCTCCCGCAGCCTGCTCAAGCACCCCGAGTTGATCGCCCCGCTCGGCGAGATGCTGCGCCGTCAGACCCGCACCGACCTGTTGACCAAGACCATCCGCCGGTCCCTGGAGGTCGCGCCCGCCGACCGCGCCGTCATCGACGATCCGCTGGTCATGACCCGCATCCTGCGCGACTCGCGGGCGATGTCGGCCCGGACCAGCGCCGGCTGGGCGGCCGAGATGGCCGTCTACGCCCTCGGCTGGACCCTGCCGGCCAACATCGGCGGCGAGCACTGGAGCATCCTGCTGTGCGGCGGGCTCGACTGGCCGGTCCACATGGGATTCTGGCGCGACGCCCTGCCGGGGGTCCAGATCACCGAGCTGCCCGGGGCCGGCTTCCTGGCCTACTACACCCACCCGGCCGAGGTGATCGCGGCGTTTGAAGGGTAGGCAAACGGGGACACATTGAAATCGCTGATTTCAATGTGTCCCCTCTTCCATTTCAGCTCAGCGAGCCCGGCCGCGCCACCGGGTGCGAGCTCGACAGCCCGCCGTCGACCACCATCGCCTGGCCGTTCACATATGAGGCGTCGTCGCTGGCCAGGAACAGCGCCATCTGGGCGATCTCGATCGGCTGGCCGGCCCGGCGCAGCGGGTTCAGCTGGCCGATCTTGCCTTCCGAGCCCTTGGCCTTGGCGCCGTCGAAGATCGGCTTGGTCATCCCCGTCTCGATCAGCCCCGGGCAGATGGCGTTGACCCGGATGCCGGTGCCGCCCAGCTGCTGGGCCGTGGTCTGCACCATCGAGATGACGCCGGCCTTGGAGGCGCTGTAGGGCGTGCCGCCCGCCCCCGACCGCAGCGCCGCCACCGACGCGGTGCAGATGATCGAGCCCTTGCCCTTGGGGGCCATGACCCGCGAGGCGTGCTTGATCATCATCGCCGGGCCGACGACGTTGATCCGCAACAGGCCCATGAAGCTCTCTTCGGTCAGCTCCGGCAGGGTGATCCAGCCGCCCGAGACGCCGGCGTTGGCGAAGGCGATGTCGAGGCCGCCGTAGGTCTCCACCGCCTTGTCGACCAGGGCGCTGACCTCGGCCTCGGAGCCGGCGTCACCGGTGATGGCGATGGCCTTGCCGCCGTCGGCGACGATCTCGGCGACGGTGTCATTGACCGCCTCGGCCATGTCGAAGGCCACCACGCTGGCCCCCTCGGCGGCAAACAGCTTGGCGCTGGCCCGGCCAATGCCGCTGGCGGCTCCGGTAACGATGGCGACCTTGCCCGACAGACGACCCATGACGTGCTCCCTTGATTTGCGATTGACCTTAGGGAGGGCTGTCGCAAATTTCAAACGGATGTTTGAGGGGCGCATCCTACCGAGCAGCATATAATCCGGGGACACTATATAGATTTTCGCCTCAAACCGGCCTCTCCGCCACCCCCGGCGGGGCCGCGAAAAATCTATATAGTGTCCCCGGATTATATGCCCCCGCTGTCGGCTACCCCAGCGACGGCAGGTCCAGGCCCTTCTGGCGGGCCCAGTCGATCGCCTCGTCGTATCCGGCGTCGGCATGCCGCATCACCCCCGTCGCCGGGTCGTTCCACAGCACCCGGGCGATGCGCCGGGCGGCGTCCTGCGTGCCGTCGCAGACGATGACCATGCCGCTGTGCTGGGAAAAGCCCATGCCGACGCCGCCGCCGTGGTGCAGCGACACCCAGGTCGCGCCGCTGGCGGTGTTGAGCAGCGCGTTGAGCAGCGGCCAGTCGGACACCGCGTCCGATCCATCCTTCATCGCCTCGGTCTCGCGGTTCGGACTGGCCACCGAGCCGCTGTCGAGGTGATCGCGCCCGATCACCACCGGCCCGATCTCGCCGCGCGCCACCATCTCATTGAACGCCAGGCCCAGCTTGTCGCGGTCGCCCAGCCCCACCCAGCAGATCCGCGCCGGCAGCCCCTGGAACTGGATCTTCTCGGCCGCCATGTCGAGCCAGCGGTGCAGGTGTTTGTTGTCCGGCAGCAGCTCCTTCACCTTGGCGTCGGTCTTCGCGATATCCTCCGGATCGCCGCTCAGCGCCGCCCAGCGGAACGGCCCCACCCCCCGGCAGAACAACGGCCGGATATAGGCCGGCACGAAGCCCGGGAAGGCGAAGGCGTCGGCCACCCCCTCCTCCAGCGCCACCTGGCGGATGTTGTTGCCGTAGTCGACGGTCGGCACGCCGGCCTTGTGGAACTCCAGCATGGCCTCGACGTGCCGGGCCATCGAGCGCCGCGCCGCCTGCTCGACGGCCTTGGGATCGCGCTCGCGCCGCTCGTCCCACTCCATGACGCTCCAGCCGGCCGGCAGATAGCCGTTGACCGGGTCGTGGGCGCTGGTCTGGTCGGTGACCAGGTCCGGCCGCACGCCGCGCCGCACCATCTCCGGCAGCATCTCGGCGGCGTTGCCGACTACCCCGACGCTGACCGCCCGCTTCTCGGCGCAGGCCCGCTCGATGATGGTCAGGGCCTCGTCCAGGCCCGTGGCCTTCACGTCCAGGTAGCCGGTCTTCAGCCGCATCTCGATCCGGCTCTCGCGGCATTCGATGGCCAGGCAGGACGCCCCGGCCATCACCGCCGCCAGCGGCTGGGCCCCGCCCATGCCGCCCAGGCCCGCCGTCAGGATCCACCGCCCCGACAGGTCGCCGCCATAGTGCTGGCGGCCCGCCTCGACGAAGGTCTCATAGGTGCCCTGAACGATGCCCTGGCTGCCGATGTAGATCCACGAGCCGGCCGTCATCTGGCCGTACATCATCAGCCCCTTGCGATCGAGCTCGTGGAAGTGGTCCCAGGTCGCCCAGTGCGGCACCAGGTTGGAGTTGGCCAGCAGCACCCGCGGCGCGTCGGCATGGGTGCGGAACACCCCCACGGGCTTGCCCGACTGGATCAGCAGGGTCTCGTCCGCCTCCAGCCGCTTGAGGGTGGCGACGATGCGGTCATAGCTCTCCCAGTCCCGCGCTGCCCGGCCGATGCCGCCGTAGACCACCAGGTCCTCCGGCCGCTCGGCCACCTCCGGATCGAGGTTGTTCATCAGCATCCGCATCGGCGCCTCGGTCAGCCAGGACTTGGCTGAGAGTTCGAGGCCGCGCGGGCTGCGGATGCGGCGGGTGTTGTCGAGACGGGTCATTGTCCAGAGTCCTTCGAGGGGGCCCAGTCGATCAGGTCGGTCAGCATCGGTTCCAGCACGGCCTGCAGGGCGGCGGCGCGCTCAGGGTTCCAGGCGGGCAGGTCGAGGCCGGCGGGCTCGTCCATGTAGGCCCGCTGGGCGATCTCCATCTGCAGGGCGTGCACCCCCTGCTCGGGCCGACCGTAGTGGCGGGTGATCCAGCCGCCCTTGAAGCGGCCGTTGGTGACGGCGGTGAAGCCCGACGCCGCCATGTGCTTTTCGGCGATCGCCACCGCCCCGGCCTCGGCGCTGGCCCCGCTGTTGGTCCCCAGGTTCAGGGCCGGCAGCTCGCCCTCGAACAGCCGCGCGACGCAGGAGCGGATCGAATGGGCGTCGTACAGCACGATGCGCGGATGGATCAGCCGCAGCCGATCGATCTCACCTTCCAGGGCGTCGTGATAGGGCGCGAAATAGCTGATCCGCCGCCGGGCGATCTCGGCCTGGCGGGGCGTGTAGCCGGGCTTGTAGAGCGGCTCGCCGTCGAAGGTGGTGTCAGGACAGAGGCCGGTGGTCGCCTGGCCGGGATAGAGGCTCTGGCCCGACGGGTCGCGGTTGACGTCGATGGCGGTGCGGGAAATCTCGGTGCGCACGATGGTGGCGTCGAGGCTTTCGGCGAAGGCGTAGAGCTCGGGGATGAACCAGTCGGCGTCATGGATGGCGAGGTCATGCGAGACGAGATGCTCGGCGATCTCGCCCGGGATCACCGTCCCGGCGTGCGGGATGGAGATGACCAGCGGCGCCTGGCCCTGACGGACGTGGAGCCACTCCCTCATCGTGAGAGGGCTCCGAACACAACCCCCACCTCTCTCGTCATCCTAGGCCTTGTGCCTAGGACCCACGGTTCGGCCGCCGCGAGCGGTTGCCTTGGGATCGCGGCCGCGATCCCACCCTCTTGGTTCGTGCGAGCTGACAGGTGGGTCCTAGGCACAAGGCCTAGGATGACGGCGGTGGGGGTGGGAGCAACAGGGACAAACGGAAGAACCTTCATTCCACCATCCCCGGCAGCGCCGCCCCAACCGCCTTCACCAGCGCCCCGGACTTCACCAGCCCGGCCGCCGCCGCCATGTCCGGCGCGAAATAGCGGTCGTCCTCCAGATGCGGGACCTTGGCCCGAACCAGCGCCCGCGCCGCCTCCAGCCCCGGGCTCGACGCCAGCCCGGTGTGGAAGTCGCACCCCTGCACCGCCGCCAGGACCTCGATGGCCACCACCTGGGCGGCGTTCTCGGCCATGTCCAGCAGCCGCCGCGCCCCATGCGCCGCCATCGACACATGGTCCTCCTGGTTGGCGCTGGTCGGAATGCTGTCGACGCTGGCCGGATAGGCCCGCTGCTTGTTCTCGCTGACCAGCGCCGCCGCCGTCACCTGCGGGATCATGAAGCCGCTATTGATCCCCGGCCGCGGCGTCAGGAAGGCCGGCAGCCCCGACAGCGCCGGGTCGACCAGCATGGCCGTCCGCCGCTCGCTCATCGAGCCGATCTCGCAGACCGCCATGGCCAGCATGTCGGCCGCGAAGGCCACCGGCTCGGCATGGAAATTCCCGCCGCTGATCGCCTCGCCGGTCTTGGTGAAGATCAGCGGATTGTCGGTCACCCCGCCGGCCTCGATGCCCAGGGTGGTCGCCGCCTGCCGCCCGAGGTCCAGGATCGCCCCCATCACCTGCGGCTGGCAGCGCAGGCAGTAGGGGTCCTGCACCTTCTCGCAATGGGCATGGCTGACCTGGATAGCGCTGCCGGCCAGCAGGGTGCGGAACGAGGCCGCCACCTCGGCCTGGCCACGGTGGCCGCGCAGGGCGTGGATGCGCGGATCGAACGGCGCCACCGAGCCCTTGGCCGCCTCGACCGACAGGGCCCCGGCCACCATCGCCGCCTGGAACACCCGCTCGATGCGGAACAGCCCGGCCAGGGCGCAGGCCGTCGAGAACTGGGTGCCGTTGAGCAGCGCCAGCCCCTCCTTGGGCCCCAGCACCAGCGGCTGCAGCCCCACCTTGGCCAGCGCCTGCTTGGCGCTCATCCGCTTGCCGGCGACGAAGGCCTCGCCGACCCCGATCATCGCCGCCGCCATATGGGCCAGCGGCGCCAGGTCCCCCGACGCCCCGACGCTGCCCTGGCTGGGGATCGACGGCAGGCAGTCGCGGGCCAGCATGGCCAGCAGCATCTCCACCGTCGCCGGCGCCACCCCCGAGGCCCCGCGCCCGAGGCTCGCCGCCTTCAGCGCCAGCATCAGCCGCACCACCGGCGCCTCCAGCGGCGCCCCGACCCCGGCCGCGTGGCTGAGCACGATGTTGCGCTGCAGCCGCGCCAGGTCGGCAGTCTCGATGCGGATGTTGGCCAGCTTGCCGAAGCCGGTGTTGACGCCATAGACGGCCTCGCCCTTGCCGACGATCCGCTCCACCACCGCCGCGCTGGCGGCGATCGCCGGCCAGGCCTTCAGGCTCAGCGTCGGAACCCCGCCCTCGAACAGCTCGCGCCAGTCGGCGAGGCTCGCCTCGCCGGGGGTCAACAGCACCGTCACGACGGCTCTCCCTGAAAAACACGGCTGCGCAGCGGATTGCGCCCCAGCCAGTAGGCCAGCTCCACCGGCCGGGTCGCATCCCAGATCGCCAGGTTGCAGGCCTTGCCGACCGTGATCGAGCCCATCTCGTCCCACCGCCCGATGGCCCGCGCCGCCTCGCGGGTGACCCCGGCCAGCGCCTCGTCCACGGTCAGGCCGAACAGGATCACCGCCATGTTCACCGCCGTCAGCAGCGAGGTCAGCGGCGAACTGCCCGGATTGCAGTCGGTGGCCACCGCCATCCGCACCCCAGCCTCCCGGAACAGCGCCACCGGCGGCTTCTCCTCGTCGCGCAGGGCATAGAAGGCCCCCGGCAGCAGCACCGCCACCGTCCCCGCCGCCGCCAGCGCCCTGGCCCCCTCGGCGTCCGTCCGCTCCAGATGGTCGGCGCTCAAGGCCCCGTATTCCGCCGCCAGCTGCGCCCCGCCGCCGGCCGTCCGCTGGTCGGCGTGCAGCCGCACCGGCAGGCCGTGGGCCCTGGCCGCGTCGAACACCCGCCGCACCTCGTCCGGGGTGAAGGCGTTGCTCTCACAGAAGGCGTCGACCGCGTCGGCCAGGCCGACGGCGGCCGGAATGATCTGGTCCACGACCTTCGAGACATAGGCCTCGCGGCTGTCCCGATGCTCCGGCGGCAGGGTGTGGGCCGCCAGCAGGCTGGTCGCCACGGTGACCGCCCGCGCGCCTTCCAGCGCCCGCGCCGCCCGCAGCATCTTCAGTTCGCTGTCGAGATCGAGGCCATAGCCCGACTTGATCTCAATCGCCGTGACCCCCTCGGCCATCAGCCGATCGAGCCGTTCCAGCGCGCCGGCAGTCAGCTCGGCCTCGCTGGCCGCCCGGGTCTTGGCCACCGTCGAGACGATGCCGCCCCCGGCCGCCGCGATGGTCTCGTAGGTCTCGCCCCGCAGCCGCATCTCGAACTCGTCGGCCCGGTCGCCAGCGAACACCAGGTGGGTATGGCAGTCGATCAGCCCGGGGGTGACCAGCCGGCCATCGAGTTCGATCACCTCGCCGGCCGTCCAGCCTTCCGGCAGATCCGTGCCGACAAAGGCGATCCGCCCGCCCACACAGCCCACCGACCCGTCTTCGACCAGCCCCAGGCCCGCGACCGACTCGTCGAGAGTCGCCAGCCGTCCGCCACGCCAGAGCCGGTCGAAATGCATGAATCCTCCGCGAAGGTCGGCACAATATGTCTAGACATATTCATCTGGCAACCTGATCCTCCGCCCATGCAGACGACCCTGTTCCTCGACCGCGCCCTGCTGCCTGACGGCTGGGCGGCCGACGTCCGGATCACCAGCGAAGGCGGGCTGATCACCGCCATCGAGGCCGGCGCCGCGCCCCGTTCCGGCGAGGCCCGCGAGGCGCTTGGCGTCCCCGGCGTCCCCAACCTGCATAGCCACGCCTTCCAGCGCGCCATGGCTGGCCTGGCCGAACGCCGCGGCCCGGCCCAGGACAGTTTCTGGACCTGGCGCGAGGTCATGTACCGCTTCCTGGCGCGCCTCGGCCCGGACGACGTCGAGGCCATCGCGGCCTACGCCTTCGCCGACATGCTGGAGGCCGGCTTCACCGCCGTCGCCGAGTTCCACTACCTGCACCACAGCCCCGACGGCTCGCCGTACGCCGACGTCGCCGAACTGGCCCGCCGCCACCTGAAGGCCGCCGACGACACCGGCATCGGCATCACCATGCTGCCGGTCTTCTACGCCCACGCCACCTTCGGCGGCGAACCGCCGACGCCCGGTCAGCGCCGTTTCATCAACGATCCCGGCCGCTTCGCCCGCATTGTCGAAGCACTCCAGAAAGACGGCGCGATCGTTGGCGTCGCCCCCCACAGCCTGCGCGCCGCCACGCCGGACGAACTGAAGGCCATCCTGCCGCTCGCCTCCGGCCCGGTGCACATCCATGCAGCCGAACAGGTCAAGGAGGTCGAGGACTGCCTGGCCTGGTCCGGCCAGCGCCCGGTCGAATGGCTGCTGGACCACGCCGGCGTCGATGGGCGCTGGTGCCTGATCCACGCCACCCATCTGACCCCGGAGGAAACCCGGGGCCTCGCCAAATCCGGCGCTGTCGCCGGCCTCTGCCCGATCACCGAGGCCAACCTCGGCGACGGCATCTTCCCCTCCAGCGACTACCTGGCCGCCGGCGGCCGCTTCGGCGTCGGCACCGACAGCAACATCGCCATCGACGCGGCCGGCGAGCTGCGCCAGCTCGAATACGCCCAGCGCCTCCACCTTCGCGGCCGCAACCTGCTGTCCCAGACCGAGGGCGAAAGCACCGGCCGCGCCCTGCTCACCGGCGCCTGCAGGGGCGGCGCCCAGGCCCTCGGCCAGCCGCTCGGTACGATCGCCGCCGGCCATCGCGCCGATGTCGTCTGTCTCGACATGGCCCACCCCGACATGACCGGCCGCACCGACGACCTGGCCCTCGACACCTGGGTCTTCTCGCAAGGCCGCACCGCCATCGCATCCGTCTACGCCAGCGGTCGCCGCGTCGTCGAGAACGGCCGTCACCTTGGCCGCAGCACCATCAACGCCCGCTACAGCGCCGTCCTCAAAGGCCTCACCGCATGACCCAGCCGCTCCACGAATCCATCCGCGCCCGGCTCGAAGCCGACATCCTCGCCGGCATCTACAAGCCCGGCGAAAAGCTGCCCAACGAGACCGATCTGGCCGCCGAGTGGAACTGCGCCCGCATGACCGTGGGCAAGGCCATCACCGCCCTGGCCGAGGCCGGCATGGTCCAGCGCCGCAAGCGGGCCGGCACCTTCGTCGCCCGCCGCACGGTGCAGGAGACGGTGCTGGAGATCCGCGACGTCGCCGCCGAGGTTCGCGCCTCCGGCCGCGCCTACAGCTTCCGCCGCCTCGCCCGCCGCGAGGCCGGCGCCTCGGCGCAGGACGCCGCCGCCCTGGGGATCGCCGAGGGCGCCCCCGTCCTGCTGGTCATCGGCCTGCACCTGGCCGACGGCGAGCCCCACGCCCTGGAGGAGCGGCTGATCAGCCTGGACGCCGCTCCCGCCGCCGCCCGCGAGCGCTTCGAGGACCAGCCGCCCGGCGCCTGGCTCCTGACCCATGTCCCCTGGACCGAGGCCGAACACGCCATCACCGCCCTGGCCGCCGACGGCCAGACCGCCAAAAGACTAGGAATTTCCAGCGGTTCGGCCCTGCTTTGCCTGGAACGCAAGACTTGGCTGTCCGGCGACTGCGTCACCACCGCCCGCTTCCTCTACCCGGCCGGCGCCCAACGCTTCACCGCTCGGCTGCGCCAGCCTGGAGGCCGGCGGGAACAAGGCTAACAGCGGGACGCTTTGCTTTCGCCGGACCGCGTTCGTCCGGCCAACAAGGAAGCACAGTCGTGACCGCCCTCCCCCGCGCGCCCCTCGCCTTGTTGGGCGCCGCCTCGATGCTGGCCCTAGCCGCCTGCGCCGGCCAGACCAGCCTGCCCTCCTCCGCCACCTATGGCCCCAACCCGACCATCGTCGAACCGCAGAAGGCCCTGATCCCGACCATCAACGCCCGCAAGGCCGTCGGCTGGCCGGCCGGCGACAAGCCCGTCCCGGCCGCCGGCCTCAAGGTCGAGGCCTTCGCCAGCGGCCTGGACCACCCGCGCTGGCTCTATGTCCTGCCCAACGGCGACGTGCTGGTCGCCGAGACCAACGCCCCGCCCAAGCCCGAGGACGGCAAGGGCCTCAAGGGCGCGGTGATGAAGGCGGTGATGAAGGACGCCGGCGCCGCCGCCCCGACCGCCAACCGCATCAGCCTGCTGCGCGACACCGACGGCGACGGCGTGGCGGAGACCAAGACTGCCTTCCTGACCGGCCTCAACTCGCCGTTCGGCATGGCCCTGGTCGGCAACACCTTCTACGTCGCCAACAGCGATGCGGTGGTCAGCTTCCCCTACACGCCGGGCGCCACCTCGATTACCGCCCCGCCCACCAAGGTCACCGACCTGCCGGCCGGGCCGCTGAACCACCACTGGACCAAGAACATCGTCGCCAGCCCGGACGGGAGCAAGCTCTACGCAACCGTCGGCTCCAACAGCAACGTCGCCGAGCACGGCATGGGCAAGGAGGAAGGCCGCGCCGCCATCTGGGAGATCGACCTGGCGACCGGCCAGAAACGCCTGTTCGCCACGGGCCTGCGCAACCCCAACGGCATGGACTGGGAGCCGGTGTCGGGCATGCTGTGGACCGCCGTCAACGAGCGGGACGAGATTGGCCACGACCTCGTGCCCGACTACATGACCTCTGTCCGAGACGGCGGCTTCTACGGCTGGCCCTACAGCTACTGGGGCCGGGTCGATGATCGGGTCAAACCCCAGGACCCGGCCAAGGTCGCCGCCGCCCTGACCCCCGACTATGCCCTGGGCGCCCACACCGCCTCGCTGGGCCTGACCTTCTACCGCGCCGGCCTGATGCCGCAGTACCGCGGCGGCGTCTTCGTCGGCCAGCACGGGTCCTGGAACCGGGACCCGGTCAGCGGCTACAAGGTCATCTTCGTGCCCTTCAGCGGCGGCAAGCCCAGCGGCCCGGCCCAGGACGTGTTGACCGGCTTCCTCGACAAGGACGTCCACACCAAGGGCCGCCCTGTCGGCGTCGCCGTCGACAGGCGCGGCGCCCTGCTGGTGGCGGACGATGTCGGCAATGTCGTCTGGCGCGTGACGCCGGGCTAGGTTGCGGAGTAGCGTTCCTCCAAACGAGGGAACGCTCATGAACCGCCTGTTGCTGACCGGCCTTGCGCTGGCCGCCGTCTCGCTCGCCGCCTGCCAGAAGCCGACCACCTCCGACGGCTCCGAAGGCTACGGCCCCGATCCGAAGATGCCGGCCGCCAAGACCTCGCCGCTGCCGACGGTCAACGCCCGCCAGGCCGTCGGCTGGGCGCCCGGCGCCGCGCCGGCTCCCGCGCCGGGCCTGAAAGTCGCCCGTTTCGCCGAGGGCCTGGAACACCCCCGCTGGCTCTACGCCCTGCCGAACGGCGACATCCTGGTCTCCGAGAGCAACAGCCCGCCCCGTGAGGGCAAGGGCCTGGAGGCCATGGTCGCCAGGAACATGATGAAAAAGGCCGGGGCCGCCGTGCCCAGCCCCAACCGCATCACCCTGCTGCGCGATAGTGATGGGGATGGCGTCGCCGAACTGAAGGTCCCCTTCATCACCGGCCTCAACTCCCCCTCGGGCATGGTGCTGGTCGGCCAGCAGCTGTTCGTCGCCAACACCGACAGCATCGTGGTGTTCGATTACGTCGAGGGCGCCACGAAGATCGAAGGGTCCGGCAAGAAGATCGCCGACCTGCCGGCCACCGGCTCGAACGGCCACTGGGCCCGCAACATCATCGCCAAACCGGACGGGTCGAAGCTCTACGTCGGCGTCGGCTCATCCAGCAACATCGCCGACGAGGGCCTCGACGTCGAAAAGGAACGCGCCGCCATCCTGGAGATGAATCTCGACGGTTCCGGCCGCCGGGTGTTCGCCTCCGGCCTGCGCAATCCCAACGGCATGGAATTCTATCCCGGCTACCGCTATCCGGGCGACGGCGCGTTGTGGGTGGCGGTCAACGAGCGCGACATGATCGGCCACGACACCCCGCCCGACTACCTCACGGTGGTCCAGGACGGCGGCTTCTACGGCTGGCCCTGGAGCTATTGGGGCCAGAACGTCGACACCAGGGTCGAACCCGCCAACCCAGCCATGGTCGCCAAGGCCATCAAGCCGAGCTACGGCCTGGGCGCCCACACCGCCTCGCTGGGCATCCATTTCTATCGCGGCCAGCTGCTGCCCGCGCCGTTGCGCAACGGCGTCTACGTCGCCCAGCACGGCAGCTGGAACCGCGATCCGCCGAGCGGCTATCGGGTGATCTTCGTGAGAAACAGCGACGACACGACCTACGCGGCCGCGCCGGCCGGCGGCGTGGCTTTCCAGCCGGGCGGGGCGCCGGTGGTGATCCTCGACGGCTTCCTCAACGCGAAGAAGGAAGCGCAGGGGCGCCCCGTCGCCATCGTCGAGGACAAGGCCGGGGCGCTGCTGGTGTCGGACGACGTCGGCAACATCATCTGGCGGGTGACGGCGAAGTAGCCCCGCCGCCGGGGGGCCGATAATCCGGGGACACTATATAGATTTCCGTTCGACCAGGTTGCGGCCGGACCCAGGCGCCATGGGAAATCTATATAGTGTCCCCGGATTATCGGCTGCGCTGGCTGGGGACCACACATGAAAAAGGGCCGCCGGCGACTGCCGACAGCCCCCTTCAATTCAGTCGAGACGTCTACAGCCGCTCGATGATCGTCACGTTGGCCAGGCCGCCGCCTTCGCACATCGTCTGCAGCCCGTACTTGCCGCCGCGGTCCCGCAGCGCATGCACCAGCGTCGCCATCAGCTTGCTGCCCGACCCACCCAGCGGGTGGCCCAGGCTGATCGCGCCGCCGTTGACGTTCAGCCGGTCCGGGTCGGCGCCGGTGACCTGCAGCCAGGCGGCCGGCACCGAGGCGAAGGCTTCGTTGACCTCGAACAGGTCGATGTCGCCGATCTTCAGGCCGGTCTTCTCCAGCGCCCGCTGGGTGGCCGGGATCGGGGCCTCCAGCATGATCACCGGATCGGCGCCAATGACCGTCATATGGTGGATGCGAGCCAGCGGCTCGACGCCCAGCGACTTCAGACCCTTCTCGTTGACGATGACCACGCCCGAGGCGCCGTCGCAGATCTGGCTGGAGGTGGCGGCGGTCAGCGAACCGTCTTCCTGCAGCAGTTTGACGCCGCGCATGGCTTCCAGGCTGGCCTCGAAGCGGATGCCCTCATCGACGGTGTGGTCCTCTTCCACGCCCTCGGCGGTCTTGATCTTCACCGGTACGATCTCGCTGGCGAACTTGCCGGCCTTGGTCGCCTCGATGGCCTTGCGGTGGCTGTTGTAGCCGAACTCGTCGAGCAGGTCCTTCGACAGGCCGTACTTCTTGGCGATCATCTCGGCGCCGGCGAACTGGCTGAACTGGATGTCGGGATAGCGGGCCTGGATGTTGGGGCTCATGTAGCTGCCCATGCCGGCCTTCAGGGCCAGGATGGCCGGCGTACCCATCGGCACCCGGGTCATGCTCTCGACGCCGGACGCGATGACCACGTCCATGGCGCCGCTCATCACCGCCTGGGCGGCGAAGTGGATGGCCTGTTGCGAGGAGCCGCACTGGCGGTCGACGCTGGTCCCCGGCACGCTTTCCGGCAGGGAGGAGGCGAGGATGGCGTTGCGGGCGATGTTGACCGACTGCTCGCCGGCCTGGCCGACACAGCCCATGATGACGTCCTCGACCAGGGCCGGATCGGCGTCGATGTCCCGGATCAGGCCTTCCAGCACCTGGGCGGCGAGGTCGGCGGGGTGCCAGCCGGCGAGACGACCGCCCTTGCGGCCTCCGGCGGTGCGTTTGGCGGCGACGATATAGGCTTCGGCCATGGGGCTGCTCCCGAGGGTCTCGTTTACGTTCGCGGGAAGATAGGCGAACAGCTGTTCGGACGTAAGTATGACCTAAGGTGAGGCGAGCGACGACTTTTGTTGGGGGCCGCTTGAGCCCTTCTTCAAGGCCAGAGCGAGGTCTGTCAGTCGCTGGTCGGGAAACTCAAGACCAGATGCCCGCGAATAGGCCTGCCGATCCTCCGCAAGTGTCTTGCCTGCCGACAGCACCGCCCCGGCGAAGGTGCGCAGCCGGACCTCCAGGGCGCCGATCGGAACGCCAACCGCGCTCTGCAGAATTGGCCAGTCATGGTACTCGAGGAGCGTCAGTCCCAGCCGCTCACCCGACGGGTGGAGCATCAGGCGTTTCGCCAGTGGAAGGTCGGTGAACTCGACATATCCGGGCCGGGCCGCGAGGGCATCGACGACAGCGATGAGCAGTTCGCGGAAGCTGTCCCTGAAGCTGTCGGTCTGCCAGGCGAGGGCCACTGCGTCGACCTCGATCCGGTAGTCCATCCAGCGCAGCCTGTCATCGCAGGTGATGGCGACCGACAGCCCCATCCTCAGTCCGTATGCACTCGCCGGAAGCGGCCGCGCAGATAGACCAGCGGCTCGTGGTCGGCGTCGAACCGCACCTTCAGGATGCGGCCGATGAAGATGCGGTGGTCGCCGGCGTCGATGACCTGGGTGGTCTCGAGCTCGAAGTTGGCCATGCAGCCGGGCAGGATCGGCACGCCGTGGTCCCAGGTCTCGCAGGCCAGGCCCTCGAAGCGGTCGGCGCTCTTCACCGTGAAGCGGCGGGCCATGTCCTCCTGCTCGGCGTGCAGGACGTTGACCGAGAACTTCCCCGCCTGCTCCAGCACCGGCAGGCTGGAGGCCTTGCGGTCGACGCAGACCAGGGCCAGCGGCGGGTCGAGGCTGACCGAGGAGAAGGCGTTGACGGTGAAGCCGACCTGACGCCCGTCGGCGGCGCGGGTGGTGACCACGGTGACGCCGGTGGTGAAGCAGCCGAAAGCGTCCCGCAGCGCCCGGGCGTCGGCGATCAGGTCGCCGTCGAGGGTGATGGTGCGGGACGGGCTCATTGAGCCTTTGTGGGATGCTGCGGCAGGCGGTGCAAGGGTTTCAGCCAAATCCCCTAGGCGGCGCTGCCGTAAAACGTCTGGCTGAACGGCGGGAACCAGAAGGTCTTGCCCAGGCCCCGCATCAGCCGGTCCAGGGGCCTGGCGCGGTCTGGGGCGACGAGGGCCCATTTGACGGCGACGACGGGGGTCCAGAGGGCGGTCTGCACCAGGCCGGTCAGCATCCAACGCAGGATTCCGGGGACGTTCTTCTCGGCCGCGCAGTGCTCGCTCGGCCCCTGGCCGTAGGCGAAGGCGCGGCGCAATGCGTAGGCCAGGGTCAGGCGCGAGGGGACCGGATCTTCCCAGACGAAGGCGGCGTGGGCCCAGCCGAAGGTCGCGCCGGCGGCGGCCATCTGGGCGAACAGCAGGTCGTCCTCGCCGCCGCTGGCGTTGCGCGCCGGATCGAACGGGGCGGTGGGATGCGGCAGGGCCGACCGGCGGATCAGGCTGTTGCCGCAGCCGTACCAGCTGTCGAGGGCCCGCGTGTCGGCGGGGCCATGGCGGGAGAAGAAGTCTTCCAGGTAGGCGCGGTGCGGGACGTTCTCCGGCGCGCGGCCGCGCACCGGGCCGAAGACGGCGTCGGCGTTCAGCCCGGCCTGGGCGGCGAGCAGGTCGGCCAGCCAGGTCGGCGGGGCCTCCTCGTCGTCGTCGAGGAAGGCGATCAGCTCACCGGTCGCCACGGCCAGGGCGGCGTTGCGGACGTTGGCGACGCCGGGGCGGGGCTCGTGGACATAGCGGACGGGAAACGGGGCGGTCAGTCCCTCGACGAAGGCCTGAGCCGAGGGAACCGCGTCATTGTCGGCGACGATCAGCTCCAGCCGCGCGGGATCGACCCCCGCCTGGGCGACGAGGGAGCGCAGCGCCGTCGCCAGGCCGGCGGGGCGGCGCTGGGTCGGGACGATGAGGCTGACACGGGCGGTCATGGCGTTCTGATAGACGGAACGCGTTTAGAAACCCTCTCCCTGAGGGCTCAGGCGTCGGCCGGCAGCAGGTAGCGCGGCGCGACCTGGCCGGAAAGCACGGCGCCCATGAAGGCCTGGCGGCCGGCCTCCAGCCGTTCCCAGATGGCCGGGTCGCCCAGCGACGGGACGGTGACGGTCTCGCCGGCTTCGGCCCCGGCCAGGGCCGCGTCGACCAGCTGCTGCGGCGTCAGATAGGCGGTGTCGGGGAAGACCGCGTCGCTGAGGCCCTGCGAACTGAAGAACTCGGTGCGGATCGGGCCGGGCATGACCAGCTGGACCCGGACGGGACCCTCGGCGTGCTCCAGCTGCAGGGAGCGGGTGAAGTTGAGGACGAAGGCCTTCGAGCCGCTGTAGGCGGCGCCGCCGCCCGAGGGCGCGAAAGCCATGATCGAGCCGATGTTGACCAGCAGGCCGCCATCCCGGGCCCGGAAGGTCGCCAGGGCGGCGTGGGAAAGCCGGGCCAGGGCCAGGATGTTGAGGCGCAGGTTGCGCTCGATCTGGTCGGCGCTGACGGCGGCCGCGGGCCCCAGGCCGCCGGCCCCGGCGTTGTTGACCAGGATGGCGATATCGGGATCGGCCAGGCGGGCCTCGACGGCGGCGAGACCGGCGGCATCCTCAAGGTCGGCGACCAGGGTCTGAACATCGACGCCGTGGGCCTGGCGCAGGCTGGCGGCCAGCGCCTCCAGCCGGTCGGCGCGGCGGGCGACCAGCAGCAGCGGATGGCCCCTGGCGGCCAGGCGGTCGGCGTAGGTCGCGCCGATGCCCGACGAGGCGCCGGTGATCAGGGCGCGGCCCTGGGGAAGCGTGGGCATGGCGGCGTCTCCGATCAGGCGTGGGTGCGGGGCGAGGCGCGGTTCTCGGCCATCCAGCGTTTCTCGTCCTCGGTCCCCTCGGGCGGCGGGAAGTGGCCCTGGATGGTCCAGAGGTCGAAGGGGGTCTCGTCGACGTGCAGCTCCCAGTCGTAGCCGCGGTCGGCAATCCAGGGGGCGAGCAGCTGGTTGATCCGGTTGAAGAAGCCGACCTTCACCTCGTCGGATCGGAAGGTGCGGGCGATGTGGTCGACCCAGATGCGCACGAAACGGTCGGTCGGCTCGCCGCCGACATAGAAGTTGTCGGCCGCCACCTCCTGGAAGACGACGCCGACGTAGAAGCGCGGCATCACCCGGCCGTACAGGCCGGTGAGGGCCTGCGCGATGCCCTTCTTGTCCTCCGGCGTGAAGGCGTCGACCGGGGTGTAGATTTTCCAGAGGGGCATGGGGCGGCTCCGCGAGTCAGTTGTCTTTCAAAACTTACATCACAAAGACATGGCGGTTGGCAACCGTTCCTTGAGGGCGCGGCGGCTCAGATCGGTTGAATGGTCTGCGAGCTTTTCTGGCCGGCTATCAGCGGCTGAAGACGTCGCGCAGGATCGTCTCGATCCCCGCCTGGTCCACCGCGTCGAACGCCGCCGGCCTGTCGCTGTCGACGTCGAACACCGCCAGCAGCTTTCCCGCCGCGTCCTTCACGGGCACGACGATCTCGCTCTGGCTCTTCGCATCACAGGCGATGTGGCCCGGGAAGGCGTGGACGTCCTCGACCAGCTGAGTCTCGCCGGTCTCCGCCGCGGCGCCGCAGACGCCCCGGCCATAGGCGATGCGCAGGCAGCCCAGCGTGCCCTGGTAGGGGCCGACGACCAGCTCGCGGTCGCGCGTCGGATCGACGACGTAGAAGCCGGTCCAGAAGTAGTGGTCGAAGCTGCTGGCCAGCATCGAGGCCACCGTCGCCATGCGGGCGGTCAGGTTCGGCTCACCGTCGAGGACGGCGGCGATCTCCTGAGCCACCTCGGCGTAGCGGGCGGCCTTGTCGGCGGAGAGGGTCAGGTCGTTGAAGGCTTCGGCCATGGGTCCGCATATAGACCCTTCGCCGCGCGGCGCTAGGCGTCGAGCAACGCCAGCCTCCGGCCCGGCGCGGTGATCGGGCCGTAGTCCAGGGTCAGGGCCGCCAGATGGCTCTCGATGCGGCGCGAGACGGCGCGGTCGAGCTGACGGACAACCAGCGCGCAGCCCTTGAGGTCGCCGATCGGCAACAGGGCCAGGGCCCGCAGGGTGTCGAGGTGGATCTGCACCACCTCCGGGTCGGCCTTGCCGGCTCCGCCGACCGCCGAGACGTAGCGGGCCAGGCTGGCGGCGGCGCGGGTCAGCACCCGGTCGCCGACCTCGCTGGCCCGCTGGCGCAGGGCGTGCATCACCCGGCAGGCCATCTGGCGCAGCAGGTGGTCGAGACCGCCGCGGCCCTCGATCAGCCGCTGGAAGGTGGCCATTTCGTCGAGGATCTGGGCGCAGAGGGCGGCGCGGGCGGCGATGTCGACCTCCTGGGCCGCGTCGCCCCGGCGGCGCAGCGGACCGGCATAGCCCTCCTCGTCCTCCTCGCGGCCCTGGCGGCGGTCGGGGCCGACGTAGGCGGTGCTGATCACGAAGTCGATCTGGCGCTGGCGCACCGTCGCCACCCGCTCCAGCACCCGGGCCGGGGTGAAGGGCTTGACCAGGAAGGCGTCGGCCCCGGCGGCGCGGGCGATCTCGACGTCGCGGCGGGTGCGCTCGGTGGTCAGCATGACGATCGGCAGGCGCGGGTCGGGAATGCGCGGGTCTTCGGTGATGGCCGCCTGGCGCACGGCGCGCACGAAGGTCAGGCCATCCATGACCGGCATCAGCCAGTCGGTGATGATCACGTCGGGCCGCACGCCGGCCATCATTGCCAGCGCTTCGGAGCCACTCTCGGCGGTGACCACCCGCTCGACACCACCGGCCCGCAGCACATCGGCGACCAGCCGCCGGGTGCTGGCGTGGTCGTCGACGACCATCACGCAGAGGCCATCAAGGGGGTCAGGAAGGGCCGCGTCCATTCCGCCGTCTTAGCGACCAACGGTTGCAGTCCGGTTACTGACGGGTCTCATCGGCGAGGCCCCGGCGGCCTTGCAAAGGATTCTCACTTGCTCTGAGCCGCAGGTCTGGTATTTGCGAGCCGTTCTCAACATTTTCCGGTCCCGCGTTCCTTCATGCTGTTTCAACCGCCCGCTCCGACCCGCCAAGCGCGAGGCCGCGCCTGACCATGGACGCGCGGGTGGATGAGACGACACTGGCCATCAAGGCCAAGGCGAAGAAGAAGGCCCAGGCCCGGGCCGGCTTCCTGCGCGAGACGGTGCGCTGGCACTGGATCAGCGCCGCCATCTGCCTGGTCGGCATCATCCTGTTCGCGGTGACCGGCATCACCCTGAACCACGCCCGCCAGATCGAGGCCAAGCCGGTCGTCAAGACCCTGGAAGCCACGGCGCCGGCGCCGGTGATCGCCGCCATGAAGGCGGCGGAAAACGCCAAGGGAACTCTGCCCGAGGCGGTGCGGGCCTGGCTGGGCAAGGACCTCAAGGTCGAGGCGCCGAAGGCGGCGACGATCGAATGGTCGGACGGCGAGGCCTATATCGCCCTGCCCCGCCCGGGCGGCGACGGCTGGGTCACCATCGACACCGGGACCGGGGCCACCGAGGCGGAGCTCACCTCGCGCGGCTGGATCTCCTACTTCAACGACCTGCACAAGGGCCGCAACACCGGCTCAGTCTGGGCCTGGTTCCTCGACATCTTCGCCGCCGGCTGCATCGTCTTCTGCGTCACCGGCCTGATCCTGCTGTTCATGCACGCCCACGCCCGCAAGACCACCTGGTGGTACGTCGGCCTCGGGCTGTTCATCCCGCTCGTCCTCGCCCTGCATTTCATTCCCTGAACGGTAGCCCATGCGTATCGCCCTGCCCGCCGCCCTGCTGACCACCCTGGCGGCCTCCCCCGCCCTGGCCGCCGAGCTCAACGTCGGCATCGAGATCCCCCGGATGACGGTGGCCGAGTACCACCGTCCCTACGTCGCGATCTGGATCGAGACGCCGGACGAGACGGCGGTGAAGACCCTGGCCGTCTGGTACGACACCAAGAACGCCAAGGGCGAAGGCGCCACCTGGCTGAAGGACATGCGCCAGTGGTGGCGCCGCACCGGCCGGTCGATGACCATGCCGGCCAACGGCGTCAGCGGCCCGACCAAGGCTCCCGGCAAGCAGCAACTGGTGGTGCCCGCCGCCCGCCTGGCCGACCTGAAGCCCGGGTCCTACAATCTGGTCGTCGAGGCGGCCCGCGAGGTCGGCGGCCGCGAGGTGGTCAAGATCCCCTTCACCTGGTCCGGCAAAGCGGCGACCGGCAAGGCCGCCGGCGCCAGCGAACTGGGCGCCATCACCCTGACCGTCAAACCCTGAGCGAGAGCCAACCCATGAAGAAGACCCTGTTCGCCGTGGCCGCCTTCGCCGCCGCCCTCGCCGTGGCCGGCTCGGCCAGCGCCCACCGCCAGTGGATGCTGCCCTCGATGACGGTGCTGTCGGGGACCGATCCCTGGGTCAGCGTCGACGCGGCGGTGTCCAACGATCTGTTCGTCTTCGAGCATGTGCCGCTGCGCCTCGACGGCCTGGTCATCACTGGCCCCGACGGCGCACCGGTCGAGGCCCAGAACAAGTTCACCGGCAAGTACCGCAGCGTCTTCGACATCCAGCTGACCAAGCCCGGCACCTACCGCGTCGCCTCCGTCTCGGGCGGCATGCTGGTCTCCTACAAGCTGAACGGCGAGCAGAAGCGCTGGCGCGGTCCGGCCGCCGAACTGGCCACGGCGATTCCCGCCGGCGCGACCGAGATCAAGAAGACGGTCAGCGACCGCCGCGTCGAATTCTTCGTCACCTCCGGCGCCCCGACCGACACCGCCCTGAAGGCCACCGGCACGGGCCTGGAGCTGGTGCCGGTGACCCACCCCAACGACGTCTTCGCCGGCGAGAAGGCCACCTTCGGCCTGCTGCTGAACGGCAAGCCGGCCGCGGGTGTCGAGGTCGTGGTCGAGCCGGGCGGCACCCGCTACGCCAACGAGCGCGGCGAGATCAAGGCGACCACCGACGCCGAGGGCAAGTTCAGCGTCACCTGGCCCAAGGCCGGCTTCTACTGGCTGGAGGCCACCGTGAAGGGCCCGGCCGACGCCGAGGGCGTCGAGCACAACGCCGGCTATGTGGCGACCTTCGAAGTCCTGAAGGAATAGCGCTGAACCGCGTTGTCATTCCCCCGGCGCTGGACCCCGGCGCCGGTGATCCCCCGCCGGGTCCGATCCTCAAGCTGACCGGCCCGACGATGGGGGTCAGCTGGACGGCGCAGGCCTGCGCGCCGGCCGGGGTGGCGGCGGAGGATCTGCGCGCGGCGGTTCAGGCGGCGGTCAACGCCGTCGTCTTGCAAATGAGTAGTTGGGAACCGAGCTCCGACATCAGCCGCTTCAATCGCGCCGACCCCGACAGCTGGCATGAGCTGCCGACTGATTTCGCCGCCGTCATCGACCGCGCCCTGCATTGGGCCAGGGAGAGCGACGGCGCCTTCGACCCGACCCTGGGCCGCCTGACCGATCTCTGGGGCTTCGGCCCCGCCGGCCCGCGCGACCAGCCGCCGGCCGGCCAGGAGTTCGACGGCCTGTGGTCGCAGTCGGGCTGGACGCGGCTCGAACGTCGCGGCGCGGCCCTGCTGCAACCGGGCGGCCTGGAACTGGACCTGTCGGGCATCGCCAAGGGCTTCGGCGTCGATGCGGCGGTGCAGGCCTTGCAAGGTTTCGGCGTTCGTCACTGCCTGGTCGAGATCGGCGGCGAACTGCGCGGCGAGGGCGTGCGGCCCGACGGCCAGCCCTGGTGGGTGGAGATCGAAACGCCGCCCGGCCTGACCGTGGAGCAGCAGGTGCTTGTGGCCCTACACGGCCTCTCCCTGGCCACCAGCGGCGACTACCGCCGCTTCCGCATGGACGGTGGCCGGCGGCAGTCACACACGATCGACCCGCGCACCGGCCTGCCGGTCGAGGCCGCCGCCGCCTCGGTCAGCGTGCTGGCGGAGACCTGCATGGACGCCGACGCCCTGTGCACGGTGCTGACGGTGCTGGGACCGGATGCCGGGATGGATTGGGCGACGGAACGCGGCGTGGCGGCGTATTGGCAGCTGCGCGACGAGCCGGAACGGATGACGCCCGCGTTCGCGGCGATGCTCGACGATTGAGCTCGCGCCCCACCACCCCACCACCGTCATCCTAGGCCTTGTGCCTAGGATGACGGGGTTTGGAGAGGCCGGCGCTAGATCACCGTCCGTAAACTCAGCAGCTCCGGAAAGAACGGCCGCTCCAGCGCCTTCACCAGATACGCCACCCCGGCCGACCCACCCGTCCCGCGCTTGAACCCGATGATCCGCTCGACCGTCTTCATATGGGCGAACCGCCACTGCTGCAGGCGGTACTCGATGTCGACCAGCTTCTCGCCCAGCTCATAGAGGTCCCACCAGGTCTCGGCGTCGCGATAGACCGCCAGCCAGGCGGCCTCGACCTCAGCGTTGGCCTCGTAGGGCTGGGTCCAGTCCCGCTCCAGGTAGCCGGCCGGAATCGCGAACCCCCGCCGGGCCAACAGGGCCAGCGCCTCGTCGTACAGGCTCGGCGCCCCCAGCGCCTCGACCAGTTCGCCGTGAACCACCGGGTCGCTCTCGTGAACCTCCAAGGTCCGAGCGTTCTTCGCCCCGAGCAGGAACTCGATCTGCCGGTACTGGTGCGACTGGAATCCCGAACTGGTCCCCAGGGCGTCGCGGAAGCGGCTGTAGTCGAACGGCGTCATGGTGGCCAGGATTTCCCAGGCCTGGATCATCTGGGTCTGAATGCGGCCGACCCGGCTCAGCATCTTGAAGGCCGGCTCCAGATCATCGCCGCGGATATGGCCGACCGCCCCGCGCAGCTCATGCAGGCACAGCTTCATCCACAGCTCGCTCGACTGGTGGATGATGATGAACAAGAGCTCGTCATGCTCGCCCGAGCGCGGCGCCTGGGCGCCCAGCACCTTGTCCAGCTGCAGGTATTGGCCATAGCTCAGGGACTTCGACAGGTCCCAGGTCACGCCTTCGTAGGGGTCTTGTTCGCTCATGGGGGCGGTTTAACCCGGTTCGTGGGCGCTTGTCCTTCCCCGGCGTCGCCCTGCTAGTCTGCGCCGCAAAACAGGGAGGACCACATGAGCGATCTGGTGCTGCGCGAGGATCGCGACGGGGCGGTGACCCTGACGCTCAACCGGCCGGGCAAGCTGAACGCCCTCAATGTGCCGCTGTTCAAGGCGCTGTACGACCATGTCGCCGACATCGAGGCCGACCCATCCGCCCGCCTCGTCATCCTCCGCGGCGCCGGCAAGTGCTTCTCCGCCGGCCACGACCTCGGCGACATCGCCGCCGGCGAGAAGCTGCCACGGCCCAACTTCCAGGCCAGCGTCATCGAGCGCCTGGCCGACCTGCCCCTGCCGGTGGTCACCGCCGTGCACGGCCACTGCTACACCGGGGCGCTGGAGCTGGCCCTGGCCGGCGACATCATCTTCGCCAGCGAGGCCGCCAAATTCGGCGACACCCACGCCAAATGGGCCCTGACCCCGGTCTGGGGCCTGAGCCAGCGACTGCCGCGCCGGGTCGGGACCTACAGGGCCCGGGAGATGATGTTCACCTGCCGCACCTACGGCGGCCGCGAGGCGGCGGCCATCGGCCTGGCCAACATCTGCGTCGCCAACGAGGACTTCGAGACCGGCCTCGCCGCGCTCGCGGGCAGCATCCTCGCCAACAGCAGCTTCAGCCATGCGGCCAACAAGAAGCTGCTGCGCGACACCGACGGCCTGCCGCTGGAGGCCGGCCTGGCCCATGAGGTCTTCCGCGGCGAAGGCCGGGGCCCGGACATGGAAGAGCGGATCGCCGCCTTCCAGAACAAGACGGCGAAGGTCAGCTGATGGCCTTGCCGGCCCTCCCCGCCCAGCCCGTGGGCACGCCCTGGCCCACTGCCGACTGGCCGCTCGGCGCGCCCCTACCGCCGGCGCTTGCTGCCCGCCTGGACGCGGCCTTCGGGGACGAGAGCCTGGGCGTCACCGACGCGGTGCTGATCGTCCAGGGCGGGGCCGTCCGCTACGAGCGCTACGGCGAAAACCTCGACGCCCAGAGCCGCTTTCCCTCCTGGTCGAAGGCCAAGAGCATCACCCAGGCTCTGGTCGGGCTTGCCGTCGCCGAGGGCAAACTCGACATCCACGCCCCCGCCGACGTGCCGGCCTGGCGGGACGACGCCCGCGCCGCCATCACCCTCGACCAGCTGCTGCGCATGTCCAGCGGCCTGAAGTTCGTCGAGGACTATGTGCCGGGCAGCGTCTCCGACGTCATCGAGATGCTGTTCGGGACCGGCAAGGAAGACGTCGCCGCCTACGCCATCGCCCAGCCGCTGGCCCATGCGCCGGACACCGTCTGGTCCTACGCCAGCGGCACGACCAACATCGTCTGCGACATCCTGCAAAGGACCCTCGGCCTGAAGGGCGAAGCCTTCGAGGCCCACATGCGCCGCGTGCTGTTCGAACCGCTCGGCATGACCAGCCCGATCCCCAAGTTCGACGCCGCCGGGACCTTCATCGGCTCCTCCTACTGCTTCTGCACGGCGCGGGATTTCGCCCGGTTCGGCCTGCTCTACCTTCGCGGCGGGGTCTGGGAGGACTGGCCCCTGCTGCCGGCCGCCTGGGTCGACTACGCCCGCACCCCCACGCCCGTGCCGCGCACCGAGGAGCTGGGCTATGGCGCCCACTGGTGGCTGGGGCTGGGCGGCGAGGGCGCGTTCAGCGCCAACGGCTACGAGGGCCAGTACACCCTGCTGGTTCCGGACCTCGACCTGGTGATGGTCCGCCACGGCCGCACGCCGCTGGACAACAAGGACGCCCTGGCCGCCTGGATGCGCGGCGTCGTCGAGGCCTTGCGCGCGGGCTGAAGCAGGGTCATCGTGCGATCAAACAATTGGCACGGTAAATGTCATGACCTTGGAAACACCCCTTGAGCTATCCGGC
Source organism: Caulobacter sp. GW821-FHT11A05 (assembly GCF_058809015.1). NCBI lineage: Bacteria > Pseudomonadati > Pseudomonadota > Alphaproteobacteria > Caulobacterales > Caulobacteraceae > Caulobacter > Caulobacter sp. GW821-FHT11A05. Next base: position 229,154 of record NZ_JBXASF010000002.1, on the reverse strand, counting down.
GCGCCGGGCTCGCCCTACACTCGCAAGATGCTGGCTGTGCTGCGCTACCGGCGCATACCCTACCGGCTGTACCATCGCGGCCGCGAGCCGGCCGGCTATCCCACCGCCAAGGTGCCCCTGCTGCCGACCTTCTACATCGCCGGCGAGGCGGTGACCGACTCCACCCCGCTGATCCGCCGCTTCGACGCCGAGATTCCCGGCCGCCTGGTGCGCCCGGCCGACCCGGCGCTCGCCTTCCTCGACAGCCTGATCGAGGATTACGCCGACGAGTGGCTGACCAAATGCATGTTCCACTACCGCTGGGCGCATGAGGCCGACGCCGCCTTCTGCGGCCGGCTGCTGCCCAGCTGGGGCCCCGCCCCGCTCGACGAGCCGACCCTCGACGCCATGGCCAGGTTGATCAGCGACCGCCAGATCGGCCGCCTCGCCTACGTCGGCTCCAACCCGACGACCGGCCCGGTGATCGAGGACAGCTATGTCCGCCTGCTGGAAGCCCTTGAGGCCCACCTCGCTGCCTCGCCCTTCATGCTCGGCGCCGCGCCGGGGGCCGGCGACTTCGGCCTGTTCGGCCAGCTGACCCAGCTGGCCGGGGTCGACCCGACGCCGACGGCCATCGCCCAGGCGAAGGGCCACCGGGTCATGGGCTGGATCGGCATGGTCGAGGACCTGTCGGGCCTGGAGCCCGGCCCGATGATCGACCCGGCGGAAATCCCCGCGACCCTGAAGGCGCTGCTGGCGGAGATGGGCCGGGTCTACGCGCCGCTGCTGATCGCCAACGGCCAGGCGGTGATGGCCGGCGAGAAGATGGTCGAGACGCGGATCGACGGCCGCGCCTGGGTGCAGAACGCGTTTCCGTACCAGGCCAAATGCCTGGGCTGGCTGCGGGAGGAGTATGCGGCGTTGCCGACGACGGCGAAGGCGCAGGTCGATGCGGCCATTGCCGGAACAGGATGGGAAGCGCTGTTCTAACCTCCCTCCCCGAATGGGGAGGGCAGACGCGCGGTACGCGCGTCGGGTGGGGCTGTCGGTCACGGGCTTTGGGTGGGGTTGCCGACTTCCCCACCCGGCCTGTCGGCCTGCCCTCCCCATTCGGGGAGGGACGGAGCCTCAGCGCCCGGCGTCACGCGCGCCGTCAGAAATCGTGATCGTCCATCCAGCCCGTCACCGCCGCCGTCGCCTGGGGCAGCAGTTCCGGCTTCTCGATGTAGTAGTGGTCGGCCCCCGCGATATCGACGTAGCTCTTGTCGGCCGAGCCCAGCGCCTCGAACAGCCGCGCCGCATGACTGGGCGTGCAGGCCAGATCCGCGGTGTTGTTGATCACCAGGGCCGGGACGGTAATCCGCGGCGCGTTGACGAGGCCATTGGCGCGGCTCTCGTCATAGCTCCACTGCGACAGCCAGGACCGCAGGGTGGTGAAACGGCCCAGGCCGATCGGCCCGTCGTTGGCGATCTTGGGATCGCCCATGTAGCAGGTGAACGGCGCCCGGTCGGACGGATCCTGGGTCGGGTCGGTCCAGCGCACATCGGCCATGGTGCCCTGAACGATGAAACAGCGCTCGGCGTCAGGGTCGCCGGCCGCCTTCAGGGCCGCCAGCTGCTCCTTGGCCCAGGCCGTGATGCGGCGGTTGCGGGCGATCTGGCCGGCCCGGAACCGGGCGACGAACTCGTCCGAATAGGGCGGCTGGTCCGGGCAGTCGGGGTCGTAGATGTTGAGGGCCGGATCGCGCTCGAACGGGCGGCTCTCGTCGGTGATCGAGGGGTCGATCCACTCGGTCATGGTCACCGAGCGGCCGATGTGGGCGGCCAGCAGCATCACCCCGTCGGCCGGCTGCAGGTTCGCCCCGACCAGGTCGACCTCATCGCCGGCCGGGGTGTAGGTGATGGTCGGGCTGGTCGCCTGGTCCTGGTAGAACATCGACAGCGACCCGCCGCCGGACCAGCCGCCCAGCACCACCTTCTCATAGCCGAACCGCTTCTTCAGGTCGGCGACGCAGGCCCCCAGGTCGAGCACGCATTTTTCGAGGATGCAGGCGGTGTCGTTCCCCCGATAGCGCGGGTTGCAGTAGATGACGTGCTTGCCGGCCCGGGCCAGGGCCAGCACCAGCGGCAGGAAGGAGCCGCCGCCGATCGGGTGGCTGAACAGGACGACGGTCTTGGCCTCGGTCTGCGGCCGGATGCGCATGCACTCGATGAACACCCGCCCGGCGGCGCCGCCGTAGACCTCTTTCAGGCGCGACTGCTCCTTGTAGGAGAAGCCGTAGGGCTCGCGGATGATGTCCATGCTGTTCTCCCAAGGCTCTCGCGGCCCAATTGTCATCTAGATTGACAGGTCGACGTCGCGGCAGGCAAGCGTTTTGGGCTTGCGAGACGGCGTTTCCCGGCTCTCAATGGCCACAACGATACGAGGAAACCATGACCCAGCCGAGCGGCATCCACCACCTGGCCTTCATGGCCGGCGACATCAAGAAGCACATCGCCTTCTTCAGCGAGGTCATGGGCTGTCCGCTGGTCGCCCTGTTCGACATGCATGGGGTGCCCGGCGGCCTGCACGCCTTCCTGCGCATGAACGACCACGGCTACTTCTCGATCGTCCAGCTGCCGGGCGTCGGCGACATCCCCATCGAGCTCGGCAAGACCCACGCCGGCACCGGGGCCGGGTCCAGCGCGCCCGGCACGCTGCAGCACCTGGCCTTCCGCGCCGACAGCGACGAAGCCCTGATCGCCATGCGCGACCGCATCCGCAGCCACGGCGTCAACGTCATCGGCCCTATCGACCACGGCATGTGCCGCTCGATCTACTTCGCCGGCCCCGACCAGATGACCCTGGAGGTGGCCACCAGCCACGAGCCCATCGATCCCGCCCGCTGGATCGATCCCGCCGTGCTGGAAAAGGCCGGCATCAACCCCGAGGAGGCCGCCCGCTTCAAGGCCCCCGCCCCCTACGCCGGCCCCTCCCCGGCGCCGCAGCCGCCCTATGACCCGGACAAGCCGCACATGGCCTACCCGAGCGGCCTGTACCAGGCGATGCTGAAGGCCTCGGACGAAGCGATCGCCGCCGGGGCCTCCTACAGCGAGCCTCCTGTTCCGGCCTAGCATCTTCCCTTCTCCCGCTTGTCGGGAGAAGGTGGCCCCGAAGGGGTCGGATGAGGGCAGCGCCAGCGTCCGACGACCTGCCTGATTCCGGGTCACCCACAATCGACGGCGCTGCCCTCATCCGGCGGCTTCGCCGCCACCTTCTCCCGACAAGCGGGAGAAGGATGCAGGAGAGAACATTGAACCACTGGCTGGTGAAATCCGAACCGGACGTCTTTTCCTGGGACGACCTCGTCGCCGCCGGCAAGAAGGGCGAGCCCTGGACCGGGGTGCGCAACCACACCGCCAAGCTCAACATGATGGCCATGAAGCTGGGCGACGAGGTGTTCTTCTACCACTCCCAGGCCGGCAAGGAGATCGTCGGCGTCTGTACCGTGGTCAAGGAAGCCTACCTCGACCCGACCGATGCGACGGGCAAGTTCTACTGCGTCGACCTCGCCGCCAAGGCCCCCCTTCCCCGCCCCTTCGGCCTGGCCCAGGCCAAGGAGGACAAGGCCCTGGCGGCCATGAGCCTGGTCACCAGCTTCCGCCTGTCGGTCCAGCCGGTGACGGCGGCGGAGTGGAACCACATCCTGCAGGTGGCGGGGGGCTAACCCCCTCCCCTTCTTCCGATCATCCCGACGAAAGTCGGGACCCAGTGTCCACCAGCGGACCCGGACAAACTCTGACCAGCGCCAGCCCCTTCCGCGACTTGCCAGCTGGGTCCCGACTTTCGTCGGGATGATCGGAAGAGGGGACGAACCGGAGCTAGACCGCAGGCGCCACCGGCGCCCCCTCCGCACAGCTCCCCTCCAACTCCGCCTTGATCGACCGCGCGGCCAGGAAGAAGTGCAGCGCCGCCCACCAGAACAGCGAGACGATGATGATCAGCGCCGTCTTGATCCCCGAAGCCGAGGCGATGCGGCAGGCATCCGCCAGGGCGGTTCCAGCCCCCGGACACAGCACGCCATAGTCGCCGGCCTTGAAGGCCTCGGCCGCGAAGTGGTCGCTGAGCCAGCCGGTGATCACCGGGCCGGTGGTCATGCCGACGATGCTCATGATCAGCGACAGGATGGCCGTCGCCGAGGCCCGCATGCGCGGCTCGACCAGGTTGTGGGTGACCGCGAAGGTCGGCCCGAAATAGACGCCTGAGAACAGGCCCGGCAGGATCAGCACCAGGATGGCCGCCACCCACTCGGTCTGCAGGAAGCCGAGGATATAGGCCGGCCCGGCCAGCAGCATGCCGATGGCCGGGGCCCAGCCGTAGAAACGCACGTCCCGCTTCACCAGCCGGTCGGTGACGAAGCCGCCGATCAGATAGCCGCCGGCCAGGGAGATGCTGTTGACGACGACGAAGGCGAGGGCGGCGGTGGTGTAGTCGACGTTGAAGCTGCGCACCATGAAGGGGTGCAGGAAGCTCATGCCGCTGAAGCCGACGAAGTTGACGATGACCGCGGCGGTCAGCACGTGGCGGAAGCTCCGGCTGGCGAACAGGCGCTTCAGCACGGCCATCAAAGGCGGCGCGGCGCCGGTGTCATCGCGCCCTTCGGAGAAGCCGCGCGGCGGCTCCTTCAGGGTCAGCCAGGCGACCAGGGCCAGCACCAGCCCGGGCAGGCCGACGATCAGGAAGGCGGCGCGCCAGCCGAAGTGCTGGGCGACGATCGCCCCGCCCAGTCCGCCCAGGACGATGCCGAACGGGGTCGCCAGCCCCAGGATGCTGAACACCGAGGCGCGCTTTTCCGGCGGGTAGTAGTCGGACAGCAGCGACTGCGAAGGGGCCCCCGCCCCGGCCTCCCCGACCCCGACCCCGATGCGGGCCAGCAGCAGGTGGGTAAAGCCGCCGGCGAAACCGCTGAGCGCCGTCATCAGCGACCAGACGGCGACGGCGATGCTGATGATCGCCGCCCGGCTGCGCCGTTCGGCCAGCCGCGCGACCGGGATGCCCAGCACCCCGTAGAGGATGGCGAAGGCCGCGCCGCCGAGCAGGCCCAGCTGCAGGTCGCTGATCTTCAGGTCATCCTTGATGGCCTGGCCGACGGTGTTGAGGATCGAGCGGTCGATGAAGGCCACCGTCGAGATGGCGACCAGCAGGATCAGCGCCCAGCGGCGATCCGCTGGCGTGGGAGGCGTCTTGGTCACGGTCGGTTCTTCTTCCCAATGGGCCGTCTGCGGCGGTCTCGTCCCACTGTCCGACGACGTGGCAATAACGTCAATCTAATTGATGGTTATTGGCCGTCGCGATACCCTACGGAAAACCGGAGGACGCCTTCGGGTCGCCGGGATGTGCGGATCTAGAGGGAAGTGGCGAATGTCGACCAGCCTTGAGGATCACTGGAAAATCCTATATCTGTCAAAGACTTGATCAATATGTCTAGACATATTCAAGGGTCCCGGCAGGGCTCGCCGACGCCCGGGCCGAAGGCGTTGGTCGCGGCGGCGCGATTTTGACCAACAAACCCCGCGCATCGACCAACGGACCGACCAACGCCCAGGGCCACATCCGCTGCCCCTGAACCCACGCCAAAGCCAACGCAGCAAGGGGTTTGGCCCGATTTCCCGCAGTTTTCCGCGGCGCCGCCCTTTTTGTTGGTCCCCCGCCGCGCGGTATAATGGCCCGCCGCTTCGATAGACGCCGCCCAAAGCAAGACCCCCGGCGCCTTGCGACGCCGGGGGCTCCTGGTCCCGCTCGGGAGGAAGGAGGAGAGCGGGGCCTAGAATTTGTAGCCGACCTCCAGGCCGAAGGTCCGCGGCGCCTGATAGATGCGCAGGTTGCCAAGCGCGCCCAGGCCGAAGGTGTTGTTGATCACCGTCTCGTCCGTCAGGTTCTTGCCCCACAGGGCGACGCGCCAGCCGGCGTCGCCTTCCAGGCTCAGGGTGGCGTCGTAGAGGGTGTTGGCCGGCCGCACCTGGACATCGGACGTGCGGTTGAGCACCCCGCCGCTGGTGTAGATGTCGTCCATGTAGACGGCGTTGGCGTTGAAGGTCAGGTCGCCGATGCCGACGTGGCGCTCGTAGGTGACGCCGAAGCTGCCCGACCATTCCGGTGCGTAGGCCAGCGGCAGGTCGCTGTTGTCGGTGGGGTTGTTGACGCCGTCGCTGGTGAAGTCGGTGAAGTTGTCCTCGAAGCGGGCGTCGAGGTAGGCGATGTTGCCGTTGATCCGCAGGCCGCCGCCGACGATCCACAGCGCCTCCAGTTCGGCCCCGTCGATCTTGGCCTTGCCGGCGTTGGTGACGATGGACTCGTAGATGCCGCCGCTGGTCAGGCCCTGGCTGCCGACCTGCATGTCCGAGTAGGTGCTGGAGAACACCGCCCCGTTCAGGCGCAGGCGACGCTCGAAAAGCTCGGCCTTGAGGCCGGCCTCGTAGCTTTCGACGATCTCGGCGTCGTAGGGACCGGCCGAGGTGAAGGAGGCGGCGCGGCCGTTGTAGCCGCCGCTGCGGAAGCCCTTCGACCAGGTGGCGTAGGCCATCAGGTCATCGGTGAAGCGGTAGTTGGCGCCGAGCTTGGGCGAGAAGTTGTCCCAGTCGTTCTTGTAGGTCATCGAGGCCGGGAAGAAGAGCGGCTGGTTGGTGAATTCCTTCTCCTCGTAGCTGTAGCGGCCGCCGGCGGTCAGGGTCAGTTTGTCGGTGACTTCCCAGTCGAGCTGGCCGAACAGGGCCCAGGCCTGGTTCTCCTGGCTGGCGATCTGCGGGACCTGGGCGCCGCCGTAGATGAGGCCGCCCTGGGTGTTGGTGATGTCGTAGCTCTGATCCATGAAGTAGAGGCCGGCGACGTAGGTCACCGGGCCGACCTCGCCGCCCAGCCGCAGTTCCTGGCTGAACTGCTGATGGGTCTGGTCGCGCAGCGCGTAGAAGAAGTTGACCGGGCTGGCGTCGTAGTCGCTCTGCACCCTGTCGTCGAACTCGCGATAGCCGGTGATCGAGGTCAGGGTCCCGAAGCCGACATCCAGGTTCATGGTCAGGGCCAGGCCCCAGGTGTCGATCTCGGCGAAGGTCGGGGTGTTGCCATAGACGTTGCGCACGTCCCTGGCCTTCTTGAGGGCGGCGGCCGAGAAGACGGGCGAGCCGGTGTCGGGGCCGAAGTTGTAGTAGACGTTGCCGGGCCGGGAGGCGTTGCGGAACGAAGCGCCGGAGCCGCGCTCCTGATCGAAGTCGGCCACCAGGGTGGCGTCGAAGACCTCGCTGGGCTTGAAGACCAGGCTCAGACGGCCCGACCAGACCTCGTTGTCGCCTTCGTCCTGGCCGGTGGTGACGTTGTGATTGTAGCCGTCGTAGCTCTTGTACAGGCCCGAGACCCGCATGGCGAAGCTGTCGCCGAGCGGGATGTTGAGGGCGGCGCGGGCTTCCTGGCGGCCGTGGTCGCCGACCGTGCCCTGCACCGCGCCGCCGAACGCGTCGCCCGGCTGGGCCGTCTTGGTGCGGACGCTGACGACGCCGCCGATGGTGTTGCGGCCGTACAGGGTGCCCTGCGGCCCGCGCAGGATCTCCACCGAGGCGATGTCGAAGAAGTCCTGCAGGGCGCCGCTGTTGCGGGCCAGGTAGACGCCGTTCATCTCGACGCCGACCGAGGGCTCGAAGGTGCTTTCGACGTCGGCGAAACCCAGGCCCCGGATGAAGAAGGCCGAGGCGTAGGGATAGGCGCCGACCGGAGCCAGCACGACGTTGGGGACCTTGGAGGAAAGGTCGGTCAGGTTCTGGGTCGCCTGGGCTTCCAGCTGCTGCTCGCCGAAGGCCGAGACGGCGGCCGGCACCTCCTGCAGGTTCTGCTCGCGCTTCTGGGCGGTGACCACCACCTCCTCGACCTGGTCGGCCGCGGTTGCATCCTGGGCCAGGGCCGGCGCGGCCATGGCGACACCGAAAGCCGCAACGGCGGCGGACGCGAATAGTCGAATGCTCGCCGGCTGGCGCATGATGACTCCTCCCCTTCTGTTATCGATCAGCCTCATGGGCCGTTGGTCGGGAGGATGGCGCGTCGTTGATCTATGTCAATCTATATGACGATATTTGGCGCATTTTTGTCAGTTTGAATGACGTTAAAACCACGCACCCCGGCAGCGTGCCGAGCAGGAGATAGGGGCTTTCCTCAATGATTTCCGCCTTGTCGGAGCAGATCAGGTCCGCTTCTCGACCTGCGGCCACTCGGTCATCGCCTGACCCCAGTCGGCGCTGAACGCCTTGATCAGGTTGTCGACGTTCTTGGTCCCGATCCGCTTGCGCAGCTCGGCGCTCATCGCCGCCATGGCCAGGTCGGCGTCACGCCCCATCTCCCGGCCCATCTCGCTGATGGCGACGATCTTGGCGCGGCGGTCGTTGATGTCGTCGCGCAGCTCCAGCATGCCCATCTCGACCATCTGGTTGATCGTCGTGTGGACGGCCTGGCGGCTGATCCCCAGGTTGCGGGCGATATCGGAGGGCTTGTGCACGCCGATGACCACATTGGCCATGATCATCGACTGCGGGCGCGTCACCTCATGCCAGCCGCGCGCCTGCAGAAAACTCTGCAGCCCGTCGTCGAACCAGACGAAGGCCTGGAGCAGGGGAACAATAAAGCTTTCGGCGGCTTGCATGTCGGGTTCGCTGACGGATGGGAGTCAGGAGAGTAGGGCCAATCGCGGCCGGGTCAACGCGGCGCGGCGCCCGCCGGGCCGTTCGGTCGCGGAACGATTTTTTATCAGTTTAGTTGACGAATTGAAGCAAGCCCCTAAGTTGCACACCCTGAAGACCGCCCCGCGAGCAATCGGGCGGCGAGGGGAGAAACGATGCGCACCACCGGGATCAATCATGTGGCCCTGGTCTGCCGGGACATGCAGGAGACGGTGAAGTTCTACACCGAGGTCCTGGACATGCCGCTGGTCAAGACCGTCGCCCTGCCCGATGGCGGCCAGCATTTCTTCTTCGACTGCGGCGGCACGGCGGTGGCCTTCTTCTGGTGGCCGGAAACCCCGGCGGCGGCGCCGGGCATCGCCTCGGTGCGCAGGTTCCCCGAGGACTCCAAGACCGCCATCGGCTCGATGAACCACATGGCCTTCGACGTCGCCCAGGGCGAGCTGTCGGCCTGCCTCAGGCGCCTGGAGGAGGCCGGGGTCGAGCACATCCCGGTGGTCATCAATCACGACGATAGCGAGCGCGGCGTCGCCGCCGAACTGCATGACGGGGTCTTCGTCCAGTCGGTCTATTTCACCGACCCCAACGGGATCATGATGGAGTTCGCCGCCAGCACGAAACCCTTCGTCGCCGAGGACGTCCGTCACGCGCCGCAAGGCGCCACCGTCGAGGTCTGACCCATGCCCCGCCTACGCCAGGTTCCCCGCGCCGAGGTCGATCAGGGCACGGGGCTTCGCATGTACGACCTGCTGTTCGGGGACCGCGACCCGGTCGCCCAGCCCGGCACCGCCACCGGCACGCCGGGCAACTGGTGGACCGTCTGGGCCGGGTCGCCGGACGCCCTGCACCACGCCTGCCAGGGCTTCGCCTACTACCGCAACCCGGCCCGCAAGCTGGACCCGGTGCTGCGCGAACTGGGCCAGACCCGCGTCAGTTGGACGATGGAAAGCCAGTTCGGCTACTCGCAGCACTGCAAGTCCCTGCGTGGCCTGGGCGTCTCCGAAGAGCGGATCGAGGCGATTGCCCACTGGCAGGTCGCCGACTGCTACAGCGAGAACGAGCGGGCCGTGCTGGCCTACGCCGACTGCCTGAGCAGCCAGCACGGGCGGACGCCCGAGCCGGTGATGGACGCCCTCAAAGGCTTCCTGTCGGACGAGGAGATCCTCGAGCTGACCTACATCACCACCCTCTATGTGATGCACGCCATCATGAACCGGGCCCTGCGCCTGGAGTACGACGACATCGACGAGCGCATCGTCGAGATCGCCGCCCCGCAAGGCGCCGAGGCCGGCCGCGACTTCCTGGATACCGGCCGCTAGCGCATGGGCGTCGAGGCCCTGTTCCAGCCGTTCGCGCACAAGAGCCTGCGGCTGCCCAACCGGATCGCCATGGCCCCGATGGCCCGTTGGGCGACGCCCGGCGGCGACCCGGCCCCGCTGGCCGATTTCTATCGCCGGCGTGTCGAGGGCGGGACCGGCCTGATCCTCACCGAGGGCGCCAATCCGGATCGCCCGGCGGCCGGCAACGATCCTCATTCGCTGAAGCTGCACGGCCCTGCGCTGGACCGCTGGCCGGCGGTGATCGAGGCCGTGCATCGGGCCGGCGGGGCTATCCTCCCACAGCTCTGGCATTGCGGCGCCACCGCCAAGCCCGGCCAGAAATGGACGCCGCCCGCCCCGTTCGAGAGCCCGTCCGGCCGTCAGGCGCCGGGTCTGGAGCGGGGCGTGGTCATGGACGAGATCGCCATCCTGGAGACCATCGCCGCCTTCGCCGAGGCCGCCGACGCGGCCAGGGCCATCGGCTTCGACGGGGTCGAGATCCATGCCGGCCACGGCTACCTGCTCGACCAGTTCCTGTGGGCGGCGACGAACGACCGGACCGACCGCTGGGGCGGGACGAGCCTGGCCGAGCGGTCGCGGTTTCCGCTGGCGGTGGTCAAGGCGGTGCGGGCGGCGGTGGGGCCGGACTTCGCCATCCTGCTGCGCATCTCGCAGTGGAAGTCGGCCGACCTGACGGCGCGGCTGGTCGAGACGCCCCAGGCCCTGGAGGCCTGGCTCGCGCCGTTCGTCGAGGCCGGGGTCGACATCGTCAACGTCTCACAGCTGCGCTGGGACAGGCCCGAGTTCGAGGGCTCGCCGCTCAGCCTGGCCGGCTGGGTGAAGAAGACGCTCGGCGTCCCGACCATCGTCGCCGGCGGCGTCGGCATGGGCGGCGACTTCATCGCCGGCTTCATGGGCGAGACCGCCCGCCCCGAACCGCTGGAGGCCGTCGCCGCCCGGCTGGAGGCCGGGGAGTTCGACCTGGTCGCCGTCGGCCGCGGCCTGCTGGCCGATCCCGACTGGGCCCGCCGGGTCCGGGACGGCCAGCCCCGCTCCGACTGCCCGCCGGCCCGGCTGCTGGCCGGCCTGACCCCCTCCGACAGTGAGCGGGACTAGACCCGCTTCTCCTGCCCCTCCCACCAGGGCGCCCGCAGCTGCGTCTTCAGCACCTTCCCCGCCGCGCTGCGCGGCAGCGGTTCGTCCAGGACCTGAAGGCTGCGCGGGGTCTTGTAGCCGGCGATCTCGGCCCGGCAGTGGTCGGACAGGGCTTCCAGGGTCAGCGTCTCGCCGGCCTTCAGCACCACCACCGCATGCACCCGCTCGCCCCACTTGGGGTCGGGCACGCCGATGATGGCGCATTCGGCCACCGCCGGGTGGCGCGAGACGACGTTCTCGACCTCGATCGAGTAGACGTTCTCGCCGCCGCTGACGATCATGTCCTTGAAGCGGTCGGTGATATAGACGAAGCCCGCCTCGTCCATGAAGCCGGCGTCGCCCGACCACATCCAGCCGCCCTTCAGCGCCGCCGCCGTCTCTTCCGGCCGGTTCCAGTAGCCCAGCATCAGGTTGTCGCCCCGGCCGATGATCTCGCCCAGGGTCCGGCGCGGGACCTCATTGCCTTCGGGATCGACGATCCTGATCTCGTAACCATAGGCCGGCTGGCCGACCGATTTCATCTTCTCAGGGTCGGCGCCGGGGCGGTGGTGCTCGGCCTCCAGGAAGGTATGGGCGCCCATCTCGGTCATGCCGAAGCCCTGCACGAAGTCGACATTCGGGAAGCGGGCGCGGGCGACGTCGTAGGTTCCCAGCGGCATCGGGGCGCCGCCGTAGCCGAGGACCTTCAGCGCATTGGCGGCATCGCCCTTGGGGTGGCGGGCCAGGCGGTCGATCATGGCCGGGACGGTGAAGATGTGGGTGATGCCGTGGCGGTCGATCAGGTCCAGCATGACGGTCTCGTCGAGTTTTCGGACGAAGACGTGCGTGCCGCCGACCATGGTGGCCATGAAGGTGCCGATGTCGGCCAGGTGGAACATCGGCGCCGAGTGCAGGTTGACGATTCGGTGGTCGACCTTCAGCGACATGGTCAGGTTGACCGCCATGGCGCTCAAGCCCCGGTGGCTGAGCATCACCCCCTTGGGCAGGCCGGTGGTGCCGCCGGTGTAGAAGATGCCGGCCAGGTCGTCGGCGCGGCGCTCGATCTCGGGGACCGGATGGCCGGTCGTGGCGAGGTCTTCCAGGGTGTGATCGGCGGAGGGGTCGGCGCCGTCCATGGCCACCCAGACGCCGATGTCCGGCAGCTGGGGTTTGAGGAGGGCGATGGTTTCAGCGAACTCCTCGCCGAACAGCATGGCGCCGGCGCCGGCGTCCTGCAGCTGGAAGCAGGTTTCGGCGGGGGCGAGGCGGGTGTTGAGCGGCACGATGACCGCCCCGCTCCACAGGATGGCGAAGTAGGCCTCGAAATAGGCGTCGCAGTTGTTGGCCAGCACGGCCACCCGGTCGCCGGGCTTCACCCCGAGCGCGCGCAGGGCGCCAGAGATGCGTTGCACGCGGTCATGCACCTGGCGCCAGGTGCGGATGCGGTCGCCGTCGATGGTGGCGACGGCGTCCGGGCGGACCAGGACGGCGCGGCCGAGGGTTTGGGTGAGACGCATGGCTTCGTTCCCTAGATGACGCCCGCGGCCTCGAGCCGCGTGAGGTCCGCCGCATTCAATCCCAGTCGCTCGCCGAGCACCTCGGCATTGTGCTCGCCCACGCTCTGAGGCGCGATGCTGCGCACCGAGCCGGGCGTCGCCGACAGCCGAGGGAAGACGTTCTGCATGGTCAGTCCCGGCCAGCGCGGATGGTCCGGCATCTCGACCAGCGCCTGGCGGGCGACGAAGTGCGGATCGGTCAGCATGTCGGCCGGCCGGTAGATCCGCCCGGCCGGCACCCCATGCCGGAGCATCAGCGCCTCCAGCGCCTCGACCGACAGGGTACGGGTCCAGTCGGCGATCAGCGCGTCGAGCTCCGCCTGGTTCGCCCCGCGCGCCGCATGGCTGTCGTAGCGCGGATCGTCGGCCAGCCCGGGCCGGCCCATGGCCTCGCACAGCCGCCGGAACACCCCCTCGCCGTTGGCCCCGATCAGGTATTCGCCGTCGCTGCAGGGATAGACGTTGGACGGCGCGATGCCCGGCAGGATGGCCCCCGACCGCTGGCGGCTGACCCCGGTGGCGGTGTACTCCGGCACCAGGCTTTCCATGACCTGCAGCACCGCCTCATAGAGGGCCGAATCGACCACCTGCCCCTGGCCCGTCGCGTCGCGATGGCGCAGCGCCGCCAGGGCGCCGAGGCAGCCGTAGGTGGCGGCCAGGGCGTCGCCGATCGACACCCCCATGCGCGACGGCGGCCGGTCCGGCTCGCCGACGATGTTGCGCCAGCCGCCCATGGCCTCGCCGATGCCGCCGAAGCCTGCCCGGTCGGAATAGGGCCCGGTCTGGCCATAGCCGCTCATCCGCACCACGATCAGGCCCGGATTGCTCTGGTGCAGCCGCTCGGGCCCCAGGCCCCAGCCCTCCAGGGTGCCCGGCCGGAAATTCTCGATCAGCACATCGGCCCCGTCGATCAGCCGCCGGGCCAGGTCCTGGCCCTCGGGCTGGCGCAGGTCGATGGACACCGACTTCTTGTTGCGGGCGATGACCTCCCACCAGACCGGCGCCCCCTGCCCCCAGGCCCGCATCGGGTCGCCGACCCTCGGGGGTTCGATCTTGATGACGGTGGCGCCCATGTCGCCCAGCAGCTGGCCGCAGAAGGGCCCCGCGATCAGCTGGCCGGTCTCGACCACGACCAGCCCCGTCAACGGCCCATCCGACATCGCGCTTTCCCCTTATCCGTTTTGGGAAGGCGTAATCCGTCGGGTATTTTTGTCAACTAGATTGATGTTTAGCCGCGCGAACGCACCACCGCCCTGACCGCCGCCGTCAGCGTCGCCAGGTCCTCGTCGGGGATGGTGAAGGCCGGGGTCAGGTAGACCACCCGTCCCAGCGGCCGGACCCAGACGCCATGGGCCAGGAAGGCGGCGCGCAGGGCCTCCAGGTCGTCGACCCGCGCCAGCTCAACCACCCCGATGGCGCCCAGCACCCGGACATCGACGACGCCGGCCATGTCGCGGCAGGGGGCGAGACCGGCCTCCAGGCCTGCCGAGACCCGCGCCAGGTCGGCCTTCCAGCCGCCGTCCTCGAACAGGTCCAGCGAGGCGTTGGCGGCGGCGCAGGCCAGGGCGTGGGCCATGTAGGTCGGGCCGTGCATCAGGGCGGCGCCCGCATCGTCGCTCCAGAAGGCCTCGAACACATGCCGCCGCGCCACCGCCGCCGACAGCGGCATGGTCCCGCCGGTCAGGGCCTTGGACAGGGTGACGACATCGGGAACGATGCCGGCCTGCTCCATGGCGAACAGCGTGCCGGTGCGGCCAAAGCCGGTGAAGATCTCATCGAGGATCAGCAGCAGGCCGTGGTCGTCGGCGATCCGGCGCAGGGTCGCCAGCACCTCCGGACCGTGGAACAGCATGCCGCCGGCCCCCTGCACCAGCGGCTCCACGACGATGGCGGCCAGCTCGTGGGCATGGGCGGCGACCAGCGCCTCCAGCGCCGCGGTGGAGGCCTCATCGCGCGGCAGGTCGCCGATCACCTGCCGCGGCATCACCCCGTCGAACAGGCTGTGCATGCCCTCGTCCGGATCGCAGACGGTCATCGTCGCCAGGGTGTCGCCATGGTAGCCGCCGCGGAAGGCGAGAAACCGGGTCCGGCCCTGGACGCCGCGGTTGATGTGGAACTGCAGCGCCATCTTCATGGCGATCTCGACCGAGACCGAGCCGGACTCGGCCAGGAACACATGGTCCAGGTCGCCCGGCAGAAGTTTCGCCAGGCGCGCGGCAAGACGGTTGGCGGGCTCGTGCGTCAAGCCGCCGAACATCACATGCGGCATGGTCGCCAGCTGATCGCGGACGGCGGCGGCGATGTGGGGGTGGTTGTAGCCGTGGCAGGCGGTCCACCAGCTGGCCAGGCCGTCGACCAGCTCCCGCCCGTCGGCCAGCACCAGCCGGGCGCCGCGCGTGGCGACGACGGGCAGCGCCGGGTTGGCGGTCTTCATCTGGCAATAGGGCCGCCACAGGTGCGGGCGGCCCTCGGCGAGCCAGGCGGGGTCCGACATAGCTGATGGCCTTTTGGTTTGCCCCAGGCGGCGCGCATGCCTATGCCGGGGCCGCTTAAGGGAGACAAGCGGCATGGACAGTCTGGACGCCTTCGCGGGCGGCAAGCTCGCGGGCCTCGAAGCGCTCAGTCTGAAGCGGACCCTGGCGCCGACCGGACGGGTCGACGGCGTCCACGTCGAGCGCGGCGGCCGCACGCTGATCAGCTTTTCCTGCAACGATTACCTGGGTTTGTCTCACCATCCGGCCGTCAAGGACGCGGCCGCCGAGGCCGTGGCGCGCTGGGGGACGGGCTCGGGCGCCTCACGGTTGATCACCGGCGACAACCCGCTGATCGAGGCGCTGGAGGCGCGGCTGGCGCGACTGAAGGGGACCGAAGCGGCCTGCGTTTTCGGCTCCGGCTACCTGGCCAACACAGGTATCGTCCCCACGATCACCGGCAAGGACGACCTGATCCTCATCGACGAACTGGCCCACGCCTGCCTGTGGGCCGGCTCGCAGCTGTCGCCGGCCCGGGCGCTGCTGTTCCGCCACAACGACATGGATCATCTGGAAGCCCTGCTGGCCGAGCACCGCGCCGCGCACCGGCATGTGCTGGTGCTGACCGACGGCGTCTTCTCGATGGACGGCGACCTGGCGCCGCTCGATCGGATGATCCCGCACTGCGCCGCGCACGACGCCTGGCTGATGACCGACGACGCCCATGGCGTCGGCGTGGTCGGCGGCGGGCGGGGCTCATCCTTCGCCTTCGAGGGAACGGCCAAGCCGCCGCTGCAGATGGGCACCCTATCCAAGGCCATCGGCGGCTACGGCGGCTATCTGTGCGCCAGCCGCGCCGTGATCGACCTGATCAAGACCCGGGCCCGGACGGTGATCTATTCGACCGGCCTGCCGCCGGCCAACGCCGCCGCCGCCATCGCCGCGTTGGACGTCATCGAGGCCGACCCGGCCCTCTGCGCCGAGCCGATCCGCAAGGCGCGGCTGTTCACCGCCGCCCTGGGCCTGACGCCGGCCGAGAGCCCCATCGTGCCGGTGCTGTTCGGCCCGGCCGAAGCGGCGCTGGCGGCGCAGCGGAGCCTGGAGGCCATGGGCTTCCTGGCCGTGGCCATCCGCCAGCCGACGGTGCCCGAGGGCACGGCCCGGCTGCGGTTCACCTTCAGCGCCCTGCATGCCGACGCCGACGTCCTGCGGCTGGCCGGGGCGGTGGCCGACCTGCGCACGGCCAAGGCCGCGTGAGGACGCTGTTCGTCGCCGGGGCCGGCACCGATGTCGGCAAGACCTGGGTCACCGCCGCCCTGGCCCGCGCCCTGCTGGCCGCCGGGGCGAGCGTCGCCGTCTTCAAGCCGGTCGCCAGCGGCTATGACCCCGACCACCCCGAGGAGAGCGACGCCGGCCGGCTGCTCGCCGCGCTGGAACGCGACGTGACGCCGGAAGCCATTGACGAGATTTGCCCCCTCCGCTTCGCCGCCCCACTGGCGCCGCCTGCCGCCGCCCGCCGCGAGGGCGTGACCCTGTCGCTCGAGGGGCTTGTGGACAGCTGCCGCGCCAGGATCGCCGCCGCCGAGGCCGACGTCCTGCTGATCGAAGGGGTCGGCGGGCTGATGTCGCCGCTGACCGAGGAGGCGACCGGCCTGGACCTGATGGCGGCGCTGGGGGTCCCGGCGGTGCTGGTCGGCGGAACCTACCTGGGCGGCATCAGCCATCTGCTGACCGCCGTCGAGGTGATGAAGGCGCGCAAACTGCCGCTGCTGGCCGCCATCGCCAGCGAAAGCCCGCCCCCGGCCCCGGACTTCGCCGAGACGGTTAGCGACATGCGCCGGTTTCTGGGAACCACGCCCCTGCTGGCCGCCCGGCGGGATGACCCGGCCTTCGCCAGCGACCTCGTCGGACTGGTCCGGCGCTAGCGGTCGGTCAGCTTGAGGGCCGGGTGACGACGTAGGCGAACACCGCCACGAACAGCGCGCCCGTGCCGGCCACCACCCAGAGATTGTGATAGGTCAGGGCCAGGCCGGTCCAGCTGGCGCCCATGGCCGCGCCCGCCGCCACCTTGGCCGGCCGGGGGATGGCGCGGCGGTCCTCCCAGGCGATCAGCAACGGACCGAACTTCGGGTGCTGGCGCAGCCGCTCGGCCCACTCCGGCGCGCTGGCGGTGAAGGCCCACAGGGCGACCAGCAGGAAGGGCGTTGTCGGCAGCAGCGGCAGGAAAACCCCCGCCGTGGCCAGCAACACCATGACCACGCCGAGGGCGCGCAGCAGATAGCGCTTCACGCCTCGGGCAGGCGGCTTCTCCGGCGGCGTGGGCGTCCCGGGGTCGGTCATCCGGCCTGTCGTCTCGTGATCGGCGCCATCGCCGCACCCTAGCGCGAACCCGCCGAACGCCAAGCGCCGCATCTCACGCCCAGCGTATTGAGCCCAGCGCTCTCAATTTTACCACCCCGCCGAAAATTCAAATCGGTTCCTTGACATAAATCTAAAAATCGATCGAATACGTGCAATTCACAAATGGCGGATCGAAAACCGTCGGAGGGGAAACAGATGATTCAGAAATCGAAGAGCCGCGTCGGGCGTACGGGGCTGATGGCGTCGGCCGCCCTGGGGCTGCTGCTCGTGGCCGCCGGCTCGGCCGCCGCGCAGGACCAGGCCGCTGAGCCGGAGGCGGTGTCGGAAGTCACCGTCACCGCCCAGAAGCGGGAAGAACGGCTGCAGGACGTGCCGTTGTCGGTGGCCGTTGTGCAGGCTGAGACGCTCGACGCCTTCAAGTTCAACCAGGTGACCGACATCGAGCGGCTGGTCCCGGCGGTCACCCTGACCAACGCCGCCGGCCCGCGCAATTTCGGCTTCTTCGTGCGCGGCATCGGCACCAGCTCCTTCTCCTCGGAGTCCATCGAGGGCAGCACCGCCTATGTGCTGGACGGGGTGGTTCTGGGCCAGTCGGGTTCGGCGCTCAGCGACCTGCCCGACGTCGAGCGGGTCGAGGTGCTGCGCGGACCGCAGGGCACGCTGTTTGGCAAGAACGCCTCGGCCGGGGTGATCAACGTCACCACCGTCGCCCCCTCCTCGCAGTTCGGGGCCCGCATTGGGGCTAGCTGGGCCATGCCGGAAAACGACCGGCGCCTGAGCGGCCTGATCACCGGCCCGATCGGCGACAATGTCCGCTTCCTGCTGTCGGCCCGGACCAACCAGCGCGACGGCTATGTGAAGAACGTCTTCGATGGCCGCGAGCTGAACGACCGCAACGACTGGGGGGTGCGCGGCAAGCTGCAGTTCCTGCCCAATGACAAGCTGGATGTGACGGTGATCGCCGACTACTGGAAGCGCGACGCCGAGTGCTGCATCTGGACCCTCTACAAGGTCGGCCCGGCCCCCTCGCTGGCCCCTGAACTGCAGAGCATCGCCGCCGGCATCAAGCCGGGGCCGAACAATCTCAAGCAGAACATCAACGGCGACGTCTTCTCGGACGCCGAAAGCTACGGCCTCTCGGCCCAGGCCAACTACGAGATCGGCGGCGGCTTCACCCTGACCTCGATCACCGCCTGGCGCGAGTTCAAGACCCACGACGGCCTCGACTCCGACTCCAGCCCGCTGAACCTGCTGGACGTCAACTTCGCCGACTTCGCTCAAGAGCAGTTCACCCAGGAACTGCGGCTGACCTCGCCGCAGGGTGGGTTCATCGACTATGTGGCCGGGCTGTTCTACTTCAACGGCGAGGTGGAATCGACGTCCACTCAGCTGTTCCCGTCGCTGTTCTTCATCCCCTTCGCCAACAAGGTGGTGGTCAACAAGGCGGAGACCACCAACCTGGCTCTCTTCGGCCAGGCCAACCTGAATTTCACTGACGACTTCCGGCTGATCGTCGGCGGCCGGGTGCTGCAGGAGAAGGCCTCGGCCCGCAAGGATCGGCTCGATCCGATCTCGCACGCCACCACCACGGCCAGCGAGTCCAAGACCGACACCGCCGTGGTCTGGCGCCTGGGCGCGCAGTACGACTTCAGCGACGACATCATGGCCTTCGTCACCGCCACCCGCGGCTACAAGGGCGGCGGCTATGACACCAACATCACCCTCTCGGCCCTGCCCGAGGTCGAGCCGGAGGAGCCGACCAGCTTCGAGGTCGGCCTGCGGACCAGCTGGCCGGCGGCGCGGCTGATCTTCAACGTCACCGCCTTCCACACCGAGGTCGACGGTTACCAGGTCGGGGCCCGCGACCCTGGCCCGCCACCCTTCACCCGCATCTTCAACGGTGAGGCCACCACCAAGGGCGTCGAGCTTGATTTCGTCTGGCGGCCGGTGGCCGGGACGAACTGGACGGTGATGGGCGGGGCGGCCTATGTCGACGCCCGCTGGGGCGACTTCAAGAACGGCCCCTGCTACTCGGGCCAGACGGTGGCGCAGGGCTGTGTCGCCGGCAATCAGGACCTCAGCGACGAGCCGCTGCCGTTCACGCCCAAATGGACCGGCAACCTCTCGACCCACTACGAGACGCCGGTCGGGGCCGGCATGGATCTGTCGCTGGACCTGGGGGTCAGCTTCCGCACCAAGACCCTGTACGGCTTCCCCAACGATCCCAACCTCGAGCAGGACGGCTACAGCCTGGTCAACGGGGCGATCGGGCTGGCGGGCTCGGAAGGGCGCTGGAAGCTCTCGCTGTTCGGCAAGAACCTGACCGACGAGCGCTACAGCCTGGTCTACTTCTCGACACCGTTCGGCGCCGCGCCGGGGGCCTACAGCCAGTTCATCCCCTACGAGGCCCAGCGCGTGGTCGGCGTCGCCCTGGACCTGGACTTCTAACGCTCCTCCTTGCGTGAACTTCGGGGCGCGGGAGACCGCGCCCCGGCTTCTTTTTGGGAACGCTGATGACGGCGGTGCGCAACACCAACGATGGCGGCGATGGCGCGCCCCGGCTGTTGATCGGCCTTAACGCCCTGACCCTGATGGGCCTGCCTGAAGATTCCAGCGGGCCGAAGGGCTCGCCGCGCGAGGTGCTGGATCAGGTCAAGGCCGCCGGCTACGAGGCCATCCAGACCCGCGATCCCGGACTGGCCCGAGACGCCGGGCTGATCCCCGCCGCCCTGGCCCGGGTCGACCGCGTTTCCGACGCCCGCGCCGTCGCCGTTCGCGACAAGAGCGCCGGCTACCAGTGCACCACCCTGCATGTCGGGACCGGCTTCGAGAGCGACGACGAGGCCGCCGCCCTGGGCGAGGCGATCCTCGAGGCCTCGCTGGCGCAGGACTACCCACTTTACGTCGAGACCCACCGCGCCACCGTCACCCAGGACATGCGCCGCACCCTGGACCTCCTCGCCCGCATCCCGGACCTGCGGTTCAACGGCGACTTCTCCCACTGGTACACCGGCGCCGAGATGACCTATGGCGACCTGCCGGCCAAGATCGATCGGCTGGCCCCGGTGCTGGCCCGAACCCGCTTCCTGCATGGGCGGGTTTCAGACCCCGGCTGCGCCCAGGTGGCGATCGGCGGCGGGGCCAACGCCCAGCATCTGGCGGTGTTCGCCGACCTGTGGACCCGCGCCTTCCGCGGCTTCCTGGCCGAGGCCGCGCCCGGCGACGTCATCGGCTTCTATCCCGAGCTGCTGCCGCCCGCCTTCCACTACGCCCGCCAGATCCCCGACGGCCGCGGCGGCCTGCGCGAGGAGACCGACCGCTGGGCAGAGGCCCTGGACCTGGTCGCCGTCGCCCGCGACTGTTGGCGCCAAGCCCTCCAACCGGAGACCGCCCCATGACCCGCTCGCCCCTGTGGACCGCCTTGCTGTCCGTCCTGTGCCTGGCCGCCTGCGGCGCGGCCCCCGCCCCGCCCGGCCAGGCGGCCCAGGTCCGCGTCGACACCGGCGCGCTGGCCGGCGAGGCGCGGGACGGGGTGATGGTCTTCAAGGGCGTGCCCTACGCCGCCGCGCCGGTCGGGGCCCTGCGCTGGCGACCGCCGCAGCCGGCGGCGGCCTGGGACGGGGTGCGGCCGGCGGCGGCCTTCTCCGCCGACTGCCTGCAGAACCGGCTGCCCAAGTTCATCGACCCCACCGCCTCAGACGGGCCGATGGCCGAGGACTGCCTCTATCTCAACGTCTGGGCCCCGGCGGCGAAGCCGGCCAAGCCGGCGCCGGTGATGGTCTGGATCCATGGCGGCGGCTTCGTGGTCGGGTCGGGCGCCTCGGCCGCCTATGATGGCGCGAACCTGGTGCGCCAAGGCGTGGTGGTGGTCAGCTTCAACTATCGCCTGGGCCGCTTCGGCTTCTTCGCCCATCCCAGCCTGGCGGCCAGCCAGCCGGACGAGCCGGCCGGCAACTACGCCATCATGGACCAGGTCGCCGCCCTGGCCTGGGTCAAACGCAACATCGCCGCCTTCGGGGGCGACCCGGACAACGTCACCATCTTCGGGGAGTCGGCCGGCGGCGGATCGGTGCACGTGCTGATGGGCTCGCCCGCCGCCCGGGGCCTGTTCCACAAGGCCATCGTGCAGTCCGGCGGCGGCCGCGACCGCCTGCCCCGCCTGGACCGCGACGGCAGCGACGCCCCGGCCGCGCTGAAGGCCGGCCTGGCCTTCTCCGAACGCACCGGCGCGACCGATCCGGCCGCCCTGCGCGCCGTGCCGGCCAAGGTCGTGCTGGGCGACCTTGGCATGCTCAACAACCGGGGTCGCCCCGACTACGCCGGGCTGATGATCGACGGCCGGGTGGTGGTCGACGATCCGGAGGCCGTCTACGCCCAGGGCGGGCAGGCCCCCGTGCCGCTGCTGATCGGCTTCACCAGCAATGAGTTCGGCTCGATGCAGTCGTTCACCGGCGACTGGACCAAACAGGCCGCCGCCAGGTTCGGCGACCGCGAGGCCGGCCTGCGCCGCCTCTACGACCCTGACGGGAGCGAGCGCCAGCTCAAGGCCCGCTTCATCAGCGACGTGATCTTCGTCGAGCCGGCCCGCCACCTCGCCGGCCTGCACGCCGGCGCCGGCCAGCGGGTGTGGATGTATCGCTTCGCCTATGTGCCGCTCGCCAAGCGCCCGGGGCAGACCGACGCCTACCACGCCTCCGACGTGCCCTATGTGTTCGACACCGTCGGCGTGGCGGTCAAGGACGCCGCCGAACCCGACCTGGCCATGGGCCGGTCGACGAGCGCCTACTGGGCCGCCTTTGCCCGGAGCGGCGATCCGAACGGCGCCGGCCGCCCGACCTGGCCGGCTTACGACCCGGCCTCCGACCGCCTGATGGAGTTCGCCGGCGACGGCCCCCGGCCGATCACCATGCCTGGCCGGGACCGGCTGGACTACATCGCTCAGAGTTGGGCCCAGGGGGCGTCCAAGCCTTGATCCGCATCATTTCCCTTGCGCGTGACGGCGTTCTATCTTTGCGCGGCTGATTCAAGGAACGCTCCACCACCGTGCCGACGCAAATCCCCTCAGTCGCCACCTTCACCGCCCCGGGCGCCCTGGCCCCGGTCGATCCGGCGAAGAACCCGACCCGCGCCGCCGCCTACTGGCTGGGCCGCGACATCGCGCGCGGCGTCTTCCTGCCCGGCGAGCGGCTGAAGGTCGAACAGCTGACCAAGTTCTATGACATCGGCCACAGCCCGATCCGCGAGGCCATCCTGCTGCAGTCGGCGAGCGGCCTGGTGGTCCATGAACACCAGAAGGGCCACCGCGTCGCGCCCGTCTCCCTGGCCGACTACGACGACGTGCTGCTGGTCTACCAGCGGCTGCACCGCATGATCCTCGACATGGCCATGGAGCGCGGCGACGACGCCTGGGAGGAGCGGGTGGTCATCCAGCTGCACCGCTCGGCCAAGGTGCAGAAGGTGCTCAACGACGGCTCCGAGAGCAGGGAACTGTGGCAGCGAGCCTATGGCGACTTCCACCAGACCCTGCTGTGGGGCTGCGGCTCGCCGCTGCTGATGAAGATCTACGGCGACATGGGGGCCAGGCTGGAGCGCTACGTCAACCTGTTCGCCGACCTGGAAAGCGACCGCCACCGCGACCACCACGCCGAGCACCGCCAGATCGTCGACGCCCTGGTCGAACGCGACACCGACCGGGTGCACAAGCTGGTCGACCACTACTTCTCCGTCGCCCGCCCGATCCGCGACTCGATCATCGAGACGCTCAAGCGCAAGGAAGCCGGCGGCCGGCGCGGGCCAGCCACACCCTCGGCCGACGCGCCGCCGAGGCGGCGTGGCCGGCCCCCGAAGGCGGCGGCGTGATCGGCGTAAAAATAATTCGCCATTTGCGATCTATTTTTTGATCTTTATTCAAGATTCAATATATTTCCCCGGACGCCGGCCGCAGAGCCCGCGCCCACGGGGAGAGTCCATTTGTCAGCCGTCCGCCCGCAGCCCGACCGGCTGAGTTTCGCCCGCAAGCTGGGGTTCACGGTCGGCGACTACGCCTGCAACCTCTATTGGCAGAGCCTGTCGATCTTCCTGCTGTTCTTCTACACCGACGCCGTCGGCCTGCCGGCCGCCACGGCCGGGCTGATCTACATGGTGGCCTCGATCTGGGACGGGATGATCGACCCGGTGATCGGGGCGCTGGCCGACCGCACCCGCAGCCGCTGGGGCCGCTACCGGCCTTACGTGCTGCTGGCCGCCGCGCCGCTGGGCCTGGCCTTCTGCCTGCTCTACTTCCACCCGCCGCTTAAGGGTTGGGGGCTGGGTGTCTGGCTGCTGGCCGCCCATATGATCTTCCGGACCAGCTATGCGGTGCTGTCGATCCCCTACACCTCGCTCAACGCCCGCATCACCTCCAGCACCAGCGAGCGCTCGACCCTGGCCGGGATGCGGATGATCTTCGCCACCCTGGCCGGCTTCACCGTCGCCTTCTGCACCCAGCCGCTGGTCGCGGCCCTGGGCGGCGGCGACGCCAGCCGCGGCTTCCTGCTGACCGCGGCGGTGTTCGGCCTGGTCGCCACGGCCATCTTCCCGGTCGTCTTCTTCTCGACCCAGGAGCCGGTCGGGGCCGGAGACGACGACCCGCCGCTGAAGGTCGCCGACTACTGGCGGGCGGTGCGGGCCAACCGCGCCTTCTGGGTGGTGATGGTCGGTATCATCACGGCGGTGATCTGTTCGACGGCGCTCGGCAAGTCGGTGCTCTACTATTTCAAATACTACCTGCAGGACGAGGCGGCCTCGCGCATGGCCCTGTCGATCCCGGCCCTGGCCGGACTGGTGGTGATCCCGGCCTGGCTGCTGGCCACCCGGATCGTGGGCAAGCGCAACGCCTGGTTCCTGGCCAGCGGCTGGGGCCTGGTCGGGCTGGCGGCCTTCGCCCTGGTCGACGTTCGCGATCCGGGCCTAATGATCGGCTTCCTGCTCTACATGAGCGTCTGCTCCCTGGGCCTGGCCCTGACCTTCTGGTCGATGCTGCCCGACACGGTGGAGTACGGCGAATGGGCCAGCGGCCTGCGGGCCGAATCCTTCGTCTTCGGGCTGGGCCAGTTCTTCCTGAAGGTGGCCATGGGCCTTGGCGCCGGCCTGTTCGGCCTGGCCCTGGACCTGGTCGGCTATGTTCCCAACGTCGCCCAGACGCCGGAGACCTTGCACGGCATGAAGACCATCATGGTCGTCATGCCGGCCGCCGGCCTGACCCTGGGCGCCCTGGCCATGCTGTTCCATCCGCTGAAGCGCGGGGTGCATGAGAGCATCGTCGAGCAGCTGGCCGAACGCCGCGCCGCCGCCCCCGAGACCCTGGCCATCCAACCCGCCGAGTGAGCCTACCCATGCAACAGCGTCCCTATGGCGCCTCGGGCCTGACCGTCAGCGCGGTGGCCTACGGGGCCATGACCATCGGCCTGGATCCGGGCTTGAAGGACGGCGTCGCCCCGTCCCTGCTGGCGGCCCTGGAGGGCGGCATCACCCTGGTCGACACGGCCAGGGTCTATCCGGGGTCGGAAGCCATCGTCGCCGCCACCCTCAAGGCCTGGCCGGGCCCACGGCCTGTGATCTCCACCAAGCTGGCGCCGATGGGCCGTGAGACCTGGCGGTCGCACCGGCCGTTGGCCCAGGCCTATACGCCCGACAGCATCCGCGCCTCGGTGGAGGGCAGCCTGCAGGCGCTGGGCATCGAGACGCTGGACATCGTCCACCTGCACCAATGGCACTATCTGTGGACCCATGAGCCGGCCTGGCTGGAGACCCTGCTGGCCCTGCGGGCCGAGGGCAAGCTGCGCTGCATCGCCGTCAGCGCCCAGGACCATGAGCACGACGCGGTGCTCGAACTGGTCAGCCAGGGCCGCGTCGACGGCGTACAGGCCATCGTCAACCTGTTCGAGAGCCGCCCGGCCGCCGGCCTGCTGCCCCTGGCCGCCGAGCGCGGCGTCGGGGTCATTGCCCGCTGCGTCTATGACAGCGGCGGCCTGACCGGCCTGACCCGCGAGCAGTTCGCCGCCCGGCCGTTCCTCAAAGACGCCCCCTACGGCGAATACCAAGCCCGCTTGAGGGGGTTGAAGGCTCGCTTCATTCCGGAGACGGCGGCCGACCTGCCCGAGCTGGCGCTGCGCTTCGTGCTGTCGCTGCCGGGCGTCAGCTCGGCGACCCTGGGCATGAGCGAGGTGAGCCTCGTCGAGACCGCCCTCGCCGCCGCCGCCAAGGGGCCGCTGCCGGCCGAGGCGGTCGAGACCCTCCGCCGCGAACACGTCTGGACCAAGAATTTCTACGAGCGCCTGCCATGAGGACCGTCAGCTTCTGTTTCGATGACGGCTTCCGCGCCAGCGCCGGCAAGGTGTGGTCGGCCTTCGCGGCCCGGAATCTGGCCGCCAGCTTCTGCGTCCTGGCCGCCCCGGAACTGACCCGCGACCCCTTCATCCGCGCCGCCCAGGTCGCCGACTGGGGCTTCTGGCGCGAGGCCCGCGCCGCCGGCCATGAGGTCGCGCCGCACGGCTGGGCTCACGAACACCTCGGCCAGGTCCCCTTCGACGAGGCCCGCGCCGGCCTCGAACGGACCCTGGAGGACTTCGCCCGAGAGTTGCCCGGCTTCGAGGCAACGGAAAGCCTGTTCCACCTGGCCTACCTGGCCGCGCCCGAGCCGGTCGTGGACTTCATCGGCGGCCAAACTCTGGGCGTGCGCCGGGCGCTGGGCCGGGCCGGGCTCAATCCGCCGGGCCGCTTGAAGCGCGGCGGCGGCGTCGACTGCATCACCTTCGGCGACGGCGCCGACGCCCTGGCGACAGCTCGCGTCGAGCGGTTCCTGGCCAAGGAGCAGGGCTGGCTGGTGCTGGTCTTCCACGGCCTCGACGGCGAAGGCTGGGGCACGCTGGCGTCAGCGACGCTCGAAGCCCTGCTCGACCGGCTTGGCGAAGCCGGCGTTCGCATCGCCCCGGCCAACCAGGTGATGCTGGAACACCTCTAGCGGCCCGACGCCGCCCGCACGGCCTCGATCAGCGCCATGTTGGCGACCGCGTCCTCGCCGCCGGCCAGGGGCGTCGCGCCATCCTTCAGCACGGCGATGACGTGGTCGAGCTGGGCCCCAAAGGTGGTGTCGCCCACCGTCGCTTCCTCGCGCTTCACCCCATCGGTCTCGACAGTGAAGCGGCAGCCCAGCTGCGGGGCCACGAAGTTGATGATGTCCAGCGTCCCCCGCTCGCCCCGCACCGTCAGCCGGGCGCCCGGCGCGGCCGGGTTCATCGCGCAGCTGACCCGCGCCTCCACGCCGCCGGGGAATTCCAGCCTGGCCCGGGTGGCGACGTCGACGCCGCGCTCGACCTCGGCCTGGGCGGTAACCACCTGGGGCTCCTCGCCGACCAGGGTGCGCAGGGCGTGCAGGCCATAGCAGCCCAGGTCCATCAGCGCCCCGCCGCCCAGCTCGTCGCGCCAGCGCAGCTCGTCCGGCCTGTAGGCGATCGGAACCTCGAAGGTCGCCGACAGCGACAGCAGCGGGCCCAGCTCCCCGCTCCGCACGATCTCCACCGCCCGGTGCATGACCGCGTGGTGGCGGTAGTGGAAGGCCTCGATCAGCGGCCGGCCATTGGCCAGCGCCGCGTCCGTCATGGCCCGGGCCTCGGCGGCGGTGCGGGCGAACGGCTTCTCGCAGAGCACCGCCTTGCCGGCCTCCAGGGCGGCGATGGTCCATTGCGCATGGTCCCTGGCCGGCAGGGCGACGTAGATGAGGTCCAGGTCGTCGCGGGCGATCAGCGCCTCATAGCTCTCCGCCGTCGCCGCGATGCCGTGCTCGGCGGCGAAGGCGGCGGCGCGGGCCGGATCGCGGGCGGCGACACAGGCGACCTCGATCGCCGGCCGCTCGCGGGCCGGGCCGATCAGGGCGGTGGGGGCGATCTTCGCCGCCCCGAGGATGCCGACCCGAATGCTCATGGCGCCGTCACGATGACGCGGGCGGTCCCGGCGTCCTGGCTGTCGATGGTCACGCTCTGGCCCTCCGCATCGATCTGGAGATCGGCGGCGACCCCCTCCACCCGCACGGTGAAGCCGTCCGGGAATTGAATCTTCGGTACGTAGAGCTCCGTCGCCCCAACGACGGCCGGATCGGCCTCATAATCCATCTCGAACCGCCGGCCCTCGCGGTCGAACCGCATGCGGCTGAGCCGGCCCTGGGTGCGGCGGGCGTAGGGGCGGCAGAAGCCCTCGATGGCCCGGCCGCCCGAGTTGGGGTCGGCCGCATCGTCCTGCTGGTCCGTTGAGAAGATCGACAGGTCCTCCTGGTTCCAGCGGTCGCCGATCCGCAGGTCGTTGCGGTTGGAGGCCGTGTAGTTCCACTGCGCCGAATGCAGCTGCAGCACGTCCATGGCGTCATACATCAGACTGAGCGCCTGGACATGGGGTCCCCAGACATCGCGCTCCCCCCGCGCCCAGGCCTCGTAGGCCGCGCCCTCGTCCAGGTCGTAGGGAATGCCGAACTCCCCGACCAGGCAGGGCGCGCCGCCGGCGATGCCGTCGCCCGCCGCCTTGCGCGCCGCCAGATGGCGCACGTAGCGGTCGCGGATCTCATCCGGTCCGCGCTCCGGCCGGCCGCTGAGGAAATCGAAGTGGTTCTGGGGATCGAAGCGCTTCAGGTAGAGGATGCCGGCGTCGTACCAGTGGCCGGCGTTGACCGAATTGTCCGGCATGTCGGCCGGGAAGCTGCGCCCCGAGGCCAGGCCCCAGGGATCGATCTCGGCAAACACCGCCCAGCTGGGATCGTATCGGCGGATGGTCTCGGCCACCCGGTGGAACAGGGGCCCAAAGCCGTCGTCGCAGATGCTCAGCGGCTTGCCGTCCGCGACGCGGAAGAAGTCCTCGTTCAAAGCCTCGGCCCGGCCGTCCACGACGCGATAGGCGCCGGCCGCCTCGAAGGGGCAGGTCCGGCCGGGCAGCCAGATGGACACCCCGTCCGGATTGACCGTCCGCTCGCCGGCCGGCTCGGCGAGGCCGGTCGCGGGGTTGCGCCTGAGCACCGGCACGGTGGTGGGCAGCCCCTGGGCGACGGCCAGGGCGTCCAGCGGCGACAGCACCACGCCAGGCCGGGGCCCCACCGGATTCTGGTTGCTGGCGGCCAGATGCCGGTAGCTCAGCCCCTCGCCGGTCCAGCCGACCATCGGCTCGTTCAGGGTGTCGAAACCCAGCACGTTTGGAAACTCGGCCACCCGCCGGGCGATCTGTTCGATGCAGCCCAGGTAATGGTCCTGCAGATAGTCCTGGACATTGCGCCCGTCGATCTCGAAGCCCGGGGTCAGCCGGCGGCCGAGCCAGAACAGGCTCCACATGATCCCGTTGGCCGGCAGCCGGCCGTTGGAGCCCCAGCTCATCTGCGGATAGGCCGCCTGGCGCCCGCCGGTGTCGCTGTAGTCGAACTTGCGCTGCATGACATGGGCGGCGCCGGCGGCATGGAACCTGGTGAAATCCAGCCCGACCGCCTCGAGGGTCCAGCCCGGAGCCCCGTCGCCGCCGGTCATCCGGCTCCAGACGTCCTGGTGGAAGTCGATGAAGACATAGAGCCCGTGCTCGCCGCAGCGCCGGCAGACCTCGGCCAGGTAGTCGAGGTAGGCCTCGTCATACTGGCCGGGCCCGGCGTGTTCCACCGCCTCCCAGGTGGTCAGCAGGCGGACCAGGTTGAAGCCCCAGTGCTTCAGCCGGCCCAGGTGCTCGTCGGCCTCTTCCAGCGGGAAGGGGCGGCCGATGAAGGAGACCTCGCGATGGTCGGAGAAATCGCTCGGGACCTCGGTGCCGCCGTCCGGCCAGGGGACCTTGCAGTCGCCGCCCAGATTGACGCCGCGCAGGATCACCTGCCGGCCCTCGGCATCGGTGAACAGCTCGCCGTCGCGGCGCACTTTGGAAAGGATCATGACGGCTCGCGAGGTTGGAGGAGGAGGAAGGTCAGGCCTGGCCCGGGATGACGCCCAGCTGCCGGGCCACGCGGCCGCGCTGGTCAGGGGTCTCCGGCCAGGGGGCGGGCTCGGGCAGGACTCCGCCCGGCAGGGGCCAGGCCAGGGGCGTCGCCGCCCCGGCGATGGTCCCGCCGTCGGCAATGGCGTGGCGGTCGACGGAGGGATGCGGCCGCGGGCCGCCCCGGGTGCAGCCGTCGCGGAAATAGATGGCGGTGTAGGCCCGCCGCGTGGCGTCGGAGCCGTTGGGCATGGCCATGTGCACCGTACTGCCGTGATGGAAGATCACGTCGCCCGGCTGGCAGGGGACGAAAACCGGCGGGGTCCCGGCATAGCGATCCAGCAGGTCCTGGCCGGCCCCCGGGCTGGAGAAGATGTCGACGAACCGCGCCTCGTCCCGGTGGCTGCCCGGGACATAGCCCATGCAGCCGGACCGGGCGTCGACAGCCGCCAGCGGGATCCAGACGGTCAGGGTGTCCCGCTCGGCGATCGGCCAGTAGGGGTGGTCGGTGTGGGCCTCGGTCTCGCGGCCGCCGGCTTCCTTGTAGAGGGCCTGGTCGTGCCACAGGCGCACAGCGGGCGCCCCGATCAGGGCCGCCGCCACCTCGCCGATGGCCGGATGGAAAGTCAGCGGCCGCACGGCCGGGAAGTCCTCCCACAGGTACTGGCACTGGATGAAGGACTGCTCGTAGAGCGATTTCTCGTCCAGCCGCCGGGTGTCCAGCCGCTTGCGGCTCGCCACCGCCGCGTCCAGTTCCGCGCCGAAACGAGCGATCTCCTCAGGCGTCAGCAGGCCCTCGACATGGACGAAGCCGTCACGGTCGAAGCGCCCGGCCAGCGCCGCCAGCCGGTTTCCATCCATGGTCTTCCCTCCCCTCGATTCAAACGTTTGGAGCATGTCCGGGCGGCCGAACCGCGCACACTTCGGCCTGACATGCTCCGGCTCTAGCGGCCTTGTTCGAGGATCTTAAACTGACGGCCCGGATCGTCCTGCGGCGTCGCCGGGCCGCCGGCGACATGGGCCATGGCGCCGTCGGGCGCGTACTGCAGGATGTAGGCCTTGCGGATGTCGCCGGCCTTCAGGTTCGGTCCGGTGCGATGCGGCGCCAGGGACGAGAAGACGATGATGTCCCCCGCCTTGGCCGGCGTGCTGACCGCGCCCGGCGCCTCTTCCAGGCACTTCAGCCCGATCGGGGTCGGCCAGTGGTTGAAGGTCCCCAGGCGATGCAGGCCGGGGGCGATCCAGGGGCAGCCGTTCTCCTCGTCGACGTCGACCAGCGGCACCCAGCAGGTCACATACTGCTGCGGCTCGATGAAGGTGTAGCCGTTGTCCTGGTGCCAGGGGAATTCCTGCGGCTTGCCCGACTTCTTGTAGACCGACTGGTCCCAGTAGAGCCGCACCTCGTCGCCGATCAGGTCGTGGCAGATGTCCTTGAACACCGGGTGGGCGGCGAAGTCCTTCAGGACCGGCGAGCGGCCGACGATGTGGGTGGTGAAGGTGATGGCGTCGATCGAGGACAGGTGGAAGCTGGCGCCCTGGCCGCGGATTTCCTCCTCGCGCGCCGCCTCCAGCGGATCGATGGCGGCGATCACCGCCGCGACCTCCTCGGCCGTGAAGGCCTTCTCCAGCCGGAAGAAGCCCAGGTCGTTGAAGTCACGGATCTGCTCAGCGGTCAGCCGGCGACGGCCCTGCGTCGGCGCATCCTGCCAGGCAAACTGATGATTGAGGGGATGCAGCTGCGTCCCGGCCGGGGCGACAGCCAGCGCCGTGGTGGTCATGGGGTGTTCCTCACATTGTTGCCCCCATTAAATTCGATCGAATTTATGTGTCAATTTTTATTTTCGACCAATTTTAGGCAACCGTATGTCGCCGCACGGGAATCCACCGGTTGACCCGCGACAGCCCGGCCTCGGCCTCCGGCGGCGCGGCCTTCGTGCCGGCCCGGCCGTAGTGGTAGACCATCGCCGAGCGGCGCTCGTCGGCGACGTTGTCGGTCGACATGTGCAGCAGGTAGCTGTGGAAGAACAGCACGTCGCCCGGCTCCATCAGCGACGGCGCCCGGGCCGAAAAATCCTGATCGACGACCTCCAGATAGCCGCGGTTGGCGGCCGGCCGGCGGTCGGGGACATGGGCATGGATCGGCCCGGTGTGCGAGCCGGGCAGCACCCACAGGCAGCCGTTGTCCAGGGTCGCCCGGCTCAGCGCCACCCAGACGCCGATCTGCGGCTGGCGATCGAAGCGGAAGTAGAAGCTGTCCTGGTGCCAGGGCTGGCCGATCACCCCCGGGTTCTTGAAGATGAACTGGCTCTGGAAACAGTCGATGTCGGGCCCCAGCAGGCCTGCCACCACCTCGACGATCTGCGCCCGCTCGGCGACCCGCCGCGCCAGGCCTTCGGCGTGGCAGTTGAACACCTTGGAGATGCGGTCCTCAGGGTTCACCGCGCCGGGGCTAGGTTCGGTCTCCGGATAGATCAGATAGTTGGGCCCCGACATGTAGACCGGCTCGCCAGGGTGCTTCTCCGGCGGATCGGCCCGGATGCGGCCGACCACCTCGGCCTCCATCGCCTGGACCTCCTCGGCCGGCAGCAGGCCTCGCAGGACGAAGAAACCCTGGCTGTTCCAGTCCTGCCTGCAGGTTGCGGGGATCATCACTTGGCCTCCCATGCTTTTTTTACAAAATATCGATTTGTGTAAAATTTCCAACTCTCGATCTAATTTGTCGACAAATTATCCGGGACGCCTTCCCCCGACAGGCAGGGGAATCGCAGATGAAAGCAGCTGGCCAAGACAGGGTCAGCCGCCGTGAGAGGTCCCTTCTCCCCTTGTGGGAGAAGGTGGCGCGAAGCGCCGGATGAGGGGTCGATAGGTCTTCAAGCTGCGCAGAGGCGGCGGCGACAGGCTGTGTCGGATGGCGGGGAGCCCCCTCATCCGGCCCTTCGGGCCACCTTCTCCCACGAGGGGAGAAGGGAGCCCCGAGGCGAACTCACAAACATCCCGGCGCGGCCATATGCGATAGCCCTTCCCCCGACAGCGAGCATGGCCGGTCGGATCACGGATGCGATAAGACCCTGGCCTGCGTTCACCTCGCCCCGCCGATGCGGGAGGCTGGGCGCGGCGGCCGTCCGCTCTTGTCCCGCAGGCCTTCCCCATGCACCCGCGTACCTTCGCCAGATCCCAGCCCGACCGTCCCGCGGTGATCTGCGCCGAGACTGGCGAGGTGCTGACCTACGGCCGGCTGGAGGCCGAGGCCAACCGGGCGGCGCGGCTGCTGCGGGCGCTGGGGCTGACGCGGGGCGATGTGGTGGCGGCCTTCCTCGACAACACGCCCTGGTACTTTGTCCTGGCCTGGGCCACCCAGCGGGCGGGCCTCTATCTGACGACCATCTCCTCGCGCCTGACCGCCGGCGAGGCCGGCTACATCGTCGCCGACAGCGGCGCCAAGGTGCTGCTGGCCTCCGGCTCCCTGGCGCAGGTCGCGGCGGAGGTGGGCGCGGCGACCGGCCTGCGGGGCCGCTTCGCCGTCGACGGACCGATCCTGGGTTTCGAGGCCTGGGAGATCGCCCTCGCCGGCCAGTCCGACCAGCCGATCGCCGACGAGTCGCCCGGGACCTTCATGTTCTATTCCTCGGGCACCACCGGAAAGCCCAAGGGCGTGCCCTATCCCCTGCCGGAGGGGCCGGTCGAGGCCGTGGATTTCGGGACGGAGATGCGCCGGGAGGCCTACGGCTTCGACGAGGCCATGGTCTACCTGCACCCCTCGCCGCTCTATCATGCCGCCCCGCTCGGCTTCGGCTGCATGATCCAGCGCTGCGGCGGCGCCGTCCTGTTGACGCGGAAGTTCGAGCCGGAAGAGGCGCTGGCGCTGATCGCGCGCTACCGGGTGACCCATTCGCAATGGGTGCCGACCATGTTCGTGCGCATGCTGAAACTGCCGGCCGAGGTCCGCTCCCGCCACGACCTTTCCAGCCTGAAGGTCGCCATCCACGCCGCCGCGCCCTGCCCCAGGTCGGTCAAGCAGCAGATGATGGACTGGTGGGGGCCGATCCTGCACGAGTTCTACAGCGGCACCGAGGCGCATGGCGTCACCATGATCACGCCGCGGGAATGGCTGCGCAAACCGGGATCGGTCGGCCAGGCCAGGCTGGGGGTGATTCACATCGTCGGCGACGACGGCCGGGAGGCGGGACCGGGCGAAGAGGGGCTGGTCTATTTCGAGGGCGGGCTGGATTTCCGCTACCACAACGACACGGCCAAGACCGCCGGCGCCCGCCTGGCCGACACCGGCTGGGCGACGATTGGCGACGTCGGCTACGTCGACGCGGACGGCTATCTGTTCCTCACCGACCGCAAGGCCTTCATGATCATCACCGGCGGGGTGAACGTCTATCCGCAGGAGGTGGAGGACGCCCTGATCGATCATCCCCAGGTCGCCGACGTCGCCGTCTTCGGCGTGCCGGACGAGGCGTTCGGCGAGGCGGTGAAGGCGGTGGTCCAGCCGGCCGAAGGGGTTGTCGCCGGGCCGGCCCTGGCCGCCGAGCTGGACGCCTGGTGCCGGGCGCGGCTGTCGTCGATCAAATGCCCCCGCTCGTTCGACTTCATGGAAGCCCTGCCCCGCGAGCCGACCGGCAAGCTGCTCAAACGGCTGCTGCGCGAGCCCTACTGGGCCGGGCGCGACTCGCGGCTGGTCTAGGGTGGCGTCCGTCCTAAGCGCCTTCTCCGAAGTCGCCGCGCGGCATGGCGCCCGGGTGGCGGTCAGCGACGGCGAGCGGCAGCTGACCTTCGCGGCGTTAGACAGTGCGCGGCGCGAGGCGGCGCGGGGCCTGATGGCCCTGGGCGTGGGACAAGGCGACCGTGTCGCCCTGTGGGCCGCCAACAGTCTGGAGTGGATCGTCGCCGCCCTGGCCGTGCAGTCGGCCGGCGGGGTGCTGGTTCCGGTTTCCGTCCGCTTCAAGGGGGCGGAGACGGCGGCGGTGATGGCGCGGGCCGGCGCCCGGCTGCTGATCTGCGATCCCTCGGCCGGCGACCTCGACCTGCCGCAAGCGCTGCTGCGGGCCGGAGGCGCGCCCGACCGGATCGTCGTGCTGGATGGGCGCACCGACGACGGCCGGCTGATCGGCTGGCAAGCCCTTCTGGCCCTGGCCGGGAGCGTGCCAACCGAGGCCTGCGGGGCGCGGGCCGCCAGCGTCGATGGCGACGACCTGGCCGACATCATCTTCACCTCGGGCACGACCGGCCTGCCCAAGGGCGTGCCGATGACCCATGCCCAGAGCCTGGCCTCCTGCGCCGCCTATGCCGATGTCCTGGACCTGACGCCGGACGACGTCTTCGCGGTGGTCTATCCCTTCGCCCACAACGCCGGCTACCGCAGCGGCTGGCTGACCGCCCTGCTGCGCGGGGCCCGGGCCGTGGTCGTGACCAGCACGGCGCCCGAGGCGATCCTGCCGCTCGTCCAGGCCGAGGACGTGACCTACCTGCCCGGCGTGCCGACCTTTCATCAGGCGGTGCTCGATCATCCGGGCTTGGCCGAATTCGACCTCTCCAGCCTTCGGGCCGCCTCGACCGGCGCGACGGTCATCCCCGTCCCGCTCATCGGCCGCATGCGCCAGGCCTACGGCTGCCCCATCCTCACCGGCTACGGCCTGACCGAGGCGGCCGGGACCGTCACCCACTGCGGCTTCGAGGACGACGACGAGACCATCGCCACCACCGTCGGCCGGCCGATCCCCGGTATGGAGGTGATGCTGGTCGAAGCCGGCGAAATCGCCATCCGCGGCCCGATGGTGATGAGCGGCTACTACCAGGACCCGGCGGCCACCGCCCAGGCGATGACGGCGGACGGCTTCCTGCGCACCGGCGACGTCGGCGCCTTCGATGCGCGCGGCAACCTGAAAATCACCGACCGGCTGAAGGACATGTACATCGTCGGCGGCTTCAACTGCTATCCGGCCGAGGTCGAGCAGCAGCTCTGCGCCATGCCCGGCGTCGCCATGGCCGCCGTCGTCGGGATCGACGACGCCAGGCTGGGCCAGGTCGGCCGCGCCTTCGTCGTGCCCGCGCCCGGCGCGGCGCTGAGCGAGGCGCAGGTCATCGCCTGGGCCCGCGAGCGGATGGCCAACTACAAGGCGCCGCGCGAGGTGGTCTTTCTGGAGGCCCTGCCGCTCAACGCCACCGGCAAGGTGGCCAAGGACGAGCTGCGCCGGCGGCCGTGACCATCGGCCGGACGATGCCTGGGGCGGGCGCCCTGTCGCCGCCCGGGCCGGGAGCGCATCATGGCCGCCCGGAACGAGCGGTGGCGCCATGAGCTGGAAACCTGAACTCGACGAGCTGGAACAGCGCAAGGCCCTGGCCCGGCGGATGGGCGGCCCCGAGCGCGTCGCCCGCCAGCACGACGCCGGCCGCCTGACCGTCCGCGAGCGGATCGACCGGCTGCTGGACGCCAGGTCCTTCCAGGAGATCGGCGCGATCACCGGCCAGGCCAGCTATGGCGAGGACGGTGCGCTGGAGGCCTTCACCCCGGCCAACTGCGTGATGGGCCGCGGAAGGATCGACAGGCGGCCGGTGGTGGTCAGCGGCGACGACTTCACCATCCGCGGCGGCTCGGCCGACGCCTCCATCTGGGAGAAGTTCAAGCTCGCTGAGCGGATGGCCTTCGAATACCGGCTGCCGCTGGTGCGGCTGATCGAGGGCTCGGGCGGCGGCGGCTCGGTGCGCACCATCGAGACCCGCGGCCGCGCCAACCTGCCCGGCGGCCTGGGCGGCCAGTCCGGGGGGCTGCACCTGTGCGCCGCCAACCTGGGCGAGGTTCCGGTCGTCGCCCTGGCGCTGGGCTCGGTGGCGGGCCTGGGCGCGGCGCGGCTGTGCATGAGCCACTATTCGGTGATGGTCAGGGACGTCTCGGCGGTGTTCGTGGCCGGGCCGCCAGTCGTCGAGCGGCTGGGCGAAAGCGTCAGCAAACAGGACCTGGGCGGCCACGCCCGGCAGCTGGCGGCCGGCGCGGTCGATGACGTGGCCGCCAGTGAGGAAGAGGCCTTCGAGCGCGCGCGGCGCTTCCTCTCCTACCTGCCCAGCTCCGTCCACGAGCTGCCGCCGCGCGCCAAGTCGAAGGATCCCGTCGCTCGCCGCGAGGAGACGCTGCTGTCGATCGTGCCGCGCAGCCGCCGCGAGGTCTACATGATGCGCCGCGTCATCGAGGCGGTGGTCGATGCGGGCAGCTTCTTCGAGATGGGGGCCGGTTTCGGCCGCTCGATCATCACGGGCCTGGCCCGCCTCGACGGCTGGCCGGTGGCGCTGATGGCCGGCGATCCCCTGCATTTCGGCGGGGCCTGGACGGCCGAGACGGCCCAGAAGATCACCCGCTTCATCGACCTGGCCGAGACCTTCCACCTGCCCATCGTCCATCTGGTCGACTGTCCCGGCCTGCGGGTCGGGGCCGAGGCGGAGACGGCCGGCACCCTGCGCCAGGGCTGCCGGGCGATCAGCGCCATCAGCCAGTCGACCGTGCCCTGGTGCTCGGTGATCGTGCGCAACGTCTTCGGCGTCGGCGGCGGGGCGCACCAGCCGCAGAACCGCCTGGCCCTGCGCTACGCCTGGCCCTCGGCCCGCTGGGGGTCGCTGCCGCTCGAGGGCGGGGTGGAGGCGGCCTATCGGGCCGAGCTGGACGCCGCCGAGGACCCCGCCGCCCGCCTGGCCGAGATCGAGGCGCGGCTGGAGGCCCTGCAGTCGCCGTTCCGCACGGCCGAGGCCTTCGGCGTCGAGGACATCATCGACCCGCGCGACACCCGTCCCCTGCTGTGCGACTTCGCCAACCTCTCCGCGCCGCTGCGCACGGCCGGTCGGGTCGCGTTTCCAATGCGGCCTTAGGGCTCCAAAAACGCGCTCATCGGCGCGCGCCAGGGCCGAAAACGCCCGCCCGCTAAGGGTTTCACCAATATGTCTAGACATATTCACCGGCCCCGACGGCCGCCGCCGGGGCGCCGGTCGGAGGCGTTGGTCGCGGCGGCGCGCTTTCGACCAACCGGCCCTGCGCATCGACCAACCCACCGACCAACGCCCCGGGCTACGGCCTCGCGACTTGAACCCACGCAAAAGCCAACAGGACGCGGGGTTTGGCCGGTTGTCCGCGACTTTCGAGCGGCGCCGGCTTTTTTCGTTGGTCCGGCGATCGCGGTATGATGGTCGCCGCTTCGATAATCAGCTTTGGAGGGCAGGCATCTAGCGGCGGAAATAGGCCGCCAGTTCGGCCGGCAGGGCCGCCTCGACCATGCGGGCGAACAGCGCCGCGCCCTTGGGGCCGATGTGGGTGTAGTCGAAGGCCGTCTTCGGCCGGCCCTGGGGCTCGACCTTTGCCGGATCGGGCGGAGCCGAGGGCGAGTCCACCACGCGGTTGACCTCGACGGTCGTGCCGCCGGCGGCCGCGTCGCGAACCTCGGCGGGCGGAGCCTCCATGGCCAGGTCCATGGCCGCGACCGGGCCCATGGCCTGGACGGCGATGACGCTGTCGCCATGCAGGTCGATCAACGGCGCGCCGGTCTCGGCGGCCACCTTGCGGGTCTTGGCCGCCCAGCCAGCCAGGCCGTCTTGCAGCAGGCCGTTGCGGAACTGGCGGCGGGTGAGCGGCGTGACCAGCACCGGCCTGGCCCCGGCGGCGCGGACGTCGGCGACGTAGCCGGCCAGGTTGGGTGAGAATTCGGTGGCGAAGTCAGTCGAGCGGCCAGGCTTGCCCGGCTGGTCGTTGTGGCCGAACTGGATGAAGACGTAGGTGGCCGTCCAGGGACCCGGCTGGGCCAGCTGGTCCATGACCTTCTTCCAGGAGCCCTCGGCCCGGAAACTGCCCGAACTGCGCCCGCCCCTGGCGACGTTGATACAGGTCACCTGCGGCGCGGCGTCGGCGCAGAAGGCGTCGCCCCAGCCGCTCTTGGAGGCGACCGTGGAGTCGCCGACCAGGATGATGCGCACCGGCGCCGGCTGGGCCCGGGCGGCGGCCGGGAAGGCCGCCGCCGAGACCGTCAGGATGCAGGCCAGGGCCTGGAGGGTCCGCCGCATGCTAGAAGCTGTAGCGGAAGCCGAGGAAGAACTGGCGACCGGTCGAGCCATAGCTGGTGACCACCGGATCGTCGGCATAGGCGAACCGCTCGCTGGGCTGGTCGGTCAGGTTCAGGGCCTCGATGTTGAACACCAGGTTGTCGCCGAAGTGGTAGGTGAAGGCGGCGTCGACATTGGTGGTCGCCTTGCTGCCCACGAAGTCGTTGACCAGCGGCGAGTCGCAGAAGCCCGGATCGCAGGTGCCCGAGGCGATCGGATACTGGGTGTAGTACTCCGCCCGATAAGCCGTGGAGATCCGCGCCGACCACTTTTCGGTGTCGTAGTAGATCGTGAAGTTGAAGGCGTCCGGCGAGGCGGCGGTCCAGGGGCCCGGCGCGATGACACGGGGGACCGCCGCGGCGGTGGCGGTGGCCGGGGTGCCCGGGTCGATGATGTACTGAAGCTCGGTCTCCAGGTGGGTGTAGTTGGCCTGGATGCCGAACTTGTCGAGCCAGCCCGGCAGGAAGGTCAGGTTCTGCTGGTAGGTCAGCTCGAAGCCGCGGATGTAGCCGCCGGGGGCGTCGCGGAACTGGCGGATGTTGAAGGAGTTGTCGGCGTCGATATAGGCCAGCGCGTTGACGTTGGTCTGGGAGTCCCGCAGCTGCTGGATGCCCTCGGCGTCGAGGATGCTGGTCAGCGGACCGGTGCTGACGATGGTCTGCGGGAAGCTCTCGATCTCCTTGTCGAACACGGCGATCGAGAACAGGGCGCCCTCGGTGAAGTACCACTCGAAGCTGAGGTCGAAGTTGTCGGCCCGGAAGGGCTTCAGCTGCGGGTTGCCCAGGGTGATGGTGCCGCCCTCGACGGCGCCGGCGGTGGTCGGCACGGTGAAGGCGGTGATGCTGGGAGCCAGGTTGCCGAGCAGCGGTCGGGCCATGACCTTGGCCGCCGCGAAGCGCAGCAGCATGTTGTCCCAGACCTCGTAGGTGACGTTCACGGCCGGCAGGACGTCGGTGTAGTCGTTACTGGCGGAGACCGGCCGCGAGGTGTTGGTCAGGCCCGAGGACTCCAGGTCGGTGACGGCGTAGCGGACGCCGGCGTTGCCGCTGAGCCGGCGGCCGAACACCTCGGTGCGGAAGTCCAGCTGCACGAAGGCCCCGGTGTCCTTTTCCTCGACGCCGTAGGTGTTGGCGGCGCTGGTCAGGTTGGAGGTCCGCCAGTCACCCCACTTGTTGATGCAGTTGCAGTCGAAGTCGAACAGCTTGAGCATCTTCTTGTTGTCGGGAGCCAGGAAGGTGGTGGCCATGCCGCTGGGCACGTCCAGGCCCTGGCCCCAGTGGATCAGCCGGCTGGTCTCGGCGACCGAGCTGCCCGCTTCCCGGAAGCTCGGGTTGAGGGTCTCGTTGACCACCCGCCGGCTTTCGCTGGTGAAGAAGCTGTACTTGCGCTGGCTGACGCCGAACTTGAGGGTCAGTTCGTCCGTCATGTCGAAGGCGAAGTCGACCCGGCCGCCTTCGTAGCGGTTGTCGGCCACGCGGTGGAAGATGCGCAGGGCCGAGTAGTTCTTGACGAAGTCCCAGTTGGCCGGATTGGCCGGGTCGAAGCCCAGGTCGAGCAGCGGCATCGAGCCGCCGACGCGGGCGTCGTAGACGATGTAGTCGTTGCCGGCCACGCCCTGGCCGGAGTCCAGCCGGATGTAGTCCGACAGCAGGCCGGTGCTCTTGTTGTAGGAGCGCGACTGGCCGTAGAGGGCGACCATCCGCAGGCGGTCGCTGAACTCATGCTCGATGTTGATCGAGCCCTGCTGGAAGAAGGTGGTGTAGTACTGCTGGTCGTCGGCGGCCCGCACGTCGACATTGCCCAGCTTCAGGTAGTCGGCGTTTGCCCCGTTGGCGCTGAGCGCCGCATCGATCAGGCGCACGCTGGGCCGGCCGATCATGGCGTCGCGCAGCGCCAGGCCGCGGCCGCTCGGATCGTTGACGAACCCGACCGACAGCGGGTTGTTGTAGTACTCGTAGGGGTCGAGGTTGTTGGGGTTGTAGCTGAACCGATAGCCGGCCAGCGGCGAGGCGCCGTTCATCGACTGGCCGCAGTCGATGGCCGGCAGGATTTCAGTGGCGTCGCGCGCCGTGCAGGTGTTGTACAGGTTGCGCCGGGTGGCGGCGTTGGCGTCGGTGACGGGGCCGGCCGCGGCGGTGTTGTAGCCGGCGTTGGTGTTGTTGCGGTTCAGCCCGACCAGCTGCACCTGGTAGTTGTTGGAGTTGTTGTAGAAGCGCGAATAGACCCCGTCGATCGAGATGAGGGTCCGGTCGCTGGGCCGCCACTGGAAGGATCCGGTGAGGCCGAGGCGCTCCTGCTCCAGCTGCTGCTGGTTGATGGTCGGCAGGGCCGGGATGCGGATCAGCGAGCCAGGGGCGGTGGTGGTGGTGCGGCCGCCGACGTTGGTCAGGGTCGAACCGACCGGGCTGTTGATCAGGGCGTAGGCCGTCGGGTCGGAGCCGGCCATGGCGGCGCAGGCCGCCGGGTTGGAGATGTTGACACTGACAATGATGCCGTTGTTGCAGGCGGTGCCGGTCGGGGCGGCGAAGCCCTGGCGGGTCAGGCGCGAGCTGCCGGCGGCGGGGTTGGGCGTGGTCGCGAAGGTGGCGCCGCGATAGGTGTAGTCCGACTGGCCCGGCTGGCGGCCGTAGCTGTCGGTGATGGTCTCACGCTCGTTGTAGGCGAAGGAGAACAGGGCCCCGATCTCGCCAATCGGGGTGTCCCAGCGGTCGGAAACCAGGCCGGCGAGGCGCGGGTTGTGGTTGCCGCCGTTCTCGTAATAGGCGTCCTGGAACGACAAGGCCATGCGCAGGTCCTTGAAGTTGAAGGGCCGGCTGGTGATCAGGTCGACGGTGGCGCCCAGCGCCCCTTCGTCGGTCTCGGCCGAGGAGCTCTTCTGGACCTTGAGGGAGTTGAACAGCTCCGAGGCGAAGGTGTTGAAGTCGAAGCCGCGGCCGCGGTTGGGGCTGGTCCCCGAGTCGTTCGAGCCGCTGGTCGACAGGGCCTCCAGGCCGTTCAGCCGCACCCGGGTGAAGTCGCTGCCCAGGCCGCGGACCGAGATCGTCCGGCCCTCGCCATTGTCGCGGTCGATGGAGACACCAGGCAGGCGCTGCAGCGACTCCGCCAGGTTGGCGTCCGGGAAGTCGGCGATGTCCTCGGCGTTGATCGCGTCGACCATCACGTCGGCCTGGCGCTTGACGCCGATGGCCGATTTCAGGCTGGCGCGGAAGCCGGTGACGATGACCTCTTCGACGTCGGAAACCGGGGCCGGATCGGCGGCCGGAACCGTCTCCTGCGCCCAGGCGGCCGAAGCCATGCCGGCGGAAACCGCCAGGACCGAAGCCGTGCTCAGAATGGTGCGCCGCAGGCGACCTTGTTTGAAAGCAGTCATGCCTTCCCCCTCTCGTTTCCAGCGCCGCGGCGGTCCGTTGACCGGTGTTTTCCTGCCGAGGCGATCCCAGTGCCCACCGACGCCATCTGCTGATGACACCGGTTACCTTCCTTGGTATCAGTGAGCCCGGAGAATTTCAAATATAATCGTACGATTGACACAAACCGGCCTCAAACGCTTGCGTCGCCGGGAAAAAGGCCGCTTCGAAACGGCCATGGGAGGAGTACAGATGACGGTCTCATTCTCACGCCGGGGCGCGCTGGCCTCGCTGCTGGGCGGCGCCGGACTGGCGGCCGCGACCGGCGAGTCGGCGCAAGCCAGGATGGCGGCCAAGGCCTGCTCGCCGGGGCCGGCTGGGGCGACGCAACGTTGGGGAACGACCTTCGAGGGCCAGCGCAAGGCCGACCTCGGGAACGGCCGTTTCCTCAATCCGATCATGGCCGGCGACCACCCCGACCCGTCGATCCTCAAGGACGGCGACGACTACTACATGACCTTCTCGTCCTTCGACGCCTATCCGGGGCTGGTCATCTGGCACTCGCGGGACCTGGTGAACTGGCGGCCGGTCACCGCCGCCCTGAAGAGCCACATCGGCTCGGTCTGGGCGCCGGAGCTGTGCAAGCATGGCGGCCGCTTCTACCTCTACATCCCGGCCCGCACCCCGACCTACCGCTCCAGCTACGTGATCTGGGCCGACAGGATCGAAGGCCCGTGGAGCGAGCCGATCGACCTGAAGCTGCCGGCCCACATCGATCCGGGCCACGCGGTCGGCGAGGACGGCTCACGCTGGCTGTTCCTGAGCGGCGGCGACCGGGTGCGGCTGGCGGACGACGGCCTGTCGACGGTCGGGGCGGTCGAGCATGTCTACGATCCCTGGCGCTATCCGGACGACTGGGATGTCGAAGGCTTCGCGCCCGAGGGCCCCAAGGTCATGCGGCACGGCGACTGGTTCTACATGATCACCGCCGTCGGCGGCACGGCCGGCCCGCCGACCGGCCATATGGTCATCGCCGCCCGCTCGCGCTCGATCAACGGCCCCTGGGAGAACTGCCCGGCCAACCCGCTGGTGCGCACCAAAAGCGCCTCGGAGAAGTGGTGGTCACGTGGTCACGCCACCCTGGTCGAGGGACCGGACGGTGGTTGGTGGATGGTCTATCACGGCTATGAGAACGGCTTCTGGACCCTGGGCCGCCAGACCCTGCTGGATCCGATCCGCTGGACCGCCGACGGCTGGTTCGAGGCCCGCGGCGGCGACCTGTCGGCCCCGATCCGCAAGCCCGCCAAAGGACCCGCCACAGCCCACGGCATGGCCCTGTCCGACGACTTCTCGGCCGACAAGTACGGCCTGCAGTGGCACTTCTTCGACCCGGCCAAGGACGAGGCCGGCCGCATCCGCCGGGGCGGCGACGGCCTGTCCCTGGCGGCTGCCGGCCTCTCGCCCAAGGACTCCTCGCCGCTGATCTTCGTGGCCGGCGATCAGGGCTACGAGATCGAATGCGACATCGAGGTCGACGCCGGGGCGACCGGCGGCCTGATCCTGTTCTACGACCGCAGCCTCTATTGCGGCCTGGGCTTCAACGAGAAGGGCTTCGTCACCCACCAGTACGGCATCGAGCGCGGCCGGCCGGCCAATCCTCATGGCCGGCGGATGCGGATGCGGCTGCGCAACGACCGCCATATCGTCAGCTTCCACACCAGCGGCGACGGCGGCGCGACCTGGAAGAAGTTCGACCGCCAGATGGAGGTCTCCGGCTACCACCACAACGTCCGCGGCGGCTTCCTGATGCTCAAGCCGGGCCTCTACGCCGGCGGCAAGGGCCAGGTGCGGTTCCGCGACTTCCGCTATCGCGCCCTGCCGTGAGATTGGTCATTGCGTCGATATAATCATACTATATGATCTAGAAAGCTGGCGAACGCGGTGCGATCGCCTTCTTGCGCATTTCCTGGAGCTCCCCTCCGGGATACCTGGGCGCCGGCTTCACAGCCGGCGCCCGATTTGTTTCAGGCTTTCGAGAGGTCGCGCTCGATCCGGTCGAAGCCGGAATCGATGACCTCGAGCATGGCCGCCGAAGCGGCCGCCTCATCGCCGGCGGCGATGGCCTCGACGATGGCGGCATGGCTCCTGACCACCTCGGCGTGGAGTTCGTCAGTGGCCACCGGCGTGCTCAGCGTGAAGGAGGCGATCAGGGCGGTCTCGATCACCGCCGCCATTGAGCGCATCAGCGGATTGCCGGACGCCGCCGCCACCGCCAAGTGGAACTGCAGGTCGGCCTCGGCGAAGCTGCGGTCGGTCTGGCCGGGCTGGGCCATCTGGTCGATGCAGCGGCGCAGTTCCGCGATATCCGCCTCGCGTCGCCGGCGGGCGGCCAGGGCGGCGGCGCGCGGCTCCACGGCCCGGCGCACCTCGACCAGGTGCAGGCGGAAGGGCTCGTCCAGCCCCTGCCCCACGGTCCAGGCCAGGATGTCGGCGTCGAAGAAGTTCCAGTTGACCGGGTCGAGCACCCGGGTGCCGACCCGCGTGCGAGACACCACCAGCCCCTTGGCCGCCAGGGTCTTGATCACCTCGCGCAGCACCGTGCGCGAAATCTGGAAGCGGGTCAGCAGATCGGATTCGACCGGCAGGACGGAGCCCGGCGGATAGACGCCTTCGAGGATCTCGCTGCCCAGGGTGCGGACGATCTGGTCATGGCTCGACCGGGGCCGCTCGGTCGCCAGCCGACTCACATGCAGATTGTTGCTCATACG
Organism: Caulobacter sp. GW821-FHT11A05; assembly: GCF_058809015.1. Classification (NCBI taxonomy): domain Bacteria; kingdom Pseudomonadati; phylum Pseudomonadota; class Alphaproteobacteria; order Caulobacterales; family Caulobacteraceae; genus Caulobacter; species Caulobacter sp. GW821-FHT11A05. The sequence goes on along the minus strand of NZ_JBXASF010000002.1, from coordinate 184,474 downwards.
CCGGCCACCCTGTGGGCCGCGAATCGGACGGCGACGTCCGCACTCGGCCCTGTATTTCGTATGATAATACGAGCAGGAACCGACCTTCCAAGCGGTATTCCACAGGCGGCCGTGAGCCGGTGTTACAGCGCCCGGGCCTGGGCCAGCAGCTTGACGTCGAAATAGGCCGACAGGCCCTCCGCCCCGCCCTCCTGGCCATGGCCGCTGTCGCGCACCCCGCCGAAGGGAGTCTCCGGGCTCGAAACGGCCAGGGTATTGACCCCGACCATGCCGGCTTTCAGGCCATCGCCGACCGCCATGGCCGTCTCGTTGGAGCCGGTGAACGCATAGGCGGCCAGCCCGAAGGGCAGGCTGTTGGCGCGGGCCATGACCTCGTCAAAGCCCTGGAAGCGCACGATGGGAGCGATCGGGCCGAACGGCTCCTCGGTCATCAGCAGGCTGTCGTCGGGGACATCCGTGATCACCGTCGGCTCGAAGAACCAGCCGGCGTTGCCGATCCGCTGGCCGCCGGTCCGCACGGTCGCGCCGCGAGCCTGGGCGTCGGCGACAAGGCGCTCCATGGTCTCGACGCGGCGCTGGTTGACCAGCGGACCCATGCCGACGCCCTCCCCCGTCCCGTCGCCGACCTGGATGGCCTTGGCGGCGGCCACGAAGCGGTCGGTGAAGCGGTCGAACACCGAGTCATGGACATAGAAGCGGGTCGGCGAGATGCAGACCTGACCGGCGTTGCGGAACTTGCCGGCGGCCAGCAGGGTGGCGGCGGCCTCCGGGTCGGTGTCGCCGAACACCAGCACCGGGCCGTGGCCGCCCAGCTCCATGGTCGTGCGCTTCATGCCATCGGCGGCCTGTTTCATCAACAGCTTGCCGACCCCGACCGAGCCGGTGAACGAGACCTTGCGGCTGACCGGCGAGGCGATCAGCCGGGCCGAGACCGCCGCCGGATCGCCGAACACCAGGTTCAGCACGCCCGGCGGCAGGCCGGCGTCGTGTAGGGCCCGGACGATGGCGACGGCCGTCCCCGGCGTCTCCTCGGCGGCCTTCAGCACCAGGCTGCAGCCGGCGGCCAGCGCCCCGCCGATCTTGCGGCAGGGGGTCAGGGCCGGGAAGTTCCAGGGGGTGAAGGCCACCGCCACCCCGACCGGCTCCAGCATCACCAGCTGGCGCAGGTCCGGCGAGCGCGAAGGGATGACCCGGCCATAGGCCCGGCGGCCCTCCTCGGCGTACCACTCGATGACGTCGGCCCCGTAGAGGATCTCGCCCCGGGATTCAGTCAGGGGCTTGCCCTGTTCGAGGGTCATGATCAGGGCGATGGCTTCCAGCCGTTCGCGGATCAGGTCGGCGCCGCGCTTGAGGATCCGGCCCCGTTCCAGGGGCGAGACCCACCGCCAGCTCTCGAAGGCCCGCTCGGCCGCCGCCAGGGCGCGGTCGAGGTCGGCGGCCGTGGCGTGCGGCAGCTGGGTCAGCACCGCGCCGGTGGCCGGGTTGAACACCGGCTCGCCGGGCCGCGCATCGGCGCCGAGGGCCTCACCGTCGATGATCAGGGTCAGGTCGGGGTACATGGGGAATTCCTCAGGCCGGGCGGGCGGCGTCTTCCAGGATCATGGCGGAGGCCTTTTCGCCGATCATGACGATGGCCGCATGGCTGTTGCCGGAGACGACGGCCGGCATCACCGAGCCATCGACGACGCGCAGGCCGGCGAGGCCCCGCAGGCGAAGGCGGGAGTCGACGACGGCGCCGTCGTCCTCGCCCATCCGGGTCGTGCAGGTCGGGTGATAGATGGTCGAGCCGGTGGCGCGGCAGTAGGCCAGCAGGGCCTCGTCGTCGAGCACCGCCAGCCCGGGCTCGCGCTCGGCGACAATGTGCGGGGCCATGGCCGGCGAGGCCATGATCCCGCGCAGCAGCTTCAGGCCCTCGACATTGGCCTGGCGGTCGGTCTCGGTGGCCAGGTAGTTGGGGTCGATGGCCGGGGCGACGAAGGGGTCGGGGCTGACGATGCGGACGCTGCCGCGGCTCTCGGGCCGCAGCTGGCAGCTGGAGGCGGTGAAGCCAGAGTAGTCGTGCAGCTTGTCGCCCATCTTGGTGGTCGAGAAGGTGATGAAGTGGACCTGGATGTCGGGGCTGGCCAGGCGCGGGTCGGTGCGGAAGAAGCCGCCCGCATAGCCGGCGCTGACGGTCAGCGGGCCCTTGCGCTGGAGCAGGAACTTCAGACCGACGCCGGCCGTGCGCCAGGGGCTGGCCAGGTCGTCGTTGACGGTGATCGGCCGGGTGGCCTGCAGCACCATGCGGACCTGCAGGTGGTCCTGCAGGTTCTCGCCGATGCCGGCGAGGTCGTGGACCACGTCGATACCGTGCTCGCGCAGCAGGGCGCCGGGTCCGATGCCGGACAGCTGCAGGATCTGCGGCGTGCCAATGGCGCCGGCCGACATGATCACCTCGCCGTCGGCGCGGGCGCTCTGGGGGACGCCCTGGCGGGACCACTCAACCCCGACGGCGCGGCCGTTCTCGACCTGGACACGGGTGACATGGGCGCGGGTGACGATGGTCAGGTTGGGCCGGCGCTTGGCCGGATTGAGATAGGCGACCGCCGCCGACACGCGCAGGCCCCGCCGCGAGGTGGTCTGGTAGTAGCCGCCGCCTTCCTGGGTTTCACCGTTGAAGTCGGGGTTGCGCGGATGGCCGGCCTGTTCGGCGGCGTCAATGAAGGCGTCGCAGAGGGCGTGCGGCTCGCCCTGGTCGGACACCGCCAGAGGGCCACCGACCCCATGGTAGTCGTCGGCGCCGCGCGCCTGGTCCTCGGCCTTGCGGAACCAGGGCAGGACATCGTCGAAGCCCCAGCCGACGGCGCCCAGCTGGCGCCAGTGGTCGAAGTCCTCGCGCTGGCCGCGGACATAGACCAGGCCGTTGATCGAGCTGGAGCCGCCCAGCACCTTGCCGCGCGGCTGGCGGATGCGGCGGCCATTGAGGCCGGGCTGCGGCGTGGTCTCGTACAGCCAGTTGACCGTCGGGTCGTTGAACAGCTTGCCGTAGCCGAGCGGGATATGGATCCAGGGGTTGAGGTCGGCCCCGCCGGCCTCAAGCAGCAGCACCCTGTGGCGGCCCGATTCCGTCAGCCGGTTGGCCAGCACGCAGCCGGCCGAGCCGGCCCCGACAATGATGTAGTCGAAGGTTCCGATCTGGCCCATCAGCCGGCCTCGAGCTGAAGAGCGACGACCCGCTCGGCGATGGCCAGGGAGGCGGTGAGTCCCGGCGACTCGATGCCGAACAGGTTGACCAGGCCCGCCTGGCCATGGTTGGCGGGGCCGCTGATCATGAAGTCGGCGGCCGGCTGGCCCGGTCCCGACAGTTTGGGCCGCACCCCGGCGTAGCCCGGCGACAGGCGCGTCGCGTCAAGGCCCGGCCAGAAGCGGCGGACGGAGGTTTCGAACTTGCCCTGGCGGGCCGGGTCGACGTCGTAGTCGATGTCCTTGACCCATTCGACGTCGGGGCCGAACCGGGCCTGGCCGGCCATGTCGAGGGTCAGGTGAGCGCCAAGGCCACCGGGCTCGGGCGTCGGATAGACCAGGTGCTCGAACGGGGCGCGGCCGGCGTAAGTGAAGTAGACGCCTTTGGCGAGGTGCAGGGCCGGGATGTCGTCGGCGGCCAGGCCCTCCGTGCGCCAGGCCAGGGCCTGGGCGGCCAGGCCGGCGGAATTGACCACGCTGCGGGCCAGCAGCGGCTCGTCGCCGCCGGCGTACCAGACCTCCCAAAGATCGCCCCGGCGACCGATCCGCTGAACCTGCGTGTCCAGCACCAACTGGGCGCCGTGCGCCTCGGCCTCGCCCAGCAGGGCCAGCATGTAGGCGTGGGAATCGATGATGCCGGTCGAGGGCGACAGCAGGGCGGCGACACAGGCGACCTCCGGCTCCAGGGCCCGGGCTTCGTCGCCGGTCAGCTGGACCAGGTCATCGACGCCGTTGGCGCGGGCGGCGGCCTCGATGGCGGTGAGGTCGGCCAGCTGGCTCTCGTCGGCAGCGACGATCAGCTTCCCGCAGCGGCGGTGCGGCACGCCGCGCTCGGCGCAGAAGGCGTAGAGCCGATCGCGGCCCTCGACGCAGAGCACCGCCTTCAGCGAGCCCTTGGGATAGTAGATGCCGGCATGGATCACCTCGCTGTTGCGCGAGCTGGTCCAGGAGCCGAAGTGCCGCTCGCCCTCCAAGATCATCACCTCGCGGCCGGCCAGGGCCAGGGCGCGGCCCACGGCCAGGCCGACCACCCCGGCCCCGACGACCACGCAGTCCACGCTGTCCACGGCGCGCCCCTCAGGCGGGCTCGACGAAGCCGCCGAGACGGCCCAGTTCGCCGGCCCAGGTCTCGGCGTCGCCGAACGTCATGTCGATCATGTTGAGCCGGCGCAGGCCCCAGCCGGCCCGGTGCTCCTCGGTGACGCCCAGGCCGCCGTGCAGCTGCACCGCGTTCTGGCCGACGAAGACGGCCGCCGTCCCCAGCACCGATTTCACCGCCGCGAAGGCCTTGCGGCGTTCGCCGGCATCCGGCTCGTCGACCATCATGGCGGCGTAGAGGGCCATGCTGCGGGCCTGTTCGAGGGCGACCAGCATCTCGGCGCAGCGGTGCTTGAGGGCCTGGAAGCTGGAGAGGACCTCGCCGAACTGGCGGCGGGTCTTGAGGTGTTCGACGGTGACCTCCAGCAGCATGGCCATCAGCCCGAGCGCCTCGGCGGCCATGAAGGCGATGGCGTGCTGGCGGGTGCGCTCGATGAGGGTGTCGGCCTCGGCGCCAAGGGCCAGGACCTGTGTGGTCTTCACCCCAGCCAGGGTGACCTCGGCCGCCCGCAGGCCGTCGAAGGTGCGGTAGCCGCGGCAGGCGACGCCCGCCGTCGCGGCGTCGACCAGGAAGACGCCGAGGCCGTCGTCCGTCCGGGCGGTGACGACGATGCGGTCGGCGGCATCGCCGTGCAGGACGTCGGCCTTGACGCCGTCGAGGACCCAGCCGTCACCGTCACAGCGGGCGCGGGTCCGCGAACCACCCCGGCCCGAGCGGGCGCCCGGTTCGTCGTCGGCGAAGGCCAGCACCAGTTCCCCGGCGGCGACCAGCGGCACGAGCTCGGCCCGCAGCGCCGAATCGCCCGACAGCCGGATCGCCGTCCCGGCCAGGACCACGGTGGCCAGATAGGGTTCGGCCACCAGCCGGGCGCCGAAGGCCTCGGCGATCACCAGCGTCTCGATCGGCCCGCCGCCCAGACCGCCGTCGTCCTCGGCGAAGGGGGCGGCCAGAAGGCCCTGGTCGGCGAAGCGGGCCCAGAGCTCGCGGCTCCAGCCCAGCGGTTCGCGGCCCAGCCGGCGGCGGTCCTCGAAACCGTAGCGGTCGGCGAGCAGCCGCTCGACCGCATCCTTCAGCATCGCCTGTTCGTCGTTGAGGTCGAAGTTCATCGCCTGTCCCTCAAAGCCCGAGCACGCTGGAGGCGATGATGTTCTTCTGGACCTCGCTGGCCCCGCCGTAGATGGAGGCGGCGCGCAGGGTCAGGTAGTTGGAAGCGGCCTCCAGAGGGGCCAGGCCCTCGCCTTCGTAGGCGAATTCGAAGGCCAGCCGGCCGGCGGTCTTCAGCAGCAGTTCGGAGGCGGCCTGGCGCAGTTCGACGCCCTTGATCTTGAGGATCGAGGAGCGCGGATCGGGGACGCCGGGCTTCTGGGCCGCCAGTACGCGAAGCTGGGTGATCTCCAGGGCCTTGAGTTCGGCCTCGATGGCGGCGGTCTTGGTCAGCGTCCTCGCCTGCTCGGCCGGCGACAGGCCAGTGGCAGGATCGTTCGCCAGGCCCTTGGCGCGGGCGATCAGCCGCTTGGTCATGCCGATGCGGGCGATGCCGGTCCGCTCGTTCGACAGCAGATACTTGGCCACCGTCCAGCCGTCGTTCTCCTCGCCGACGCGCAGGGACACCGGCACCCGCACCTCGTCGAGGAAGACCTCGTTGACCTCGTGGCGGCCGTCGGCGGTGATGATCGGGCGGATGGTGACGCCGGGGCTCTTCAGGTCGATCAGCAGGAAGGTGATGCCGGCCTGCTTCTTCGGGGCGTCCGGATTGGTCCGCACCAGGGTGAACATCCAGTCGGCCCAATGGGCCATGCCCTGCCACATCTTCTGGCCGTTGACGACGTAGTGGTCGCCCTCGCGCCGGCCCGCCGTGCGGACGTTGGCGAGGTCGGAGCCGGCCTCCGGCTCGGAGAAGCCCTGGGCCCACCAGTCGTCGAGATTGGCCGCGCGCTCCAGGAAGCGGGCCTTCTGCTCGTCGGTCCCGTAGGCGATCAGCACCGGGCCGATCATCGAGGAATTGAAGGACAGGGGCTCCGGCGCCGGCGCCTGATGGATCTCGTCCATGAAGATGTGGCGGCGCACGGCCGACCAGCCCGGACCGCCAGCCTCGGCCGGCCAGCTGGGGGTCGCCCAACCCTTGGTGTTCAGGCGCCGCTGCCAGTCGACGATCTCGGCCTTGTCGAGGGCCCGGCCCTGTTCGAGCTTGCGGCGCACCGCTGCCGGCAGTTCGCGGGCGATGAAGGCGCGGACCTCCTCGCGGAAGGCGATGTCCTCAGGGGTGAAGTCGAGGTCCATGGCTCTAATCCAGCGCCACGGCGGCGTCGCCGATCAGGGTGATCGTGCCGTCCGCGAGGGCGGTGGTCAGTTCGAGTTTGGCGATCCGCCGGCCGCCGTCCTCGACGATCTCGGTAACCTTGCCGCTGCAGGTCACCGCCGCCTTCAAGGGCGTGATGGCGGCGAAGCGGACGCCGTAGCTGACCAGGCGCTCAGGCGGCGCCCAGGCGGTCAGCAGCCGGCCGAGATAGGCCATCGACAGCATGCCGTGGGCGAAGACGGTGGGAAAACCGTTGGCCTGGGCGAACTCGGGATCGACGTGGATGGGATTGTGATCGCCCGAGCCGCCGGCGAAGAGCGCCAGGGTCAGGGCCGAGATCGGCGGGGTGGTGAAGCTGGGCAGGGCGTCGCCCACCTGGACGGTGTCGAGGGTCATCGCTGGGCTCAATGTCGCAGCACCGCGACGGTGCGCATGGTGGCGCACAGCTCGTCGCGCTGGTTGTGGAGGGTGGTGTCGAGGACCACGAACTCGAGGGCCCCGCCCTTCTTGTCGTAGATGTCGACGATCCTGGTCAGCAGCCGGATGCGGTCGCCGACGTAGATCGGCCGCTGGTACTCGTAGCGCTGCTCGCCGTGCAGCAGCTTGCCGAGGTCGGCCTGCAACACGTCGATGACCAGGTCCTCGCCCTGCGGGGCCAGGTAGTTGAGGGTCTGGGCGAAGGTCGGCGGGACGGGGATGGCCGGATGGCCGGCGGCCCTGGCGGCTTCGTCGTCGAGGAAGATCGGATCAGTCTCGCCGATCGCCTTGCAAAACAGGCGCAGCTGGCCGCGCTCCACATCGATGAAGCGTTCTCCGTTGTCGCGGCCGATCTGGCTGCGGTCGAGCATCATGGACTCCAGTCTGGCGTGGAAGGAACCCTAGGCGCCACGCCGGGGCGGTTCAAACATCCTGTGGCGGCACGGGCGCTTCACCGCGTCTGCGATAAGGGGTGGGGCCCTTGCGCTAGCCGGCGGGCGCGGCTCAATTGCCACCATGGCCGCGCGCGACGACACCGACTCCCCTGATCGAGAAAGCGGAGGCCCGCGCGCCATGTCGCGGGTGCTGAGTCTGCTGGAGTGTCTGGCCAAGGCGCCGGAGGGCCTGTCGCTGGCCGACCTCAGCCCGGCCTTGAGCACGCCCAAAAGCACCCTGCTGGGTTCCCTCAAGCCCTTGGTGACCGAGGGCTTCCTGGTCGCCGAAGGCAACCTCTATCGGCTGGGCCCCAAGGCCTTCCGGCTGGCGGCGGACATCGGTTCGGCCTGGTCGTTGCCGCGCATCGTGCGCGGCTACATGCGGGAAATCTCCGAGGCGACCCACGAGTCGGTGGCCCTGGCGGTGCTGGACGTGGAGATGCGCCGGTTCGTCTACATCGACTCGATCGAGAGCCCGCAGCCGGTCCGCTACGCCACCCGCATCGGCATGAGCGGACCGCTCTACGCCACGGCGGCCGGCCGGGTGCTGCTGGCCTATCAGCCGCAGGCCTATCAGGACGCCTACATCAAGACAGCGAAGTTCGTCGCCCTCACCCCGCGCACCAACACCGATCCGGAAGTGCTGCGTCGCCAGCTCGCCGAAGCGCGGGCCGGCGGCTTCTGGGCCAGTTCGGGGGAGTCGGTGCCGGACTCGGCGGCCGTCGCCGCGCCGGTGTTCGGGCCGGACGGCCAGATCCTGGCCGCCCTGTCGCTGGGCGCCCCGTCCGAGCGGATGGACGCCAACCGCGACCGCTACACCCAGGCGGTGGTGCGGTCGGCGGCGCGGGCCTCGGGGACGGCTGCGTAGGCCGAGCTAAAGATCACTGCCCATTCGGTTGGGCCGGTGTTCCGATGTCGGGTCGGCTCGCCAGCAGGAAATCGACCACCGTCGCGACATCAGGACCTTGCGAGGCGTCATCGACGTTACGGTCTCGCATCGGGGCAATGACGAGCAGGGCATAGAAGGCCTGGCTGGCCAGGGAGGGGTCGCTCACCCCGGCTTCCTCCATCAAAATCTGAACAAGCGCGTCCGCCCGCGCTTTCCCCGCGGCGTGGAGGCTCTTGACCAGATTGGGAAAATTCCTGGCTTCCGCCATCACGATCCGATCGACCGCCCGGCTCTCCGCATCTTGCGCGGCGCGCAAAAACCGCTCGCCGATGGCGATCAGCCGTTCCCTTGGCGCGATGTCGCCGTGCCTGTGGTCCTGCTGTTCGATCGGCGCAAACTGCTTGGCCAGATGGCGGCCCACGGCCGCCTCGAACAGCGCCGCCTTGCTCGGAAACCGCGAATAGACCGTTCGTTTGGAAACCCGGGCCGCGGTGACGATGGCGTCGATGGTCGCCGCCGCATAGCCATTCGCCAGGAAGACCTCCAGAGCGCAGTCAAGCAGCCGCCCCTGCAAGAGCCCAGCCTCACCCTGTGTGGGCCTGCCTCGCCGCGCAGTCTCCGCACCCACGATGATCCCTCCTTCAGACAAGAATCTTCTTGTCAGGATTCCCGGCCGAAAACCATAAAGGTAATGCGTCGTACCTTTATGGCGCAGAACCTTTGGAGAGCAAGGCTATGACGACGCCCCTGCGATGGCCGCCCCGTGGCAATTTCGGCTACCGACCTCTGGTTGGGCCCTACCTGTTCGAGCCGAAGCGGATGATCGAAGACCGTGGGTACTTCGGCCTTCAGCTCGAGGCGGCATTCCAATACGGCACGCTGCGAGATGGCGACGGCGAAATCTATTCGATCACCCGCCGGTTCACGGTCGACCCCAGCAAGGGCGGACGAGACACCCTGCTCGCCCAATCCACGCGAAACGGCGAAGGCTGCCTGAGGTTCGACCCGGCCCTGTTCGCGGGCGCGGCGTCGGGGAAGGGCGTGGAGTTCGGCCTGTCGTCGGACGGCGCCTACAGGCGCAGCCCCAAGGATGCCGACGGTCGGGCCTACAGCATCACCTACGGCCCGGATGCCTATAGCTGGGAAGAGGAAGGCGTTCTGGAACTGAGGGGGCGGCTCTGCGGACCGGGACTGCAATGGTATCTGCCACAACCTGACGCCGGCCTGTTCTATGTCTCCGCGATGTTCCAGGTGGAAGGCGTCATCGCCGGGCGAAAGGTCAGGGGCTTCGTCGCCGCCGATAAGGTCTTCATGGGAGAGGGCGCCGTCCAATATGGGGCCGGCGATCCCCTCGCCGGGGATCATACCCATGTGACCTGGTACACCTGGGGCACACGCTACAAGGACGGCACCTTCGAAGGCGGGCACTTCAGCGCCGGTCACGACAAGTGGGGCTTCGCCCTCACCACGACCGACAAGGAAGTCGTCACCGCGACGACGGACGTCGAGGCGCTGGTGAAATCCGGGCCGGACCGGAACTTTCCCGAAACCATCATCCTGCGCGTCGAGGACCAGCTTTGGGAGTTTCTCCCCGACCCGCGCGGGAAGATGCCCGACTTTCTGGGGAAGTCCCAACCGTCCACGCCGCAAAACGAAGGACGTTGGCGCCGGGTCGGCGATACGCGGGAACCGGACGTCTACTGGGCCTGGGGTGAGATCAATCCAGGCTACGGATCCGAGAAGCGGCTCCGGTATCGCTTCTGAGGACATCCGGGCGCCGCGTCGTATCACGACGACCGGCGCCCGATTTCCCCGCTCGGCTCATCAACCGCGAACGGCGGCCCTCAGTACGGCAGGCCCATGAAGCGCATGCCGTTCTCGTACATCACCTTGCGGGTCGCCTCGTCCGACAGCTCGGCGCAGGCCTCGTCGGCGAAGTCGCGCGGTTCCGGCACGCCTTCGGAGTGGGGATAGTCCGAGCCCATCATCATCCAGTCGGCCGAGCCGGTCTGCTCGACCAGGGCCTTCAGATCGTCCTCGGGATAGGCGACGACGCCGACGTGGCGCAGGAAGATCTTGCTGGGCCGCTCCTTGAGCTGGCCGCCCGGCCAGTAGCCCATCTTGGCCATGCCCCGGCTCTTGTCCATCTTGACCAGGGTCGAGGGCACCCACTCGGCGCCGTTCTCGGCCGACAGCAGCTTGATGTTGGGGAAGCGCTCGAAGAAGTTCCAGAAGATGAAGCTGGACAGGGTCTCGATGACCGGCCGCTCGCTGTAGCCATGCATCCAGACGAAGGCGCTCTGGCGCAGCCGCGACTTCTGCATCGGCTCGCCCCAGACGGCCATGTGGTCCTTCAGATAGATGGCCTCGGAGACGTGGAAGACGACGCTGATGCCGGCCTCGTTGAGGATGGCCCAGAAGCGGTCGTGGTCGGGGTGGGCGGGGGCCTTGCCGTTGAACGGACCCATCGGCATGAGCACCAGCTTGGCGCCGTTCTTCACCACCCATTCGGCCTGCTCGCAGGCCTTGTCGACGTCGGCCAGGGTCAGCACCGGGCAGGAGAAGATGCGGTCCTGGTAGTTGAACCGCCACTGGTCGAGCATCCAGCGGTTATAGGCGTCGAACACCGCATGGGCGGCGGCCGGGTCGTCGAAGTAGCTGATCGCGCTGACGAAATTGCCGCAGTACATGATCGAGGAACGGACGTCCCAGCGGTCGAGGAACTTCACCCGTTCGGCCGGGTCGGTCATCTCGCTGGTGATCGGCACCCGCATGTCGACCTCGGCCTTGCCCTCCTTCTGGGCCCGCAGCCACTCGTGCAGCTTGCCGGGCGGCGGGATGCGGAAGTCCTCGGTCATGTAGTCGGCGCTGATCTCGACCTTGCGCGGGCCGACGTAGAGGGCGAACTGGCCGTCGTCGCCGACCTTGTAGTGCAGGCCCCACTTCTCCTCGAAGGCCTTGGGCATGTAGCGGCTGAAGGCGTCGGCCGTCTCGTAGAGGTGGGTGTCGGCGTCGAACATCGGGCCGGTGTAGCGGCGGGCCTTGGTGGCCTCGGGAGCGGTGAGCACGGCGTCCATGGCGTTTCCCCTTCGTCGAGCCTCAGGCCCGGATGAGACGGATGTTGTTTTTTCGAATGGTGTTCAGTTTTTCGTATTCATCCGCTTCTGTCAAGCCGGGGCCACGACCAGATCAGCGATCGCCGTCTTCTGCCCGGGCGTCAGCGAGGTCGCCGCGCGGGTGACGCGGTCGACGAAGACGTGGATGAAATGGCCGGCCGCCGCCGGCTCCTCGCGGCCTTCGAGGAACAGCCCGACCTCATAGCGCAGGCTCTTGTCGCCCATCCGGCCGATGCGCACCCGGGCCTCGACGGTCTGGGGGAACTCGACCGGGGCGAGGAAGGCGCACTGGCTTTCGACGCAGAGGCCGATCGAGGGGGTGTCGTGCAGCGACAGGGCCCCGCGCTCGTACATCATCCGGGTCACGGCGGTGTCGAACCAGCTGTAGTAGATGACGTTGTTGACGTGGCCGTAAGGGTCGCCGTCGGCCCAGCGGGTGGGGATGTCGATCCGGTAGGGATAGTTCTCCCGGCGTTCGTCCTTCGGGGCGGCCATCGTCAGGCGCGCTCGAACAGGTGGACGGCGCTGGCGGTGCCCAGGCCCACCACATGGGTCATGGCGACCTTGGCCCCCTGGACCTGCCGCGCCCCGGCCTCGCCGCGCAGGTGCAGGGCCGCCTCGTACATGTTGGCGATGCCGGTGGCGCCGAGCGGATGGCCCTTGGAGAGCAGGCCGCCGGAGACGTTGACCGGCACCCGGCCGCCGAGCGCCGTCTCGCCGGCGTCGATCATCGCCCCGGCCTCGCCCTCGCCGCAGAGCCCGAGGTTCTCGTAGTGCAGCAGTTCGGCGGTGGCGAAACAGTCGTGCAGCTCGACCAGGCTGACGTCCTTCGGACCGATGCCGGCCTGCTCGTAAGCCTGGCTGGCGGCCAGCCGGGTGACCGAATTGACGTCCGGCATGATCGGGTTGCGCGGGTTCCAGGGGTCCGACGCCAGGGCCGAGGCCAGCACCCGGATGGCGCGGCTCTTGCCCATCTCGCGGGCGACCTTTTCGGAGACCAGCACGGCGGCGGCGGCGCCGTCGACATTCACCGAACACATCAGCTTGGTGTTGGGATAGGCGATCATCTCCGAGCCCATCACCTCCTCCAGCGGTGTCTCCTTCTGGTAGACGGCCTTGGGGTTCATGGTCGAATGGTGGTGGTTCTTGACCGAGACCTGGGCGAACTGGGCGAAGGTGGTGCCGTACTTGCGGGCGTGTTCCATGCCGGACTCGGCGAACACCGCCGGCATGCTGGCCGAACCGAACAGGCCCTCCAGCGGGATGCCGGTCTCGGCCCCGCCGCCGAGCATGCCGCGCGGCATCTTCTCGACCCCGACCGCCAGCACCACGTCGTAGAGGCCCGACTTGATGGCGATCCAGGCCTCGCGGAAGGCCGAGGCGCCGGTGGCGCAGGCGTTGGAGACGTTGGTCACCGGGATGCCCGACTGGCCGATCTCGCGCATCACGGCCTGGCCGGTCATGTCGTAGGCCCCGAACACCGAGCCGCAGTACATGGCCTGCACGCGGGGCGAGGTCAGGCCGGCGTCGTCGAGGGCCAGCAGGGCCGCCTCGCCGCCGAGCTGGGCGAAGGTGCGGTCCGGGTAGCGGCCGAACCGGATCATGTCGATGCCGAGGATGTAGACGTCAGACACGGGCGGTCTCCTAGGCTTCAGGTTCGAAGAAGAAGGCGACGTACGAGGCGCCGTCCTTGTCGGTGCGGCCCAGCGCGTCGCCGAACACCAGCCTGACCCGCAGGCCGGCCGGCAGGGCTTCGGGCTCGGCCTCGACGCCGATCAGGTTGCCCTTGATCGTCAGGCCGTCGTCGAGGTCGACGATGGCTGAGACGAACGGGGTCGGGATGCCCGGATAGGAGCGGCGGACGATCGACCAGGCGTGCAGGGCGCCGGCCTCGGCGGCCTCGAAGGTGTCGAAGCCGTCGCGGGCGGCGCAGGCCGGGCAGGCCAGCCGCTCCTCGACCATGACGGCGGCGCAGGCGCGGCAGCGGCGGCCTTCGACGAAGGGGCGGCCGTCGGCGGCCCGCTTGATGTAGGGCAGCGCGCTCTTGGCCTCGAGACTTGCAGGGGTCATGGGGCTCAGGCTCCGGTGAAGACGGGGGTGCGCTTTTCCAGGAAGGCGTCGACAGCCTCCTGGTGGTCAGCGGTTTCGTGGGCCAGGGCCTGGAAGGCGGCCGAGAGCTCGAGGATGTCGGAGAACCGCGCGTGCTGGCCCTCGCGCAGCAGCCGCTTGGCCAGCCGCACCGAGCGATGCGGGTTGACGGCGATGCGCGTCGCCAGGGCGCGGGCCTCGTCCATCACCTGGTCGGCCGGGACCACCTTGTTGACCAGGCCGGCGGCCAGGGCGTCGGCGGCGGTGAAGGTGTCGCCGGTCAGGATCATCTCGGCGGCGCGGGCGTAACCGACCACCCGGGGCAGGATCCAGGCCCCGCCGTCGCCGGGCACGATGCCCATCTTGACGAAGCTGGAGGCCAGCTTGGCGTTCTCGGCGCAGACCCGCAGGTCGCAGAGGCAGGCCAGGTCCAGCCCCAGGCCAATGGCGTGGCCGTTCATCGCCGCCACGGTGGCGATCTCCAGCTCGGCCAGGGCGCGGGCGACGCGCTGCACGCCCTTCTTGTAGTTGGCCCGGGTGTCGGCGGGCGTGGCCAGCGGGCCGATGCCGTTGCGAAGTTTCATGGCCTTGAGGTCGCCGCCGGCCGAGAAGGCCGAGCCGGCCCCGGTCAGGATCAGCACGCTGACCTCCGGATCGGCGTCGGCCGCCTGCAGGGCCGCGACCAGGGCGTCGCAGTCGGCGTGGGCGGCCAGGGCGTTGCGGGTGTCGGGACGGTTCAGGGTCAGGGTGACCACCCGGCCCGTCTTCTCGTAAAGGACGAAGGGATCGCTCATCGAATGGGGCCTCGCGCTTGGGGCGAGGAGCCCCCTTGCAGGCCTCAGACCTCTCGACAAAGCGCCCCCGGAGCAAGTGATCGGGCCCTGGGCGGGGGACATATCGGCCACGCGATAAAGCCCCCCTGCGCCCCGTCGCCGCCTTGTCAGAACGACGGGTATGGGGACCTTGGAGCCATGCTGGCAGGATCAGATTCAGTTCGAAGCGCGACGACCACGACCCCGGGGGCCCTGGCGGGCATCCGGGTATTGGACCTGAGCCGGGTGCTGGCCGCCCCCCTGGCGACCCAGTGCCTGGGCGACATGGGCGCGCAGGTGATCAAGGTCGAACGGCCCGGAAAGGGCGACGAGTCCCGCGAATACGGCCCCCCCTTCGTCAAGGACCTGGACGGCCAGCCGACCACCGACGCGGCCTTCTACCTGAGCTGCAACCGCAACAAACAGTCGGTGACCGTCGATCTTGCTTCGCCCGAGGGCCAGCGGATCATCCGCCAACTGGCGGCCCAGTCGGACGTCGTCATCGAGAACTTCAAGGCCGGGGCCCTGGCCAGGTACGGCCTCGACTACGCCAGCCTGAAAGCGGTCAACCCCGAGCTGATCTACTGCTCGATCACCGGCTTCGGCCAGACCGGCCCCCTGTCCCACAAGCCGGGCTACGACGGCGTCTTCCAGGCCATGAGCGGCATGATGAGCGTCTCGGGCCTGCCCGACAGCGTCCCGGGCGGCGGGCCGATGAAGGTCGGCATCTCGATGGTCGACATCCTGACCAGCCTCTACGCCGTCAACGCCATCCTGGCGGCCCTGCATCACCGCAATTCGAATGGTGGGTCCGGACAGTACATCGACCTGGCCCTGCTCGACTGCGGCCTGGCCTCGCTGTCCCATTTCGCCATGAACTACCTGGTCTCCGGCGTGGTGCCCGAGCGGCGCGGCAACGGCGGCTATGGCGGCGTGCCCTCGCAGACCTTCGCCTGTTCCGACCGCGACATCTTCCTGGTGGCCGGCAACAACGTCCAGTTCGGCCGCCTGTGCGACGCCATCGAACGGCCAGAGCTGGCCAAGGACCCGCGCTTCGCCAACACCGCCGGCCGCATCCAGAATCGCGACGCCCTGCTGGCCATCCTCGATGCGGTGTTCGCCACCCGCACGGCCGACGACTGGCTGGCCCGGCTGGACGTCGCCGACGTCCCCTCCTCGGCCGTCAACGACCTGCCCCAGGCCCTGGCCAATCCGCAGATCCAGCATCGCGAGATGATCCAGACCATCCAGCGCCCGGGCAATGGCGACATCCAGATCCTGCGCAATCCGATCCGCTTCTCAGAGACGCCGATCGAGTCCTACACCCCGCCGCCTGGCGTGGGCGAGCAGACCGAAGCCGTGCTCACGGGCCTGGGCTACGACGCCAAGACCCTCGAAGACCTGCGCGCCCGCCGCGTGATCTGAGCGACGGCCGCCGGCCGCGCTCGAACCTGACAAACCGGAGACTCCCCATGACCGACAAGATCATCATTCAGAAAGACGGGGCGATTGGTCGGCTCATCTTCAACAACCCCGACAAGCTCAACGCCATCTCCCTGGAGATGTGGGAGGGCCTCGGCGAGGGGATGAAGCAGTTCGAGTCCGATCCGGAAATCCGCGTCATCGTGGTCTCCGGCGCGGGCGACAAGTCGTTCGTGGCCGGCGCCGACGTCTCCAAGTACGAGGAAGAGCGGATGGGCGAGAACGCCCAGGAACACTACGCCCAGACCGGCGAGCGCGGCCTGACCGCCCTCTACAATTCCGAGAAGGTGACCATCGCCGCCATCGACGGCTGGTGCATCGGCGGCGGCATCTCCGTCGCCGTCTCCTGCGACCTGCGCTACTGTTCCTCCAAGTCGAAGTTCGGCCAGCCGGCCATGCGCTACGGCATCGGCTACCGCTACAAGAGCCTGCGCCGGCTGGTCGACATCATCGGCGCCCCGGCGACCAAGGACATGCTGCTGGGCGGCCTGCAGTTCGACGCCGCCGAGGCCTACAACAAGGGCCTGGTCGGCCGGGTGATCCCCGAGGGCGAGGAGTTCACCGCCTTCATCGAAAAGACCGCCGCCTCGATCGCCGGCGGCGCGCCGCTGACCGCCAAGATGGTCAAGTTCGCCCTGGCCACCGTCGCCCAGGATCCGGTCGACCGCGACCTGGATCGTTGCGAGGAACTGTTCCAGGTCTGCTATGCCTCCGACGACTACAAGGAAGGCATCCGGGCCTTCGCCGAAAAGCGCCGCCCGGTCTTCCACGGCCGCTGATCCGGCCGGCACGAGGGAGCGACAGATGGACGGCAAGGTGGTGGTGGTCACGGGTGGCTTCGGCGTGCTCGGACAGGCCGTGGCGATCGCCGCGGCGGGTCAGGGCGCGAGCGTGGCCGTGCTCGACTATGTGGCAACACCACCGGCCGGCCTGGCCGGGCAACTGGGCGACAAGGCCCTGCTGCTCGGCGGCGTCGACCTGACCGCTCCCGAGGGCGCCGCCAAGGCCATGGAGGCCGTCACGGCCCGCTTCGGCCGCATCGACGCCCTCCTCAACATCGCCGGCGGCTTTGTCTGGCAGACGACCGCGGACGGCGATCCGGCCATCTGGGACCGATTGTTTGCGATGAACGTCAAGACCACGCTCAACGCCTCGCGCGCCGCCCTGCCCCAGCTGCTGGCCAGCAATGGCCGGATCGTCAACGTCGGGGCCAACGCCGCCCAGAAGGCCGCCGCCGGCATGGGCGCCTACGCCGCCTCCAAGGCCGGGGTTCATCGCCTGACCGAGGGCCTGGCCGAGGAGCTGAAGGGCAAGGTGGCGGTCAACGCCGTGCTGCCCTCGATCCTCGACACCCCCGCCAACCGCGCCGACATGCCGGACGCCGACTGGAGCCAGTGGGTGACGCCGGAGGATCTGGCCGCCGTCATCCTGTTCCTCGCCTCGGACAAGGCGCGGGCCGTGACCGGGGCGCTGGTTCCGGTCACCGGCGGCGTCTGACCCCACCGCCCTTGCGCCGGGCCCGCCTCGGGCCGCAGGATCGCTCGCCACCGCATCGGAGTTTCCCATGACCTACGTCGGCAAATGGCTGAAGTCGCCGGAACACCTGCTGTTTGCGGTGGAGGAGCGGGTCGCCCGCATCACCCTCAACCGCCCCGACAAGCGCAACGCCCTGCTGCCCTCGACCCTGCAGGAGCTGCACGACGCCATGCTGGAGGCCGACGACCGCACCGACGTCAACGTCATCCTGCTGGAGGGCGCCGGCCGCGACTTCTGCGCCGGCTACGACCTCGGCGGCGTCTATGCCGGCCGCAAGGCCGAGGACGCGGCCCGCGAGGCAAGCGAGCCCGAGGTGGTCTACCGCAGCTCGATCAACAGCCTGGACGACGACGCCTGGTTCCTGGAGCGGCAGCAGGCCCTGACCACCATCATCTTCGACCTGCACAAGCCGGTGGTCGCCAAGGTGCAGGGCAACTGCATGGCCGGCGGCACGGACCTGGCCCTGATGTGCGACTTCGTCATCGTCGCCGACGAGGCGAAGATCGGCTTCCCGGCCACCCGCGCCAACGGCTCGCCGCCCAACCATATGTGGGTCTACCACTGCGGGCCGCAGTGGGCGAAGCGGCTGTTGATGACCGGCGACTGCGTCTCCGGCCGCGACGCCGCCAAGCTGGGCCTGGCGCTGGAGTCGGTCCCGGCCGAGGAGCTGGACGCCGCCGCCGGCGAACTGGCCCGCCGGCTGGCCGCCGTCGACGCCGAGCTGCTCGCCGCCCAGAAGCGCATCGTCAACCTGGCCCTCGAAGGCGTCGGCTCCCGAACCCTGCAGCGGCTGGCCGCCGAGAACGACGCCCGCGCTCACCTGTCCAAGGGTCCCCGCCGCACCCGCTTCAAGGCCGACATGGCCGAGCATGGCCTGAAGGAAGCGCTGAAGAACCGCGACGCACCGTTCGGCGATGGGATGGTCAGGCTGCGGGATTAGGACTCACGCTCCCCCTAAATTCCGCTCATCCCGGCGAATGCCGGGACCCATTTCATAGGGCGCGATGTTGGGGGTTTGCCCCCATTGAGGGGCTTGGAGCGCGAGGAGCAAGTGGGCGTGCTGGCAAGCGGTCTGGCAGCTTCAGGCCAACCAATCCCAAGTATCGAGCCCTACGAAATGGGTCCCGGCATTCGCCGGGATGAGCGGGGAATTGGGGGCGGAGCTTGAATCTCGATTGCTCCTAGCCCGCCCGCCGGGCGATCGCCTCCTCGCGCCAGGCCGAGCGGCGGATCTTGCCGGCGTCGTCGCGGATCGACCGGGTGGTGAACTCGACGCTCCGCGGGTGTTTGGTGATGGTCAGCTGGCCGGCCAAACCGTCCAGGATGTCGGCCTGGGTGATCTGGCCCATCCGCTCCGGATCGACCTGGACGATGGCGTGCGCCGTCTGGCCCAGATCATCGTCCGGCAGGCCCACAACCACGCTGCCTAGCACGCCAGGACAGCTGTCGATGGCCGCCTCGATCTCGGCCGGATAGAGGTTGGCCCCGCCGCAGACGATCATGTCGGTGCGCCGGTCGGCGATATAGAGGTAGCCGTCCTCGTCCAGCCGCCCGAGATCGCCGAACGAGGCCCAGTCGCCGCGCCGCCGCGCATCGGCGCCCACGTAGCGGAAGGTCGAGTCGGGGCCGCCGGCGCGGCGGAAATAGATCTCGCCGACCTCGCCGGGCGGCAGGGCCTGGCCGTCCTCGCCGACGATCATCGCCTCGATGCCGGTCCTCGGACGGCCGACCGAGCCCGGCCGCTGCAGCCATTCGGCCCCGCCGATCATGGTCGAGCCGAAGCGCTCGGTGCCGCCGTAGATCTCCCAGACCGCGTCCGGGCCGATGTAGTCGATCCAGAAGGCCTTGACCCAGTCGGGACAGGGGGCGGCCATATGGACCAGGGTCTTCAGCGAAGAGATGTCGTAGCGGTCCCGCACGGCCAGCGGCAGGCGGGCGATGCGGGCCATCATGGTCGGCACCAGATAGGCCCAGTCGGCGCGGTGCCGCTCGACCAGCGCCAGCCAGCGCTCGGCGTCGAAGCGGCCCATCTCGATGACATGGCCGCCCTGGCAGAGGGCCGGGATCATCTGGCCGAAGGGGGCGCTGTGGTAGAGGGGGCCGGGATTGACCACGGTCGGGTTCGGCCCCCGGCGCAGGGCGATCTTCTCCTCGCCCCAGACGGCCGGATTGGGATCGACCACCAGCTTGGGCCGGCCGGTGCTGCCACCGCTGGTCGACACCTTCCAGGCCTTGGCGGCCCTGGGCGGCATGGCCTCGGCCGATGTGCCGGGCTCAGGGGCCTCGTCGGCCGGCAGGAAGACCGCGCCGGCCGCCCGGGCCGGGGCCGCCGTGCCGCCGACCACCAGCCGCGGCTGGGCCAGCTCGAGGATGGCGGCGAACTCCTGCTCGGTCAGCCGGTGGGAGACATGGGCCGGCGTCGCCCCCAGTTTCCAGACCGCCAGCACCGTCTCGTAGAACTCCCGCCCGTTGGCCAGGGCGACGACGACGACGTCCTCCTCACCGACGCCAAGGTCCCGCAGTTGCCGGGCCCGGCGGTTGGCGGCCGCTTCCAGTTCGGCGCGGCTCAGGGTGACCCCGTCGGCGGTCAGGGCCGGCCGATCCGGGTCCATCTGGGCATAGGCCGTCAGCAGCATCCCCAGGGGCGCGCCGAGCCGCGGGCCGCCGTCGGCCTCGAGGTAGTCAAAGGGATTGATAATCGTCATCCCGCCCAACATTGGTGATCATCGTTCAGGCACTGTCCCACGATTTTGCCGCCACTCCACACGCCGGGGGCGAGCATCGCCGACGCGATCCCTGGACACCGGTGGCCTATGCTTCTCTAAAGTGTGGTTGTCTTGCGCGATCGACGGTGCAGGCTGTGGACGCATTCTGGTGATACGGACGTTGTTATGAGGCGCGCGTGAGGCTCGATCCGGGACCCATCCCGCTCTACCACCAGCTGGAACGCGCCCTGCGCGCGCGAATTCATGCCGACGAATTCGAGCCCGGCGCGCCGCTGCCGACCGAGGAACGGCTCTGCGAAGCCTATGGCGTCAGCCGAATCACCGTCCGGCGGGCCCTCGACGCGCTGATCTCCCAGGGCCTGATCATCCGCCGCCGCGGCGTCGGCTCCTTCGTCGCCGAGCGGCGCGATGGGGTGCGGTCGGTGCGTCTGGTCGGGTCGCTGGACGAATTCCTGGCCACCGCCGGCTCTCTGGACACCCGCTTCCTGACCATGGAGACAGTCGATCCGCCGGCCCTGGCCGCCGAGGCTCTGCGGCTCGCCCCGAACGAGGAAGCCGTTCGCCTGGAGCTTGCCGCCTTCCTCGACGGTCGGGCGGTCGGCTATTTCGAGCTCTTCTTCCCGATGGCCATCGGCAAGGCGGTCAGCCGCGAGGGCGTCGAGTCCGGCACCCCGACCATCCGGATGATCGAGCGCGAACTCAACCTGCGCATCGTCCGCGCCGAGCAGCTGATCGAGGCCGGCGTCGCCGGCGAGGCGGCCGCCCGCCAGCTGGGCTTGGCGCCCACCGACCCGGTGCTGCGCGTCACCCGCATCTACTATGCGGCCGACGGACGGCCGGTCGAGGCGGTGTTCGTGCGCTACCATTCCGACCGCTACCGCTACGCCATCGAGTTCCAGGCGGGCCGCTCGCACAGCTGACGATTCTGCCGCGCCGCCCCGGCCGGACCCTCCGCACACCCCGCAAAGCCAAGCCACGCTTGGGATTCCGCGCCCTCCCGGTGCGGACAAAAAATGCCGTTGCGAAAACCTCTGATCCATGTTGTTATAACAACATAACGACATAATAAGACGTAGGGAGGTTGGAATGGCACGAGCTCTGGATCCCAAGAAAATCAAGTCCGCCCAGCGCGTCCTCGAGGTCCTCGAGTACTTCAACAGCGACCGCGAAGAGGCGACCGTCATGGATATCGCCCGCTCCATGGGCTATCCGCAGTCGAGCACCTCGGAGCTGCTCAGCTGCCTTGTCGCCCTGGGCTACCTGCACCGCGACCGCTTCGCCCGCACCTATCGGCCCTCGGCCCGCGTCGCCCTGATCGGCGCCTGGGTGCAGCCCTCCTTCTTCCGCCAGGGCTGCCTGCTGCCGATGATGGACGATCTGGCCGAGCAGTCGGACGCCCCCATCGTCCTGGCCACCAAGGTCGGGCTGGAGGTGCAGTACATCCACGCCGTCGCGCCGCAGGGCGACGCCTCGCGCTGGACGCCCGGCGCCAAGGCCCCCCTGCTCCATTCGGCGGCCGGCAAGGCCCTGATCTCGACCATGGACACCGACCTGGTCCGCAAGATCGTTCACCGGCTCAACGCCGAGGCCGAGGCCGAGATGCGGGTCTCCGCCGACGCCCTGGTCGATGACCTGCGCGCCATCCGCGCCCAGGGCTATTCGGTCGGCGCCCAGGAGGCCGGCGGCGGCATGGTCGCCGTGCTGCTGCCCCAGGCCACCGCCGAGGAGCAACTGGTGCTCGGCATCTGCGGCCCCTCCGCCGACGTCGTCGAGCGCACCGAGGACTATGTCCGCCTGCTGCGCGCCGCGGTCGCCCGTCACCTTGGCCCGGTCGCCATCATGCCGCCGCCGGTCCAGGCGCCGATGGCCGAACCGATGCGCCGCTTCGCTTAAAGAGACCCACCCTGAGGGTTTACTTGGGGCGCGCGACCACGGTCGCGCGTCCTCTTCTTTTCTGGGCGCCAAAATACGCGCCTGATCAATGACTTAACAAATATGTCTAGACATATTCACGGGCCTTCCAGGCCCTCGCCGACCTCCCGGCCGGCGCCGTAGGTCGCCGCGGCGCGCCTTTGACCCACAAACCCCGCGCATCGACCAACGCGGCGACCTACGCCCCGGGCTACATTCGTATGTCCCGGGCCAACACAAAAGCCCACGGCGCCGGGGGTTTGAACCGCATTTCGCGCGCTTCGACCGGCGCCCGCTTTTTTTGTGGGTCGGGCGCGGGGCGGTATAATGGTCGCCGCTTCGATAAACGGCCTTGAGGAAGCGTCAGAAGCAGACTGGGCGCTAGGCGGTCGCGGCGGTTCCCAGGATGAGCGTGGCCTGGCTGGACAGCACCCCGCCGTTGCCATGGGCCAAGCCCACTTCAGCTCCGGCCACCTGGCGCTCGCCGCATTCGCCCCGCAGTTGCCGCACCGCCTCGACGATGCCGAACAGGCCGTTCATGCCGGGATGGACGCAGGACAGGCCGCCGCCATTGGTGTTGACCGGCAGAGCGCCGCCGGGCGCGATCCGGCCGCCCTCGACGAACCGGCCGCCCTCGCCCTTGGGACAGAAGCCCAGGTCCTCAAGGAACAGGATCGTGTTGATGGTGAAGGCGTCATAGACCTGGACGACATCGACGTCGGCCGCCGCCAACCCCGCCTGGGCGTAGGCCCGGGCGCCGGATCGGGCCGCGCCGGTGACGGTCAGGTCCGGCATCCAGGCGATCTCGCGGTGGGTGGTCTCCGAGGCCGCGCCCAGCACATGCACCGGCTTGGCCGCCAGGTCGCGGGCCCGGTCGGCGCGGGTCATGACCACGGCCGCGCCACCGTCGGTGACCAGGCAGCAGTCGAGGACGCTCAAGGGATCCGACACCAGCCGCGAGGCCAGGTAGTCGTCCAGGCTCAGGGGGTCGCGCTTGAAGGCCTCGGGATTGAGCCCGGCCCAGGCGCGGGCGGCCACGGCGACCTCGCCGAGCTGGGCCTTGCTGGTCCCGAACTCATGCATGTGGCGCGAGGCGGCCAGGGCGTAGGAGCTGACCGGGTTGAGCGGCCGGTAGGGCGCCTCATAGGGCATCGGCCGCACGGTGTTGACCAGCTTGCCGGCGGCGGTGGCCTGGTTGCTGCCATAGGCGATCAGGGCGACCTCGATCATGCCGGCGTCGAGCAGCCAGGCGGCCATTTCGACATAGGCCTGGAAGGCCGAGCCGCCGAGCCGGTTGTTGTCGACGAGTTTGGGCTGGATGCCGAGGTACTGGGCGAAGGACAGGCCGCCGAGGGTGTCGGTCCCGTGGCAGAAGAACAGCCCGTCGACGTCAGCCGGCGTCAGCCCGGCCTCGGCCAGCGCGGCGATGCTGGCGGCGGCGGCGAGGTCGGAGGCTTCGTAGCCGGGCGCGCGGCCCTGGCCGAAGGTGGCCGCGCCGACGATGGCCGTCCGGCCCCGGGGGAATCGGTCGCTCATGGCCGGGACTCTTGCGGGGTGAAGACCAGGACCGGCTCGCCGTCCTGGTCAACGATGCGGGCCTGGACGGCCATGCCGATGGTCACCTTGTCGGGCTCAACGCCCTCGACCCGGCTCATCAGCCGCGGCCCTTCGGCCAGGTCGATCAGGGCGACGTTGTAGCTGGGCTCGGGCGGCTTCTTGCGCACGACGGTGGTGGCATACACGACGCCCCGGCCGGAAGCCTCCACCCACTCGAGCGGCGCCCCCGTGCCGGGCTCGGCGACGCGCGGGAAGAAGACATGCCGGCCGCTGGCGGCCGAACGCTGGATCATGAAGCGGCCTTCCGCCAGGAAGCGGCGGAAGTCCTCGTCGGGATGCACTTGCGTCATCGCTAGTTGCCGGTGAAGGCGGCCTTGCGCTTCTCCTTGAAGGAGGTGGTGCCCTCCTTGAAGTCCTGCGTCTGGGTCATCAGCGGCTGGATGTTGGCCTCGAAGTCGAGGGCCTGGTCGAAGGTCTGGCCGGGGGCGGCGTCGAACATCCGCTTGGCCATCGACAGGGCCAGGGTCGGGGCTCCCGCGAAGGCGCGGGCCATCTCCATGGCCTTGGGCATGACCTCTTCGGGCGGCAGGGCGTGCAGCGCCAGGCCAAGGTCGCGGGCCTCGGCGCCGCTGACGAAGCGGCCCGAATACATGATCTCCTTGGCCCGCTGCAGCGGCACGTAGCGGGTCAGCAGGAAGGCCGAGCCGCCGTCGGGGGCCAGGCCGATGTGGCGGAAGGCGAACTGGAAGCGGGCGTTCTCGGCCGCCACCACCACGTCGCAGGCGAGAGCCAGCGCCCAGGACATGCCGATGCAGACGCCCTGCACGGCGGCGATCACCGGCTTGTTGGTCCCGGCCACGCTGCGGGCCATGCGGTGCAGGTGGCGCATGCGGTAGAGCGAGCCGCGCACCCCGTCGCCGCCCATCTCGCCGACGTCGGCCCCGGCGCTGAAGTCGCCGCCGGCGCCGGTGAGGACGATGGCGCGGACGGAGTCGTCATCCTGCGCCTTCAGGAAGGCGTGCTCGATGTCCGTGCGCATGGCCAGGGTGATGGCGTTCTTGCGCTCGGGCCGGTTGATCGTGATGACCGCCACGCCATCGTCAATGGCCAGTTCGACCAACATGGGTTCTCTCCGCTCAGGTTTCGTACCGCGACTTAACATCCGCCATCGGCCGGTGACGACCAAGGGCCTCGCCACGCCCGGCCATATCGCGGCTGCGATAGCGCCGCGCCGCCGGTTGCCGGGGCCGTCGGCCTGCGCAATCTGCCCGGCGTGCAGACCTTCAGCATCCGCCCCTTCGACCCGCCGCCCGGCCTGCCGCAACTGCGCGAGCAGCTGCGCGGCTTCCTGCGCGAGCGCACGCCGCCGGCGCCGGCGGAAAGCCGCGCCAACTGCTGGGCGGTGGCCGACGCCGGCTTCAGCCGGGCGCTGGGCGAGGCCGGCTACATCGGCATGACCTGGCCCAAACGCTATGGCGGGCACGAGCGCCATCCCCTGGAACGCTACGCCGTCATCGAGGAACTGCTGGCGGCCGGGGCGCCGGTCGGCATGCACTGGATCGCCGACCGCCAGAGCGGCCCCCTGCTGCTGCGCTACGGCAGCGAAGAGCAACGCCAGCGCTTCCTGCCGGCCATGGCTAGGGGCGAACTCTACACCTGCATCGGCATGAGCGAGCCGGGGGCCGGCTCCGACCTGGCCTCGGTGCGCACCAAGGGCGTGAAGACGGCCGAGGGCTGGCGCATTTCCGGCCAGAAGGTCTGGACCACCAACGCCCACAACGCCCACGTCATGCTGACCCTGGTCCGCACCCAGGAGGGATCCGAGCGCCAGGAGGGGCTGACCCAGTTCCTCATCGACCTGAAATCGCCGGGCGTGACGGTGCGGCCCATCCCCGACCTGGTCGGCGGCCACGACTTCAACGAGGTCTTCCTCGACGACGTGCTCGTCCCCGACGACATGCTGGTCGGCGAGGAAGGGGCGGGCTGGAAACAGGTCAC
Organism: Caulobacter sp. GW821-FHT11A05; assembly: GCF_058809015.1. Classification (NCBI taxonomy): domain Bacteria; kingdom Pseudomonadati; phylum Pseudomonadota; class Alphaproteobacteria; order Caulobacterales; family Caulobacteraceae; genus Caulobacter; species Caulobacter sp. GW821-FHT11A05. Next base: position 158,828 of record NZ_JBXASF010000002.1, on the reverse strand, counting down.
CGCCGAGCTGTCCCTCGAGCGGTCGGGACCGGAGCGCTACCTCTCCAGCTTCGCCCTGTTCCTGGAACTGGTGCGCCGGGCTGGGCCCGATCCCGGGCCGGTCGCCGCCGCCCTGATCGGCCGCCTGGCGGCCGAGGTCTGGACGTTGCGGCAGATGTCGATGTCCACCGCCGCCAAGCTGGCGGCCGGCGAGGACCCGGCCCTGGAGGCGGCCATCGTCAAGGACCTGGGCAACTGTTTCGAGCAGGAGATGCCCCGGGCCGTGCTGGCGGCCATCGAGGACATCGACCTCTCCGAAGACACCGATTTTGCCCGCATCCTGGCCCTGCTGCTGCAGGTGTCGCCGTCCTTTTCCCTGCGCGGCGGCACGCGGGAGATTCTGCGCGGGATCATCGCCCGGGGGCTGGGACTGCGATGAGCGAGAGCCTTGGCCTGCTGACCGAAACCGCCGAGCGCCTGTTCGCCGACCTGGCCGCGCGCCGGTCCGAACCGTTCGAGACCCTCTGGCCCCTGGTCGACGAGACCGGCTTCCCGGCCCTGCTGGTCCCCGAGGCGGCCGGCGGCTTCGGCGGCGACTGGCAGGACGCCTTCGCCATCGCCCGCCTGGCCGGCGTCCACGCCGTGCCGCTGCCGATCGTCGAAGCCATTGTCGCCGGGGCCCTGGTCGCGGCCGCCGACTGGGAGCCTGCCGAGGGCCTGACCGTCGTCGCCCCGGTCTGCGAGGGCCGGCTGGACGGGGACCGCTTCAGCGGACGTCTGGCCTCTGTGCCGTGGGGCGGCAAGGCTGGCGTCGTGCTGGCGGTCTGTGACGGACAGCTGCTGCGCCTGACGCCAGCGACCGTCGTCGGGCGCAAGAATACGGCTGGCGAACCGCGCGATACCCTGACCTTCGAGAACGCCGCCGTGGAGGTTGCCGTAGCGCCCACCGACGCCTTCGCGCTCGGCGCCTTGCTGCGCACGGCCCAGATCGCCGGGGCCCTCGACGCGGCCCTGGCCCTGTCGATCGACTACGTCAACCAGCGGGTCCAGTTCGGCAAGCCGTTGGCCAAGTTCCAGGCCATGCAGCAGAATCTGGCCGTCTTCGCCGAGGAGGCCGCCGCCGTGAACAGCGCTGGCCAGGCCGCCGCCCGCGCCGCCGACCGGGGCGAGGCCGGCTTCGAGATCGCCGCCGCCAAGCTGCGCGCCAACCTGGCCAGCGGCGTCGGGGCCTCCATCGCCCATCAGGCGCATGGGGCCATCGGCTTCACGGCCGAATGCGAGCTGCACCACCTGACCGGCCGGCTGGTCGCCTGGCGGTCCGAGTACGGCGGCGACCGCTTCTGGGCCGAGCGTCTCGGGGCCCAGGTCGCGGCGCTGGGCGCCGACGCCTTCTGGCCGGAGCTGACGCGCCGCGCCGACATCGCCTGAACAAGGAAGTCCCATGTCCGCCGCCGTTATCGTCTCCACCGCCCGCACGCCGATCGGCAAGGCCTTCCGCGGCGCCCTCAACAACGTCCACGGCGCCACCTTGGGCGGCCATGTGATCGCCGCAGCCGCCGCCCGGGCGAGCCTCGACCTGGCCGAGATCGAGGACGTGCTGATCGGCTGCGCCACGCCGGAAGGCGCGACGGGCAGCAACATCGCCCGCCAGGCCGCCCTGGCCGCCGGCGCCCCCGCCAGCGTTCCCGGCTTCACCCTGGACCGCAAATGCTCCTCCGGCCTGCAGACCATCGCCCTGGCCGCTCAGCGGATCATCGCCGGCGAAGGCAGGGTCTATGTGGCCGGCGGGCTGGAGAGCGTCTCCCTGACCCAGCCGCACATGAACGGCCACCGCAAGCAGGACGCCGCCATCCTGGAGATCAAGCCCGAACTCTACTGGTCGATGATCCAGACGGCCGACAACGTCGCCCGCCGCTACGGTGTCAGCCGCGAGGCGCAGGACGCCTATGCCCTGGAGAGCCAGGCCCGCACGGCCGCCGCCCAGCAGGCCGGACGCTTCGACGCCGAGATCGTGCCGATCACCGCCCGCCAGCTGGTCACCGACAAGGCGACGCAGGTCACCACCGAGGTCGAGGTCACCCTCAGCCAGGACGAGGGCAACCGCCCCGACACCAACCTCGAGAGCCTAGCCAAGCTCAAGCCCGTCCAGGGCGAGGACGCCTTCATCACCGCCGGCAACGCCAGCCAGCTGTCGGACGGGGCCAGCGTCTGCGTGGTCATGCATGAGGATGAGGCCGCCAGCCGGGGGCTCAGCCCCCTCGGCCGCTTCGTCGGCTTCGCGGTGGCCGGCTGCGAGCCCGACGAGATGGGCATCGGCCCGGTGTTCGCCATCCCCAAGCTGCTGGCCCGCCATGGCCTCAGCGTCGACGACATCGACCTGTGGGAACTCAACGAGGCCTTCGCCGTGCAGGTGGTCTACTGCCGCGACCGGCTGGGCATCCCGGCCGAGCGGCTGAACGTCGACGGCGGGGCCATCGCCATCGGCCACCCCTACGGCATGAGCGGCTCGCGCCTGACCGGCCACGCCCTGATCGAGGGCCGGCGCCGGGGCGTCAAGCGGGCGGTGGTGACCATGTGCATTGGCGGCGGCATGGGCGCGGCGGCCCTGTTCGAGATCGCCTGATCGCCCTGGCGATCTCACCGGTCCCCCGGGGCCTTTTCGAGGTGCTCCCACGAGCCATTGGGTGTCTACTGCCAAGCCATGACCGACCTTTACGCCGCCTTTGACCGCCTGCTGTTCGACCGCCCCGCGCCGCATGTGCTGCGGGTGACGATCAACAATCCCGACAAGATGAACGCACTCGACGGCGTCGCCCATCGCCAGCTGGAAACGCTGTGGGCGGTGATCGACGAGGACCCCGAGACGCGGGTGTCGATCATCACCGGGGCCGGGCGCGCCTTCAGCTCGGGCGGGGCGCTGGACGACATGCCGGTCGACACCCCGCTCGACCCGGCCCAGAGTTTCGCCAAGGGCTTCAGCGGCGCCAGCCGGCTGGTCTCCGGCATCATCAACGCCCGCAAGCCGATCGTCTCGGCGATCAACGGCCCGGCGGTCGGCGCGGGCCTGGCCATCGCCCTGCTGGCCGACGTGCCGATCGCCGCCAAACAGGCCAAGCTGCTCGACGGCCACCTGCGGATCGGGGTCGCGCCCGGCGACCATGCGGCGATGATCTGGCCGCTGCTGTGCGGCATGGCCAAGGCCAAGTATTTCCTGATGACCAACGCGCCGATGACCGGCGAAGAGGCCGAGCGCAACAACCTGGTGGCCCTGGCCGTCGACGCCGCCGAGCTGCAGGACAAGGCCGTCGAGGTCGCCGTCCAGCTGGCCGCCGTGGCCCCCACGGCCCTGCGGATGACCAAGTATGTGCTGAACCACTGGCTGCGCCAGGCCCAGCCGATCTTCGACCTCTCCCTGGCCTTCGAGATGGCCAACTTCAGCGGCGGCGAGGCGGCCAATGCCGTGGCCGCCATGGTCGGCAAGACCACGCCCAAGTTCGACGACGAGGTCTATTTCTGAGATGAGCGACGGCGGCATCGACTTGGCGGCCCTGCGCGAAGGCGTCCGCGACGTTCTCGTCAGCGAGGCCTCGAGCGCGCGGGTCCACCGCCTGTTCGACGACGGCGCCCTGATCGACCAGCCGCTGTGGGAGAAGGCCGCCGAGCTCGGCTGGCCAGCCCTGAGCGTTCCCGAGGCGCAGGGCGGCCTTGGCCTGGGCGTCGCCGAGACCGCCGTGGTCTTCAAGGAACTGGGCCGCTGCCTGGCCCCCCTGCCCTATCTCGGCGCCGTGTTGGCGGCCCGCGCCATCGCCCTGGCGGGCAGCGAGGCCCAGCAGGACCGCTGGCTGCCGGCCATCGCCGAGGGCGCCGCGATCTGCGCCGTCTCGGCGCCTCGGCCCGGTTCCGTCCCAGGCCCGACACTGCGCCGCGACGGCAGCGACATCCTCCTCACCGGCGAGGCCGCCGAACTGTTGCAGGGCATGAACGCCGACCTGCTGGTCATCGAGGCCCGCGACGCCTCCGGCGAACCGGCCTACGTCATCGTCGAGCCCAAGGCCGACGGCGTCGATCTCGTCCTCGAACGCACCGTCGACCAGACCCGGCACCTGGCCCGCGCCAGCTTCGCGGGCCTGCGCCTGCCGGCCGACCGGCTGCTGGCCGGATCCGCCGCAGCCCAACCCGTCCTGCTGGCCGAGGCCGCCCTGGCCCTGGCCTGCGACGCGGTCGGCGGGGCCGAGGCGATCTTCGAGCGCACCCTCGACTACCTCAAGACCCGCGAGCAGTTCGGCAAGCCGATCGGCTCCTTCCAGGCCCTCAAGCACCGCTGCGCCGACCATAAGGTGGCGATGAGCGCCTCCGCCGCCGTCGTCGCCGAGGCGGTCCGCCTGCAGGCCGATGGCGACCCCACCGCCCCGCTGATGGCCTCGGTGGCCAAGGCCTACGCCTGCGAGGTCTACGCCAAGGTGGCCGAGGACGCCGTCCAGCTGCATGGCGGCATCGGCTACACCTGGGAACACGACTGCCACCTGTTCCTCAAACGGGCCAAGCTGGACCAGGCGCTGTACGGCGGGACCGCCGCCCATCTGGACCGAGCCGCCGCCCTGCTGGTCGCGGCCTCAGGATGACCATGCTCGCCGCCGCCCCGCCCCGCGCCTTCGATCCGCTGTCCAAGCTGGACGACCTCACCGTCTTCCGCGCCGAGGTCCGCGCCTGGCTGGAAGCCACCGTGCCGGCCGACTGGGCCGAGCGGATGGCCGGGGCCAACGAGGAGGCCTTCGTCGACTATCAGCGCAAATGGTTCGCCGAGATGCGCAAGGTCGGGCTGGCCACGCCCCACTGGCCGCGCGACTGGGGCGGCGCCGACCTGTCGCTGCGCCACCAGACGGTGATCTTCGAGGAGATCGCCCGCATCAACGCTCCCAACCCCGACCTCTTCACCATCTCCCTCTACCACCTGCCCGCCACCCTGTTCGGCCACGGCACGGCCGAACAGCGGAACCGCTACCTGACGGGGGTCAAGGAACGGGGCGAAATCTGGTGCCAGGGCTTCTCCGAGCCGGGGGCCGGGTCGGACCTGGCCTCGCTGCGGACCCGCGCCGAGCGCAAGGGCGACGTCTACGTCGTCAACGGCCAGAAGGTCTGGTCGTCCTACGGCATGTTCGCCGACTACTGCCTGCTGCTGGCCCGGACCAATCCCGACGCCCCCAAGAAGCACGCCGGCATCTCCTACTTCATCCTCGACATGAAGAGCCCCGGCGTCACCGTCCGGCCGATCCGCCAGCCGACCGGCCAGGCGGAATTCAGCGAAATCTTCCTCGACAACGTCGAGATCCCGGTCGGCAACCTGATCGGCGAGGAGAACCAGGGCTGGCTGATCGCCCAGTCGACCCTGTCGGCCGAGCGCGGCCTGATCATCTTCGAACTGTCCGAACGCATGGCCCGCGCCTTCGACCGTGACCTGGCCGAGGTCCGCGAGGGCCGGGCCGACTGGTTCAAGGACGACGCGCTGCGCCGCGACTACATGAGCGCCTACGGCCAGATGACCGGCCTGCGCCTCTTGATCCGGCGAATGATGAACGACATCGAGGCCGACGGCGAGATCGCCTCCTCCTCCATGCCCTCGCTGATCAAGGTGCAGTTCTCCGAACTGCTGCGCCGCTACACCGACCTGCGCCTGCGCATCGACGGCCTGGACGCCCAGCTGCTGCGCCCCGGCCTGCCCGGCGGCGGCCACCAGACCGGCAACCGCATGTACGACTTCCTGCTGAGCTACGCCTGGACCATCGCCGGCGGGGCCAACGAGATCATCAAGACGGTCATCGCCGAACGCATGCTGGGACTGCCCAGAGCTTAGGCAATCGGACCTTGAAGGTCCGGCGACAGGCCTCAATCCATCGCAGATGCGCGCACGGCGGGCCCTCGGCGTAATCGCCCTTCCCGCCGGCGGGGCGGCTGGGTATCGGTCATGACGCTTCTATTGGAGCGTTTCCTCCCTGGATAAACTTGGCCGCGCCGGCAATGGCGCGGCCCTTTCCACTTTAAGGGCGGATCGCAGCCGCGATGGACGCGCCGTCGGCGTTCCAGAGGCTCGCGCAAGCCCGCCAGTTGTGGTGTTTCCAAGGGCCGGTTGACCGCCCCCGGGGGTGTGTCACGGTCGGCGCGGCGCGGGTTTTCGCGACCGTATTGGAGGCCAAACCCATGTCCGACGACGCCAAGCCGGTCCTGATCGACGAGCCGGCCCCCGGGGTGAAGCGGCTGACCCTTAACCGGCCGGAGGCGCTGAACGCCTTCACCTTCGACATGTACCAGGCCTTCATCGCCTCCCTGGAATCTCTGCGCCACGATCCCGACACCCGGGTCATCATCGTCACCGGGGCCGGGCGCGGCTTCTGCGCCGGGCACGACACCCGGGCCGGCGGAACCGCCGCCTGGGTCAAGCCGGGGCTGGGGCGCATCCAGTCGGGCAAGTACAATCTGGCGGTCCTCGGCCAGATTCCGCCGCTGATGCGGGCCATGCCCCAGCCGATCATCGCCGCCGTCAACGGCGCCGCCGCCGGCATCGGCTACGCCGTCGCCCTGGCCGCCGACCTCTGCATCGCCGGGGCCTCGGCCAAGTTCGTCAACGTCATCCACAACGCCGGCACCGGCACGGAGCTGGGCATGAGCTACATGCTGCCCCGCGCCGTGGGGACCCAGCGGGCGGCGGAGATCCTGCTGACCGCCCGGCCGGTGCTGGCCGAGGAAGCCGAGCGCATCGGCCTCGCTCTGCGGGTCGTGCCCGACGAGGCCCTGATGGACGAGGCCCTGGCCCTGGCCGACGCCATCGCCGTCAACAGCCCGATCGGCATCTGGCTGACCAAGGAAGCCCTGTGGCGCAACCTCGAGGGCGGAAGCCTGGAGGCGGCCATCGACTTTGAGGCCCGGGGCGTGCTGGCCAGCCAGGCCACCGCCGACGCCGCCGAGAAACGCACCGCCTCGATCGAGAAGCGGCGGCCGAAGTTTACCCAGACCTGAGCGGGCGCGCTGCCGCCCTTGGAGAGATGAGATGACTGAACCCATGTCGTTCGAGGGCAAGGTGGTGGTGGTGACCGGCGCGGGCGGGGGCCTGGGCCGCACCTACGTCCGCCAGATCGCCCGGCGCGGCGGCAAGGTGGTGGTCAACGACCTCGGCGGCGCCGCCGACGGCCAGGGCAGCGACCAGGCCGCCGCCCAGAAGGTGGTCGAGGAGATTCGCGCCGCCGGCGGCGAGGCGGTCGCCAACTTCGATTCCGTGGCCACCCAGGAAGGCGGCCAGAACATCCTGAGGACCGCCCTGGACGCCTACGGCCGCGTCGACGCGGTGATCGCCAACGCCGGCATCCTGCGCGACCGCAGCTTCGCCAAGATGAGCCTGGAGGAGCTGGACCTGCTGCTCGACGTCCATCTGCGGGGGACGGTGTTCACGGTGCAGCCGGCCTTCAACTGGATGCGCGAGAACGGCGGCGGCAATCTGGTGGTCACCACCTCGCCGTCGGGCCTGTTCGGCAGCTTTGGCCAGGCGGCCTATTGCGCGGCCAAGATGGGCATCGTCGGGCTGATGCGGGTGCTGGCCATCGAGGGGGCCAAGGGCGGCGTCAGGATCAACGCCGTCTCCCCGACCGCCGCCACCCGCCTGACCGCCCTGGCGGCCGGCCCGGCCGCCGCCGCCGTGGCCGACAGCCCGGCCAGCGACCCGATGTCGACCGAGCGCGTTTCACCGTTGGTGCTGGCTCTGGCCCACGAGAGCTGCCCGGCCTCGGGCGAGGTGTTCAACGCCGGCTGCGGCTGGATCAGCCGCAGCGTCATGGCGGTGACCGACGGGGTGACGCTGGAGGACTATTCGCCGGAGGCGGTGGCGAAGGCCTGGGGGGCGATCCGGGATACGAGCCGGCTGCGTGTGCCGCGTGATGGCGGGGATTATTGGGACATCGTGCAGGCGGCGATCGGGGCGACGGAGGCGGCTTAGTTTCCATCCCGCGTTCAACCCTTTCTCTCTTGTCATCCTTCGGTCGCGCAGCGATCCGGAGGACCCACCTGTCTGCCAGGCTGCTGGCGTGAATAGGCTCGCGCGGCCGTCAGTGGCGGCCTGCCGGGTCCAGGCGGTTCCGCCCTAGCGGTGGGTCCTCCGGATCGCTGCGCGACCGAAGGATGACAGAAAAAAAGAGGGGGGCCCTAAGGCGGCGACAACCGGCGCAGGTAGGAGGCGTGGCGGGCGGTGAGTTGCGCCTCGCGCCCCTTCTCGTCCAGCCAGACGGTCTCCGCGGGCAGCTCCGCCTTCAGGTCGGCCAGCTTCACGACCTTCCCCCCGCTGATCGCGTCCGGCAGTTCCATCACCTCGGCCGGCGTCCCCTGCCAACGCACCTGGATGATGCCGCCGTGCAGGCCGCCGGTGTCGAGCCAGTTGGCGGCGCCGGGGTCCTTCATCGCGACGACATAGGTGATGGTCCCGTCGCGGTTGGCCGTCGCCTGCGAGGTGTTGAAGGCCCCTGAGCGGCGGTCGGCGTCCAGGGCGATCCACCAGTGATTGCCGATCAGCACGGCATGGTAGGGCGCGGCCTTGGGGTCGGCGGTGAAGACGAAGGCTTCGTCCTCGGCGATCTCGAAATGGCTGTTGGCGATGAAGCCCCAGCCGCCGGTGCGGCGGGCCGGCGGGTCGAAGGCGTTGGTCTTGAAGGCCAGCTGCTTGCGGAAGCGCTTGGGCAGGTCGTGCCAGAAGGCGGCGTAGGCCGGGATCAGCCGGGCGGCCTCGGCGGCGAGGTCGTCCTCGCTACGCGGCGGGGTCTGGGGCCCGGCGGTCCGGACGATGGTCAGGCTGTCGGCCGCCTGGGTGGTCCAGTCTGACAGGGTGTCGCGGATGAACAGGCAGCGGACTTCGGGGGTCAGCTGGATGTGGTTGGGCCGACCATTGGCGGGGTCGGAATCCAGCGTGATGACGAAGGACCCATCGACGGCGACGACCATGTCGCGGTCCATCAACAGGCCCAGCTGCTCGCCGATGCCGCGCACGCCCGGGATGGAGTCCATCAGCTCATAGGTGACCTGGGCCGGGGCCGGGCTGTGCCGCACGCCGCGCAGTTCGTAGCGGCTGTCCGAGGAGATCGGGATGGCGCGGTAGACGTTGTCGGGGTTCTCCAGCCCGCCGTGCAGGGCGGCCGGGTATTCCTGGCCGTCGATCGTGTGGCGGTAGAGGAACAGCGGCATGATCCGCGGGTGGTGCGGGTCGGTGTTCATGGCCAGCAGCAGGGCGCCGTAGAAGTGCTGGTCGGCGGCGTCCTCGACTGACGCGGCGCCGTCCGGCGTCCGGGCGTCCGGGTCGTCGAGGAACAGTCGCCGCGCCTGGGCCCGGGCCGCCTGGATCTCCGGCCGCAGGCTGAGCCTCAGGGCCAGCCCCTCCAGCGCCTTCTGCTCAAGGACCGCGTCTGGTGAGGGCATGACCGCTCCTGCCGGTTGGTGGATCGCCGCTGGCTCGGCCCAGGGCACGGGCGGCCCCTAAGCCGGCTCGCGGACGAGGAACGCCTGGGCCGAGGCGAAGCCCTTGCCGGCCGCGGCCAGCCGCTCCAGCAGCGGCGAAGGCCGCCAGCGCTGGCCGTTCTTGGCTCCCAGCATGCGGGCGGTGGCGACGACCCGGTCAAGGCCGCTGGCCTCGCCCCAGAACATCGGCCCGCCGCGATGGGCCGGGAAGCCGTAGCCGTTGACCCAGACCACGTCGATGTCGCTGGCCCGCAGCGCGATGGCCTCCTCCAGCTCCTTGGCCCCCTCGTTGACCAGGGGGTGGAACAGGCGGTCGCGGACCTCCTCGTCGGTGAACGGGCGGCGGGTGATGCCCAGCTCCTTGGACACCGCCTCGATGATGGCGACGGCCTCGGGGTCGGGGATGCGGGTGCGGCCTTCGTAGCGGTAGTAGCCCTTGCCGTTCTTCTGGCCGATGCGGCCGGCCTCGACCAGGCGCTCGACGATGGGCGGCAGGCGCTCGTCCGCCGGCAGGGTCAGGCGGCGGGCGGCGCGGACCAGGACGCTGGTGTCCATGCCGGCCATGTCGCGCATGGCCAGCGGGCCCATGGCCATGCCGAAGCCCTCGGCGACGCGGTCGATCTGCTCGGGCGTCGCGCCCTCTTCCAGCATGAACTCGGCCTCGCCGGTGTAGTACTGCAGCATGCGGTTGCCGATGAAGCCGTCGCAGTTGCCGGCCAGGACCGGCACCTTGCCCAGCTGTTTGCCCAGCGCCATGACCGTGGCGATGGTCTCATGCGAGCTGGCCGCGCCGCGCACGTTCTCCAGCAGTTTCATGACGTTGGCGGGGCTGAAGAAGTGCACCCCGATCACCTTGTCCGGCCGGCTGGTGGCCGAGGCGATCTCGTCGATGTTCAGCGAAGAGGTGTTGGAGCCGAGGATGGCGTGGCGGGGCGTGGTCTGGTCGAGGCGGGCGAAGATCTCCTTCTTCAGCTCCATCTTCTCGAACACCGCCTCGACGACCAGGTCGACGTCGCCCAGGTCGGCGTAGTCGGTGGTCGTGGCGATCAGCGACAGGGCGCGGTCCATCCGCTCCTGGCTCAGCGAGCCGCGGGCGACGGAGGTGGTGTAGTTCTTCTCGATGATGCCCCGGCCCTTGGCGAGGGCCTCGGGATTGACGTCGACCAGGGTCACCGGGATGCCGGCGTTGGCGAAGACCATGGCGATGCCGCCGCCCATCAGGCCCGAGCCGATGACGGCCGCCTTGCGGATCGGCAGCGGCGCGACGCTGGCGGGCACGTCGGGGATCTTGCGGGCCTCGCGCTCGGCGAAGAAGTAGTGGATCAGCGCCTTGCGCTGGTCGCCATCCAGCAGTTCGGCGAAGGCGGCGCGTTCGAAGGCGATGGCGTCGGCCGCCGGCCGCGTGCAGGCGGTCTCGACGCAGTCGATGATCTTGAAGGGGGCGACCTGGCCGCGGGCCTTCTTGGCGATCGACTTGCGGAAGGCTTCGAAGACGCCCGGATCGACGCCGGCGACCTTGTCCTCGCGGGCGATGACCGGCGGCGGGGCGCCCTGCTCGGCGAGCTTGCGGGCATAGGCGACGGCGTCGGGGCGCAGGTCACCGACGATGGCGTCGAGGATGCCGAGCTCCAGGCCCTTGGCGGCCGAGGCGTGCTCGCCGGAGGTGATCAGCTCCAGCGCCGCCTGCGGCCCGACCAGGCGCGGCAGCCGCACGGTGCCGCCGGCCCCCGGCAGCAGGCCAAGCTTGACCTCCGGCAGGCCGACCTTGGCCGAGGCGACGGCGACGCGGGCGTGGCAGGTCAAGGCCAGTTCCAGCCCGCCGCCCAGGGCCGTGCCATGGATGGCGGCCACCGTCGGCTTGGGGCTCTGTTCCAGCGCCTGCTGCACGTCCTGCAGCCGGGGCGCCGCCGTGGACTTGGGCGTGCCGAACTCGGTGATGTCGGCCCCGGCGATGAAGGTCGTGCCGCCGCCGAGGATGACGATGGCCTTTACCGCCGCGTCGGCCAGCGCCTGCTGCAGCCCGTCCATCAGCCCGGTCCGCACGGCGTGGCTCAGGGCGTTCACCGGCGGATAGTTGACGGTCAGGACGGCGACATCCGTCTCCAGGCTGTAATCCACCGGGGTCATGGGAGCTCCTTGCGCGACGTCTGCTCGTCTTTGTGGACTTCGGCGTACGGACGCGGGGGCCGGCCCGTCAACGCGTGGGCCCGCCTGGCGGGACTTGATCGTCCACGCGATAGCCGTCCACGGACCTGACGGCCGGCCCATCGCTCATGGGAACCGAGGCCCAAGACAGGGTCAGCCGCCGTGAGGGTTCCCTTCTCCCCTTGTGGGAGAAGGTGGCCCGAAGGGCCGGATGAGGGGTCGATAGGTCTTCAAGCTGCGCAGAGGTGGGCGGCGACAGGCTGTGTCGGAGGCCGGGGAGCCCCCTCATCCGTCGGCTTCGCCGACACCTTCTCCCACGAGGGGAGAAGGGAACTCTCACGGCGGCTCATTCTGTCTTGGCCGTCTTCGGCGATGGCTCATGCCGCAAGCTGGTCATCGGTCGTCCAGGGATCGTCCATACGATTTGACCGCCGGCTTTCGCAAAGCGCACTCTGGACTTGGGCGCGGAGCCCTTATCACTGGCTCATGGACTTCAACCTCACCCCCGCCGACGAGGCCTTCCGCCAGGAGGTGCGCGCCTTCATCGGCGAGGCGCTGCCGGCCGATCTCGCCCGGCGTGGGCGCCAGGGCTACCACTCGCGGCCGGATGACGTCCGCCGCTGGACCAAGATCCTCAACGCCAAGGGCTGGGCCGCCTTCCACTGGCCGGCCGAGCATGGCGGCGTCGACTGGACGGCCCTGCAGCGCTACCTGTTCGACGTCGAGCTGCGGGCGGCCGGGGCGCCGCTGTTGCAGCAGACCGGCTTCGAGCTGGTCGGGCCGGTGCTCTACACCTTCGGCGACGAGGCCCAGAAGAGCCGCTACCTGCCGGCCATCCGCGATGGCGACACCTTCTGGTGCCAGGGCTTCTCCGAGCCCAACTCCGGATCGGACCTCGCCTCCCTGAAGACCCGGGCCGTGCGCGACGGCGACCACTACATCGTCTCGGGCCAGAAGACCTGGACCTCCGAGGGGCACAAGGCCGACATGATGTTCGCCCTGGTGCGGACCGACGCCGAGAGCCGGCCGCAGGCGGGTATCTCCTTCCTGCTGATCGACATGAAGTCGCCCGGCGTCACCGTGCGGCCGATCTACACCCTGGACGAGGGGCTGAGCGTCAACGAGGTCTTCCTCGACGAGGTCCGGGTGCCGGTCGAGAACCTGGTCGGCGACGAGAACCGCGGCTGGTCCTACGCCAAGTTCCTGCTGACCAACGAGCGGGCGATGAGCGCCGAGACGCCCCACACCCGCGCCGACCTGGAGGCCTTGAAGGCCCTGGCCGAGGTGGAGCGGCGGGACGGCCGGCCGATCGCCGACGATCCGCTGTTCGCCGCCAAGCTGGCCCGGTTCGAGGTCGACCTGATGGCCCTGGAATACGCCGTGCTGCGCGTGCTGCACATGGAGGCCGACGACCCGGCCATGACCTCGGTGGCCTCGGTGCTGAAGCTGCGCGGGGCGGAGCTGCGCCAGCGGGTGGCCGACCTGGGGGTCGAGGCGCTGGGTGACCATGGGCTGGCGGTCTATCCGGACGAGGGGGCGCCGCGCATCGATGCGGCCACCCCGATCCCGCCGGCCGCCGACCACGCGGCCGGCTGGCTGGCCCGGGCGATGTTCCGCCGGGCGACGACCATCTATGGCGGCACCAACGAGATTCAACGGAACATCATCGCCAAGGCGGTCCTCGGGCTATGAACTTCACCCCGACATCCGAACAGCAGGCCCTGCGGGAAAGCGTCCGTCGCTTCTGCGAGCGCGACTACGGCTTCGAGCACCGCACCACCTTGCTGCGTAGCGAGGACGGCTTCTCGCGGGCCCATTGGGCGACCTTCGCCGAGCTGGGCTGGCTGGGGGCGGGGCTGTCGGAGGAGCTCGGCGGTTACGGCGGCGGGCCGGTGGAGACCGCCATCCTGCTGGAGGAGATGGGCCGGGCCCTGGTGCTGGAGCCCTTCCTGGCCTGCGTCGGCGCCATCCAGGCGATCGCGGCCCTGGCGCCGGCGGAGCAGCGCGACGCCTTGCTGGAGCCGATCATCGGCGGCGAAACCATCGCCGTCCTGGCCCATGGCGAGGCCGACGACACCCGGGCGGTGCGCACCGCCGACGGCTGGAGCCTGACCGGGACCAAGCGCTTCGTGCTCGGCGGGCCGGCGGCGGACCTGCTGCTGGTCCCGGCCAGGACCTCCGGCGACGACGGCGACCGGGCGGGTGTCAGCCTGTTCCAGGTCAGGGCCGACCAGCCGGGCGTGGAGCGTCGGGATTACCGCGCCGTCGACGGGCGACGGGTGGCCGACTTCACCTTCCAGACGAACCTGACCGCCGAAGCTCTGATCGGCCCGGCCGGCGGGGCGACCGAAGCCATCGGACTGGCCATCGACCACGCCACGGTCGGCCTCTGCGCCGAGGCGCTGGGGGCGATGGAGGCGGCGCTGTGGATGACCCGCGACTACCTGAAGACCCGCCAGCAGTTCGGCGTCACCCTCAACACCTTCCAGGCCCTGCAGCACCGCATGGCCGACATGCTGGTCGAGACCGAGCTGGCCCGGTCGATGCTCTACCGGGGCCTGGCGGCGCTGGCTGAGACGGACCCCGACGAACGGCGCAAGGGCGTCTCGGCGGCCAAGGCGCAGATCGGCGAGGCCGGCTATTTCGTCGGCGGCCAGGCGGTGCAGCTGCACGGCGGCATCGGGGTCACCGAGGAGTATGCGGTGGGCCACTACTTCAAGCGCCTGACCCTGGCCCGCGGCCTCTACGGCTCGACCGACATGCATCTGGCCCGCTTCGCCAGGCTGTCCCGGCCGACCAACCTGGCGGCGGAGTAGCCGATGAAAACCCTGGGAGAGCTGGTCGAGCGCAACGCCCGTTTCTTCGCCGATGACACCTGCCTGGTCTACGGCCAGCACCGCTTCACCAACCGCCAGCATGTCGGCCGCGCCCACCGGCTGGCCGCCGCCCTCCACGACGCCGGCTGCCGGCAGCAGGACCGGGTGGCCATCCTGGCGATGAACACCTTCGAGTATGTCGAGGTGTTCTCGGCCTGCTGGCTGGCCGGCTACATCGTCTCGACCGTCAACTTCCGGCTGGCGGCGCCGGAGTTCCGCTATGTGCTGGGCGACACCGCCCCCCGGGTGCTGATCTTCGAAGCCCAGTACGCCGAGGTGGTCGCCGGCCTGCGCGGCGAGTTGCCGGACATCGAGACCTACGTCTGCATCGGCGCGGCGCCGGACTGGGCAATCGCCTATGAGGATTTCCTCAGCGCGGGCGACGCGGCCGGGGCGCCGATCAAGGCCGAGCCCGGCGACATCGCCCACATCATCTACACCAGCGGCACCACCGGCCGGCCCAAGGGCGTCATGCGCAGCCATGCCTGCGAGCTGGCCTGCGCCGAGAGCATGGCCTGCATCATGGACGTGCGGCCGCGCGGCAAGATGCTGGAGGTCATGCCCTTCTTCCACGCCGGCGCCCAGTCGAGCGCCCTGGCCCAGCTGTGGCGCGGCGGCGAGATCCACATCCACCGGGCCTTCGACCCGGCCGCCGTGCTGGCGGCGGTGCAGGCCGAGCGCATCACCCACCTGCACCTGGTGCCGCTGATGGTCCAGGCCCTGGTCGAGCTGCCGCAGTTCGAGACCTTCGACCTCTCCAGCGTCGAGACCCTGCTCTATGCCGCCGCCCCGATGCCGGTGCCGGTGCTGACGCGGGCGATGGCCCGGTTCGGGCCGGTGTTCGTCAACTCCTGGGGCATGACCGAGGGCTCCGGCACCTGCCTGCCGAAACACATGCATTCGGTCGAGGGCCCGGACGCCGCCCTGCTGGGCTCCATCGGCCAGGCCTATCAGAAGGCCGAGATCCGTATCGTCGGCGAGGACGGCGCGGACTGCGCCACTGGCGTCAGCGGCGAGATCTGGCTGCGGTCCGAGGCGATGATGACCGGCTACTGGAACAACACCGCCGCCACCGTCGAGACCCTGCGCGACGGTTGGCTGCGCACCGGCGACATGGGCTATTTCGACGAGGCGGGCCGGATCTTCCTGGTCGATCGCAAGAAGGACATGATCATCTCCGGCGGGGAGAACATCTATTCCCTGGAGGTCGAGCGGGCCCTGGCGGAACACCCGGCGGTGTCGCAGGTGGCGGTGATCGGCCGGCCGGACGAGAAGTGGGGCGAGGCGGTGGTGGCGGTGGTGATCGCTCGCCCCGGCGCGGCGGCCTCGGCCGAGGAACTGATCGCCTGGTGCGCCAGCCGCATCGCCAGCTACAAGAAGCCCAAGGACATCGTCTTCGTCGCCGAGTTCCCGGTGCTGCCCAGCGGCAAGGTCAACAAGGTGGCCCTGCGCAACCTTCATGGCCGCCCCCAGGCGGCCGCATGAGCCCTCGCCCGTTCCAGATCGCGGTCCCGCAGGACAAGCTCGACCGCATCCGCGCCGCCGTGGCCGCCGCCGAGCTGCCGCCCGCGCCCGTCGATGACGCCGACTGGCGCTATGGGGTCGATGTCGCATGGCTGCGGAGCTTCCTCGACTATTGGGCCACCGAGCACGACTGGCGGGCCGAGGAGGCGCGGCTCAACCGCTTCCCGCAGTTTTTGGCTGAGGTCGATGGCCTCGACATTCACTTCTTCCATGTGAAGGGCTCGGCCTCGCGGCCCCGGCCGCTGATCCTGACCCATGGTTGGCCGGGCTCGGCTTACGAGTTCGCGGCGCTGATCGAGCCCCTGTGTCATCCCGAGCGGTTCGGCGGCGACGCCGAGGACGGTTTCGACCTCGTCATCCCCTCCCTGCCCGGCGTCGGCTTTTCCCAGACCCCGCCCCGGCCGATGGGCCCGCGCGCCATCGCCGGGCTGTGGCGCAGGCTGATGACCGATGTGCTCGGCTACCAGCGCTTCGCCGCCCAGGGCGGGGATCTGGGCAGCGCCATCTCGACCTGGCTGGGGGTCGATCACGCCGATGTCGTGGCGGCCATTCACCTGAACCTCTGCATCCCGCCGCTGACCGATCCGACCGACGATCCGGACGAGTTGAAGTGGCGGGCCGACTTCATGGCCGTGCAGCAGCGCGAGAGCGCCTACATGGTCCAGCACATGACCAAGCCGCAGACGGTGGCCGTGGCGCTGGCCGCCAGTCCCGTGGCCCTGGCCGCCTGGGTGCTGGAGAAGTTCCAGGGCTGGGGCGACACCGGCGGCGATATCGAAAGCCGGTTCTCCAAGGATGCGCTGATCGCAAACCTGATGTTTTACCTGGCGGCCGATAAGGCCGGCACGGCGATCTGGCTGTATCGGGGCGCCGCCGAGGAGCGGGCGACGGGCCGTTTCGAGGGCCAGAACGTGACGGTTCCGACCGCCATCGCCTTGTTTCCAAAGGAATTCCTGCCCCCTCCGCCTCGCCAGACCGTCGAGCGCTACTACGATGTGCAGCGGTGGTCCCAGATGCCGGCGGGGGGCCATTTCGCGGCCCTGGAAGAGCCCGAGGCGCTGACCCGGGACGTTCGCGAATTCCTGCGGGATCATCTATAATCCCAACGCTGTTCGAAAAACGGAACGGCGACAGGGAGAGACCCGGATGAAGGTGCGCTATCCGAAACTCGATTTCTCCAAGGGCCGGGCCCATTGGGCGCCGCACATCGAGTTCGCCCAGCGGGCCAACGGCAGCGGCCTGATCCCGACCTATGTCGAGCCCTACCTGGTCAAGGTGATGCTGACGGCCAAGCCGCACATCGATCCTGAGAACAAGAAGCTGCACGGCGAGGTGGCCATCTTCTGCAAGCAGGAGGCCCAGCACTGCAAGCAGCACAACCTCTTCAACGAGCGCCTGCGGGCCGAGGGCTACGAGGGCCTGGCGGCGATCGAGAAGGAACTGGCCGACGATCTGGAAGGCTTCCGCGCCACCAAATCGTTGAAGTTCAACCTCGCCTATTCCGACGGCTTCGAGGCCATGGGCGCGCTGGGCGCCCAGCTTTGGTTCGACTGCTACACCGAATACCTCGAGGGCGCCGATCCCGAGACCGTCGCCCTGTGGAAGTGGCACATGGCCGAGGAATACGAGCACCGCGAGGTGGCCTTCGACGTCTATCACCAGCTCTTTGGCCGCAAGAGCCTGTTCGACGGCTGGATCTACCGGGTCTATGGCTTCCTCTACGCCGCCAGACACCTGATGGGCTTCGGCAACCGGGCCGCCGCCTACCTGCTGGAGCAGGATCGGGCGACGATGACCCCGGCCGAACGCGAGGCGTCGGTGGCGCGCGAGGCGGCCTTCAAGAAGAAGATGGCCAAGGTGGCCATCCCCGAACTGCTGAAGGTGCTGTCGCCATTCTACAGCCCCGCCAAGCGCAAGGCGCCCGAGGGCCTGGCCGACTACCTCAAGGGGTTTGAGGCGCCGGCGGCGGCCTAGCAGGCTGTCGCCGCTGCCCGCGATCTGTCTCCTCCTTGCTGACCCCGCCTATCGAAGCGGTCAACGATTATACCGCGTCCTGGACCTGGGAAGAGGATGGCTTTCCATAAGCCTCTGATCTGATGTGACATTTCAGGTGATACCGAGGCGGTCAACGTTGGCGCCGGCGTTGACATGGCGTGGGCGCCGGGGCGGGAAATGTTGACGGCGCGGTGAGGCGGACAGGTCTACGCAGAGGGGACACATTGAATTGCCGCGCACCGCTGGAGCGAGCCTTGGCGCGCAGCTTGCGGCAATTCAACGTGTCCCCGCTTCCTTCGATGAATATGTCTAGACATATTGTCCTGCCCCGCGGGGAAGGCGGCAGCCCTAAGCCTGTGACTGCGCCTCGTCGGCCGCGAAGACGCCGCCGCTGAGCGAGGCGGAGGCGTCGCTGGACAGGAAGAGGATCAGGGAGTCGAGGTCCTTGGGCGACATGGTCCGGCGGCGGGGGAAGCCCTTGACCAGCTTCTGGCCGGCGTCGGTCGCCAGCCATTCCTCGTTCAGCTCGGTGGCGATCCAGCCGGGGCAGACGGTGTTGACGTTGATGCCCCAGCGGGCCCACTCGCGGGCGAAACCCTTGCCCATCATGGCCACCGCCGCCTTCGACAGGCTGTAGGCGGTCAGACCCGCCAGCGGCCGGAACGAGCCGACCGAGCCCAGCAGGATGATGCGGCCACGGTCCGGGGCCTGCGAGGCGATCAGCCGGCGAGCCCCCTCGCGGGCCGTCAGGTAGACGCCCTGGATGTTGACCCGCAGCAGCTGGCCCAGCTCCTCGGCCGGCAGGTCGACCGAGGCGCCCTGGGAGTTGATGCCGGCGTTGGCGATCACCGTGTCGACGGTCCCGAAGGCGCGTTCGGCGGCGTCGTAGGCGGCCTGGATGGAGGCCTCGTCCTCGACGTCCAGCTCGACGGCCTCGACCTGGCCGCCGGCGGCGCGGATGCGGCTGGCGAGGGTCTGCAGGCGATCGAGGCGGCGGGCGCCGACCACGACCTTGGCCCCGGCCGCGGCCAGGGCCAGGGCGAACTGGGTCCCCAGGCCCGAGGAGGCGCCGGTGACCAGGGCCACGCGGCCGGAAAGGTCGAAGGTCGCGGAACGGTCAGTCATTGGTAACTCCAGGTCGAGGTTGGGGCGGCTAGAACAGGCTTTTGGTGTAGCCGCCGTCGATGCGGATGGTCTCGCCGGTCAGGAAGCCGGCGCGGGTCGAGCAGAGGAAGGCGACCAGGGCGCCCATCTCTTCAGGCCGGCCCCAGCGGCCGACGGGCAGCATGGCGCGGTACCATTCGGCCGTCTTCACGCCCGTGCCCGAGGCCCGGTATTCCTGCGACAGCTCGCTGTCGAAGGGTCCGGTGGCGATGGTGTTGGCGGTGACGCCGTCCGGACCGTACTCCTGGGCCAGGCTCTTCATCAGGGCGGCGACGGCGACGCGGGTGTTGACCGCCGGCATCGGGTCTTCGAGGTGCGGCGTCTTCATGGCGATCGAGCCGATATTGACCAGCCGGCCCCAGCCCTTGGCCTTCATGGCCGGCAACGCGGCGCGGCTCAGCCAGACCTGGCTCATGACGAAGTTGCGGTGCACCTCCTCGAAGAGGTCGTCGGCGCAACTTTCGAACCCCCGGCCGCGATGGGTGACGGGGTCGGGGAAGGGTCCGGGGGAATTGACCACCAGGATGTCGGGGTCGCCGTAGGCCTGGCGGGCCGCGTCGATGATGATCGCGCAGCCGGCCTCGGTGGTCATGTCAGCGGCGATGCCGGTCGCCTCGCCGCCGCTCGCGCGGATGGCGGCGGCGGTCTCCTCGACCCGGTCGGGCAGGCGGCCGGAGAGCACGACCTTGGCCCCCTCGCGCGCCAGTTCCTCGGCGACGCCCCGGCCGCAGCCGCGGCTGCCGCCGGCGACGACGGCGATCTTTCCGGTGAGACCAAGGTCCATGGGCGCTCCCTTTGCGGCCGGCACCATGCCGCAGCGAGGCGCGGCGGGCGACGCCGCGCGGGGCAGGATCGCAAGGGCGATCCTGCTTCCAGCGGAAAGGGATCTACCCCCGCGCCAGCAGGGCCATCTCGATGTGGCGGGCGCCGGAGCCGGCGTTGGTGGCCAGGGCCAGTTCGGCGCCGGAGACCTGGCGATCGCCGCAGGTCCCGCGCAGCTGGCGGACGCATTCGATGACCTTCAGGGTCAGCTGGCCGGTCATGATCCAGCTGTGCGACTGCAGGCCGCCGTCGAGGTTGGTCGGGGCCGAGCCGGTGCGGGTCAGCCGGTCGCCGGCCGCGAAGTCGGCCCCCTCGCCTTCGCCGCAAAGGCCGAGCATCTCGAACTGGCGCACCACCTCGAAGGCGACAGCGTCATAGAGGGAGAAGACATCGACGTCGGAGGGACGCACGCCGGCCTTGCCGAACGCGCGGGCCACGGCCGCCTTGCCGACGGCCTTCATCTCCTCATAGCGCGGCGGGTTGGCGTAGGCGGCGCCCCAGAACTCCATGCCGCCGCCGATCACCGACACCGGCTGCTGACGCAGGTCGCGGGCCCGCTCGGCCGTGGTCACCACGATGGCGCAGGCGCCCTCCGAGACCAGGCTGCATTCCAGCCTATGCAGCGGCGAGGCGATCATCGGCGAGGCCAGGATGTCGGCCACTGTGTAGGGCCCCTGGCCGAACATCACCGCTTCCGGATTGACGTGGCCATGGTTGCGGATGGTGGCGGCGACGTGGGCGATCTTCTCGGGGGCGACGCCGAACTCATGCATGTAGCGCTGCGCCACCAGGGCGAACTGGACCATGGCCGTGGAGCCGTAGGGGTCGGCGAACTCGTTGCCGTCGCCGGCCCCGACCGCGTCGCCGCCCGGCTCATAGGCGCCGACCGAGCCGGAGCCGATGACGACGGTGTCGCAGAGGCCGGCCTCGATGGCGGCGGAGGCCTTGAGCAGGGCGCGGGCCCCCGCCAGGTCGCTCCAATGCTCTTGCGTGAAGGACAGCGGGTTCTTGAAGAACCGCGCCCAGCTGCCGACCTCGTTCGGAACCCCGCCCGGACCCGGCCAGAGGATGGCGGCGCCGTCGACGTCGCGCGGCGACAGGCCGGCGTCGGCGCAGGCGCCGTTGGCCGCCTCCATCATCAGCTCGAGCGGCTTGCGGTCCGGCAGCCGCCGCGCCTGCTTGGTGACATACAGGCCGGCGACGGTGGCCCGGCGGGCGCCCGCGGTCATGCCGCGAGCAGGGCTTTGGGCATGGTGACGCCGAACAGCTCCTCGAAGGCGCCCAGGGTGATGCGGTTGCGCACATCGACCGGCACGCCCTCGAACAGGTGGTGCAGCACCTCCTGGGTCTTGGGGAAGGTGCCTTCCAGGTGCGGGTAGTCGGAGCCCCAGAGGACGTTGTTGTAGCCGAAGTGCTGCAGGGCCGGGACGGCCGAGACGTCATGCTGGAAGGAGGAATAGACCTGGTCGTAGATGGCCTGGCCGGGGCGGCGCTCGAGCGGCGGACGCACCCAGCGCTGGTGCTGGCGGAAGGCCTCGTCGAGGCGGTCGGCCAAGGCCGGGATCCAGGCGCAGCCGGCTTCGGCGGTCAGCACCTTCATGTTGCGGAAGCGGTCGAGGGCGCCGCTGGAGACCAGGTGGACGACGCAGCGCTGGGCCGGGATCGTCGTCTCCCAATAGTTGATCAGCGCCCCGCCGGGGCCGCGGGTGACCACCAGTTCGGCGGTGCCGGTGCCGACGTGGAAACAGACCACCATGCCGGTGTCGTTGGCGACGGCCCACAGGGCGTCCCATTCGGTCATGTTGTATTCGAGGTGCTTGGGCAGGGTGGTCGGCAGGCAGATGGCCTTGAAGCCCAGCTTGGCGCAGCGCTTGGCCTCTTCCACCGCATCGTCGATGTTGACCGACGACAGCATGGCGGCGGGCAGGTAGCGCTCGGAACGCTTGATCAGCTCGGCATGGGCCCAGTCGTTGTAGACGCGGGCGCATTCGCGGGCCAGTTCACGGTCCTCGATGACCGTCATCCACAGGCCGGTGGAGGCGAACACCACCTCGGCCCAGATGCCCTGCTCGTCGAGGTCGGCCATGCGCAGGTCGAGGTTCAGCATGCCGGGCGGGGAGATGGCGTCCAGCATGTCGGGCTTGGCGAAATACACCGACTTGTTGTCGACGATGTAGACGTCGTTCTTCTCTTCGCGGGAGATGCGCGGGCCCCGGCTCTTCAGGTGGGCGGGCAGGTTGTCCTCCCACAGGGTCGGCGGTTCCCAGACGTGGCTGTCCGCCGAATTCACCCAGATCTTGCCCGTCTCGGCCATGGTCGCATCTCCTCAGGTCGACGTTGATTTTGCGCCCCGACGTGGGTTATAGTCAATTATATAACTCATTGCATACGCGATGCTGTGTCGCAGCGATGTTGGGAGAGGCGATGACGGCGCCGCAACGAGATCGTTCCCCCGCACGTCGGGCGCGCGGCCGGGGTTTCCGGGTCCCCAAGACCTCGGAGGTCATCGCCCGCTGGATGCGCAAGGACATGCATGACCAGCGGCTGAGCCCCGGCGACGCCCTGCCCTCCGAGGTCGAGCTGCGCAACCAGTTCGAGGTCTCGCGCCCGACCCTGCGCGAGGCCCTGCGGATCCTGGAATCGCAGCAGCTGGTGCGCATCGCCCGCGGCGCCACCGGCGGGGCCCGCTACAACCTGCCCGGCATCGGCATGGTGGCCGAGCACACCGGCATCTATCTGGAGGCCCACCGCACCACCCACGGGGATTTCACGCAGGCGCGGCTAAACATCGAGCCCTGCGTCGTCGGCTTCATCGCCGAGCACGCCAGGCTTGAGGACCTGGGCCCCCTGCGGGCCTCGGTGGCGGCGCACCGCGAGGCGATGGGCGACATCGTCCGCTTCAGCCGCGAGCATGAGCATTTCTACGAACTGCTGGCCGGGCTCTGCACCAACCAGACCCTGAGCCTGTTCCTGATGATCCTGCGCGGCATCATGGCCGCCCAGACCGACCTGATGAGCGACGAGTTGCTGGTCCGAGGCGAGCGGTCGGAGGAGACCCTGGCCGCCCACGTCCGCGCCAAGGAGACCCTGCTGACCCTGATCGAGGCCCGCGACCGGGCCGGGGCCGAGGACCTCTGGCGCCGCCACCTGGCCGCGCAGCTCAAGCAGCTGACCGAGGGCGGCCGGGGCGAACTTTTGGTCAAGACCTACTGATGGAAGATTCCGCGATCCGGCTATGCGCCAGCTGCACCCGCACCGGTGTCTGCCGGCTGGGCCTCACCGAAGAACGGCTGGTCGAGCCGAGCGTCTCGGTGACGAAACTGGTCTGCGGCGCCGAGCACGAGGGCGGCCCGGGCGTCGCCCACGGCGGCTGGACGGCGGCGGCGATGGACGAGGTGCTGGGCCACCTCAACCTCCTGATGGGCCAGATGGCGGTGACCGGCTCGCTGACGGTCGACTTCCTCAAGCCCGTGCCGATCGAGCGGCCGCTGGAACTGCGCGCCTGGTGCGAGGGCGTCGAGAACGGCCGGCGGCGCAACCACGGCGAACTGACCCTGGCGGCGACGGGGGCGGTGCTGGCGCGGGCGCATGGGGTGTTCGTCGAGCGCGACCAGAGCCATTTCGAACGCTACCGACGCTGGATCGCCGAGCAGGATGCGCGGGCGGGGGGTTAGGCCCCCTCACCGTCGTCATCCTCGGGCTTGTCCCGAGGACCCATGGCTCAGCCGCCGCGAACTTTTGCATTGGAGGCGCGGCCGCGCCTCCACCCCACCGTGAGTGCGGCGGACACATGGGTCCTCGGGACAAGCCCGAGGATGACGAGTGTTGGGGGCGATGATGAGTGTGAGGGGTGGCGATGTGGCGCCGAAGGAGCACCGCATGGACGATATGTCCAACACGCTCGCCCCGGCCGCGCCAAGGCCGGATAGTGTCGGCGTCGACCGCCTCAAACCCTGGGGCCAAGGGAGCGATGGATGAGCGCGAGCGGCTTGCCGGCGGATGGGGGATGGCTGAGGGACCGGCGGGTCTGGGTCCTCTCCAGCGGCCACGACATCCTGTCGGGCCTGACCGCCGGCCTGGCCGACAACGGCGCGCGAGTGGGCCTGGCCAGCGACGATGACGCCACCCCGGCCCCGGACGGCGCGGCCCGCACCCACGGCGCGTTCGACAGCCAAGCCGCCGCCGACGCAACGGTCGGACGGCTGGCCAAGGCGGCCGGCGAGCCCGAACTGGTGGTGCTCAGCGTCCTGCCGGCCGAGGCCATGCGCCTGGCCCCCCTCAGCGGCCTCGACGGCGCCCAATGGCAGGCCGGGGCCTGTGACGGCCTGCGCGACACCCTCTACCTGCTGCGGGCCCTGGGGCCGCGGATCAAGGATCGCGGCGTCGCCGTGGTCATGGTCGGTCCCTCCCTGTCCCTGGTCGGCTGCGCCAGCCTGGTGGCGCTGACCACCCTGCTGGAGGGCCAGCGCGGGCTGATGAAGTCGGTTGCCCGCCAGTGGGGCGGGTCCGGCGTCAGCCTCAACTGGATCGCCGCCGCGCCGCGCGCCCTGTCGCCCGTCTTCGACGCCGCCCCGCTGGCGGCCAAGCCGGACGCGGTCAGCGTGGCGCTCGGCCGTCCGCTCGACCCGCGCCGCGACATCGCGCCGATCGTCGGCTTCCTCGGCAGCCCCGCCGGCCGAGCGATCACGGGCATGACCCTGACGCTCGACGGCGGCGAATGGATGGTGCCATGACTCCCATGGATTGGACACGGGCCCCGGACCTGCTCAAGGGCCGCACGGCCATCGTCACCGGGGCCGGCGGCGGCATCGGCCGGGGCCTGGCCTGCGCGCTGGGCCTGGCCGGGGCCAATGTGGTCATCGCCGCCCGCCGCGCCGCCACCGGCGAGGAGACCGCCGCCCTGGTCCGCGAGGCCGGCGGCATCGCCCTGGCCGCCGAGACCGATGTCGCCGACCGCGCCGCCGTCGACCGCATGGTCGCCGCCGCCGCCCAGGCCTTCGGCGGCGTCGACATCGCCATCCACAACGCCTCCAGCGGCCTGTCGGGCAAGAGCTTCAAGCTGGAGGAGGTCACCGACGCCGACTGGGACGAGCAGTGCGGCGTCGCCCTGGGCGCCGCCTTCCACCTGGCCCAGGCGACCTTCCCCTATCTGAAGGACACCGGACGGGGACGGTTCATTGTCTTCAACTCGTCTCAGGGCCTGCACGGCGGGGCGATGAACCCGGTCTACGCAGCGACCAAGAGCGCCCAGCGCGGCTTCGTCAAAGCCCTGGCCCGCGAGTGGGGCCCCTACGACATCGTCGTCAACGCTGTCGCCCCGGCCGCCCTCACCGACGCCGCCAAGACCTATCTGGAGAGCGATCCCGAGCGCAGCGCCAAGGCCATGGCCAGCTTCCCGCTCGGCCGCATGGGCGACATGCGCGACGACATCGGCGGGGCGGTGGTGGCCCTGTGCAGCGACTACTGGCGCTATGTCACCGGCCTCACCGTGCCGGTCGACGGCGGCTACTACACGGCGCTCTGAAGGAGGCCCCGCATGAAGTTCCTGCACTTCGGCTTCAAGGTCCACGACATCGAGAAGACCAGCGCCGCCTATCGCGAGCTGTTCGGCCTCGACTGGGAGCCGATCAAGGAATTCGCCATGGCCACCCGCGTCGGCGACACGGTCGGCGAGGTGCGCAGCAAGGTCACCCACGCCTGGACCGACGACGGGGTCGAGATCGAGCTGGTGCAGACGGTGGCGGGACACTCGGCCGACGACGCGCTGCTGGGCGAGCGCGAGGGCATGTCGCACCTGGCCTTCGAGGTCGAGGACCTGGCGGCCGAGCGGGCCAGGGCCGAGGCGCGCGGAGCCAACATCCTCAGCGAGGGGACGGCGACGCGGGCGTCCTGGTTCTTCCTCCACGACGAGCGGCTGGGTGGGGCGCTGGTGCAGCTGGTGCAACTCCACCAGCAGCCTGCTACCTGATCAGGCCGAGCTCGGTCAGCCGCTGGAGGATCTCGGCCTTCTGGGCCAGGTCGCCGGTCTCCGAGACGTTGCGCGGGACGCGGTAGCCGGTCTCGTCGCGGATGTCGTCCCAGCGGGCCAGCAGAGTCTCGGCCGTGAAGTCGGCCGGGGCCAGGGTCACCCCTTGGGTCTCGGCGATGAAGGCGCGGGCCGCGTGGGCGCCGCCGGAGAGGAAGATCTCGCCGGTCACCGGACAGTCGTCGCTCATCAGAACCACCGCCAGCGGGGCCACCAGGTCGGGCGGCTGCAGGGCGCGCAGCAGGTCGAGGGCCTGCGGGTCAGCGACCGTCTCCTCGGTCATGCGGGTGGCCGCCGCCGGGGCGATGGCGTTGACCTTGACGCCAAGGCGGTCGCCTTCGAGGGCCAGGGCGCGGGTCAGGCCGAGCAGGGCGCCCTTGGCCAGGGCGTATTCGGTGAATTGCGGCATGCCGTAGAGGGCCGCCTGCGAGGTCGTCAGCAGCACCCGGCCCCGGCCCGAGGCGGCGAGATGCGGCCAGGCGGCCTGCAGCAGACGCCAGGGGCCGAAGACGTTGACCGACAGCATGGCGCCCAGGTCGTCCTCGGAGAGCTCGGTGAAGGCCTTTCGCTTGGCATTGATCGAGGCGTTGATGATCACCCCGTCCAGGGATCCGAAGCGGGCCATCGTGCTGGAGACGATGGCGGCCGCCGCCTCGGGCGCGGCGGCGTCGCCGGGGGCGGCCAGGGCCGAGCCGCCGGCGGCGACGATCTCTTCGACCACGGCCTCGGCCGCCGCTGCGTCGATATCGTTGACGACGACCTGGGCGCCACGCTCGGCGAAGGCGCGGGCGTAGCCGCGGCCGATGCCGTGGCCGGCCCCGGTGATGACCAGCGTGCGCCCTTCGAAGCTGATCATGGCGCCGCTCGCGGCGCGGCGAACCTGACCGGGTTGAGCACCGGCCCGGCCACATGCTGGCCGCCGTCGGCGTGGATGGTCTGGCCGGTGACGAAGGCGCTGTCGTCCGACGCCAGGAACAGGGCCGCCGCGCCGACGTCCTCAACCGGATCGCCGACCCGGCGAAGGGGCAGCTGGCCGGTCCAGAGGTCGATGATGCGCGGTCGCTGCTCATGAGCGGCGCGGTACTCGGGCGTCTCGGCCAGGGGCAGCAGCAGGTTGACCGCGATCTGATGGCGGCCCCAGTCGAGGGCGGCGCTGCGGGTCAGCCCGACCAGGGCCCAGGCGGCGGCGTTGTAGGGGCCGATCGCTTCGTTGACGGTCTCGCCGTAGCGGTGGCCGACGGTGATGATGCGGCCCCAGCGCTGGGCCGAGAGGGTCGGGAACACCGCCCGCATCGCCGTGGCGGCCAGGCCGACGGCGGCCAGGGCGCGCTCGAAAGCGGCGGCGTCCTGGTCCTCCAGGCTCGCCGGATCGGGACCCGGCAGGGTGTTGCAGACCAGGATGTGCGCCCCGCCCAGGCGTCCGATCAGCGCCTCAATGGCGGCCTTGAGGTCGCCGGCGGCGAAGCCCTGTCCGACCGCCCCGGCGCCGATCTCTCCGGCGACGGCCTCGGCCGTGGCGGCGTCCGCGTCCAGGACCCCCACCCTCGCGCCCTCGCGGGCCAGCCGCAGGGCGATGCCGCGTCCGATGCTGTCGGCGCCCAGGACCAGGGCGATCTTTCCGGTCAGTTGGGTCACGAAGCTTGCTCCGCCAGGCCATGCAGCTGCGGCAGCCCCGACAGGAACTGCCCGCCGTCGACGAACAGGGTCTCGCCGGTGATGAAGCGGCCGGACTCCGAGACCAGCCCGAGCACCGCCGCGCCGATGTCCTCCTCGGGACGCCCGTGCCGGCGCATCGGAATGGATTTGGCCGAAGCCTCGGCCCGCGCCGGGTCATCCTTGAAGAAGGCCTCGTAGGACGGGCTGAGGCCCGACGGCATGATGGCGTTGACGGTGATGCCGTGCTCGCCAAGCTCGTTGGCCAGCGTGCGGGTCAGCCCGCGGATGGCTTCCTTGGTGGCGTTGTAGGCGGCGCCGTAGCGGGAGCCGAACACCGCGTTGATCGAGCCGAAGTTGATGATCCGGCCGCCGCCCCGGGCCCGCATGAACGGAAAGGCCGCCCGCGCCGTCGCCAGCGAGGCGTAGAGGCCGGACCGCAGGACCATGTCGAACCAGGCGTCGTTGGCCGGGTCGAGCGTCTCGACCGCCGGGGCCAGGGCCTGGGCGTTGTTGACCAGGATGTCGACGCCGCCGAGCCGCGCCGCCGCCTCCTCGATCAGCCCCTCGGCCGCCGCGCTGTCGGACAGGTCAGCCGGCAGGAAGATGGCCCGGGCGCCCAGAGCTGTCAGCCGCTCCAGCACCCGCTGGCCGCGCTCCAGCGAGCGCCCGTTGACGACAATCGCCGCCCCCTCCCGCGCCAGGCGCATTGCGATGCCCTCGCCCAGTCCCTGGGTGGAGCCGGTGACGACGGCGACCTTGCCTGCCAGGCGCTGCATCAGGACCTCGCCGGCAGGCGGGTGATCGCGGCCAGGTCCTCGTCGCTGGTCTTGGCCCAGAACGACAGCCAGCTGGGCCGATTGACCATCATGCCGGGCGAATGCTTCGGCGCCGGGCCGGGCCAGCGCTGGAAGTCGGCGTCCTGCGGATGCTCCAGCACGTCGCAGGTGTAGAAGAAATCCTCGGCCCGGCGGGCGAAGTACCAGCGGCCGTCTCGGCGTTCGTAGGCATCCACATAGACCGCCGCCTGGACGATCCACTGGTCACCGTACTCATGCTCGCAGCGGCAGTAGACGCGGCCCTGCGCGTGGTCGCCGTCGATGACGTCGACGACATGGCCGCAGACCTGATGCACCGAGCGGTAGAAGGTGCTGATGGCCGGTTCGATGAAGGTCCGCAGCGCCTCGCGGCCCCTGCCCCGCCGGCCGCAGTCGACGTCGTCGACGAACAGGGTGAGCCAGGTGTCGATGTCGCGCTCGTCGACGGCCATGGCGTAGCGCACGGCCAGGGCCTGGATTTCCTGGATCGATTCCATGCGGTCCAGGCGGGCGAGAAGGGCGGCGTCGGTCATGGGGAGTTCCTTCAGGCAGTCGCCAGAGCGCCGCGAACGTAGGACTCGATGGTCCCGGCGCAGCCGATGTGGTCGTCGGCTCCGGGCTCGGCCCAACGGGTGATGCTGTCAAGCAGGGTCGGGCCATGGCGGCCGCACGGACAGGGGCGGAAGTCGACCCTGACCTTGTCGCCGGAGATCATGCCGCCCCAGCGACCCTCGAGGCTGAGGTCGAGGAAGGCGAAGCGGCCGACGACCTTGCCGTCGACGGCGTCGGCCTGCGTCAGCAGCCGCTCGCCCGGCTGGTCGAGGATCAGCATGATCAGGCCGGGCGCGCGGTGGTAGCGGCCGGCCTCGCAGCGGACCATGGTCTGGGCCATCTCGGTCATGCCGTAGCCGGACGGGCGGACGACATCGCCGTAGAAGCGGTCAACCTGCTGGCGGTAGTCCGGCGGCAGGGCAATCCCCTTCACCCCGCCGCCGGCCCCGATGACGGTCTCTCTGTGGAAATCGCCGTCGGGGATGCCGAGCTCGCGGGCCCGCTCGATGATCATCATGTGCTGCGACCACAGGCCGGTCAGGGCCATGGGCTCGTGGCGGCGGGCCAGGACCTGGTCGGCGAAGGCGCGGACCGCCTCGTCCATGCGCCGGCCGCGCTCGTTGGCGGCGGCCTCGAAGGCGGCGATCTCGCCGGGCGTCGCCGTGCCGTCGGCCATGCGCTTGCGCATCGCCTGGCCCTCGGCGATCTGGGCCATGCGCAGGGGCTCGTCGGTGAGGAAGTGGGCGTCGCCGGGCGGGGCCCACAGCTGGGCAGCGATCTGGGCCGCCTCGATGACGCTGCTCGCCCCGGCGGTCGGGCCAAGCGAGAAGAAGGGCCGGTCGCCGGCGGCCTTGACCCAGGGCCAGCCGAGCATCTTCTTCCAGTGGCGCAGCTTGCGGTCCATGTCGTCGGGCGCATGGTTGAGGAAGGAGCAGCGGCCGGTGGTGCCGCTGGTGGCCAGGATGTGGTGGCCGGCGGCCTCCAGCCGGGCGATCCAGTCGTCGGCGTCGGCGACGCCGGTGACATCGACATCGGTGGTCCTGCGCACCGACAGGGTCTGCAGCCAGACCAGCATGCGGTCCCAGCGGCCGGTCTCGACGAAGCTCTGCGGGTAGGACTTGTAGACGGTGTGGGAGAACAGCAGCGGCACGAGGTCGGCCAGGGTGGCGATCTCAGTCACGCCCGCCTCCTCGGCCCGACGACGCAGGACGGCGATCTGCTCGCGCCGTTCCGTGAACAGCTCGCGGGCGGCCTCCAGCTGCAGGGCCTCGACCTGGGCGGGGTCCTGGTCAAAGGGGTCTGGCGCATCGATCAGGTCGAGCAGGCGCTGGCGGGCGGTCATGGCGTTGTCTTCCTCCGCGAGCGCGTGCGTTGGCGCCCGGCGGACCGTCGAATTGTCCCTGTCCGACCGTCGAGGGTCGATCCGGCCAACGATAGTCGACGATAGCGCCATGGCGACCGCCGGCTGGCCTGGCCGCCCTGTGATCGCGTCAGCGATCAGACCACCGGCGCGGGCGGCCTCCGATTGACTTGCGGTCGGCCGGCCCGATGAGGTGGCGGACTTCAAGCGCTGTCCGGAGGCCCCATGCTGAACGATCTGGTGAACGCCGCCGTCGAGGCGGGGGCCTCGATCCTGAAGGTCTATGCCGAACCGGACTTCGCCTCGCGGGTGAAGCTGGACGGTTCGCCGGTCACCGAGGCCGACGCCGCCGCCGAGGCCATCATTCTGACGCGGCTGGCCGAGATCGCGCCGGAGACGCCGGTGGTCGCCGAGGAAGAGGCCGCCGAAGGCCGCGTGCCGCTCACCGGCCGCCGCTTCTTCCTCGTCGACCCGCTGGACGGCACCAAGGAGTTCCTGAACCGCAACGGCGACTTCACCGTCAACATCGCCCTGATCGAGGACGGTCGGCCGGTGCTGGGCGTCGTCTATGCCCCGGCGCTTGGCGAGATCTTCGTTGGCGAAGACGGCGTTGGGGCCCAGCGGGCCGAGGTGGTCGATGGCGTCGTCGGGCCCTGGCGGCCGATGGCGGTGCGCGAGACGCCCGAAGCGGGCCTCGACGTGGTGGCCAGCCGCTCGCACCTGTCCGAAGAGACCCGCGAATTCGTCGCCCGCTTCAAGGTCGCCGACATGGTCTCGGCCGGCTCTTCGCTGAAGTTCTGCCGGGTGGCGGCGGGTGACGCCGACCTCTATCCGCGCCTGGGCCGCACGATGGAATGGGACACGGCGGCCGGCGACGCCGTCGTCCGCGCGGCCGGCGGATCGGTGCGCACCATGGACGGCCAGCTGTTGGCCTACGGCAAGCGCGACCAGGCCGATGACAGCGACTTCGCCAATCCCTGGTTCGTGGCCTGCGGTCCCTTCGACCCCTTCGCCGTCGCCGAATTCGCCTGAAGGACCCCAGCTTGATCCAGACAACCGAACGCACGACGGCCGGGCTGACGCCGCAGCGGCTGACCCACCTGCAGCGGCTGGAAGCCGAGAGCATCCACATCATGCGCGAGGTGGCCGCCGAGGCCGAACGCCCCGTGATGCTCTACTCGATCGGCAAGGACAGCGCCGTCATGCTGCACCTCGCCGCCAAGGCCTTCTATCCAAGCAAGCCGCCCTTCCCGCTGCTGCACGTCGATACGACCTGGAAGTTCCAGGCCATGTACGAGATGCGCGAACGCATGGCCAAATCGCTCGGCTTCGAGCTGTTGGTCCACAAGAACCCGGAAGCCGTCGAGAAAGGCATCAACCCCTTCGACCATGGCAGTGCGGTGCATACCGACGTTTGGAAAACCGAGGGGCTGAAGCAGGCGCTCGACAAACACGGCTTTGACGCCGCCTTCGGCGGGGCCCGCCGCGACGAGGAGAAGTCCCGCGCCAAGGAGCGCATCTTCTCCTTCCGCTCGGCCCAGCACCGCTGGGATCCCAAGAACCAGCGGCCCGAACTGTGGAAGCTCTACAACGCCCGCAAGAGTCCCGGCGAGAGCGTGCGGGTCTTCCCGATCTCCAACTGGACCGAGCTCGACATTTGGCAATACATCCACCTGGAGAACATCCCCATCGTGCCGCTCTACTTCTCGGATGTCCGTCCGGTGGTCGAGCGCGACGGCGCCCTGATCATGGTCGATGACGACCGCATGCCGCTGCGCGACGGCGAGACACCGATGATGAAGTCGGTCCGCTTCCGCACCCTCGGCTGCTACCCGCTGACCGGCGCGGTGGAGAGCACCGCCGCCACCCTCCCCGAGATCATCCAGGAGATGCTGCTGACCACCACCAGCGAGCGCCAGGGCCGAATGATCGACCACGATCAGGCGGCGTCCATGGAGAAGAAGAAACAGGAAGGGTATTTCTGATGCTTGCCTCCTCCACCGACCATGCTCGCGAAGGCGGGCATCCATGCATAGCCAACCTCATGCGCCGCCACCCGAAGGCCGCCCGCGTATGGATGCCCGCCTTCGCGAGCATGATCGGTGTTGAGGTGAACGCCTGATGGCCCACGTTTCAGACCTTATCGAGACCGACATCGACGCCTACCTGCTGGCCCACCAGCACAAGAGCCTGCTGCGGTTCC
Organism: Caulobacter sp. GW821-FHT11A05; assembly: GCF_058809015.1. Lineage (NCBI taxonomy): Bacteria > Pseudomonadati > Pseudomonadota > Alphaproteobacteria > Caulobacterales > Caulobacteraceae > Caulobacter > Caulobacter sp. GW821-FHT11A05. The sequence continues at coordinate 126,226 of NZ_JBXASF010000002.1, read as the reverse complement.
TGACCTGCGGCTCGGTGGACGACGGCAAGTCGACCCTGATCGGCCGCCTGCTCTACGACTCCAAGATGATCTTCGAGGACCAGATGGCCGCCCTGGAGGCCGACTCCAAGCGGGTCGGCACCCAGGGCGGCGACATCGACTTCGCCCTCCTCGTCGATGGCCTGGCCGCCGAGCGCGAGCAGGGCATCACCATCGACGTCGCCTACCGCTTCTTCTCGACCGACAAGCGCAAGTTCATCGTCGCCGACACCCCCGGCCACGAGCAGTACACTCGCAACATGGTCACCGGCGCCTCGACCGCCGACGCCGCCGTCATCCTGATCGACGCCCGCAAGGGCATCCTCACCCAGACCCGCCGCCACAGCTTTCTGGTCAGCCTGCTGGGCATCCGCCACGTCATCCTGGCGGTCAACAAGATGGACCTGATCGGCTGGTCGAGGGAGGGCTTCGAGCAGATCGTCGACGACTACCGCGACTTCGCCGCCCAGATCGGCCTGACCGACGTCACCGCCATCCCGATCTCCGGCCTGAAGGGCGACAACATCGCCACCCGCGGCGCCAAGAGCCCCTGGTACGCCGGCCCCACCCTGCTGGAGCACCTGGAGACCGTCGAACTTGACGAAGACCGGCTGCGCGCGGGCCCGTTCCGCATGCCGGTGCAGTGGGTCAACCGCCCGGACCTCGACTTCCGGGGTTTCAGCGGCTTCATCGCCGGCGGGACCGTGCGTCCCGGCGACAAGGTGCGGGTGCTGCCGTCCGGCCGCACCTCCAGCGTCAGCCGCATCGTCACCCTCGACGGCGACCTGGCCGAGGCCGCCGCCGGCCAGTCGGTGACCCTGACCCTGGCCGACGAGATCGACGTTTCCCGAGGTGACGTCCTGGCCGCCGCCGACCAGCCGCCGGAGGTCGCCGACCAGTTCGAGACCACCCTGGTGTGGATGGCCGACGAGCCGCTGCTGCCGGGCCGTCCCTACTGGCTGAAACTGGGCGCCAAGCTGGTCTCGGCCCAGGTCACCGAGATCAAGCACAAGGTCAACGTCAACACCCTTGAGCACCTGGCCGGCAAGACGCTGGAGCTCAACGAGATCGCCGTCTGCAACCTGTCGCTCGACCAGCCGATCGCCTTCGACCCCTACCAGGACAACAAGGACCTCGGCGGCTACATCCTGATCGACCGGATGAGCAACGCCACGGTCGCCGCCGGGATGATCCACTTCGCCCTGCGCCGCAGCCACAACATCCATTGGCAGGCCCTGGACGTCTCGCGCCAGTCCCGCGCCGAGGCCAAGCGCCAGAAGCCGGCCGTGCTGTGGTTCACCGGCCTGTCGGGGGCGGGCAAGTCGACCATCGGCAACATCCTGGAAAAGAAGCTTCACGCCGAGGGCCGCCACACCTATCTGCTGGACGGCGACAATGTCCGCCACGGCCTCAACCGCGACCTCGGCTTCACCGACGCCGACCGGGTCGAGAACATCCGCCGGGTCGCCGAGGTGGCCAAGCTGATGGCCGACGCCGGGCTGATCGTCATCGTCTCCTTCATCTCGCCCTTCCAGGCCGAGCGGGCAATGGCGCGGGCCCTGATGCCCGAAGGCGAGTTCATCGAGGTGTTCGTCGACACCGCCCTGGCCGTGGCCGAGAGCCGGGACGTCAAGGGCCTCTACAAAAAGGCCCGGGCCGGCGAGCTGAAGCATTTCACCGGCGTCGACAGCGCCTATGAGCCGCCCGAGCACCCGGAGATCCACCTCGACACCAGCACCGCGCCGCCGGAGGACTCCGCCGACGTCATCCTGGCCGAGCTGCGGGTCCGGGGGGTGATCCTCTGACATGCTGAAGTCGACACCCCTGCCGCCCCGCGAGACCCTGACCGAGAGGGCGCGGGCCTATGCCGACCCACAGCTGACCGACGCCGCCCGCGAGGCCATCGCGGCGGCAGCCGGGGCGGAAACCCTATCGCTGGAGCCGCAGGCCCTGATCGCCGAGGCCCGCCGCCGCACCGGCCTGAGCGACTTCGGCGACGCCCCGCTCGAAGCGCCGCTGACGGCCCTCTGCCGCTCGCTGATCGACGAGCTGGAGTTCCACGCCCTGGGACGGCGCTACCTCTATGAACAGCTGGTCGGGGTGCTGTCGACCCGCCTGCGTCTCGAGGCCCTGTGGAAGGCCCATCCCGAAATCCTCGACCTGCCCGTCGAGCGGCCCGTGGTGGTCATCGGCCTGCCGCGCAGCGGCACCACCATCCTGCACCGTCTGCTGTCGCGCGACCCGGCCCGCCGCTGCTCGCCCTTCTGGGAGCAGGTGATGCCCCTGCCGCTCGGCGACCCAGAGGCGACGCAGCCCGATCCCGACCCGCGCATCGCCCTGATCCAGGGCTCGATCGACACCCTCTACACCCTGGCCCCGGACCTTCGGCAGATGCACGAGGTGCTGGTCGACGAGCCGGACGAAGACCTGTCGCTGATGCCCTTCGCCTTCGCCTCGCTGCAGTTCGAATGGAGCTACCGCGTCCCCGGCTACAGCCGCTTCTACCAGGCCGCCGACCACACCGAGGGCTACCGCTACTTCCGCAAGGTGCTGCAGACCCTGCAGTGGCTGCGCGGCGGAACGCGCTGGGTGCTCAAGGCGCCGCAGCATCTCGAACAGCTCGGCCCCCTGCTGACGGTGTTCCCCGACGCCACCCTGGTGCAGACCCATCGCGACCCGGTCTCGGCCATCGTCTCGCTGTCTAGCCTGACCACCTACGGCTGCCGCCGCTATTTCGACCATCCCAACCCCCACGCCATCGGCGCCCACATCGCCTCCATCGTCGAGCGCCTGCTGCGCAAGGGCGTCGAGGACCGGCCCGCCAACGATCCCCGCTTCGTCGACATCCAGTTCCCCGACCTGATCGCCGACCCCATCGGCTGCGTGCAGCGCATCTACGCCGCCTCGGGCGACGACCTTTCGGCCGAGGCCCAGGCGCGGATGCAGGCCTGGATCGCCGACAACCGCCAGGAAAAGCACGGCAAGCACGCTTACGCCGCCGAGGACTTCGGCCTCGACCCGGCCGATCTGCGCCGGCGGCTGGCCTTCTACACGGAGCGGTTCGCCATTCCCGCCGGCCGGGAGCTGGCGGCGTCATGAGCGGCCTCGACCCCGACCTGACGCCGGACGCCATCGCCGCCTTCGCGCAGGAGGCCTACGTCTACGCCTACCCGATGCTGGTGGCCTACGCCTTCTTCCACCGCCAGGTGCTGGGCCCCGACGCGCCGGAGAAGCAGGCGGTCAACCGCTTCACCCACTTCCGCACCCTGTCGAGCCCGACGCTCAACAACACCATCCCCTGGGTCAACACCGACACCCTCTACTCGGCCGTCTGGCTGGACCTGCGGGCCGAACCGATGGTGCTGTCGACCCCGCAGTTCGAGCCGCACCGGTTCCACGATATCCAGGCCTGTGACTGGTACACCATGGCCTTCGTGACCCGCGGCACGCGGGACCGAGGCAACGGCGCGGCCACCTATCTGCTGACCGGCCCCGACTGGACCGGCCAGACCCCGCCCGGCGTCGACGAGGTGATCCGCGCCGAGAGCTGGTTCGTGAAGCTGTTCGCCCGGGTGGTCGTCGAAGGCCCAGGCGACGAGACCGCCATCCACGCCCTGCAGGACCGCTACCAGCTGTGGCCGCTCAGCGAATTCCTCGGCACGGAAGCGCCGCCGGCCCCGGCCGAGGTCGCCTTCCCCGCCCCCGATCCCGAGGGCTTCCGCGACCGCGCCTTCTTCGAACAGCCGACCCCGGCCTTCATCCCCTATCTCAACGTCCTGCTGACCCTGGCCGCCATCCATCCCAGCGAGGCGGCGCTGTTCGAACGGTTCGGCATGATCGGCATCGGGCCCGGCCGCGCCTTCGATCCCGCCACCCTGACGCCCGAGCAGAGCGCCGCCATCCAGAGCGGCATCGACGCCGGCCTGGCCAGGATCAAGGCCCGGCTGGCCCATCTGGACGACCCGGTCAACGGCTGGGTCTATCCGCTCGACCTGCGCGGCGGCCGCGACGTGCTGGCCGGAAGTTTCGACGCCCACCTGCGCCGCGCCGTCCTTGCCCGCTTCGCCATCTGGGGACCGCCGGCCGAAGAGGTGGTCTACATGAGCGTCGAGGTCGACGGCGACGGCCGGCCGCTCGACGGCGCCAAGGCCTACGCCCTGCGCTTCGACCGCCCGCCGCCGGCTCGCGGCTTCTGGTCGTTCACCGTCTATGACGCGGCCAGCCGGCTGCTCGTCGCCCATCCGTCTGGCCGCTACAAGCTGGGCGACCGCGACCGCGACATGGTCCGCGGCGAGGACGGCTCCCTGACCCTCTACTTCCAGGGCGAGGCCCCGGCCGACGCCCCGCTGGCCAACTGGCTGCCGACGCCGCCAGGCCGCTTCCAGGTCGTCGGCCGCCTCTACTGGCCAGACGCCGAGCTGCTCGACAAGCGCTACCTGCCACCGCCCTTGACGGTTCGCTAGCCGATCCAGGCGGTGTCCGAGGCCATTTCGCGGAAGGCGGCGTACTCGTCCTGCCGGCTCTGCAGCGCCCCGGTGATCATCGAATAACCGTCCGCCCCCAGCGCCACATGCACCGGCGGCTCAGCCATCTCGACCAGCGCCGCAATCACCGCCGCGCCGCGTTTGGGATCATTGGCCGCCTCGCCGCCGAAGCCGGCCATGCGGGCCCGGGTCGCCTCGATGTTGGCCGCATAGGGCTCGGACACCTGCTCGGTCACCACCATGCTGGCCCCGCCGAAGTTGGTGCGGAAACCGCCCGGCTCGACCGAGGTCACCCGCACCCCGAACCGCTTGACCTCCCGGGCGAACCCCTCGGTGAAGCCGGCCACCGCGTGCTTCGACGCCGCATAGAGGGTGTAGAGCGGGAAGCTCATCACCGCCGCCACCGAGGCGATGTTGAGGATGCGGCCGTGGCCCTGGGCCCGGAAGTGGGGCAGCACCGCCTGGCAGGTCTTCAGCACGGCGATGAAGTTGGTCTCCATCTGCTGGCGGGCCTCGGCCAGGGCCATGTCCTCGGCCGCCCCGACCAGGGCGTAGCCGGCGTTGTTGACCAGCACGTCCAGCCCCCCGGCCAGCGCGATGGCCTCGGCCACGGCCGGCCCGACCGCCGCGTCATCGGTGACGTCCAGCTGCAAGGGAAACGCCCGGCCCGGCGCCAGGGCGGCGAAGGCCGCCATCTGGGCCGGCTGGCGCAGGGTGCCGACGACGATGTCGCCGCGTTCCAGGGCGTATTCGGCGATGGCGCGGCCCAGGCCGCTGGAGACGCCGGTGATCAGCCAGCGGCGGGGAGTGTCTGTGGTCATGATGTCTGGCCTAGCGTTCGAGATGCACGTCGTAGCGGCGGATGTAGTCGCCCATCACCTGGTCGACCGCCCCGTAATCGAGGCCGTAGTCGTCGAGGCTGTAGGTGTGGCGCGGGCCCTTGCCGTGGCTGTCGCGGTCGGCGGCCAGCCAGGCGCGGACGGTGGCCTCGCGGGTGGGGGCGAAGCCGATCCCGAGCTGGTCGTAGAGCCGTTGCAGCTCACCCACAGGGTCGGCCTGGACGGCGACATAGTGGGCGTCGAAAAAGCGGTCCTTGAGGCCCGGCTGCTCGCGGAACTTGGCCATCTTCTCCAGGCTGGCGGCCTGCAGCTCCAGCATGCCGAAGGCGCCGGGCGTCACATGGTCGGAGAACACCTTGCGCCAGATGGCCAGGTTCTTGGACAGCGAGGCCAGGATCTTGGCCGGGTCGCGGTGGCACTGCACCACGCAGGCGTCTGGAAACACCGAGAACAGCTCGGCCAGCCAGGGATTGTGGGCCGGGGTCTTGAGCACCCAACGGTCGCGGCGGAAGCGGTGCTGCAGATGCTGCAGGACCTTCTTTTCCTCCTCATAGATGGCCTTCGGATCGGTCTTGTAGAAGGCCGCCGTGTAGTTGGGCACGTTCCACCAGGCCGAATAGTTGACCGTCAGGAAGCTCAGCTCCCAGATGAAGTTGCACTCTTCCGGCCGGCGGGCGTCGAAGGGGTGCACCGCCTGCAGCGCCGGCTCCATGAAGCCTTCGAAGGCCAGGGCCTCGTCGGCCTGGGCGATGCGCGGATCGGTCTCGTAGGTCGCTTCCTGCGGCGGCGGCGAGGGATACATGATCTCCCAGGTGGCCGGCGAGCGGTTGGCCGGGTCGGCCGACAACAGGTTGTGGAAGAAGGTGGTGCCCGAGCGCGGCAGGCCGGCGACGATGATCGGGGCGACGATCCGCTCCTCGGCGATGGCCGGAAAACGCTTGCGGTCGTCCACCACCTTCAGCCGCTGGCGCAGGGTGTCGGCCAGCCGCCGATGGGCCCGCGCCGCGCCCAGCTCGGTCAACTGGGCCTCGCTGTTGAGGTCGCTGATCAACAGGTCGAAGGGCCGCCTGAACAGCTCGCCGCCCCAGTCGGAAAGGCCCGTCGCCGCCTCGGCGGCTCGCATCATGTCCTGCGGTGACGGAAGCTGCGCCATCATCCTGCGGTCCTCGCGTTTCTTGTCCCGGCCTCATGAGACACGCCCCCGCCCGGCCGGGCGAGGCCTCAGGGGCGGTCCCTCGCCAGTCACCGCATCCGCGATCAGAACGGCCGCCCCGGGGCCCGCCGCAATCGCCCCACCCCAATCGCATGGACGATCAAGTCCGCTCGCGCGGATCGGCGCCCTAGCCGGGCCCGCCCGTTCGTCGGAAAACGCCCCATGCCCTACCTCCTCACCGACGAGCAGCAGCAGATCAGCGCCGAGGCGCGGCGGCTGTTGACCGACACCTACTCTGCCGACCGCCTGCGGAACCTGCTGGAGACGCCGGGCGGCCACGACCAGGCCTTCTGGGCCGCCTGCCAGGAGATGGGCTGGACCGGCGCCACCGTGCCGGAGGAATACGGCGGCCTGGCCCTGAGCGCCGTCGACCTCTGCCTGATCGCCCTGGAGTGCGGCCGGGTCGTCTGCGGCGCCCCCTATCTGGCCACCTCCTATGCGCTGGGCGAAGCCCTGCGGCTGTGGGGCGACGAGGACCTCAAGAGCCAGTGGCTGCCCGGCATCGCCGCCGGCGAGGTGAAGGGCGCCATCGCCCTGGCCGAAGGGACCGGCGAGGCCCTCACTGAACGCCCCGCGACGCGTTTCCGGGACGGCGCCCTCACCGGGACCAAGTCCTGCGTGGTCGGCGGGGCGGCGGCGGACCTGGCCATCGTGCTGGCCGCTGACGAGGCCGGCGCGCCCTGCCTGGTGGTCGCCCCCCTGGCCGGCGTGCGGCGCACGCCCATCGCCAGCCTCGACAACACCCGCTGCACGGCCGACCTGACCTTCGACGCCGCCCCCGCCGTCCGCCTGGACACTCCGGACGCCCTGGCCGCCGCCGCCGACCTCCTGCAGCGGCTGGCCGTCATCACCGCCTTCGAACAGCTGGGCGGGGCCGAGACCTGCCTGGAGAAGGCCCGCGACTACGCCCTGCAGCGCTTCGCCTTCGGCCAGCCGATCGGCAAGTTCCAGGCCATCAAGCACAAGATCGCCGAGATGTACGTCCTCAACGAAGTGGCCCGCGGCTCGGCCTTGCAGGCCGCCCTCAGCCTGGCCGACGCGGCCGCCGACCTGCCCCTGCGGGCGGCCAGCGCCCGTCTGACCGCCACCGCCGCCTACGACTACGCCGCCGCCGAGGCCATCCAGGTGCACGGCGCCCTGGGCGTCACCTGGGAGCATGACCTGCACCTGCACTACCGGCGCTCCCGCGCCACCGCCCTGGAGCTGGGATCGATGGCCGACTGGGAAGACCTGATCGTCGACGCCCTGGCGGAGGCCGCCTGATGGATGCCGCCCTCTCCCCCGAGCTGGAAGCCTACCGCGCCGCCGCCCGCGCCTTCATCGCCCAGCATGCGCCGACCTATGGCCGGGCCGCCCGCAAGGGCCTGACCGAGGCCCAGGACCTGGCCCTCGGCCGCCAGTGGCTGGCCCTGAAAGCCGCCAACGGCTACGCCTGCATCACCCTGCCGAAGGAATTTGGCGGTGGCGGCGGCACGGACCTGGAGCAGATCCTGTTCGTGCAGGAGGAGGCCCCGCACGGCTTCCCGACCGAATACTTCGCCATTGGCCTGGGCATGCCCATCCCCATGCTGCTGCGCTACGGAACCGAGGCGCAGAAGCAGGCCCTGGTCCCGCCGGCCATCCGCGGCGAGACCATCTGGTGCCAGATCTTCTCCGAGCCCGGCGGCGGCTCCGACGTCGGCGCCTTCCGCTTCAAGGCCCGGCGCGACGGCGACGACTGGATCCTCTCCGGCCAGAAGGTGTGGATCAGCTGGGCCCAGCACAGCGACTACGGCGTCATCGTCACCCGCAGCGACACCACCGTCGCCAAGCACAAGGGCCTGACCTACTTCTTCGTCGACCTGAAGGCCCCCGGCGTCACCGTCCGTCCGATCCGCCAGCTGCACGGCCGCACCGATTTCAACGAGATCTTCTTCGACGAGGTGCGGGTCGCCGACTCCTGCCGCCTGGGCCCGGTGGGCGAGGGCTTCCGGCTGGCGGTCGAGACCCTGATGATCGAGCGCTACACCGCCGCCGCCGACGAGACCGGCGGCGGTCCGCCCCTGGAGGCCTTCACCGCCCTGGCCAAGTCGGCGACGCATCGCGGCCGGCCGGCCATCGAGGACGGCCGGGTGCGCAGCGGCCTGGCCCGGGCCCATGCGGTGCAGCAGGCCCTGATCGCCATCCATCAGAAGTCGCTGCTGGAACTGGCCGCCGGCCGCACGCCGGGTCCGGAAGGCTCGATCCACAAGTACGCGGGCGCGCGCGAGCGCAAGCGGCTGGCGGTGCTGGCCCTCGACCTCATGGGCCCGGCCGGCGTCGCCTTCGACCCGGCCGCCGGCATGAAGGAAGACTTCGCCATGTCCTGGATGGATGTCGCCACCCTGCGCATCGCCGGCGGCTCGGACGAGATGCTGCTCAACACCGTGGCCGAGAAGATTCTCGGCCTGCCGCAGGACTACCGGCCCGACAAGGGCGTACCCTTCGACCAGGTGCCGGTCGGATGAGTGAGTCTGGAGCCAAGCCGATGTCCGTTCCCACCTTCGATCCCTTCGACCCGGACGTGGTCGCCGACCCGGGCCCGGCCTACTCGGCCCTGCGCTCGACTTGCCCGTTCGCCCGCCACGACGGCGAGCGCCAGACCTTCTGGATCACCAGCGACTTTGCCGAGATCAAGGGCGAGGTCCTGCAGGACAGCCCGATCTGGTCGTTCCGCTGGGGCAACGCCCAGAAGGACACCATCAGCGACGTCGGCTTCAAGACCGACCAGCCCTTCCACATGCTGTTCCGCAACGAGTTCGCCCGCGGCTTCGCCCCCAAGCCCCTGGCGCGCTACACCGCCGACATCGAGCGGATCGTCGACGAGCTGATCGGCAAGATGCTGGCCCGGCCGGAAGCCGAGGGCGACTTCCACGACCTGTTCGCCTTCCCCCTGCCGGCCCGGATGATGTGCGTCATGCTGGGGGCCGAGGAGTCCGAGTACGCCAACTACAAGCGCTGGGCCGACACCCTGCAGCACCTGCTGTTCACCGACCCGGAGCCTGGCTCCTTCGAGACGGTGCTCAAGGAGCTCTACCCGCATTTCACCGGCAAGATCGCCGAGCGCCAGCAGGCCCTGGCCGACGCCGGCATCGATGATCCCAAGCCTGAGCATCTCGGCGTCATCATCCCCGACGACTTCATGTCGCGCAGCCTGACCGCCCGGGTCGAGGGCCGGCCCCTGACGGCCGACGAGCGGATGAACCTTTGCCTGGCCTTCCTGACCGGCGGCCAGGAGACGACCATCAGCATGCTGACGAACCTGATGTGGCGGCTGCTGCAGCGGCCGGAGCTGTGGGAACAGGTCAAGGCCGACCCGTCGCTGATCGAGGCGGCGGTGGAGGAGAGCCTGCGCTTTGACCCGCCGGTCATCGCCCACTTCCGCACCAGCCTCTGCCCCGTCGAGATGCACGGCGAGCAGCTGCCCGAACGCGCCAAGCTGATGTTCTCAATCATCGGCGCCAACCGCGACCCGGTGATGTTCCCCGACCCCGACACCTTCCGCCTCGACCGGCCGGTGTCCGGCGTTCGCAAGCACCTGTCCTTCGGCAGCGGCATCCACTCCTGCATCGGCGCCCCGGTGGCGAGGATGGAGGGCCAGATCGCCTTGGCGAGGCTGATCGAACGGTTGCCGAACCTGCGGCTGCTCGGCGACGGCGAGCGCCTCGACAGCTGGATGCACTGGGGCCGGGTGAAGCTGCCGGTGGCCTGGGGGTAGAGCGGGCCGATCGTCAGCCGCTCCGTGCGGTGAATGGAAGGACTATTCACCGCAGTAGTTGCGGCGAATAGTCTTGCCTTTGCGGCGATTGATAGACATATTCACCGCACAATATGCGGAGATTATGTGGTCACCTATATCCACGACCTGGAAGACTGGCCCAAATTCCGGTGGGATCAGGATGAGCTTGTCACACGGCTGGGCGCCGTGCGGCACCGGCAGGGGCGTCTGTTCGGCCGGATGGAGGCGCTAGGCTTCGAACTGCGCGCCGAAGCGCTGCTCGAAACGCTCACCGAGGACGTTCTCAAATCCAGTGAGATCGAGGGCGAGATTCTCGACAAGGACCAGGTTCGCTCGTCCATCGCCAGGCGACTCGGCATGGATGTCGGTGGAGCCGTCGAGGCCGACCGCAACGTCGATGGCATCGTCGAGATGATGCTCGACGCCACCCAGCATTTTGCACGACCCCTGACGTCGGAGCGGCTGTTCGGCTGGCATGCCGGCCTCTTCCCCACCGGCCACAGCGGCATCAGCAAGATCACCGTCGCGGCTTGGCGCCCCGCCGCCGCCGATCCGATGCAGGTCGTGTCCGGCGCTTATGGACGGCAGAAGGTGCACTACGAAGCGCCGAAGGGCGATCGCCTGGACGCCGAGATGACCCGCTTTCTCGACTGGTTCAATGGCAAGGATCAGCAGGACCCCGTGCTGAGGGCCGCGATCGCGCATCTGTGGTTCGTCACCATCCACCCGTTCGAGGACGGCAATGGCCGGATCGCCCGGGCCATTGCCGACATGGCGCTGGCGCGGTCAGAGGGTAGTCCACAGCGTTTCTACAGCATGTCCGCGCAAATCCGCCTTGAACGGAAGCGGTACTACGACATCCTGGAATCCACGCAGAAGGGCGATCTTGATATCAGCGACTGGCTGGCTTGGTTCCTCGACTGCCTTGAGCGCGCCTTTGATGGCGCCGAAGCCACCCTCGGCGTGGTCCTTGCCAAAGCCCGGTTCTGGGAAGCCCATGCCGGGCAGCCGCTCAACGAGCGCCAACGCAAGGTCATCAACCGCCTGCTCGACGGGTTCGAGGGCAAGCTGACCAATTCCAAGTGGGCGATCCTGGCCAAGACATCGCCCGACACGGCGCTACGCGACATCACCGACCTTGTGGGTCGCGGGATCCTCGTGAAGGATCCGGGCGGCGGTCGCAGCACCAGCTACGCGATTGTCGTGCCGCCCGCGCCCTGAAGCTCAAGCTGGCCCAAACAACGGCAGCGCCTCGCCAGACACCTCCTGGAACGTCACCTTCAGCCGCATGCCGATCTTCGCCTCATCGGGCGCGATCCCGACAACGTTCGAAAACATCGACCAGCCCTCGTCCAGATCGATCGCCGCGAAGATAAACGGCGCCTTGAACGCCGGCGTGGGCGCCCGGTGTGAAACCGTGAAGCTGTAGAGGGTCCCGAGGCCCGCGCTGTCTTCCCAGGCCCAGTCCTGCGACAGGCAGTGGGGACAGGCGATTTCCGGCCGGAAGAAGGGCTTTTCGCAGGCTTTGCAGCGCTGGAAGGTCAGCCGACCTTGCTTGGCGGCGTCCCAGAACGGCCGCGTCAAAGGGCTGGCCTGCAGGTCGAGGACGGAGAGCGGCGGTTCGAGGATCATCAGCTGCCGCGCAGAGCGCCCCCCGGGTAGTTGCCGCCGCCATAGGCCGCGTCGAGGGCCCGGTAGTCCACCGCCCCGACCGAGGTCCTCGGCAGGGCCTCGGCGAACTCGACGAACCGCGGCTTCTTGTAGGAGGCCAGCCGGCTGCGGCAATGGTCGACCAGTTCCTCGGCCCCGACGCTGGCGCCGGGTTTCAGCTGGATGATGGCCTTGACGCTCTGGATGAAGCGGGGGTCGGGCACGCCGATGATGGCCGCGTCGGCCACGGCCGGATGGCCGCGCAGGCAGCCCTCGACCTCGGCCGGGTAGATGTTCTCGGCCCCCGATTTGATCATCTGGGTCTTGGGTCCGATGAAGGTCACCGTGCCGTCGGCCTCGCGACGGCCGAGGTCATTGGTGTGGTGCCAGCCGCCGCGCTGGCGCTGGGCGTTGAGCTCGGGCCGGTTCCAGTAGCCGCTCATCACCGTCGGGCCGCGCAGGATGATCTCGCCGACCTCGCCGTCGGGCACGTCGGTGTCGTCATTGTCGACAATGCGCAGCTGGGTGACCGGGCCGACGGCGCCGTGGGTGCCGGTCCCGCGGTTGTCGCAATAGTAGATCCAGACCACGATCCCCATCACCTCGGTCTGGCCGTAGCCGTAGGGGGTGTCGCGGAAGTCGCGCGGGTTGATGGTCACCATGGCGTCCCAGCCGGGCCCATAGGACGGCGAGCGCAGGCAGGTCAGGTCGTAGCGGCCGTCGCGGTTGACCTCGACCATGTCGGCGCAGGTCTTGCCGACCAGGAAAGCCAGGGTGCAGCGGTGGTCGTGGATCAGCCGGCACAGCTCCTCGGCCTCGGTGCGCCGCACGAAGACGTTGGTGCCGCCGGCGTGGAAGGTGGCGAAGGTGAACATCAGGGTGCCGACGTGGAACATCGGGCCCGAGTTGAGGAAGACGGTGTCGCGCGAAATGCCCTGCGTCTGCTGGACGCTGAGGTCCTGCCACAGCAGGGCGTTCTGGCTCAGCATCGCCCCGTTCGGCCGGCCGAAGAAGGCGGCGGTGTAGACCACCAGCACCGGGGTCTCGGCGGGGATTTTCCGGTCGCGGTCCTGGCTGGAGCCGCTGGCCAGGAAGGCCTCGTACTGGCTGTCCGCCTCATCCTCGGCCTTGACCCAGATGGCCCCCTGGCTGGCCGTGGCGGCCCGCGCCTCGGCGACGGCGGGGCCGATCTCGGCCTCCTGCCAGAGGATGACCTTCGGCTGGAAGTCCTCGATGGTCTGGGCGAACTCATGGCCCGTCTGGCGCCAGTTGACCGGGCAGAACATCGCCCCGATCCGCGCGCAGGCCAGGACGCCCTCCAGGATGCGGTGCGAGTTCTGGCCCAGCCACAGCACCCGCTCGCCCTTGGTCACCCCGGCGGCCTCGAAGGCGTTGGCCAGCTTGATCACCCGGCCGCGCAGCTCGCGGTAGCTGTGACGGTTCTCGCCGCAGACCACGGCCGTGTGGTTGGCGCGTGAACGGGCCAGCTCGTCGAGCAGGGAGGAGAGCGAAAACTCGTTAATCGATGGTCCGGTCAAGCCAATGCCTCGGCGGTCAGGAAGTCGTCGGTCGACGCGGGCGTCGATCAAACGATGGAGTGGGTGCGTTGTCGATATTTGCGGCCGTCCGATGTCGAAAGTCACCCGCCGCTCGCAAGAGATCGGCAGTCCGATGGATCGCCATTCGCCCTACCCTCCCCTGCCCATTCGGACCAAAGTCGAGAAAACCCCCGCCCCCGCCGGGCCGGGCGACCGACGTTCAGGGATGGCGATGCCAACGCAATTGAAAGCCCGACCGGCCGGCGAGAGCCGCTACTTCGACCCGCTCGAGACCGCCCCCCGCGCCGAGCTGCTGGCGCTGCAGGAACAGCGGCTGCTCAAGCAGCTGGCCTTCGTCTGCGAACGCTCGCCGCTGATCCGCAAGACCTGGGCCGAGGCCGGGGTCGGCGCCGCCGACATCACCTCGACCGAGGACTTCCTGGCCAAGGCCCCCTTCATCGACAAGGACTCCCTGCGCGCCTGGCGCGACGCCAACGGCGACGCCTTTGGCGGCGTGCTCTGCGTCGACCCCACCGACGTCCATCTGATCGGCACCAGCTCGGGCACCACGGGCGATCCGACCTTCTTCGCCGAATCCTGGACCCACCCGGGCGACTGGGTGTGGTCGCCTCGGGAAATGTGGGAGCTGGGCCTGCGGCCGGGCGACTACATCGCCGAGTTCAACCACGTGCTGCGCAGCGTCGGCCGGCTGTTCTTCCATGACACGGGCGCCATCCCGATCATGATCAACCACGACGCCAGCGACCTGCAGCGCTTCGTCGAGACCACCCGCAAATACCGCCCGACCTGGCTGTTCCACCTCTCCTCGCCGCTGATCTACGGCCTGGCCCGGCTGGAGGCCGAGACCGGCGTCGACCTGCGCGAGGTGTTCTCCAGCTTCACCGCCGTGATCTACGGCGGCGAGCCGATGGGCAAGCAGGCCCGCGAGCTGGTCGAGCGCTGGCAGGTGCCGATCTATGAGTTCACCAGCCTGGGCGACAGCGGCACCACCTGGGAATGCCGCGCCAAGAACGGCTTCCACTGCTGGGAAGACATGGTGCTGCTCGAGGTCATCGACCCCGAGACGCTTGAGCCGGTTCCCTCGGGCGGTCGCGGCGAGATGGTCATCACCAACCTCGTCGACGGGGTCGATCCCCTGATCCGCTTCCGCTCGGGCGATCTTGTGCAGTGGACCAACGACCCCTGCAGCTGTGGCCGCACCCACGCCCGCATCTGGCCGATCGGCCGGACCGGCGACGAGATCCTGGTGGCCGGCCAGAGCGTGCTGCCGCGCGATGTCTGGAGCGCCATCGAGTCGGTGCCGGAGACAGCCTCGGGCCTGTTCCAGATCATCCGGCCGCAGCGCGAGGTCGAGGTCCTCAAGCTGCGGGTCGGCTACGAGGGCGACCCGGACCTGGCTCTGCTGGCCGAGGCGGTGGCCGACTCCGTCGAACAGACGATCGGCGTGCGACCCGAGATCGAGCTCGTGCCCAACCTCGAGATCGTCAAGCTCGGCCCGCCCCACAAGATTCCGCGCACGGCCAAGAAATAGAGGCATGAGCATGATCCACTATGGCCTCTTCGGCGGCGTGCCGGCGACGGAAGACCCCAAGCTGCTGGCCCCGCTGGCCGGCTACGGCCGGGGCCTGAGCAAGCCGCCGATCGCCGGCGCCTCCGACCTCTGGGCCATCGGCCGGGTCGACCTGGCCGACGGCGAGGTCGTCGACCTGCCGATCACCTGGCCGGAGATGGACCAGGACATCGCCTGGGCCGCCGCCATGCAGGACGAGATGGGCCTCGGGGCCGAGGACTTCTGCTTCTATTCGTTCCTGTACGGCCAGTCGGCGCAGTTCTGGCCCTGGATGAAGGCGGGCTTCGATCGCGGCGCGCGGGCCGGCAGCGGCATGCCGACCGCCTGGGATTCCTACCGCCTGGAGACCTTCCTGCGCCTCTTCAAGCTGAAGCTGGTGTTCGGCATCTCGCCCCAGACCCTCGACGGCCTGGAGGCCGCCGGCCACGACATCGGCAAGGTGTTCGCCACCTCCGAACTGCTGGCCGCCCTGCCCGGCGCCCATGAGCGGCTGGTCGCCAAGGGCTTCAAGCCCTGGCGCATCACCTGGCTGGGCCCGATCCTGGCGGTCGATCCCTGCGACGGAACCGGCGGCCGCTTCGACGCCAGCCAGTGGACCCTGGAAGCCGAGAACGGCGAGATCCTGATCTCCAGCAAGCCCGGCCGCACCGCCCGCTTCGACCGCGCCCGCACCGGTACGAGAGGCCGCATCGAGATGGTCGACGGCCAGCCGAGGCTGTTCGGCGAATGACCGGGGCGCCGGCCTCCAGCGTCATCGAGGCCGGCCCCTTCGAGGCCTGGGCGAGCGCCGCCCTGCCGGACCTCGGCGCCGGCCCGCTGCGCCAGCAGGTCCTGGCCGGCGGCTCCAGCAACATCGTCATCAAGGTCGACCGCGGCGGCGCCCCGATGATCGTCCGCCGCCCGCCCCTGGCCCTGCGTCCCGACAGCCTCAAGGTCATCGCCCGCGAGGCCCGCGTCCTGGAGGCCCTGCGCGGCTCGCCCGTCCCCTGCCCCGCCTTCCAGGCCTACTGCCAGGACGCCGCCGTCATCGGCGCCCCCTTCTATGTGATGTCCAATGTCGACGGCTTCGTCGGCTACCCCTTCGACCAGCTGCCCGCCCCCTACGACCGGCCGGGCGAGCCCAAGCGCCAGATGGCCTTTGCCCTGGTCGACGCCCTCGCCGACCTGGCGAAAGTCGACCACCGCGCCGTCGGCCTTGAGGACTTCGGCAAGCCCGAGGGCTTCCTCGAACGCCAGGTTTCCCGCTGGCTGTCGCAGCTGGAGTCCTACACCGAGACGGAAAACTACCAACAGCGAGATTTGCCCGGCCTGACCTATGTGGTCGACTGGCTAAAAGCCAATACGCCCCCCATGTCGCCCCCAGGAATCCTCCATGGCGACTACAGCTTCGCCAACGCCATCTTCGCCCATGGCGAGCCGGCCAGGGTGGCGGCGATGATCGACTGGGAACTGGCCACCATCGGCGATCCCCTGCTCGACCTCGGCCTCGTCCTCTACCCCTTCAACGGCCGCGACGAGCGCACCCCGCCGGCCGGCTATTTCGACCCGACCGACTTCCCCTTCCGCGAAGAGCTGCGCGACCGCTGGGCTGAACGCAGCGGCCGGAAGGTCGAAAACCTCAATTATTACATGGTGTTGATCCAATTCAAGATGGCCGTGATCCTCGAGCGGCAACACGCCCGGGTGCTGAACGGCAAACAGCCGAAAGAGCTTGGCGGCTTCGCCGAAGCCTTCGTCCCCGGCCTGATCGCCAAGGCCGAGGCGATGGCCAAGGGGATCGCCTGACCGGTCTGGGAGGACCCTTAAGTGATTGATTTCGCGCCCGATCCCGAGTTCCAGCAGAAGGTCGACTGGGCCCGCGCCTTCGTCCGCGACAAGGTCGAGCCCCTCGACGCCCTCTGGCCCGAACCCACCGCCCCCTACGACCGCTCGATCACCCAGGCCCGCCGCATCCTCAAACCCCTGCAGGAAGAGGTCCGCCGCCAGGGCCTGTGGGGCTGCCACCTCGACCGCGACCTCGGCGGGCCGGGCTACGGCCAGGTCCGCTTCACCTTCATCAACGAGATCCTCGGCCGCACCAACTGGGGCCCGGTGGTGTTCGGCTGCCAGGGGCCCGACAGCGGCAACTCCGAGATCCTCGCCCGCTTCGGCACCCCCGAACAGAAGACCCGCTGGCTGACCCCGCTATTGGCCGGCGAGATGTACAGCTGCTTCTCGATGACCGAGCCCAAGGGCGGCTCCGACCCCACCCTGTTCACCTGCACGGCTACGCCGGACGGCGACGACTGGGTGATCGACGGCGAGAAATGGTACTCCTCGCACGCCAACTTCGCCGATTTCCTCATCGTCATGGCGGTCACCGATCCGGAGGCCCCGCCGCATGAGCGGGCCACCATGTTCATCCTGCCGGCCGACTCGCCCGGCATCGGTTTCGTCCGCGAGACCGGGGTGTTCACCGAGCCGCCGGAGGCCAAGGGCGGCCATCCCTACGTCCGCTACGACAAGGTCCGCGTGCCCGACAGCGCCCGGCTGGGGCCACGCGGCCTGGGCTTCGCGGTGGCCCAGTCGCGGCTGGGCGGCGGCCGCATCCACCACGCCATGCGCACCATCGGCCTGGTCCAGAAATGCCTCGACATGATGGGCGAGCGGGCCCTGAGCCGCGAGCTGCGCGACGGGCCGCTGGCCCGCAAGCAGGCGGTGCAGTTCGACATCGCCGACACCCACATCGCCCTTCGCCAGTTCCGCCTGCAGGTGCTGCACTGCGCCTGGCTGGCCGACCAGGAGCACGGCGGCCACGGCGACCCGGCTGAACTGCGCGAAGCCATCTCCTCCCTGAAGGTGGCCACCGCCAACATCGGCAAGGACGTCGTCTGGCGGGCCATGCATCTGCACGGCTCGCTGGGCGTCTCCAACGAGATGCCCTTCGCCCACATGCTGATGACCGCCGCCATGCTGGGCCTGGCCGACGGCCCGACCGAGATCCATCGCTCGTCCGTCGCCCGCAGCGTGCTGAAGGGCTACCGGCCTGCCCCTGGCCCCGACCCCAGCGACCACCTGCCGACCCGCAGGATTCAGGCCCGCGCCCTGTTCGCCGACCTCCTCGAAGCGGCGGAATAGCGCCATGACCATGACCGTCGATCTGTCGGGCAAGGTCGCCCTGGTGACCGGCGGCAGCCGGGGCCTGGGGCGGGAGATCGTGCTGGGCCTGGCGCGCAGCGGCTGCGACGTGGTGATCTCCAGCCGCAAGCAGGAGGCCTGCGAAACCGTGGCCCGCGAGGTCGAGGCGCTGGGCCGCCGGGCCCTGCCGGTCGCCGCCCATGTCGGCCGCTGGGAAGACCTGGAACAGCTGACGCAGGCGGCCTACGCGGCCTTCGGCAAGGTCGACATCCTGGTCAACAACGCCGGCATGTCACCGCTGGCTCCCTCCACCCTGGAGACCAGCGAGGACCTGTTCGACAAGGTGGTCGGGGTCAACTTCAAGGGGCCGTTCCGCCTGAGCGCCCTGATCGGCGCGCGGATGGTCGCCGGCGACGGCGGCAGCATCATCAACATCTCCAGCATCGGCGCCCAGCGGCCCTCGCCCTGGATCGCCCCCTACGCCGGGGCGAAGGCGGCGCTGAACGCCATCTCGATCGCCTTCGCCCAGGAGCTGGCGCCCAAGGTGCGGGTCAACGTCATCTCGCCGGGCGGCTTCCTGACCGACGTCGCCGGCGCCTGGGCGACCGAGGAGGAGGCGCATCGGAGCGTGGCGCTGAACCGCTGGGGCGAGGCGCGGGAGATCGTGCCGACCGTCCTCTACCTGGCCAGCGACGCCGCCAGCTTCACCACCGGCGCCAACATCCGCGTCGACGGCGGGGCCTTCTGGGAGCGGCGCCCTGCGCCGGCGGCGACATGAGCCTGAACGGAAAGATCGCCGTCATCACCGGCGCGGCCGGCGGCATCGGCCTGGCCATCGCCCAGCGCTACGCCGCCGACGGGGCCCGGGTGGTGCTGACCGACGTCCAGACGGAACTGGGTGAGGCCGAGGCCCAGGCTCTCGCCGCCCAGGGCCTCGACGCCCATTTCCGCCCCCTGGACGCCAGCGACGAGGGCCAGATCGAAGCCCTGATCGAGGACATCGAGGCGACCCTTGGGCCGGTCGACATCGCCGTCTGCTCGGCCGGCATGGCCCGGGCCACCGGCGTCTTCTACGAGGCCGAGACGGCCGATTTCGAGGCCGTGCTGAGGCTCAACCTGGTCGGCCCCTTCCTGATGGGCAAGGCGGTGGCCCGGCGCATGGTGGCGGCGGGCCGCAAGGGCTCGATCATCCACATCTCCTCGGTCGGGGCGGTGCTGGGGGTGGCGGAGTCCTACGCCTACTGCGTCAGCAAGGCGGGTCTGGGCATGCTGACCAAGACCATGGCCCTGGCGCTGGCCCCGCATGGGGTGCGGGTCAACGCCATCGGCCCGGGGCCGACCCAGTCGCCGATGACCGAACATCTGAGCGAGACCGCCCGGGCGATGATGCTGTCGCGCACCCCGCTGGGGCGGTTCGGCGAGGCCTCGGAGATGGCCGGCGTCGCCGCCTTCCTGGCCAGCGAGGACGCCAGCTACGTCACCGGCCAGACCATCTATGCCGACGGCGGCCGGCTGGCCCTCAACTATGTGGTGGCGCCGCTCAGCTGACCGACTGACCGCGCCGCATCCGCGCGCCGTCGGCGAACTGCGGAGAGTGGGCCAGGGCGCCGCCGTCGACGTGCAGGATCTGGCCGTTGATGAAGCCGGCGTCGTCCGAGGCCAGGAAGGCGACGGCCTGGGCGATGTCCATCGGCGTCCCCGACCGGGCGGCCAGCTCATGGTCTCGCATCATGTCGCGGAAAGCCTCGCGCTGGGGCGTGCTCTTCTCGGCGATGTGGATCAGGCCCGGCGAGACGGCGTTGCAGCGGATGCCCTCCTGGCCATGCTGGGCAGCCAGGTATTTGGTCAGCACCGCCAGGCCGCCCTTTGAGGTGGCGTAGGCGGTGGGAACGACGTCGGCCCCGAAAGCCGAGTTGGAGAGGATGTTGATGATCGCCCCGCCGCCGGCCCGGCGCATATGCGGGATGGCCGCCTGGGCCGCCAGCATGGGGCCGCGCAGGTTGACCCGCATCGTCTCGTCCCAGATGTCCGGATCCATGCCCTCGGTCCCGCCATCCTTCTGAGCCAGGTTGGTGG
This sequence comes from Caulobacter sp. GW821-FHT11A05, assembly GCF_058809015.1. Lineage (NCBI taxonomy): Bacteria > Pseudomonadati > Pseudomonadota > Alphaproteobacteria > Caulobacterales > Caulobacteraceae > Caulobacter > Caulobacter sp. GW821-FHT11A05. The sequence goes on along the minus strand of NZ_JBXASF010000002.1, from coordinate 105,943 downwards.
CGGCGGCGTTGTTGTCCAGGATGTGCAGCCCGCCAAAGGCGTCGACGGCCGCCTCGACCATGGCCCGGATCGAGGCCGGATCGCCGAGGTCGAGCTCGAAGGCTACGGCGTCGAGCCCGGCGTCGCGCAGCCCCTTCGCCTGGGCCTCGACGGCGTCCAGCCGGATGTCGGCCAGCAGCACCCGGGCGCCCTCGCGACAGAACAGCTCCGCCGTGGCCGCGCCGATGCCGCCGCCGGCCCCGGTGATGATCGCCGCCTTGCCTTCCAGCCGTCCTGTCCGCTCGCCCATGCGTCCTGCTCCTTCTCTCGCCCCATTGTCGGCGGTGGCGGGCCCCGGCTCAACAGCCGCCCATCGGACTATCGACGCTGCGATATCCCATAAGAAAAGGCCGCCGGGCTTGCGCCCGGCGGCCTCTTTAGATGCGCGGTCGGTGGCTTAGCCGCCGAAGCGATAGGTCAGCCGCAGGCCGTAGGTCCGCGGCGGCATCGCGCTGCGCGAGTCGAAGCCCAGGCTGGTGACGATGTTGAGTTCAGGAACCTCGACGTATTCGTCGGTGGCGTTGTTGACGAAGAAGGACAGATCGACCGGCGTGCCGGCCACCCGCTTCCACTGGACGTCGAGATTGACCAGCTTGTAGGCCGGCAGGTGGCCGGTCTCACGGAAGCCGCTGGCCGCCGAGTTGGTGTCGTCGTTGATCCACCAGTCGTCGTGGCTGTAGTAGCTCACCCCGGCGCTGAGATCGCCCATGGTTTCCGGCGTCGGGAAATTCACCCGGGCCGAGATGCTCCAGATATTGTCCGGGGCCCGGGCGAAGGGGGCGTTGGACAGGTCGACGCCCGCCGGGGTGATGAACTCCTCGAAGGCGGCGTCGGTGTAGGAGTAGAAGCCCGACACCTCGAACCACTCGTTGGCCCGCACCAGGAATTCGAACTCGGCGCCGGTGATCTTCGCCGAGGCGGCGTTCACCGCCACGGTGGTCACCGGGATGGTGGTCGGATCGGTCAGCAGCCGCTGGATGTTCTCATACTCGGCCGTGAAGATCGCGAGGTTGGTGCGCAGGAACGAGTCCCCGACGCGCCAATCGCGCTTGATGCCGATCTCGTAGTCATCGACCGTCTCCGGCTCGAAGGTGCGCCGCAGGCCAGCTTCGGTCGAGGCGCGGGCCGCGAAGCCACCGGTCCGGTAACCGTGCCGGTGGGCCGCGTAGATCAGGGTGTCCTCGTCGATTTTCCAGTCCAGCGAGATGCCGTAGGTCGGCTCGTCGAACTTGGCCGACAAAGGCAGGGCGCAGTTGGCCAGGGGAGTCGCGGTCTCCGGCGTCGCCGGGTTGTTGTCGGCGTCGGTCGAGAAACGGCAGGCCGACTGGGTGCGGTTCATGATGGTGGCTTCGCGCTTGTCCCAGTTCTGGCGAACGCCGGCGGTGAGCGACAGCCCGTCGATGATCTTCCAGGTGCCCTGGGCGAAGACGGCGTAGCTGGTGTTCTCGACTTTCGACCAGGTGTTCGCCCAGGCCGCGTAGCCCTTGACCGACTTGGGATGGATGGCCCCCGGATCGACACCACCGGTGACGCTGATGCCTTGGTCGTCAGCCTCTTCCTTGAAGTAGTAGGCGCCGACGATCCAGTTGACGGGGCCGGTGTCGCCGAAGACCTGGAACTCTTCGCTGAACTGGTCGTCCTCGAAGTGACGCTCGATCTCCAGCAGCGGGATCGGCAGGCCGTCGGTGTCCTCCATCATGTCGAGCTGCACCGAGCGGACGCCGATGATGTTGCGGATGCTGATGTTCTCGTTGATGTCGAAGGTCGTGGTGTTGGCCAGGTCCCAGGTCTCGACCTGGGTGTACATCGGCGTGCCGCTGGCCGTGTGGTACTTGTTGCGGTTCTGCTGGTCGGCGAACATCTGCTGCAGCGTGGGATAGTTACGCGGCGCCCGCGCCGGCGCCGAGTTGAAAGCGCCGTTCGGATTGATGGTGGCGATGAAGCTGCCCTGGCCGCCGTCGTCCTCGTTGAAGGTGTTGAACACGGTCAGGGACTCGATCGCGTCCGTCGGCTGCCAGGCGAACGAGGCGCGGAAGGCCCAGGTGTCGGTGTAGTTGATGTCATCGCCGGTGACGTCATCGATGATGAAGCCGTCACGCTGCTGCATGGTGGCGGCCAGGCGCAGCTGGGCCTTATCGCCGAGCGGCACGTTGACCATGCCTTCGAGCTGGCGAAGGTTGTAGTTGCCGATGCCGCCCTGGATGTAGGCGTCGAAGGCGTCGACCGGCTTGTTCGGCTTGATCAGGATGGCGCCGCCGGTGGCGTTGCGGCCGAACAGGGTGCCCTGCGGCCCCTTCAGCACTTCGACCGAGGCGATATCGAACAGGGTCTGGTTCAGGCCCTGGGCCCGGGCGGCGACGATGTCGCCGACGTAGACGGTGACCGAACCGTCGGCGAGCGGGGTCTGTTCCTGCTGGCTGAGGCCGCGGATCGAGAAGTTCGGCGTCGCCTTGCTGGAGCCCAGGCCCGGCGACATCGTCAGGCTGGGCGACTTGCGGATCAGGTCCGCCGTCTCGACGATATTCTCACGCTCCAGCGCCTGGCCGTTCACCGCCGTCATCGACAGCGGCACGTCCTGCAGGCGCTCGTCGCGCTTGCGGGGGCTGACGATGACCTCGTCGACGGTGGCCGCCTCCGACTGCGGCGTCTCCTCGGCGGCCCAGGCCGCCATCGGCAGCAGCGCCGCCATGACTGTGGTCGCCATCAGCGACTTGCGCAGTCCATTTCCAAATTTCACGTCCATCCCTCCCGTTTGTTTCCTTGGTGAGCGCGCCGGCAGCGGTTCTTTCGCCGCGTGGCCGTCCTGACTTCCAGGAACGGTCCCGCCGTCGTCTCGTGAGGCTGAAACTCTCCCTTCCCGTGGGGAAAAGCCATCGGTCCGAACCAGTCATCGCGAGCGCGATGGAATGGGCCAGAGCCGCTCACAAGCCAAGCCGGCCGGGCCTGATCGCGGGCGCGATGACTCCCCCGGCGGCCGAGATTAGCGCTGACGAGGGCTTGGCGCGGGGCCCATAACTGGCGGCAAGGCAATTTCCGGGGCGAACACCGGCGCGGAGGAATGAGTAGTGGACGACAAGTCGAAGGTTACGGCCCCGGCGCGTGATCTCTATCGCTGGGGCGTGCTGGCCATTCTGGTCTGCGTCTACATGCTGCATCACCTCGACCGCATGGTCCTGACCCTGCTGCAGGAGCCCATCAAGCACGAGTTCAACCTCACCGACGGCCAGCTGGGCCTGATCTCCGGCACGGCCTACGCCCTGGCCTTCGGGATCGCCGGCCTGCCGCTCGGCATGCTGGTCGACCGCACCCACCGCGTCCGGCTGCTGGCCGTGCTGCTGACCGTCTGGAGCGGCCTGACCGCGCTCGGCGCCACCGTCACCGGCTACCTGGGCCTGTTCCTGGTCCGTGTCGGCGTCGGAGCCGCGGAATCGGGGGGCACGCCAACCAACCTGTCGCTGATCTCCGACTACTTCCACAAGGACAAGCGCTCGACCGCCATCGGCATCTACCTGGTCGGGTCCCAGATCGGCACCTTGGTCGGCTTCGCGCTCACCGGCATCGTGGCGGCCAAGTACGGCTGGCGCCCCGCCCTGCTGGTGGCCGGCATCCCCGGCCTGCTGCTGATGGTCCTGCTGCTGCTCGTCGTTCGCGAGCCCAAGCGCCAGGAGACCCAGCGGATATCGCCCATGGCGGCCTTCAAGACCATTGGCTCCAACCCGCTGCTGCTGCACCTGATCATTGCCCTGACCCTGGCCAACACCGTGGCCCCGGGCCTGTCGTCCTGGCTGGCCTCCTTCCTGATCCGCACCCACGGGCTCGACATCGGCTCGGCCGGGATCACCATTGCGTTGACCATCTCCCCCTTCGCGACCCTGGCCAGCATCCTGGCCGGCATGGCCACCGACAGGTTCGCCGCCAAGCGGGCGACGGCGATGTTCCGCATCATGGCGGCGGCGGCCTTCTTCATGGTGCCGGTGGTGGTGGTCGGTGTAATGGCCGGCAGTCTGTGGATGGCCCTGGCGGCCTTCGCGCTGCAGCATGTGTTGCACATGTTCATCAGCACCCCCGGCTACGCCCTGGCCATAGAGTTCGTCCCCTCCCCCATGCGCGGCACCACAGCGGCCCTGTTGCAGGTGCTGTCCAATCTGATCGGCTTCGGGCTGGGGCCGACGGTCTGCGGCAAGCTGAGCGACCTGCTGCAGCCCTACTTCGGCGACCAGTCGCTGCGCTACGCCCTGGCCATCTTCGTCTTCCTCAGCCTGTGGCCCTGCGCCCACCTGCTGCGGGCCTCGGTGCTGGCCAAGCGGGCCCGCAAGGCCAAGGCGGCCCTCGAAGCCGGCGAATTGGCGGCGGCTTCGACCACCGCATGAGCGAACCAGGCTCGCTCGACGCCGGCGCCGCCCAGTTCCTCAAGCCCGGCGAGGTGATGGTCTGCTACGCCTGTCGCAGGACCGGCGTCTGCCAGCTGGGCCTGCGGTCGGTGTCGCCGGCCGGAGAGCGGACGATCCTCGCGCGCCTGGTCTGTCCGCCGGGCTGGGAGGGCGGGCCGGGAGTCGCCCACGGCGGCTGGACGGCGGCCTCCTTCGATGAGGTCCTCGGCCACCTGGGCCCCCTGAACGGAGCCCTCACCGTCACCGGCGGGCTCAGCGTCGACTACCTCAAGCCCGTGCCGATCGCGCGCGACGTCGAGGTGCGAGCCTGGGTCGACCGGGTCGAGGGCCGCCGCTGGTATCTGGAAGCGGAGATGACCCTGGCCACGGGCGGGGCCCTGCTCGGCCGGGCGCGCGGCGTCTTCATCGAGCGCCGGCCGACGCATTTCGAGAGCCATCTGCGCTGGCTGGAAGCACAGGACCAGCGTCCCAGCTAACCTGAGTGAAGGGAACGGCCATGGCCGCGAAGAGCCCGAGGGGCGCTGACAATCAGGCCCGCGTCTCTCGCAGAGGCGCACTGGCGGGCATGGCGGCCATCGGCGCGGCGGCGGGCGCCAGCGACGCCAGCGCCGAGGCGTTCGCCGGCAGGATCGGGCCGACGCTGCAACAGTCGAGGCCGGACCATCGGTCCCGGCCCGCGGCCAAGGCCGGCAGCCCCAATGTCGTGGTCATCCTTCTGGACGACGTCGGTTTCGCCGACCTGGGATGCTACGGCGGCGAGATCGACACCCCGGCGGCCGACGCGCTCGCGGCGAGGGGCCTGCGCTACGTCAACTTCCGCACCACCGCCGTCTGCGCGGCGACGCGCGCCTCGCTGCTGACCGGCCTGAACCCGCACAGCGCCGGCATCGGCTGGCTGACCGAGCTGGACGCCGGCTTCCCGGGCTACCGGGGCGATCTCACCCACGACGCGGCCACCCTGCCCGAGACCCTGCGCGCCCACGGCTACTCGACCTACCACTGCGGCAAGTGGCATCTGAACTTCGCCGAGACCAGCGCCGCGACCGGCCCGATGGACAACTGGCCGCTGCAGCGTGGGTTCGACCGCGCCTACTGGTTCCAGGGCCATTCGACCGACTATTTCCGGCCGGCCAGCCTGTTCGAGGGCAACCAGCACGTCCGCGTCGACCCGGCCCCGGACTACTACGCCACCGACGACCTTACCGACCGCGCCATCACCTATCTGCGGGAACATCGCGCCCAGGCGCCGGACCGGCCGTTCCTGCTCTACCTGGCCCATGCGGCGGCCCACTCGCCCCTGCAGGCCCGGCGCGAGGACATGGAGGCGGTGCGCGGCCGCTACGACCTGGGCTGGGACGCGGTCCGCGAGCAGCGGCTGAAACGCCAGCAGGCGCTCGGCGTCACGCCCGCTGGCACGCGGTTGCCGCCGCCCAACCCCGGCGTCGGCCGGTGGGCGGCCCTCCCCGAGGGCGAACGCCGGCTCAACGCCCGCTACATGGAGGCCTATGCCGCCTGCCTGCGCCGCGTCGACTGGAACATCGGCCGGCTGGTCGAGGTGCTCACCGCGCTGGGCGTGCTGGACAACACCCTGCTGATTCTCGCCTCCGACAACGGCGGTTCGCCGGACGGCGGCCTCAAGGGCACGACCAACCTGTTCGCCGGCCTCAACGGCGGCGTCGCCGTCGACCAGGCATTGGCGCAGCTCGACGAGATCGGCGGTCCGGACAGCTACGCGGCCTACCCGGCCGGCTGGGCGATGGCCTCAAACACCCCCTACCGACTGTACAAGCACGACACCCACCTGGGCGGGGTGGCCGATCCGCTGATCGTCCATTGGCCGTCGTCCGTGCCGGCGGGCGGCGAGCTGCGCTCGCAATATGTGCATGTGATGGACCTGCTTCCGACCATCCTCGACTGCGTGGGGGTCGCGCCGCTTCGCGAATATCAAGGCCGCAGGATGCGCCCCATCCAGGGCGTCAGCTTCAAGGCCTCCCTGACCGCCAGGGACGCGCCCGAGAGCCGGCTCGAGCAGCATTTCGAGATGAATGGCCAACGCGCCATGTATGCCGAGGGTTGGCGGCTCGTGTCCACCGGCCGGTTCATGGAGCCCGGCGATCGCTGGGAACTGTTCGACCTCGCCGCCGAGTGCAACGAGATCACCGACCTGGCCGCCCAACGGCCCGATCTCGTCGCCGCGCTGGAGGCCAAATGGCTCAAGGCCGCGCGGCGCTACGACGTCTTCCCTGTCGACACCCGCACCCAGCGGCAAAAATCCCTGGTGTCCTTCTTCGAGGGCGGCGGGCGGGCCGAATGGGACCTGATCCCGCCGCTGGACATGATCCCCGAGCAGACAGCCCCGATGTTCTTTGGCCGCTCGCACCGGATCGAGGTCGAGCTTGCGCCGATCGGGCCTGGCGACGAGGGCGTGCTTGTCGCCTATGGCAACCAGTTCCTGGGGTTCGTTCTCTATGTGAAGGACGGCCGGCTCCACTATGAGGCCACCGCGCGACCGCGGCGTCACAGCTTCAGCGCGCCTCTGCCGCGCGGAGCGGCCCGGATCGCCTATGAGCAGACCATGACCGAACGGCCCTGGCGCGGCCGGGGCGTCCTGCTTATCGATGGCGGGCCGGTCGCCGATCTCGCCTACGACCGCGCCATCTTTGGCAGACCGCCGCAGGGTCTGGAGATCGGCGCCAACGGCGCCGGCCCGGTCAGCCGCCTCTACGCCCAGCCGTTCGGCTTCAGCGGGACGATCCGGCGGGCCAGGATCCAGGTGGACCCGTCACCCTACTCAGAGGCGGAAATCCGCCGCTTCGCCGAAGGCCTGGTCAGCCGAACTTGATCGTCTTCAGCTCGGGATCGACCACGAAGGCCGGTTCGCGGCTGGCCGCGTAGATCGGCGGCAGGCCGTTGGTGCTGATGCGCAGCAGGACGCGGCGCTTGCCGTCCTCGGCGCTGTATTCGATCGGGGTGGCCCGGTGCAGGGTGCACATGTTGTCCCAGATGAGCACGTCGCCGGCCCCGGCCTTGACCCGGATCTGGAAGCGCTCCTGCAGGGCGTGGACCTTGAGCTCCTCGAGCAGCGCTTCGCCCTCGGCCTCGTCCATGCCCTCGATGGCGAAGCCGGTGCCGCCCAGGGCGTAGAAGCCCTTGCGGCCGGTGACCGGGTGGGTCAGCACCAGGGGATGCACCGGCTGTTCGGCGGCGCGCTTGCGGGCCCGCACGCCGCCGTCGCGGTCCGGCGCGTCGGGGTCCAGCGACAGGGGGGTCTCGTCGGGCCCGCGCTTGCCGCCGACCAGCTTGTGGCGGACCTTCAGGCCATCGAGGCGCTCGCGGGTCTCGGCCGGCAGGGCCTCGTAGGCGGCGGTCAGGTCGGCGAACAGGGTCTCGCCCCCGACCAGCGGCGCCTCCACCCCATAGAGCATGGTGAAGCTGGCCGGCAGGTACTCGTAGGAGCCGTCGGTGTGCCAGAAGGAGGCCCCGTCGCGGCGGCCGACGTCGAGGTCCGGCGAGTTGGAGATGCGGATCAGGGCCGGGAATTCGGGGTCGAGGTCCGGGGTGAAGAAGAAGTCGATCGGCGCGCCCCACAGGCGGCCGAAGCGGTCGTAGTCGGCCTTCGACAGGTCCTGGCCGCGGAACACCGCCACATGGTTTTCGGCCACCAGGTCGACGACCTCCTTGGCGGTCGCCGCCGAGAGATCATCGCGCAGGTCGAAGCCGGTGACCTCGATGCCGAAGGCGCCGAGCGAGCTGAATTCCATGGCGTTGTCTCCCGTTTTCTTGACGCCACTCTGCGCCCCTGACGCCGGACCACCAGAGGCGGAACGGACAGTTTGGGTGAGGATTCGGACGTTCCGGGCCTGACGCGGACGCGCCGCCCCGGCATCGCATATGCGTAGCGGACGAGGGATGAATCGTCCGTGCGCACGGGTTGGCGGGTGGAAAAAGGGGCTTCGGGCAGGCGTCGACGCCCCATCCATCGCAACCGCGATGGGGGGTCTCGTTCTGTTCGCCCAACGTTCGCGTCGGACGTCTTTAGCCCTCGTCGTTCACCCAACGGGCGAAGCGTTGCAGGGGATAGAAGCCGTCGTGCGGCAGGCCGATCTCCGGACCGGCCCCGCCCAGGGCCACGACCCGTTGGGCCCCGGCCGAGGCCAGCCGGTCGCGCAGCTGCGTCTTCCGCTGCGGCGGGTAGACGCCGACGGTGGAGGTGGCGACGGTGACGTGCTTGACCGCGTCGTTCAGGTCGCCGACCCGCACGACGTTGACCACCTTGCCGTCGGGATAGAAGTCGACCGGCTCGTCCGAGCGGACGACCAGGCCGCGACCCTCATAGCCGCCCCAGACGCGGTAGAAGTCGGGCAGGTCGCGCAGGCCGCCGATCTCCTCGCGAAGATTGGCCGGAATCGGTTGCGGCTCGGCCGAGGCGGTGCGGCGCTCCAGGCCCAGGCGCGCCTGCAGCAGCTCACAATACCGGTCGACCTCGGCTTGCGTCCCCTCGATGAACTGGAAGCGGCTGGAGGTACAGGCCTGCTGGTTCATCAGGGTGGCGTCCTGGGCGGCGCTCTCGGCCACCTCGGCCAGCACCTCGTCGGAAGCGAAGGCCTCGCGGCCGATCAGGGAGATGGAGGTCTTGGGATCGAACGACACCAGCTCGAAGCCCGGCCCGACGTATTTGACCGCCCCGCGGATGGTGCTCTCGCCGCCCCAGGCGACCAGCTTGTCGAAGAACTGCGGACGGAACAGCATGCCCTCGACCTTGTCGTCGCCCCCCCGCCAGTAGGCGGCCGAGAAGCAGCGGGTCAGGGGGTGGCCGGGGGCGGCAGCCGCCATGGCGGTGAGGATGGCCGGGGCGCTGAACAGCTCGTTGGACGGCAGCTTGAGCAGGTGCACGCCCTTGACCAGGGCTCCGCGGATGATGGTCTGGGCGGCGACGCCGGGCGAGTTGCCGGCGATGATGTGGACGATGCGCGGCGGGAAGGCCCGGATCCGCGCCGGCCGGCCGGAGGGCCGCTCGACCTTGCGCCAGCCGTCGACCACGTCCTTGCCGCCCAGTTCCTGCTCCAGCATGAACTCCATGGAGGCGCGGTTGAACATCTGGCCAAGGCCGGCGAAGGACCGCTCCACCAGGTCGCGCGGATAGGGGCTGGTCGCCAGGCCGCGCTCCATGGCCTCGGCCAGGGCGCCGTCCGGATCGCGGGTCAGCCGCTCGCCGGTGGCGACCAGGACATCGATGATCTCGTCGACCGGGATGTCGGCGGCCGGCGGCGGCTCGGCGCGCGACCAGACCAGCTCATCGAGATTGAGCGCCGGGGTCGAGAAGCGGGCATGGCTGGGGCCGTATTCGAGCGCGGCGCCCTCGATCACCCGCCCCTGGACGACGTGGCGGACCGCGGTGGGAATCTGCCTGATGGCGTTCATGGACGAGCCTCCGTGGTCCGGCGGTTCCCGGACCTGTGACGGCGAGTGTGACGCAGCAGCCCTTGCCGACCAGAGACGGATCGGACATCTTCAAGGGTGAAACGGACATCCGTGGACGCCTCGCGCGCCCGTGACCCTTGGGAGCTTCATCGATGGCGCGCATCGCCGTGCTGGGTCTGGACGGCGCGCAGCTGGCGGGGCTGGCGACGGTCCTGGACATCTTCGACCTCGTCAACCGCTACAGCGCCCAGCAGTACGCCGACCGCGAGGTCCTGCCGGCGATGGTCGAAACCCGCGTCCTGTCGCCGACCGGCCGGCCCCTGCACCTGCAGTGCGGCCGCAGTTTCGCCGTCGACGAGTCGGTGGCCTCGCCGGAACCCTACGACCTCGTCTATGTCGCCCCCTTCGCGGTTGGCGCCGACCTCGACCTGGCGGCCCGGCTGGCCGGGACGGAAAGCGTCTGCGCCTGGCTGCGGCATCAACAGGCCGCCGGAGCCGTGCTGGCGGCCAGCGGGGCCGGGGTGCTGCTGCTGGCCGAGGCGGGCCTGTTGGCCGACGGCGTCGCCACCGTCCCCTGGTGGCTGGAGCGCCGGTTCCGCCGCCGCTATCCCGACATCGAGCTCGATATCGCCCAGGTGATCTCCCAGGCCGGCGACGTCTACTGCGGTGGCTCGATGCGGGCCGAGCCGGCGCTGGCCCATCGGCTGGTCGAGCGCATCGCCTCGCCCAACGTCGCCAACTGGGTGGCCAAGATCACCCTGGTCGACCCCTATCCCGACGGCCCCCAGCCCTGGACGGTGTTCTCGCCGCAGGTGCTGCGCGAGGACGGCCTGGTCGGCCGCGCCCAGCACTGGCTGCAGCTGCGCTTCTCCCAGAAGCCGAGGCTGCGCGACCTGGCCGAGGTGCTGGCGGTCAGCGAGCGCACCCTGGCCCGGCGCTTCGAGGCCAGCCTCGGCATGACCCCGCTCGACTACCTGCAGACCCTGAGGATCGAGGCGGCCAAGCAGATGCTGACCCGCTCCAGCCGCCGCATCGACCGCATCGGCTACCTGGTCGGCTACTCCGATCCCGGCTTCTTCAAGAAGATGTTCCGGGCCCGCACCGGCATGACGCCCAGCGAGTACCGCCGCGGCGCCGGCGGCGAGGCCGTCCACCCGCCAAACGGATCGGAAATGCGATGATCGCCGCCGCCCCTGTAAGACCCGCCCGCGAGCGCGCTTATAGGACCCCGACCGCCGCTTCCTGGCGCACCGGGTGAGGACATGACGGACCAGCTCAATCTTTCGGAGGCGACCGCCGCCGACCGCGACAGCCCGCTGTTCCGGCCCTTCACCGTCGGGCCGCTGACCCTGCCCAACCGCATCGTCATGGCCCCGATGTCGCGCTACCTCTGCCCCGACGAGGTTCCGCATCAGGCCATGGCCGACTACTACGCCCGCCGGGCCCGGTTCGGCGTCGGGCTGGTGGTCAGCGAAGCTACCTACATCCCCCACCCCTCCGCCCACAGCTACGAGGCGGTGCCCCGGTTCTATGGCGAGGACGCCCTGGCCGGCTGGAAGACCGTCATCGACGCCGTCCACGCCGCCGGCGGCCACATGTTCCCGCAGCTTTGGCACACCGGCAGCTTCCGTGAGCTCGGCATGTCGCCCGATCCGGCGGTCCCGGGCTTTGGCCCGTCGGAGAATCTCAACGCCTTCGAGAACACCACCCATGTGACCAAGCCGATGACCGAAGAGGACATCGCCGACGTCATCGCCGCCTATGCGCAGGGCGCCGCCTCGGCCCAGCGGCTGGGCTTCGACGGGGTCGAGCTGCACGGCGCCCACGGCTACCTGATCGACAGTTTCTTCTGGTCGGAGACCAACCGGCGGACCGACCGCTGGGGCGGCGACCTGGTGGCGCGGATGCGGTTCGGCGTCGAGATCGTCAAGGCCATCCGCCAGGCGGTGGGTCCGGACTTCCCCCTCTCCTTCCGCTGGTCGCAGTTCAAGCAGCAGGACTATCGCGCCCGGCTGGTTGAGACGCCGCAGGACCTGGAGAAGATTCTTGCCCCCCTGGCCGACGCCGGCGTCAGCATCTTCCACGCCTCGGCCCGGCGCTATTGGGAGGCGGGCTTCCGCGAGCTGTCGGAGATGACCCTGGCCGGCTGGACCAGGAAGGTCACCGGCAAGCCGGTGATCGCCGTCGGCAGCGTCGGCCTGGGCGGCGTCGCCTCCACCGCCAAGCGGGCCCCCGGCGACACCAGCAGCGACAGCATCAGCTTCGCCGACGCCGCCCTGGACGGCGTCGAAAAGGTCGAGGAGCTGCTCGATCGTGGGGAGTTCGACCTGATCGCCGTCGGCCGCGCCGTGCTGGCCGACCCCGAATGGGCCCACAAGGTGCGCGAAGGCCGCCTCGACGAGCGCCGCGCCTTCGAAAAGGCGCATCTGCAGAGCCTCGACTAGATCGCGCCGGCGATGGGGCCGGCCCGGCCGGCGCCGCTGTCCGGATCGCCCCGTCTTCTGTCCTGACCGCCCCTCGTGGGCCCGTCAGCGTCGCTCCACCGTCGTCCGGTAACTTGAGCGCCCGGGAGGCAGTGGACATGTCGGTTCGCCAGGACCTTCTCGACGAATTGACCGCGCCGGGGGTCTTCGACCGCGGCGTCGCCGATATCGAGGCCAAGCAGCTGGCCGCCGCCCGGGAGCTGTTCGCCGAACGCCGCGAGCAGATCGCCGTCGTCCGCCGCAGGGCCGAAGAGGCCGGCATCGATCAAATCGACTCCCTCGCCGACCTCGTGCCGCTGCTGTTCGCCCACACCAGCTACAAATCCTATCCGCCCTCCTTCGTCGAAAACGGCCGCTGGGACCGCATGCTGCAATGGCTGCAGACCCTGTCGGTGCGGGACGTCACCGGCGTCGATGTCGAGGGCGTGCAGGACGTCGATGACTGGATCGAGCGACTGCGGGCCGATGGCCACATGGTACAGGCGACCAGCGGCACGACCGGCAAGGTCTCCTTCCTGAACCACACGCAAGGCGACGCCGAACTCAAGCGCCGGCACGCCGGGGCCATCTCCGGCTGGCCCTACCTGAAGGCAGACAAGAGCCGGCCGGTGTTCATCGTCGGCCCCAGCGTCGGCTACAACAGCGCCGTCGAGGCCTATCACAACAACGTCGCCGCCTGGGCCCGCCCCGGCGCCGCCCACTTCCTGACCGACGAGCCGATCCGCATCGGCGACATCAGCCGCATGGCCTCCCTCCGGCACCGGATGGCCCAGGGCACGGCCAGCCCGGGCGAGATCGAGGCGGCCGAGCAGGAGGGCGCCGCCAAGCGCGAGCGCATGCGGCTGGCGACCGAAGAGCTGGCCGAGAAGATCGTCGCCCACCGCCATGAGCCGATCATGATGAGCGCCCAGTGGGCCCAGCACCTGATGATCATCGAGCGGGCCTGGCGCATGGGCGTCGGCGACGGCGAGTTCCACCCGCAGAGCCTGATCAACGCCGGCGGCGGGGTGAAGGGCGTTGTGCTGCCGCCGACCTACAAGGAAGACGTCTACCGCTTCTACGGCAACGTCGTGCGCGGCGGGGCCTATGGCATGACCGAGCTGGCCTCGATCATGCCGCGCTGCCAGCACATGCGCTACCACCGTCCGCCCAGCCTGATCTGGCTGCTGCTCGACGAGGCCGGCGAGCGTCTGCTGGGACCGGAGGACGGCCGGGACGGCGTCGTCACCGGCCGCTTCGCCTTCCTCGACCTGGTCTACGAGGGCCGCTGGGGCGGGCTGATCTCCGGCGACAAGGTGCAGGTCGATTTCACCGGGACCTGCGCCTGCGGGCGGCCCGGCCCAACCATCCTCGACACCATCCACCGCTTCAGCGAAGGCGGCCAGGACGACCACATCGGCTGCGCCGGAACCATCGATTCCTACATCCGCGGCGCGATGGCCGGCTAGGCCGGGACCAGGCGGTACAGGCCCGCCCCATGGGCCGGCAGCGGCCGTGAGAGTTCGCGGTGTGTCATGCCCAGGCTTTCGCCGGTCCAGAGATCTTGAACGACCGCCCCCTTGGCGAGTCCCAGATCGGCGAGCGCGACACCGACCGTCGCCTCGGCCGGGCCCGTATTGAACAGCGCGACATAGGCGTCCGGCCCGGACTGTGGCCGCGCGGTCCACACCCGCGCGTGCGCCGGTGACGGCAACGGGCGATTATCCCGCGACGACTGGTTGACGGCCAGGACCGAGGGATTGGTCAACAGCGCCAGAGTCGCCTCGTCCAGATGCCGCAGATCGCCGCCCATGATCAGCGGCGAGCGCGCGATCGACCACAGGGTCATCAGGGTCTGTTGTTCGGCGTGCGTGAATTTGCTGTCCCGCTCGCCGAGCGCCAGCCGGCCCAGCGGCAGCATGTCGGCGTCGGGCCAGGCTCCGGGCCGGCGATGGGGGTTCCAGTTGGCCAGGCGGTCGAACTGGGCCTCGAGCAGATCCCAGCTATCCCAGAAATCGTCGCTGATCCGCCACATCTGGGCATGGCGCGCGACATGGTCGGCCTGGGCCAGCGGCGTCTCGCCCGGCGACAGGCTGAGGATGATCGGCCGGCCGGTCTTGGCGATCGCCCGGTGCGCGGCCTCGATCTCCAGCCGTTGGACGGCGTCATAGGGCCGGCTCATGTCGTCCATCTTGATGAAGTCGACGCCCCAGGACGCATAGAGGGCGAAGACGCTGTCGTAGTAGGCCTGGGCGCCCGGCCGGCGCATGTCGACGCCGTACATGTCCGGGTTCCAGGGGCAGATGCTGGCGGTGTCGGCGATGTCGCGGGCATGCTGCGCCGTGCCGAGCACCGGCAGGTTCCGCTCCACCGCCAGGCGCGGGATGCCGCGCATCAGGTGGAGGCCGAACTTCAGCCCCATGGCGTGGACCTCGGCGGCCAGGGGCGCGAACCCGGCGCCGCCGCGGCTGGAGGGGAAGCGATTGGGGGCCGGCAGCAGGCGTCCGAAGCCGTCCATCTCCGGCACGGGGTTGCTGTTGTAGTTGTAGCTGGACGCCTGCGGCTCGTACCACTGGATGTCGATGGTGAAGACGTCGTAGCCCGAGGGCAGCAGCCGGTCCCGCATGATCGTGGCGATCTCGCGGGCCTGGGCCTCGTTGATGGTGGTGGCGAAGCTGTTCCAGCTGTTCCAGCCCATCGGCGGACGCGGCGCCAACAGGCGCGCGGCGGCCCCGGAAGCGTCCGTCGCAAGCGCGAGCGCGCCGGCCATCCCCAGCGTGACGGCGCCGCGTCGGGTCAGAGGATGGCTCATGGTCAATGCCCGGAGACGATGGCTTCCGCCGCCGGCTCCGGGTCAGGCAGGGCGTGCGTCGGCTTGCTCCCCCAGAGGGCGTAGAACAGCACATAGAGCTCGCACACCGCCGTCAGCAGGAAGGACAGCTGCAGGCCGACCGTATCGGCCAGCCAGCCCTGGACGATGACCAGGGCGCCGCCGGCGATGGCCATGATCAGCAGGCCCGACCCCTCCTCGGTCAGCGGGCCCAGCCCGCGGATGCCCAGGGTGAAGATGGTCGGGAACATGATCGAGTGGAAGAAACCGACGGCGATCAGGGCCCACATGGCCACCGGCCCGCTCGCGAAGCTGGCCACCAGCATGACGAGGAAGGCCCCGACCGCGAACACCGCCAGCACATGCTCGGCCCGCACCCGCCGCATGCAGAAGCTGCCGATGAACCGGCCCACCATCATCCCGCCCCAGAGGATGGCGAGATAGCGGGACGCCTGCTCATGGGTGATGTCGGCGATGTCCGGCTGCGACACGAAGTTGATGAACAGGTTGGCCACCCCGATCTCGGCGATCAGGTAGATGAAGATGGCCGGCACGCCCCAGACCAGGTTGCGGTGCTGCCAGAGCGACAGCCCCTTGCGGGCCTCGCGCGAGGCGCGGTGGGTCGCCTGGCCGATGACCGGCAGCGGGAAGCGGGCGATGACCACCGCCAGCACGATCAGCACGGCGGCGACGATCGCATAGGGCAGGATCACCGACTGGGCGTCGGCATGGCGCTCGGCCGCCGTCAGGATGGTCGCCGCGTCCGAGGTGCCGCCCTTGGACCGGCCGAGGATGAGATAGCCGGCGAACAGCGGCGCCAGGGTGGTGCCCAGCGAGTTGAAGGCCTGGACCAGGTTCAGGCGCGAGGAGCTGGTCTCCGGCGGCCCGATCACCGCGACATAGGGGTTGGCCGCCACCTGCAAGAGGGTGATGCCGCTGGCGATGACGAACAGGGCGGTCAGCACCAGGAGGTAGGAGGCGAAGCGCGCCGCCGGGATCATCATCAGCGCCCCGACTGCCATGGCGACCAGGCCGACGACGATGGCGCGCTGGTAGCCGATGCGCTCGATCAGCTTGGCCGACGGGATCGAGGCCACGAAGTAGGCGATGAACCAGACCGATTCGATCAGCGTCGTGCGGGTGTAGTCGAGCACGAACACGCTGCGCAGGTGCGGCAGCAGGGTGTTGTTGATGACGGTGATGAAGCCCCACATGAAGAAGAGGCTGGCCAGCAGGATCAGGGCCGACAGATAGGCTGGGCGGCCCTTTGAAGCGGTCCCTGGCGCGGGCGACGGCGCGGCTGTCGAAGGCAAGGCGGGCATAGGGTTTCCTCTCGACGTCCGCCGCGTTCCTGGCGCCGGTTGCTCATCGGTTATTTGTCAGAGTATATTCGAGGCAGAGACGGGTCAACGACGCTCGCTTTGATGGGGAGACCGGGCCATGGCCGGGATGAAGTTCGGCGGATTGGTGGCGCTGGTCGCCTTGCTGGCGGTGTCGCCGGCCGCGGCGGCGGAGGCGCGGCGCGAAGCCGCCGGGGCGCTGAAGGACGGACGGGCGGTCGAGGCGATCGTGCTCACCAATGCTGGCGGCGTGTCGGCCCGGATTCTGACCTATGGCGCGACCCTGCAGTCGATGACCGCGCCGGACCGCAAGGGCGTCCTGGCCGATATCGTGCTCGGTCATGACGCGGTGGCCGACTACGAGGCCCGCCCCAACTTCTTCGGGGTCACCGTCGGGCGCTACGCCAACCGCATCGCCGGCGGCCGCTTCACCCTGGACGGCCAGGCCTACCAGCTGCCGCTGAACAACGGCCCCAATTCGCTGCATGGCGGCGGCAAGGGGTTCGACGTCCAGCTGTGGCGGGTGGTGTCGGTCGACAGCGGCAAGCGGGCGCGGGTGACCCTGGCGCTGACCAGTCCGGACGGCGACGCCGGCTATCCCGGCCGGTTCGAGACCACCGTCACCTATTCGCTGGGCGATGACGGCGCGCTGGAGATCGCCTTCGAGGGTCGCACCGACCGGCCGACGGTGGTCAACATGACCAACCACGCCATCTTCAACCTGGCCGGCGAGGGCTCTCCGGAGGGCGCGATGCTGCATCGCCTGACCATCCCGGCCGGCGCCTATACGCCGGTGGACGCCACCCTGATCCCGACCGGCGAACGTCGGGCCGTCGCCGGCACGGTGTTCGATTTCCGCAGCTCGCGCCTCATCGCCGAGAGCCTGCGCGACGGACGCGACGAGCAGATCCGCATCGGGCGTGGCTACGACCACAACTTCGCCCTGGACAAGGGCCTGACCTCCAAGCCCGAGCTGGCCGCACGCCTCGAGGACCCTGCGTCTGGCCGGGTGCTGGAGGTGTTCACCACCGAGCCGGGCCTGCAGCTCTACACCGGCAACTTCCTCGACGGGACCCTGGCCGGCAAGGCGGGCCACGTCTATCGCATGGGGGACGGCATCGCCCTGGAGCCTCAGAAGTTCCCCAACGCGCCCAATGAGCCGAGCTTCGTCTCCGCCCGGGTCGACCCCAAGCATCCCTATCGCCACGTGATGATCTATCGCGTGTCGGTCGCCCCGGCGGCCCCCTAGTCTTCCGAGGCGCGCCCGGCCGCGGCCTCGACGTCCATCGCCAGCCGCGTATCGTCCGCCGCCAGGGCGACCAGGTCACGCATGGCGCTCTCGGCCGCGTCCAGATCCTGCGCCAGAATCGCGTCGTAGACCCGCGCGTGATCCGGGATCGGATTGCGCGGCAGGGCCCGGGTGCGCTGCTTGAACTGGGTGGTCCAGGCCACCGCCGCGCCGATGCTGGCGCTCAAGGTGACCAGGGCGTCGTTCTGGGTGGCCTGCAGGATGGCGTTGTGGAAGTCGCGGTCCGCCGCCCGGCCCGCCTCGGTCGCCAGGGTGTGGTGGCGCATGCCGTTCAGCGCCTCCTTCATCGCCTTGAGGTCGGCCTTGTCGCGGCGCTCGGCCGCCATGCGGGCGGCGGCCGGTTCGATCACCGCCCGCAGCTCGAACAGGCTGCGGATCAGCCGCAGGTCCGGCTGGCCGGAAAACGCCCAGCCCAGAACCGCCGGGTCGAGCAGGTTCCAGCGGTTCCTCGGCAGCACCTTGGTGCCGGTCTTGGGCCGGCTCTCCACCAGGCCCTTGGCGGCCAGCACCTGGATCGCCTCGCGGTAGGCGTTGCGGGACACATCGAGCGCTTCGGAGAAGGCGACCTCGCCCGACAGCGTATCGCCTGGCGCATGCTCGCCGGCCAGGATGGCCGAGCCCAGCATGTTGGCGATGGCCCCGTGCAGCCGGCGTCCAGGCTCCTTGGCGCTGCGGCGCGGATCGGCCGGGGCTTCACGCTCTTCGAGATCTGACGGCTCGTCCATGGGGTTTGGTCCTGCGGCGCAACTTGTCACAGTAAAGCCCCGCGCCGGTTGCCGCTACAGGGCCGTGACACGCAGATCCTCCGGCGCGGCGACCTCGAGGCTGTTGCGCAGCGGCATGCGGAAGGGATCGGCCTCGATCTCGAACCGGTCGCCGGCCCGGGTCTGGACGCCATCGGCGAACGACAAGGTCGCCGTGCCGTAGAAATGGATGTGCACATCGCCCGGCCGGCGGAACAGGCCGTACTTGAAGTGGTGATGCTCCAGATTGGCCAGGCTGTGGGACATGTTGGCCTCGCCGGACAGGAAGGGCTTCTCCCAGAGCACGGCGCCGTCGCGCAGGATACGGCTGACGCCCCTCACCTCCTGCGGCAACGGCCCCAGCCGCAGTTCCGGGCCGACGGCGGCGGCGCGCAGTTTGGAATGGGCCAGCCACAGGTAGTTGCCGCGCTCGGTCACATGGTCGGAGAACTCGTTGGCCAGCGCGAAGCCCAGCCGCCTGGGCGCGCCGGCGCCATCGATGATGTAGAGGCCGGCGATCTCGGGCTCCTCGCCGCCATCGAGGGCGAAGACCGGGGAGACCAGCGGGTGGCCCGGCGCCGTCAGGCCTGACCCATCGCCCTTGTAGAACCACTCAGGCTGGGCGCCGACCTGGCCCACGGCCGGCTTGCCGCCCTCCAGCCCCATCCGGAACATGCGCATGGAGTCCGTCTCCGCCCCGGCCGCGGCGGCCTTGTGCATCCGGTCCCGCCCTTCCGCCGAACCGAGATGGGTCAGGCCGGTGCCGGTCAGCTTCAGGTGCGCCGGATCGGGGTGGTCGATCGGAGCCAGCAGCCGCCCCTGCGCCTCGGCGGCCTCCAGGTCGACGATCTCGCCGGTCATCCGGGTTTCGGCGAGATTGGACAGGGCGCTTCCGGCGTCCAACGCCTCCAGGGCCAGGGCATAGACGCTGTCGACCCCGACCAGCCGCCGGGCCGGCCCGACGTCCGCCATCGCGGCCACGGCGCGGCCGCCGGCCTCCAGGCGATACTGGACCAGGCGAAGGGGCATGTCGGAACTCCAGGCGCGACGATGAGGCCATTACTCTGACATATGTCAATCGATTTTTGGCAGTCCCCGCCCGATGGTAGCGCTAACAGAAATTGCTTTTCAATGCCCACAAGTCGTGCAACCTAACTGCGCCGACCCCTGCCTCCGACCGTGTGGGAAGGTCGGTCCACGTCGCGAAACAAGCGACGGGCATGGCAATTCCATGGGGGAAACATAGGTGTTTCAAGCCAATCGCATGCGGACGGCGCCCCAATACCCTTCATCACGGGACGCTGTTTTCAGGCAGCCGGATGGGAGCGCCGAAACATGAAGCCCGCCCAGGAGAAGACGATGAGACTGCTGCGCTCGTGGACCGCTCTGGCCTGCTCGGCCATCCTCGCCGCCACCGCCGGCTGCGCGCACGCCGCCGAGGTCGGCAAGACCGGAACCCGCACCATCGTCGTCCAGGCCGACGGCCCGACCACGCCGCGCAACCGCATGGCCCAGTTCTCGGTTGGGTCGGACTATCCGGGCACTCTGATCCGCGAGGACAGCCTGGCGCAGCTGAAGACGGTGAGCGAGGAGCTCGGCTTCCGCTACATCCGCTTCCACGACATCTTCCACGACGACATGGGCGTCTACCGCGAGGTGGACGGCAAGCCGGTCTACGACTTCAGCCGCATCGACCATCTCTACGACCGGCTGCTGGCCATGAAGATCAAGCCGTTCATCGAGCTGGGATTCACCCCCGATGCGATGAAGACCTCCAACCAGACCCTCTTCTACTGGAAGGGCAACACCTCCCATCCGCAGCCGGAGAAGTGGACGGGCCTGATCGACGCCTTCGTGCGCCATCTGATCGCCCGCTACGGGGCCGAGGAAGTGCGGACCTGGTATTTCGAGTTCTGGAATGAACCCGACCTCGCCGGCTTCTGGGAGGGGGCCGACCAGGCCGCCTATTTCGACTATTACGGCCGCACCGCGCGAGCCATCAAGGCCGTCGACCCCAAGCTGCGGGTCGGCGGTCCGTCGGCGGCCAGCTCGCTCTGGACGCCGGACTTCCTGGCCTACGCCGACAAGCACGGCCTGCCCGTCGACTTCGTCAGCGCCCACACCTACGGCGTCGATGGCGGCTTCCTGGACGAAAAGGGCGAGGGCGACAACAAGCTGTCGCGCAACCCCGACGCCATCAGCGGCGGCGTGCGCCGGATGCGCGGCGAAATCGAGGCCTCCACACGCCCCGGTCTGCCGCTCTACTACACCGAATGGAGCACCAGCTATAATCCGCGCGACCCGGTCCACGACGACTACTTCGGCGCCGCCTACATCCTCTCCAAGCTGCGCCAGAGCGAGCCGAATGCGCAGGGGATGAGCTACTGGGCCTTCAGCGACCTGTTCGAGGAGCCGGGCCCGCAGACCCGCCCCTTCGACGGCGGCTTCGGCCTGATGACCCCGGACGGCATCCGCAAGGCGACCTGGTTCGCCTTCAAATACCTCAATGAGCTGGGCGACCGCGAGCTGGCGACCGGCGACGACCAGGCCATCGCCGCCCTGAAGGGCAGGACGGTGCAGGTCCTGGCCTGGCGCGACCTGCTGCCCGACCAGCCGGTCAGCAACCGGCCCTTCTTCCGCCAGGTGCGCCCGGCCGCCGAAGGCCCGCCCCTGGCCCTGACCGTCAAGGGCCTGAAGCCCGGGCGCTACGAGGCGCGCATCCGGCGGACCGGCTTCAAGCAGAACGACGCCTACACCGCCTATCTGGAGATGGGCCGGCCGGAGAAGCTGACCCCTGACCAGCTGGCCCAGCTGCAGGCGCTGACCACCGACACGCCGGTTCGCCAGACCGTCGAGGTCGGCGCCGACGGCAAGGCCTCGCTCAAACTGCCGATGCGCGACCATGACGTGGTGATGATCGAGCTGGACCGGCGTCCATGACCCTGCCCCGGCGCAGCCTGTTCAAGGCCGCCCTGGCCGGAGCCCTGGCGGCGCCATCGATAGCCGCCGCCCAGCCGCAGCCCCCACGGCCCGCGCCGCAGGGGCCTCGCTGGGGCGCCGGGGCCGAGGGCCAGCGCAAGGCCGACCTGGGCAACGGCTTCTTCCAGAACCCCATCGTCGCCGGCGACCACCCGGACCCGACCATCCTCAAGGATGGCGACGACTACTACATGACCTTCTCGTCCTTCCTGTCCTATCCGGGACTGGTCATCTGGCATTCGACCGACCTGGTGAACTGGGCGCCGATCGGCCCGGCCCTGCGCAGCTATCTCGGCGTCATCTGGGCCGTCGACCTGATCAAGCACGAGGGCCGCTACTACATCTACATCCCGGCCGACCCGAAGCATGAGGGCTGGTCGATCTTCGTCATCTGGGCCGACGACATCCGAGGCCCCTGGAGCGAGCCGGTCGACCTGAAGATCGAGGGCTGCATCGATCCCGGCCATGTGGTCGGCGAGGACGGCCGGCGCTACCTGTTCACCAACGGCATCCGCAAGATCCGCCTGACCGACGACGGCCTGGCCACCGACGGCCAGCTCGAACAGGCCTATGCGCCATGGATCTACCCGGACGACTGGATCGTCGAGGGCTTCGCGCCGGAGGGGCCCAAGCTGCTCAGGAAGGACGGCTGGTTCTACCTGGTCACCGCCATCGGCGGCACGGCCGGGCCGCCGACCGGCCATATGGTCATCGCCGCCCGCTCGCGCTCGGTCCATGGGCCGTGGGAGCACTGCCCGCACAATCCGCTGGTGCGCACGACCGACGCGGCCGAGCCCTGGTGGTCGCGCGGCCACGCCACCCTGGTCGAAGGCCCCGGCGGCGACTGGTGGCTGGTCTACCACGGCTATGAGAACGGCTACCGGACGCTGGGCCGCCAGACCCTGCTCGACCCGGTGGAATGGACGGCCGACGGCTGGTTCCACGCCCGCGGCGGCGACCTCTCCCGGCCCCTGCCTATCCCCCGCGGCGGCCGCAAGGGCCCCTCGGCCCCGGCCCTCTCCGACGACTTCTCCACGAACCGGCTGGGCGTCCAATGGGCCTTCCACACGGAGGATCCGAACAGCGCCCGACGCGCCAGCTACAAGCCGGCCGGCCTGGTGCTGCGGGGCCAGGGAACCTCACCGGCCGACTCGGCCCCGCTGGCCTGCCTGGTCGGGGACCGCCGCTATGAGGCCGAAATCACCCTCGAGCTGGAGGGCGAGGCCGAGGCCGGCCTGCTGCTGTTCTACAACCCCAAGGCCTTCGTCGGCATCGGCTTCACCGGGACCACGCTGAAGACCTTCCAGCACGCCGAGGAGCTGACCTGGATGCGCATCGCCCACAAGCCGCGCCGCCTTCGCCTGAAGGTCGCCAACATCGACAACGTCGTGACCTGGTCCACCTCCTCGGACGATGGCGCGACCTGGACCCGCAACGGCATGCGCATGGAGGTCTCCGGCCTGCACCACAACGTCTTCGGCGGCTTCCTCAGCCTCAAGCTCGGCGTCTACGCCGCGGGAACCGGCCGGGCGGTGCTGAGCGACTTCCGCTACCGGGCGCTGCCGGGATCGGCGTGAGGGGGACCTCGGGGCGGAGCGAGGCCGTCGTCGGATAGGCGACGCTGGTCAGGTTGCCGGCCACAGCCACCTTGACGCCCGCCGTCGTCATGCCGTCAGCCCGTCGGAGCCCCCCTTTGTGAAGCCGGCAGCAGGTTTCAAACCTACTCCACCTCGAACACCACCCCTTGCCCGTCCGGAAGGTGCTTTATCTGCCGATACAAATTCAGCCTAAATTGGCATACTTCAATAGTTTTTCCCAAAAATAGATTATCGAGGGAATATTCACCACCTAGAACAAAGGGAATCTTCGGCGATAGGCGCCTACCAACACCTATAGTGCCGTTCTTCTCTTGCCAATCTCGGGCGAAATTCCATCCCGTAGATAAATTCACATTGGAAAATATGTACTCAGCCCACCCCTCAAGATCTTCAGAAACAAATTCACTAACACCAGATTCTGTATCTAGATATGATACACGACCGCCCTCGCTGATAATATACTGAAATCCAAAAACATCTTCAGCAAATACCGTTCCCTCCAACTTGTAGCAACTCAACGGCGTAAACGCCGTATTTCTTTTAAAAATATCATCAAAATCCGCCTCTGCACCAAGCGCGAATACATGAAGAGCTGATTCAAAGGCCAAGAAGCCATTCTTGATTTCGAGGAGAAGACTCAATGTACGCCCTCCCTCCAAGCCGATCGGCAAACCAGAAAACGCCGACAGCGCCGGGCCGCCCAACATGCAGAGCCTTTCTAGCGCTTTGTTCATTTGGGAACTATTTCCACTTTGGTCCCATCGGGCAAGCCCCTGCATTGCGCGCCCATGCAAGCACCCGCCCCACGGTTATCAGAGGGGCGAATTGGCCGCACGCTTGATCCGGTACCGCCCTCCTCAAACATGGCAGGCGGATATTCATCCCGATCCGATCCTGGTCTCCGAGGCTGCCCAGCCATCGCCTCTCTACGCCTAGCAGCCGCGCCTGCTCTATCGATCGTAAGGGTGGAGGGCCGTCCGGCCGCCTGCGCGTCCTCAATGTGTGCGGCCGACTCCGGATACTTGCTCCTGGGAACGGAAATTTTATGCGGCCGGGGCTTTTTCTCAAATCCCAAGAACCGTGCAACACCCTTAAAAGCTCTCTGCCACCAAGGCGTCGTCGCCTTGAGCGTAATATTCGCGGATATCATCCGACCACCAGTCAGATATATACCCATCGCCTCACCGTATACTTTGCTTTGGGCATACTGAGGCGAATTCGTATACTCCTTTTCACCACAGGCCATTGGATTCTCTGCGCTGCCGCAGGTTTGCCCGATTTGCACGCCCTGGAAGATAGCCCCTACTGCGGTTTGCTGGAGGCCAAAGGAATCAATTCTGTTAAGCGGATCATTCTGCACATACGCATACAGGTTCGGCCCATCCCCATACCCAATCGGGTCCGGCTGCAGGAACCGCCCGACGGCCGGTGAATAGGCCCGCGCCTTGAAGTGGTAGAGCCCCGTCCAGCCGTTCAGCCGCTGGCCGGTGAACCGCCAGGCGTAGCCGGCCGGGCTGTCGGCGCTTTCGCCGAACGGGCCGTACTTGAACTTGACCTCCGCCGCCCCGTCCTTGCTCAGCGCGATGGTGTCGCCCCGGCGGTTGGTGTGCGGGTAGCGGGCCTTCAGCGTGGCTTCCGCGCCGTTGATCCAGATCAGCCGCTCGTCCGGGTTTGGGCCCAGGACATAGTAGCTGGCCCCGGCCACCACCGGGGTCGAGCTGCCCTCGGCCGTGGTGCTGTTCAGCTCCCAGGCCACCTCGGGCCGCAGGCCGTCGGTCAGCTCGATGCGGTGCGGATCGGACGCCGCCGGCACGCTGCGGTAGCTGAACCAGCGCACCCCCAGGGCGTCGAAGTAGTCCTGGTCGAAGCTGTTGGCGCTATCCAGCCCCTGGCGCGCCTTCGTCAGGTTGCCCTTCTCGTCATAGAAGAAGGCCAGCACCCCGTCGTGGGTCACCGACCCCGACGGCAGCAGGGCCGCGTCGTTGGGCGTGTAGCTGTAGGTCGTCGATCCCACCGTCGGATACTGGTTCAGCGATGTGGCCGCCCCATAGGCCCCGGTGGCCAGCGGCGGGTCGTACAGGTAGGCGGCGTTCGACGTCGTCTCGCTGACCTGCCGGCCCAGCCTGTCGTTGCCGTAGGTCAGGGTGACGTTGTGGGTGGTCGGGGCGGTGGCGAAGGTGTGGGCGATCGAGGAGAGGTCGTCGTCGGCCTCGTAGTCATAGGCCTGGGCGCTGCCGTCCCCGAAGGTGACCGACTTGCGCCGCGACAGGGTGTCGTAGGTCAGGCTGGCCGAGGCGACTTTGATCCCCGCCGTCGTCACCCCGGTCATCCGGCCAAGCGCGTCGTAGGCGTAGGTCGCCGTCAGCGCCCCGGCGTTGAGCATCCCCGTCGTCGTCGGATAGGCGACGCTGGTCAGGTTGCCGGCCACGTCCCAGGTGTAGGTGAAGGTGTAGCTGGCCGCGTTGGGGGCCGGCGTCGAGGCCACATGGGTCAGCGGACGGCCGGCGGTGTCGTAGGTCCAGGCCTTGGTCACCTGGTTGGTCGCCGCCGAGATCATCCGGCCGGAGGGCCAGTAGTCGAAGCTGGCGTCCCGCATCCGCCAGCTGCGGCTGGACGCATGGCCCGCCGTCACCCCGTCGGTCCACAGGCCCTTTTCCGTCAGGCGACGGTCGAGGGCGTCGTAGGTGCGGACGAGGAAGGCGCCCTCGCGGTTGCGGAACCGGATGATGGCCCGTGTGGTTTGCCAGAGCGCATTTCGCCCAAGCCACTGCGGCCTTTCCGCCTCTGGACCGCTTAACAAGACACTCCAATTTCAAATGGAGATGTCTCGATCCCGATTCATCATCAGGTCTGAGGTCAGGCGATATCCGTCGCTGGCGAGTTGAGCCGCCTTGGAAGAAATTCTGATAGGACCTTTTTTGCGCCAGCCGCGCGTCCACCGCCCCGCCGCTTTGAGTACATTTCCCGCGTGGATAGAATTGTGTAGATACGAAAATTCACTTGGAAGAAGAACCCCCTCAGAATGAACACCACCCAGCTTCACATCTATTGCGCCTTTACAAGTAGATGAATCGATATTTCCAAAATCATCAGGCTCCACATCCTCAAGATTCTCCAGTAGCGCATATCGATGCTGAATACTGTTATTTCTTTCAGTTATAATTCCAAAATTCGGCACATCATCGATGCCATTATATGTTACTATGTTAGCCCCCTTAGATATCGATTGAAAAGGAACATACAACAACCTGCCGCGCTCCTCCAACGTTCTTAAGAAACTGCGCAATTCATCCATTGTTGAATAGAAAATTATTCTGTTCATTGTTCGTGCCTATTTAGGCTTTGGTATAGCAACAATGCGGTCATTTGGAAACGCACTAGCAATCCTATCCAGTGCATCCTGCTCGCGTTTCGTCGGAGTAACTCCGTCAGCTCGCGTGTCAACAGTTTGGATTCTAGTGGTTACGCCATTTTTCGTCACCGTGATATCAACATTGGTCGACCCAAAAATTCCGCCCCCCGGGCCTGGAATGTACTCCTCCTTAAGATAGTCACCGCCACCAGTGACCTTCCAGCCATCTCGCTTCATTTCGTCAGCCAGCACACGATTCAGCGCTTGAGTACCTGGCGAGCCTAGGCGTCCAGTCGTGCGGCCTACGCTGGCAGCGAGTGCAGCAACAGGAATTCCTACAGGAACGCCCGTCGAGGTTTCCGTTACGATTACGGCACCCTGATAGAGAAGTGGGAAATGTGAGCCGGCGGCCGTCAGAACTAACGGGCCAGCGACCCACACCGTTGCTCCGCCCATCATTGCTAGAGGTACGAAACAAATGACATTGCACCGAGCGCCCAGCTCCATGCCCATGCGACCCCACGCAAGATCTTGCTGAGTTCCATTCGGCAGCAAGCCCAATGGATCGCTTAGATTGAACGGATCGTCCTCCACGTACCCATACAGGTTGATCCCGCCCTCATACCCAATCGGATCCGGCTGCAGGAACCGCCCGACGGCCGGTGAGTAGGCCCGGGCCTTGAAGTGGTAGAGGCCCGTCCAGCCGTTCAGCCGCTGGCCGGTGAAGCGCCAGGCGTAGCCGGCCGGGCTGTCGGCGCTCTCGCCGAACGGGCCGTAGGTGAACTTGACCTCTGCCGCCCCGTCCTTGCTCAGCGCGATGGTGTCGCCCCGGCGGTTGGTGTGCGGGTAGCGGGCCTTCAGGGTGGCTTCCGCGCCGTTGATCCAGATCAGCCGCTCGTCCGGGTTGGGACCCAGGACATAGTAGCTGGCCCCGGCCACCACCGGGGTCGAGCTGCCCTCGGCCGTGGTGCTGTTCAGCTCCCAGGCCACCTCCGGCCGCAGGCCGTCGGTCAGCTCGATGCGGTGCGGGTCGGACGCCGCCGGCACGCTGCGGTAGCTGAACCAGCGCACTCCCAGGGCGTCGAAATAGTCCTGGTCGAAGCTGTTGGCGCTATCCAGCCCCTGGCGCGCCTTCGTCAGGTTGCCCTTCTCGTCGTAGAAGAAGGCCAGCACCCCGTCGTGGGTCACCGACCCCGACGGCAGCAGGGCCGCGTCGTTGGGCGTGTAGCTGTAGGTCGTCGATCCCACCGTCGGATACTGGTTCAGCGATGTGGCCGCGCCATAGGCCCCGGTGGACAGTGGCGGGTCGTACAGGTAGGCGGCGTTCGACGTCGTCTCGCTGACCTGCCGGCCCAGCCTGTCGTTGCCGTAGGTCAGGGTGACGTTGTGGGTGGTCGGGGCGGTGGCGAAGGTGTGGGCGATCGAGGAGAGGTCGTCGTCGGCCTCGTAGTCATAGGCCTGGGCGCTGCCGTCCCCGAACGTCACCGACTTGCGCCGCGACAGGGTGTCGTAGGTCAGGCTGGCCGAGGCGACCTTGATGCCCGCCGTCGTCACCCCGGTCATCCGGCCAAGCGCGTCGTAGGCGTAGGTCGCCGTCAGCGCCCCGGCGTTGAGCATCCCCGTCGTCGTCGGATAGGCGACGCTGGTCAGGTTGCCGGCCACGTCCCAGCCGTAGGTGAAGGTATAGCTGGCCGCGTTGGGGGCCGGGGTCGAGGCCACATGGGTCAGCGGCCGGCCGGCGGTGTCGTAGGTCCAGGCCTTGGTCACCTGGTTGGTGGCCGCCGAGATCATCCGCCCAGACGGCCAGTAGGTGAAGCTGGCGTCCCGCATCCGCCAGCTGCGGCTGGACGCATGGCCCGCCGTCACCCCGTCGGTCCACAGGCCCTTTTCCGTCAGGCGACGGTCCAGGGCGTCGTAGGTGCGGACGAGGAAGGCGCCCTCGCGGTTGCGGAACCGCAGGACGTTGCCGGCCTTGTCGTACTGGCCCGGGTCTTCCGACAGCATCGCCGTCGTCTTGGTTGTCGAACAGCGGGGCGGCTCGCCAGCCACTATCATCCGGGCCGGCAAGGCCACCCCGGAGCCCTCCTTGCTGAGGTCGGGGTATTCCGTGGCCAGCATCCGGTCGTGGCCGTCGTAGTAGAAGCAGGTTCGGTTGTTCCGTGCGTCCCTCAGGCTCTCCTTCTGGCCGTTGGGCGTGTAGCTCCAGGTCTCGCGGGCCTGCTCGCAGGCCACGCCCGCGGTGCAGCTGATACCGACCCCCTCGAGGACCTGCAGCAGCTGGCCGGCGGCATCGTAGGTCCAGGCGCTGATGTCGCCGGTCGGCGCCGTGGCCTTCACCTTGCGGTCGAGGCCGTCGTATTCGAACGTCGCCAGGTCGTTGCCGGGGTCCAGGGTCCAGGCGGTCTGGCCCGTGGCGGTGTAGCCGGTTTTCCAGACCTGCCAGGTCACCATCCCGGCCTGGTCCAGGCGCTTCTGCACCTCCGTCGGCCGGCCATCGAGGTCGTAGACGGTCTTGGTCACCACCCCCAGCGGCGCGCTGACCTGGGTGGGCCGGCGCATCAGGTCGTAGGTCGTGGTGACCTTGGTCAGCGCCTCGCCGCGGGCGTCCCAGGCCTCGGTGGTGTTGCCGACCGCGTCGCAGGCGAAGGACTTGCTCAGGCCCGAGCCGGTGGGACCCAGCCGCGTGCTGGTCAGGCAGCCCGCCGCGCTCCAGCTATTTTCCGTCAGGTAGCCGTCGGCGTCCGTCGTCTTCCACAAGAGGCCGACGGCGTTGTACCAGAAGCTGTAGGTCGGCTGCGACGCGCCGCCGTCCGGAGACGGCCGCACCGCCGTCTTGAGCAGAGACTTGCCGTCGCCGCTTTCCCAGTAGCTGAAGGTGGTGACCCGCCCCATGGCGTCGGTGATCTGGGTCGGCTTGTTCCAGTCGGCGTGCCACAGGGCGCTGACCTTCATGTCCAGCGCCGTACCGCAGCCGGATTTGGGACATTTGGTCAGGCTGGCGGGATTGTCCTTGGCGTCATAGGTGAACTTGACCTTGTCGCCTTCCGGGAAGGTCCGTTCGATCACCCGGCCGCGGCCGTCGGTGCGCGTGATCACCGGAGGACGAATCGTCCGACCTGCCGCCGGTGGGGCGAAGTACAGCTCGTCGTAGTGCCGGGTCTCCCGGCCACCGCGCAGCGTCTCGACGGCGTAGCGCCCGTCGAGCGGGTCCTGCCGTTCTCCTCGGTAGCCTTCGGCGACATAGAATCTGTGCGATCCACGTGACGCGGGCTCGCGGATGGCGACCGCATCGCGCGCCTCTTTCACGCGGCCAAGGGTGTCGTAGCCGTAGCTTAGCGAGGGGACCGCCTGATCACCTGGGGCGAACACCTCCAGAGGCCGGCAATAGGCGTCCGGCCTCTGCGTGAGGCTGCGCGGTTGCCAGGCACGCAAGACGAGCTTGGTGGTTTCGCTCGCCAAGTTGGTGGCTTCGAGCGTGCCGCAACCGGCGAGGACGTTCGCGGGCGTCGCGGTCAGGGTTCCGCTGATCTCCGGGATGTCGAGCCCGAAACCCAGGCTGGAATTGACGCGACTGGGGATGCTGCTCTGCACGCCGACGAGGTCGCCACTGATGACCTGGGTCTGATACTCCATGGTCAGGCTCACGCCCTGCGGGAACGTCCAACTCTTCAGTCGCCAGCCGTGGTCGGCGTCCAGATACCCCCAGGCCGGCGAACCGGCCGGCGGCAGAACCGGCTTGCCGCCCGTCCAGAATTCGAACTCCTGCTTGTCGCCGCCGGGATTGGTCAAGACGATCTTGACGACGTCCGAGTACTTCCAGCCGCGCAGGGTGGATTCGGTCTGGGTCGCGCTTCGGACCTGCTTTCGCTGGATGTCCGGCCGCAGGACCTGGCGCGTGCCGGTAACCTCCAGCTTTGCCGCACCGCCAGCCGCGGGGACAAAGCTGTCATCGATGAGGCGCACAAACTGCTGAGCGTTGGCCCCCTGCAGCACCGAGACAACATTGAAGAGCAGTCGATCGGACCACCATTTGGCGGTCATGACGCCCATGATGTCGCGCCGGGCGCCTTTGTTCGCGGCGCCCCAGATGTCTTGCATGGCGATGAAGGCGACAATGGTCGGCACAGCGGCCTCCGGCCGGCTTTGCCCCATCGTCTCGTAGGCCGAGTTGGAAAATTCGGCCCGGATGTCCCAGTTGGTCACGGCCCCGTCCACCGGCCTGGTCGGGTGAGGGCCGGAAGCTTCATAGAAGGGCAGCAGTTTGACCGCGCCGCCGCGAAGCTCGATGCGGCGGTCCAGCCGGTAGGGGAACTCGCCCGAACCAACGGAGGCGAGGACGGGGCTGACGAAGCCGGCCTGGCCGGTTCCCAGGTCGACACCCAGGGCGTCGGATCGATCGACGAAGCGGTCCTTCAAGGACTGCGCCGCCTCGTTGGGCTTGAAATGTTCGGCCTGGGTGACGGTTGCGCCACCCCCACCCTTGGTATTGGCGCCATAGCGGGTCAGCACATGGGCGATGGCCACCGGTTCGTCGTTGGCCGCGTACTTGGTGGCGATCAGGGCGCCGCCACGTTGGAGCGTGGGGAAGCGGGCGAAGATGCTGCCGGTCCGGGTGACCCGATCTGAGGGTAATATCCCCGCCCCCGTGCCATTGAGCGCGACTTCTACGGTCCCGGATATTCCGTTTTCCATACAATCAGCGCCCAGGGAACTGCTCGAAAGATCGCCAAACCAAGCCGAACCGATGGTCGTGGTGTCAGAGGGCGGTGGTCTCGAAGGCGTCGACGTATCCCTGAATTTCTCCTTGCAAAACGTCAGATAGGTGCCGCTGGAGGGCCCCCCAACCGTTTGAGAGAAAGAATAGATCGCTCTGACGTACTCCGAGCCGATGCGATGGCCCGGGCCCAGCGACGCTTCGGATGACGCCGTGATATCCCACCCGTCTGCAGCATAGGCGGCGACCGTCCCGCTGAGCCGACTGCGGAAGAGATCCACCGTGCCCTGCGCGATCACCGGCACCTTCCGATAGGCCGCGACCGGTCCCGTGCCGTTGTCGTAGGTGGTCAGGCTGGCGAAGGCATTCGCCACGTCGACACGGGTCCCGGTCGACGGGGCCGTGAGGAAATAGACCTCGCGTGCGCTGGCGTCCGGCGTTTCCGTCGATTCGGGATTGTTGCCCCAGGCCAACCGGGTCGCGGTCGACGCAGTGTCGGGCGCGTCGAACAGCTGGGCGATCACGCTGCCCTCGAGCGTGGCGGCCGTCGCTGCGATTGCATGCAGCGCGCCGTTTCGGCGAGCGACATTCGAGTCGCGGGTCACCAGCCCGAAGCTGGTTTCCAGATCGACGACCGTGGTCTGGTCATAGGTCTCGAAGCCGCGCTCATCGTCGGCCGTTAATTGCTCAGGCGCCCAGGGCTGCTGCGGAATCCCGAAGACCATTCGGTCATCGCTGATTACGCCCAGGGTGTGCAGCATCACGGGCCGGGCGTCGGCCAGCTCCGCATGGATGTCGGTGCTCCAGCTGAACTGGGCCAGCCAGGTCCCCGCCACCCGGGCCCGGCCCGTGTCGCCGGCGGCGTGGGGCTCCGGCTGGTCGCCGAGCGGAGAATAGACCGAATAGTAGGCGGGCCGGTCGTTGGCGTACTCGCGGTCCCACTTGGCGGTGAGCGCCGTGGACGTCGAGCCCCATGAAATCACCAAGGTGGCGGTGCTATAGATGTCTGCCCGTTTCGTAACCGTGGCGTCGCCATAGGTTCCATCGGCGGCGTTGCCTGCGTCATTGGCCGCCGCGAACGGATGGTTGGCAGTCATCTGAAGATTGATCTTCTGGGGCAGCGGACCCAGTTGAGCCTCCCCAATCGCGAGACCGACGCCATCGAGCAGCAGTTCCGGCCTCCAGATCTCGGCAGCTCCGGCATCGCCCTCGGGGACGGTCACAATCTCCGTGCGCCGGCCGTAGATTTCATCGCCGAAGAACTCTGCATCGACATAGACAATCGGCGGCTGGCCGCTCGGGGTGACCGCCGAGTAGAGCTTCACCTTGGCCCGCCAGGGATCAAGGATGTTGGCCCAAGTGCTCAGGCCCTGATGGCTCGCCGGCGTGCTCAGAAGCCAGCCGCCGGATGGCCGGATGGCCGGCTCGATCAACCGACCGCCGATCACCTCGCGCAAACTGGCGCCCTGCATGTCCGCCTGCTTCAGCCGGGTCAACAGGCCGGCGCCGTAGGAGCCCAGGAGATTCGAGATGCCGCTCTGGCTCACCGAGCTCACGGTCGACAGGCCCGGCGTGCCGGAGACGTTGGTCTCGCCGCCGCCCGCGGCGCTGGCCAACTCCCCGGAATCGAAGCCCATGGCGGTCTTGATGTTGCCTGTCAGCGCGGTGCCGACCAGCGCTGGATCGTTGATGCCCTTGGTGTGCTCGTAGGGCTTGAACGACGGGTCGAAGAACCGCCAGGCGCCACCGATCTCCGCCTCGACCCACACATGCGACAGGGTAACACTGGAGACCGTGCCGCCCGCGTCGCAGCTGTTGACGGTCGCGGGAATGCCGCCTGTGGCCAGGAAGTCGCAGGCGGCCTTGGCATTGGTGAGCCCCGTCCAGGCCTTGAACTGGTCCCCATCCAGGGTGAGGGTCCCGTAGCGGAAGCGGGCGTTGGTCCCGGTTGTGCCGCCTTCGGGAATTTCCCGCAGCAGGTCGACCATCAGCTGGGCCTGATCGAAGGCGGTGCCCGACTTCTCGATGATGACGCCGAGCGAGCCCTTGTGGGTCCCGAACAGGAACTCGGTGTCGACGCTGTTGCGGACGTATTCGTAGATCAGGTCGGGGTCATGCCGCAGCGCGCGGGCCAGTTCCCGAATCTCCGGAGCCCGGGGCCGGCCGCCCGTGGGGCAGATTTCAGCATTGCCCTCGTACCGATCGCACAGCCCATCGGTCGAAACCTGCGCTTGGATCGCGTACCAGGCGTTGGCCGCCGTCGGCGAAATCAAGGTTCCCTTGGCAATGGTCACCGATGGCAGGGCCGGCAGCGGCGTGGCCGTCGTGCCGCCGGACTGCGCGAAGGCCCAGGGGACCTGCAGCGTCGCCACGATTGCGAGACCGACAAGGCCAGCGCCCATGCCGGCAAACAGACGCCAGCGGCGCGCAACGGCGCTTTGAAGTTGCGAGTATCTCATGGTCCCCCGACCTGACAGCCCTGCGATGTCCCGCGAGGAGACCTGCGATCTACCGTCAATCGAACGCAAGTTTTGCATGTCGTCAAGGTTGACCTTTGGGCCAAATCCCACTTCTGTCGAAGTTTGCGGCGGGGGCGCATTTGAGCGGCGACTGTGACCGAAACGAGCGATCGGGCTACGCGCTGACCGACATGCTTGTCGGCCTGACTCTGCTCGGCCTGGGCCTCGGCCTTGCGCTGCACGCGGGCGCCCAGGCGCTTCGGGCGGCCAACAGCGCCGCGGCGTTCGACCAGAGCCGCCGGCTGCTTGAGTGGCGTCTCGCCGCCGAGTGGCGCAACGCGCTCAGCGAGGGCGGCGTCCGTCGGGGCGACGGCTGGGTTGTCACGGCGACGCCGATCGCAGCGGTCGAGCGCGGAAACGATCCGGTCATTTGTCGGGTTGAGGCCGCGACGCGCGGACGCCGGGGCGCGCCGTCAATCAAGACCCACCGCTTCTGTCAGCCGAGGCCGCAATGAGCGCGACCCGGTCCCCGAATGGCTACACGCTGGTCGAGATGTTGGCCGCGCTTCTGGTGCTGGGCCTGGCCATGACGGCCCTGACCCAGGCGACCCGGACCTTTGCCCAGACGGGACAGCGGGCGTCGCTGGCGATCTCCAGGGTCGCCTCGGCGAGGGCCGTCGAGACCTTCCTGCGTCGCCAGTTGGGCCCCGGCCCGTTTGCCTCGGCGACCGACGCATCCGAGCCGGTTCTGGAGGGCGACGAGCGGAGCATCCGATACGACTGCGGCGCGCCGCGTTCCTGCGAACTGACGGTCCGGGACGGACCGTCGGCCAGGCTTGAAGACGAAGGCGGCGCATTCGTCCCCCTGCCGGCGCCGGGCTTGCGCTTCCGCTACATCTCCGCCGATGGGGCAGGTCCCAGGTTTCCCGTCGGCGAGGCCGAGGGCCGATTGAGCGCGGTCGCCCTCGTCGACGCCCGCGGCGCCGCTTTCGTGCTCTGGCGCACCGCCGCCCAGCAGTCGGCCGCCTGTGCCTTCGATGGCGTGAACCATCGTTGCTTTCCCACCTCTGTTCAGAGTCCCCCATGAGTTCCGAAGCCTTGCTGGACGTTGGCGATGGCGAGGCGCCTAAGGCGCGCCCGTTCGTGCTGACCTTCACGGCGCCTGCGGCCATGCCTTGGGATCAATGGCGGCTGGTCAGGCTGGAGGCGGGCCATGCCGCGCCGCTACCGGAGGACCAGGTCCACCTGTCCCTGCGCCGCCTCGCGCCCTGGCGTCCCGGCCGCGAGGGGCGATTTGCCGCCGCCTACTTCCGACGCGAAGAGGTGGTCGGCGATGTCCGCCACACCGAGATGTTCGATGGCGAACCGATCGAATTTCAGATTCAGGACCATCGCTCGGCTCAACGCGCCCTCTGGCAGAGGCCTCTTCCCGTCGTCGGCGTCGCGGCGGCGGTCGCGATTGCGACCGGGGCGTCTCTTGTCGCGCTGGGAGACCGGGAGCGGACGGACATGGCGCTGAATGAGCAGTACCAATCGGCGGTCCGATCGCGAGCGCTGGGCGAAAGGACACAACGCCGAATCGAAGAGCAACGCGCCCTGGTCATGGCGGGAGCCGAAGGGACCCTGCTTGCCGACGCATTGCAGGACATCGGCTGGCTTTCGCGCGCCCGGGACCCGAATGCTGCGCTGACCAAGGTCGAGTGGCGGCCCGGCGGGCTGGTCATTGAGGCGGTCGGCACGGGAAGGCCTATCGCTTCGCAGGATCGGGAGATCGCGTTGGTCTCGGCCTCCGGCGGAAAAACCCGGTGGCAGGCGACCACGGCCAGGGTCTCAGCCCCGTGAGCCAACGTCCTGCCCTTGTGTCTTGGCGCGCCGTCGCGATGCTCGCCGCCGGAGCGGTTGTCGCGCTCGCCGCAGCCAGCCTGCTATGGGCCCTCGCCCTGGCTCCCGACCAGATCGGACGGCAGGAAACCATCGCGCGGCAGATGGCGGCCGCCAAGGCGCTGCCCAGCCCGGCGTCGGCGCCAAGCCTGTTTCCCCAAGGCGCTGTCTGCGACCATGGACTGGAGCCGGCCTCCGTTCTGTTGTCGGTGCGCCTGACCGACGCCGCCGCCGCCGCCGGCGTCGCCATCACTCGTCGCGAGATCACGACCGCCCCGACGCGGGGAGGTTCGCACGGTCTGTCCAGCCTGCTGGTCGAAGCCACGGTCGACGGCTCCTACGCCTCTGGCCTCAACTTCCTGAAGATCCTCGCCGACGCCACGCCGACCGTCTTTGTCGAGGAGCTGGACGGCGTTCCCGCCGACGGCGGACGGGCGCAATGGCGCCTGAAGGGGCGGATCTATTGTGCGATAAGGCTCGGCGAATGAGGGCGCCCCTCCTGGCGCTGTGCGCGGGCTGCGTCCTCGGCTGCGCGGCTTGGCTGCTTTTCGGGCGATGGGATGTCGATGGGCCGTCCGGCGCGCAGGCGCCCCGCGGCCGGCCGGAGCCGCCAGGCCAGGTCTCGGTTGCCGACGCCCTCTCCATGCCCCTGTTCAACGTCCCGCAGGCGGCGGTTCAACCGGCAGCGGCGCCGGTCGCCAATAGCGATCTGCGGCTCATTGGCATCAGTTTCACGCCCAGGCGTCGCGCGGCCTTCTTCTCCTCTGGTGGCCAGGGCTTCTGGCTCGCGGTGGGCCAGAGCAGGGATGGTGTCACGGT
The DNA here is from genome assembly GCF_058809015.1 of Caulobacter sp. GW821-FHT11A05. Taxonomy (NCBI): domain Bacteria; kingdom Pseudomonadati; phylum Pseudomonadota; class Alphaproteobacteria; order Caulobacterales; family Caulobacteraceae; genus Caulobacter; species Caulobacter sp. GW821-FHT11A05. The sequence continues at coordinate 69,606 of NZ_JBXASF010000002.1, read as the reverse complement.
GACCAGGCTTGAGCGGGCCGCCGTCGAGCTCCAGGCCGCGGGAGAAGTTCGGCGGATGGAACTGTTCAAGACGCCCAGAGCGCCAGCCTCACCAGCGCCCACGGACCCCGAACAGCCCAAAACCCGGGCAAGGGAGCCTGCTTCTGCACCCGCGCCAGCCGCGCCCCAACCCGGCCCCAAGAGCGCCCCGGCCCCGCAGCCGAAGGTCGCGCGCGAGTGATTGTATTGGCGCGTGTTCCCGCTTAGGCTTTTTTTGAAAGGTCGGGGGGATTATCGAAATGCTACGAGGATTGCTGGGCTTGGCGGCCCTTGTGATGGTGTGCCTGCCCGTGAGCGCCGTGGCCCAGGCGACGATGGGCTACGACGCCCACGGCCGTTTGCTGTGCGTCTATCATCCGACCGCGACCCCCAAGATAACCAAATACAGCTACGACGCGGCCGGAAACAGAACCTCAAAGACCGTGGCCGCGGCCGCTGGCCAGACTTGCGGATCGCAGGCCGTCGGTCCGGCGCCGTCTCCTCCGGTCCAGCTCACCGCCCACAACCCGTTGGCCTCCCTGACCTCGGAAGACGCCACGACCTTCGCCATGAGCGCGCTTGGAGAGGCGAGCGATTCCGCGACCGTGAGCCTCATCTCCGCGACCACCTCCGGCGGCGCTGGCGCCTGTGGCGCGGCGTCAACCACCACGTCGGTGCTCAGCTATACCGCGCCGACGGTCACGCCGGCGAGCGCCAGCCTGACCTGCTACGCCGACTACGTCTTCAGCCACCCCAACGGTCAGCAGAAGTCCGGCCGTGTCACCCTGACCATCGCGGGTGAGGATCCGCCGGGTGGTGGCGACCCCGGCGGGGGAGAGCCCTGCGTTCCCAATCCACAGACGGGTCTCTGTGAAATTGAGTGATCCGTCCCGGCCGCGCCGCCTTTCAAGTCCCGAGTTCCGCGTGAAAATCCTTCCTCTCGTACTTCGCGTGACGGCCCTTCTCGCCGTGGCGCCCCTTGCGTCGGCGATGACGCCGAGCGCCATCGCGGCGGAGGCGTCGCGCAGCTGGTCGATCGCCTTTGACGAGGCGGACGTGCGGGATGTCGTCAACGAGGTCCTCGGCAACAGTCTTGGGATATCCTTCACGGTCGATCCAGAAGTCCGTGGTCAGATCTCCTTTCGGGTTCAGGGGCGCATGAGTCGCGAACAGCTGCTGGCGGCCCTCGAAACGACCTTGGCGGCCCATGACATCGCGCTGGTCCGGACGGCTGGCGGATACCTCGTCACCCCGCGCGCCAAGGCCAAGGCGGCGGCCGGAGCGCCCGGCGAAGCGCCGTCAAAGGCGGTCGCCGGATATCGCATCGAGGCCGTGAATGTCGCATACGCCACACCTTCGGAAGTGGTGAAGGCGATCTCCGTTCTGATGCCGGCCGGGGTCGTGGTTCATATCGATGACAAGCTCGGCTTCATCCTGATCGGCGGCACGCCCCGCGAACTCATCGCCGTGCGGGATATCATCACCATCTTCGACCGCAGCGAACTGCAGGGTTCGCGCATCCGTTACTACGAACTGAAGAACGCGCCGGCCGAAACCGTCGCCGCCGAGGTGCAGAAGATCGTCCAGGGCTCAGGCGCGACAGGTCTGGTGATCGTGCCCCTGAAGCGGATGAACAGCCTGGTTGTCATGGCCCGCTCCTCGGCCAACCTCGACGCGGCATTTGGCTGGATCGAGCGCCTCGATGCGCCATCGCGCGAGGAACGCAACTCCCTCTGGCTCTACAAGGCCAGGAACACCTCGGTGGAGAAACTGGCCAAAAGCCTGGGGGCGGCGCTCGATTCCGGAGCGACGGAGATCGGCGCGCCCGCCACGCCGGCGGCCAGCGGCGAAGCGGCGGTGGCTGCGCCGGCAAGCAATGGTGCGGCCGGCGAGGTGAAGGTCAGCGTCGATGTCGACAGCAACACCCTGATCATCGCCGCGCCGGCGTCGCGGTGGCTGCAGATGCAGCGGATCCTCAACGAGCTCGACGCCCAGCCTGATCAGATTCTCATCGAGGCAACGATCCTTGAGGTGACCCTCAACAACGACTTCCGCTTTGGGGTGGACTGGTCATTGATCGCCAGCGGCGGGGGACTGACCATCACCTCGAGCTCCTCCGCAAACGGTTCCGTGACGGGGACCTTCCCCGGGTTGTCGATCACCTACATGACCGATGACGCGAGGGCCGCGATCACCGCCCTCAGTTCCCGGACCAACGTCGAGGTGATCTCCTCACCCAAGGTGCTGGCGCTCAACAACCGCCCGGCGACCCTGCAAGTCGGCGATCAAGTGCCGGTGGCGTCCCAGACCAGCCAAAGCACCGCCTCCAGCGGCGCGCCCCTCGTCGTCAACACCGAGTACAAGGACACCGGCGTCATCCTGAAGGTGACCCCGCGCATCAGCGGAACCGACACGGTCCTGATCGAAGTCTCCCAGGAAGTCAGCGCCGTCGCGCGGACCACCTCCTCGGGCATCGACTCGCCGACCATCCAGCAGCGCCGGATCGACAGCAACCTCATCGTCCAGGAGGGGCAGACGGTCGCGTTGGGCGGCCTCATTTCAACCTCCAAGACGGCCGGGTCCTCGGGACCGCCCCTGTTGCAGGACGTCCCTTTGCTTGGCGAGCTGTTCAAGCGCACCACCAAGGATGGCCGGCGCACCGAACTCATCATCCTGATCAGCGCCAAGATCATCCGCTCGCCAAGCGACGCGGATCAGCTGCTGCTGGACCTGACATCGGGCATGGCGGAGATAAGGGCCCGTGGCCTCCTCGACGCGCGATGAGAGAGGCTACGCCACGGCGGCCTTCGGGGCGATCGCCCTGTCGCTGGCGATCATCGCCACCGGCCTGCTCGCCTTCTCCAACTTTCAACTGCGCACCGCCCGCGACGCCCTGCAGCATGCCCAACAGGACGCCCTCCTCGACGGGGCGCTCGTCTTGGCGGCCAAGGCCGTCATGCAGGACGGCCGAACGAGGCCTCTGGTCTGGACCCGCGACATTGATGGCGAGGCGGTGACCCTTTTGGCCGAACCCGAAGCGATCAAGGCATCGGCCCGGAGCCCCGACGCCTTGGGCGCTGCGGCGCTGATGGCGCTTTCGGCCGGAGAGCCGTTGGCCCCTCCCGCGCCGACCTCGGCCCTCGGCCCAGATCGCCGGGCGCTCGTCGGTCGCGCCTCCAGCTCAATCTGGCGCACCTGTGCGCAGAGCTTTCTGTCGCCCCTCACCGCCTCCCGGACCGTGACGCTGACACAGCCATCCGCGCCGATTGAGGGCGAACCTTCCTGGCGGGTCGGGGAGGTCTGGCGTCTGGCCGCCTTTGTCGAGGGGCGTGGGGCCGACGCGATCGTACGCTTCACCGGCGACCCGGCGATGCCGATCGCAGTGCTCGACATGTGGCGAGGTCCGTTCGTGGCCCCCGATCCTGTCCGCTGCCACGACTTGGTTCAGAGGGCTCGTCAGTGAGCAGCGATCCGGCCGCCAAGAAGCGCGAGGCGCTGCTGCGCGATCTGCTCGATCGGTCACTGGTCTCCGCCGCCGAGATGGCCCGCGCCGAACTCATGGCCGAGCGTAACCGCCTGCCGGTAGAGCATGTGCTCAATCAGATGGGCGTGCTTTCGGACGAACAGCTCGTCGAGGCCTGCGCCCGGGCGGCCAGTTGCGGGGTGTGGGACAGCACGCTCACTCCGCCACTCGACACGGTCAGCGAGCTGGCGGTCTCCAAAGACTTCCTCAAGCGCCACCGGATCCTGCCGCTCGACCTGCAGAACGGCCGGCTGACCGTCGCGGCCTGTGACCCCCTCGACGACCGGGGATTGGCCGGCCTGGTGTTCGCCACGGGCCATGCCGTGGACGTTCTGGCTGCGGCGCCCTCCGAATGGCGCCGGGTGTTCGCCGAGCGGTACGCGATCGTGGTCGAGGCTCCGCTTGATGCCGCTTCCCGGAGCGTGGAGCGAGAGCTTGACCGCTTGGCCGACGCGACGTCGGACAGTTCCGGCGCGCGCGCCGTCGCCTCGGCGATCGAAGCGGCGGTCGACCGCGGCGCCTCCGACATCCATTTCGAACCGCGCCGCCATGACGCGCGCATCCGTCTTCGGTTGGACGGCCGCCTGGTTCCATTCGGCTCGGTGAGCCTTGACCTCGCCGCCGCCGCCATCGCACGGATCAAGGTGCTCGCGGATCTGGATCTTGGGGAAAAACGTCTGCCCCAGGATGGTCGCGCGACCTTCGTGATCGAAGGGCGCCCGGTCGAGGTGCGGGTTTCCGTGGTCCCGTCGGTGTTCGGGGAAGGCGCGGTCCTGCGCCTGCTCGACCGCAACCACATGCAGCTCGATCTGGCGAGCCTCGGCTTCTCGGCAGACCACGCGACCCAGATGCGTCGGGCGTCGCAGTCTCATCACGGGATGTTCCTGGTGACGGGACCGACGGGCAGCGGCAAGACCACGACCCTCTACGCGCTGCTCAACGGCCTTGCGGACTCCGAGCGCAAGATTCTCAGCATCGAAGACCCGGTCGAGTACCACTTCGATCACGTCGTGCAGACCCAGGTCGCTCCGGCTATCGGCCTCACCTTCGCCTCCACCCTCCGGGCCTTTCTGCGCCAGGATCCCGATGTCCTCCTGGTGGGGGAAATTCGCGACGCCGAGACAGCCGCGGTAGCGGTCCAGGCGGCCATGACTGGCCACCTTGTCCTGGCGTCGGTCCATGCCAACGACGCGCTTCGTGTCGTGCCCCGTCTCATCGACATGGGCGTCGAGCCCTATCAGCTGGCCGCCGCCCTGCTTGGCGCGGCCGCCCAGAGACTGGCGCGCCGCCTCTGCCAAGGCTGCAAGACGCCGACCGAGCTGACCGACGCAGAGCGTGGCTTCCTGGAGCGACACGTCGCCTCGACCGACGGCCCCTTCTTCGCCGCCAAGGGCTGCAAGGCCTGTGACGGCCGCGGCACGAAGGGCCGACTGGCGCTGTCGGAAGTGTTCCTCGCCGACGAGGCCTTCCTGCGGACGGTTGCGCGCGGCGCCGACACAGGCGCACTCGTCGACCAAGCTACCGTGCTGGGTCTGACCTCGATGGCCGCCGACGGCATTGAAAAGGCCCGGGCGGGCCTGGTCTCGGTCGCCGAGCTGCTCTCGGTCCTGGGCGATTCCTGATGGTCCGGTTCACCTACACCGCTGCAGCCCCCAGTGGCGTCCGGGTCACCGGCTCGGTTGAAGCGGAGGATGAACGCGACGCCTTCACCCGGCTGCAACGCGACAACCTTCGCCCCATCCGGCTCACGCCCGCCTCCAGCAGGGACCAACGTGGACGGATCACGCTGTCGGCCGAGGCCGTCGCGGAACTCGCCTCTGACCTGGCGGAGCTGTTGCTGGCGGGCGCCTCGATGAAGAACGCCTTGGGAGTCATGGCAAGCGCGTCGGGCGACACCAGCGCGGGGCCTGCGGCCCAGGCCCTGTCCCAGGAAATCAGCAAGGGCGTGCCGCTCGACGAGGCGTTTCGCACGGTGCTCGGATCGCGCTACCCGTTCCTGCCGGCGCTGATCGCCGCCGGGGAAGCCGCCGGTAGCCTGCCTGCGGCGCTGACCACCATCGCCGAGACCATCGAGCGCGACATGGAGATCGCCGAGCAGGTGGTCGGCGCGCTCAGCTACCCGGGATTCGTGTTGTCCATGACCCTGGGCAGCATCCTGCTGATCGTGCTGTTCGTGGTCCCTGCCCTGGCGCCGATCATCGATGAGGCCGGTGGCGAAACCTCTTTGATCATGGCCGGCTTGCTAGCGGTCAGCCGGCTCCTGACGGAGCACCCGCTCCTCTGGACGGGCACGCTGGCGACCACGGCGATCGCACTCCTGGCGTCCTGGCGGTTCGGCGCGCTCAACCGGCTTCTACAGACCTTTCTCTTGGATGGCCCCCTGCGCTCGATGGCGCGCGGCATTGTCTATGGCGGATTCGCCCGCGCGCTCGGACAGCTGCTGGCCGCCCGAGCGCCGGCCCCCGAAGCCATCCGGCTCGCTTCCGGATCGATCCGCCTGACCGAAGCCCGCAAGCGGCTGGAAGGGTTGGCGACGGCGGTAGGTGGTGGCGCGAGCGTCTCCGAGGCCTTGGCCGGCGTTCCGTCCCTGCCGCCGGCCCTGAGCCAAATGGCTCGCATCGGCGAAGAGACCGGCGCGCTGGGCCGGATGCTCGACCGTGCCGGCCGCCAGGAACAGTCTCGGGCGCTGCGCAGGATAAAGAGCCGCACCAAGTGGCTGGGGCCGGCGCTGATCATTGTGCTCGGCGTCATGATCGGCATCTTGATGTCCGGACTGCTGGCCGGTGTTTCCGGGCTCGGCGATCCGGGTCTTCAATAGGCGTGCGAAGCGAGGGGCCAGGCTGGTCCTCAAAGGGGGAATGCAGGTGAAGTTCGATTTTCTGCTGCTCGCGATCGCGGCCGGTGTCGTCGCCATCGTCTATGGCGTCGTCCAGACAATGGCGTTGCTGCGTCTGTCGCCCGGCACGGCCAGGATGCAGGCGATCGCGGAGGCGATCCAGGAAGGCGCACAGGCCTATCTGCGCCGGCAATACCTGACCATCGCCGCGGTCGGCGCCGTCCTCTTTCTGGCGCTCGGCCTTCTGCTCGGCTGGCTGGCGGCAGCCGGCTTCGCGATCGGCGCCATTCTGTCGGGCGCGGCGGGGTTCGCAGGCATGCTGATTTCCGTCCGCGCCAACGTGCGCACCGCCCGGGCGGCGTCCGAGTCCCTGGCCAAGGGCCTCCACGTCGCCTTCACCTCGGGCGCCATCACCGGCATGCTGGTGGCCGGCCTCGCCCTGCTGGGCGTCGCGGGCTATTTCTGGGTTCTCACCGGTCCGTTCGGCCTCGCCTTCGGCGACCGCAAGGTCATCGACGCCCTCGTCGCCCTCGGGTTCGGGGCCTCGCTGATCTCCATCTTCGCCCGTCTCGGCGGCGGCATCTTCACCAAGGGCGCCGACGTCGGCGGCGACATGGTGGGCAAGGTCGAAGCCGGCATTCCGGAAGACGACCCCCGCAACGCCGCCACCATCGCCGACAACGTCGGCGACAATGTCGGCGACTGCGCCGGCATGGCCGCCGATCTGTTTGAGACCTATGCGGTCACCACCGTCGCCACCATGGTGCTCGGCGCGGTCCTCTTCCGGGGTACGACCTTCGTGGAAGGGATCATGCTGCTGCCGCTGGGCATCTGCGGCGTCTGTATCCTGACCTCTATCGTCGGCGCCTTCTTCGTCCGGCTCGGGAAATCACAGAACATCATGCGCGCCCTCTATCAGGGCCTCGCCGTCACCGGCCTCCTCTCGATCCCGGGGATCTGGTGGGTGACCCAGGCCTCGCTGCGTGCACCGGTCACCATCTATGGCGTCACCTTCGACGCCACCGATCTCTTCTATTGCGGCATGGTGGGACTGGCCGTCACCGCCCTGATCGTGATGATCACCGAATACTACACCGGCACCGGCTTCCGCCCGGTCCGCTCGGTCGCTCAGGCTTCGGTGTCCGGTCACGGCACCAACGTCATCCAGGGCCTGGCCATGAGCCTGGAGTCCACGGCCCTGCCGGCCCTGACCATCATCGTCGGCATCGTCGTCACCTACCAGCTGGGCGGCATCTTCGGCATCGCGGTGGCCACCACCACCATGCTGTCGCTGGCCGGCTTCATCGTCGCCCTGGACGCCTTTGGTCCGGTCACCGACAACGCCGGCGGCATCGCCGAAATGGCCGGCCTTCCCCCGGAAGTCCGCGTCACCACCGACGCCCTGGACGCCGTCGGCAACACCACCAAGGCCGTCACCAAGGGCTATGCGATCGGCTCCGCCGGTCTCGGCGCCCTGGTGCTGTTCGCCGCCTATACCCAGGACCTGAAGTTCTTCACCGCCAACGCGGAGGTCGGGACCTTCTTCCACGGGCTGGGCGACATCGCCTTCGACCTCTCCAACCCCTTCGTCGTCGTCGGCCTGCTGTTCGGGGGGCTGCTGCCCTTCCTGTTCGGCGGCATGTCGATGACCGCCGTGGGCCGCGCCGCCGAAGCGGTGGTGCATGAGGTCCGCCGTCAGTTCCGGGAAAACCCCGGCATCATGACCGGCGAGGTGAAGCCCGAGTACGGCCGCGCCGTCGACATCCTGACCAAGGCCGCGATCCGCGAGATGATCGTGCCCTCGCTGCTGCCGGTCGTGTCGCCCATCGCCCTGTTCTTCATCCTCGACGCCATCACCACCCGCCAGAACGCCTTCGCCGGCCTTGGCGCGATGCTGATGGGGGTGATCGTCACCGGCCTGTTCGTCGCCATCTCGATGACCAGCGGCGGCGGCGCCTGGGACAACGCCAAGAAGATCATCGAAGAGGGCTTCAAGGACAAGGATGGCGTCGTCCATGGAAAGGGTTCGGAGGCTCACAAGGCCGCCGTCACCGGCGACACCGTCGGCGACCCCTACAAGGACACCTCCGGTCCCGCCGTGAACCCGATGATCAAGATCACCAACATCGTCGCCCTGCTGCTCCTGGCTATCCTGGCGCACTAAGGCGGAGGGGATTGGCAGGCGTGGGAGGTACCATGGGCTCAGCGTCCGCCTCGGCCCAGGGCATTGGCTAAATGCGTTCCAATATGAAACCCAACTTGGTTGATCTACAAAAACAACCCTCTTGTTATTCCCTGGCGGAAACCACATTCTGATGCGATGGGCAGGACGGCAAACTATTCCCGGCAGGTCTGCGGCATCGCCGGGGCGCTGGAGATCGTGGGTGATCCCTGGACGATCCTGATCCTGCGGGAAGCCTTCCGCGGCGTGCGTCGTTTCGAACAGTGGCAGGAGCGCCTCGGCCTCGCTCGCAACGTACTGGCCGCGCGGCTGAAGGCCCTGGTCGCCCACGACATCCTGGAGACACGCCCCTATTCCGAGCATCCGCCGCGGCACGAATACCTGCTGACCGGCAAGGGGCTGGAACTGACGCCGGTGCTGGTGACCCTGGGCGACTGGGGCAATCGCCACGTCTATGGCGGCAAGGGCCCGGGGCGGTTTGTGCATGAGCGCTGTGGCCAGCCGGCCAAGGCGGTCATCACCTGCCAGCATTGCGGTGAAGGCCTGATCCCCGGCGATCTGCGGCTGCACCGGCACACCGAAGGCGCCCCGACGGTGGGGGAGATGCTGGCGGCCCCTGAAAAGGCCTGACGCGACCTCCGCGGCCGCGATCGTCTACAGGACGACGACCCGTCCGGACGGCTGGGACGAATACACGTCCGTGACAAGGTCGGCCTGGCTGGCGAGGACCGCGCGCTGGTTCACGGAGCCCTTGTCCGTCAGTTCTCCGGTCGCCAGCGAGGGCGCCTGCCGAAGGACGGCGAAAGCCGCGATGCGGCGCGTGGCGCCGGGGTTGTCGGCATTGTAGGCCCGCAGCTCTTCGGCGATGCGCGCTTCAAGCGCCGCCTCCAGGTCCCTCCCCTCCAGGCCGCCGCGCGCCAGGTCGGCGCGCGCCGCGGGAAACGTCCAGACAAGGAGGCGCACATCGGCCCGATCATGTCCGGCGACGACCGCTTCCGAGATCGTCGGCGCGGCGGCCAGCACCGTGGACCGCAGCTCGCCCGTGAGGACCCAGGACCCATTGGACAGCTTGAAGTTCTCGCTCAGCCGGCCGGCGAACCGCAGGCCCTGGCGAGGGTCCGACGGGTCCATGAACTTGACCGCGTCCCCGACCTTGTAGAAGCCCTCTTCGTCGAAGGCGGCCTCGCTGAGGTCAGGCCGGCCAAGGTAGCCGACCATGACGTTGGGACCGCGGGCGCGGACCTCGTATCGGTCCCCTGCCGGCACCAGCTTCAACTCGACGCCGGGGTGAGGCAGCCCGATCTCCCCCTGGCCTTCGCAGGGCCAGTGCGTGCTGCAGAGTCCTGGCGCGGTCTCGGTCGCGCCGTAGCCCGAGGTGATGGCCACGGCCCGCCCCCTCGCCGCCATGGACAGCGCCTGCAGCCGTTCCCAGGTGTCTCGCGGCAGGGCCGCGCCCGCGTAGAGCAGCCTCTCGACGCGCCGGAAAAAGCTGGCCCGCAGGTCCGTGTCGCGCTCCATCGCCTCGACCAGCATCTGAAAGCCGGCCGGGACATTCTGTACGAAGGTGGTCGACACCTCCTTCAGGTTCCGGATGGTCTTGCCGATGAGCTCGGCCGTCGGGCGGCCATCATCGATATAGAGGGTCCCACCGGCCCGCAGCGTGCCGTGCAGGGTGTTGTTGCCGCCCATGGTGTGGTGCCAGGGCATCCAGTCGACCATCACCGGCGGCTCGTCGGCCGGCGCAAGCAGGCTGGCGCTATGGATGGCGCTGCACAGCATCCGCTGGGTCTGGGGCACCCCCTTCGGCGTCCCGGTGGATCCGGAGGTGAACAGGATCTTGGCCACGTCGTCGTAGCTCGCCGTCGCGAAGGCGGCGTCAATGGCCGGGCCAGGCTCAACCGCTTCGAGCGCTGCGAAGCTGGTGGCGGTGGGATCCGCCTCGACGGTCACCCATTCGGCGTTCGCCAGGCCCGGAACCGTCCGCAGCCGATGCAGGGCCTTGGCGTCCTGGGCGAAGACCATGCCCGGCTGGAGACTATCGATGATTTCCGACAGCCGCCCGACGCCGTCAGGCAACAGGCTATAGGCCGGCGAGATCGGCGCGACAGGCACGCGCGCGATCATTCCGGCGAAGGTGATCAGGGCATGCTCGATGGAATTGCCGCTCAACACCGCGATGGGCCGATCCTGGCCCATTCCCCGGTCCACCAGGGCCTGTCCGATCCGTCGGACGCGGCGCCAGGCCTCCAGGTAGGACAGCCGCCGCCAATCGCCGTCAACGCCGCGCTCGGCCAGGAAGGTTCGGCTGGGCGCCTCCTGGGCCCAGCGATGCAGATAGTCGCAAAGATGCCGCTCGCTGCCGCTCAGCACGATCGGCGACCTGAGGATCAGGCAGCCGTCGGCGCGATAGCTGATCTCCACCGCCTGCGGCGCGAACGCCGTCTCGGCCGCCGTGTCTGTGTCCAGGGTCTGGCTCATGACTGCTCACCTCATCGCTCGCCACCCCCCGCATCCAGGCGGGAGTCAGCAGAGACCTGATTGGTCGGATCCCGCGGCCATGAGTGAGTACTTTTTTCACACTCGTCAACATGGCGCGTCACGCGATTGACTTTCAGGATGTTGCTCGACATGTTGTTTTGTGGATGTCATTCATCCTCCTGAACCTCTGCCATGGCCACGGCCGGACGCAGGCCTCGGCAAGACAACAGAAAGGCCGGCGGCGCCGCGCGGAGACACCCCGCGGACTCCGCCAAGGCCGCCAAAGGGACGCCCGAATGTCTGAAATCACCCTCGACGCCTACAAGGCGATGATCGGCCAGGAGGTCGGCGTCTCGCGATGGTTCGACATCGGTCAGGACCGCATCGACAAGTTCGCCGACGTCACCGAGGACCACCAGTTCATCCATGTGGATCCCGAGCGCGCCAAGGCCACGCCGTTTGGCGGAACCGTCGCCCACGGCTTCCTGACCCTGTCCCTGCTGGCGCCGATGATGTTCGACGCCCAGCCGCGCCTCGCCGGGACGGTGATGGCGGTGAACTACGGTTTCGACCGGGTCCGCCTCATGGCCCCGGTCCGGGCGGGAAGCCGGGTCCGTGGCCGCTTCGTGCTGACGGAGGTGGTCGATCGCGGGCCCGGCGAGGTCCTGATCAAGAGCCAGGTGACCGTCGAGATCGAGGGCGGCGACAAGCCGGCCCTCGTCGCCGAGTCGCTCGGCCTGACCCGCTTCGCCTGACCCTTTCCCATCGCGCCCGGAGGCTCGAATGAAGACCCGCATCACTGAACTCCTCGGCATCGAACGGCCGATCATCCAAGGCGGCATGCACTATGTCGGCTTCGCTGAGCTGGCGGCCGCGGTGGCCAACGCCGGCGGACTTGGCCTGATCACCGCCCTCACCCAGCCCTCGCCGCAGCATCTGGCCGACGAGATCCGCAAATGCCGCGGGCTGACCAGCAAGCCGTTCGGCGTGAACCTGACCTTCCTGCCCTCGGTCACGCCGCCGGACTATCCCGGCTACATCCAGGCGATCATCGACGGCGGCATCAAGATCGTCGAGACCGCCGGCAACAACCCGCAGAAGTGGATGCCGGTCCTCAAGGAGGCCGGGATCAAGGTGATCCACAAATGCACCTCGGTGCGCCACGCGCTGAAGGCCGAGGCGATCGGCGTCGACGCGCTCAGCATCGACGGCTTCGAATGTGGCGGCCACCCGGGCGAGGACGACGTGCCCAACTTCATCCTGCTGCCGCGGGCCGCGGAGGAGCTGAAAATCCCGTTCGTCGCGTCCGGCGGCATGGCCGATGGCCGCAGCCTCGTGGCGGCGCTGGCGCTGGGCGCCGAGGGCATGAACATGGGCACCCGTTTCATCGCCACGAAGGAGGCGCCCGTCCACGCGCACGTAAAGGAAGCGATCCTGGCCGCCAACGAACTGGACACCCGTCTGGTCATGCGCCCCCTGCGCAACACCGAGCGGGTGCTCACCAACGCCGGCGTCGAACGCCTGCTCGACAAGGAGCGCACCCTGGGCGCCGCCATCAAGTTCGAGGACATCGCCCCCGAGGTCGCCGGTGTCTATCCGCGGGTGATGCTGAACGGCGACATGGATGCCGGCGCCTGGAGCTGCGGCATGGTCGCCGGCCTGATCAACGACATTCCGACGGTCAAGGAGCTCCTGGACCGCATCATGGCGGAAGCGGAGGCGCTGATCCGCGAACGCCTCGGGAGGACGATGGAAGCCGCCTAGCGGCCGGCGGCGTCAGCGGCCAGTGAACCGGCGCGCGCTTTTCGAGGAAGGCGCGCCGGGCCTCCTGGCCGACGTCGGCCGGTCTAGGCGATCCGCCGCAGTCGCGTCACCGCCAGCGGTTCGGCCAGCCACGCCTCGAACTGCTTCGACAAGGCGCTCGTGTGCGGCTGGGCGAAGTGGCTCTTGAGCGCGGCTTCGTCGTCCCAAACCTCATAGAGGCAGAGATCGCCCTCCTGGTCGAGATCGCTGTGGACGATGTACTCACGACATCCCGGTTCCGCGCGGGAGTCCGCGACGATGGCGGCGAGCGCGGCCTGCGCCGCCTCCCGGTGCTCAGGCTTAGGGCGCATCCGGACAAAGAGCACGATGGGGGTGGTCATGGGAGTACTCCTTCCGAAGGCGGGCGGCGGCCGGCGGAAAACCGGACGCGTCGGCGGGGGATGGGGCTCATCGGCCCGAGAACTGGGGGGCGCGCTTTTCGAGGAAGGCGCGACGCGCCTCCTGCCCGTCCTGGCTCGCGAAGGCCCGGTGGATGTTGGCCACCTCGAAGCGGAGCTGGTGCTCCATGTCGATGGAGTCGGTCGCCGCGACGATGCCGCGCTTGAGGAGGCGAAGGGTGATCGGCGACCAGGCGCAGAGCTCGTCGCAATAGGCCTGCAGCCGGTCAGCGAACGCGGCGTCGTCCACGGCTTCTCCCGCCAGGCCCCAGGCGACGGCTTCGTCACCCACCAGCATGCGGTTCTCCATCATGAACCGCATCGCGCGCTCGTAGCCGATCGCCTGCGGCAGGGTTATGGTCAGCCCGGCGTCGGGCGAGCCGCCGATGCGGGTATAGCCCGCCATGAGCCGGGCGCTGCGGCTGACCAGGCGGACATCCGCCGCCATCGCAAGCCCTAGCCCCGCCCCCACCGCGACGCCGTTGACGCCGGCGACCACCGGCTTGTCGCAGCGCTTGCGGATGGACAGCAGGAAATGACCGACCCAGCCGATGTCGTCGAGCTGGGCCGTCTGTGGCGTGAAGGGCGAATCCGGCGCGTCGTCGGACAGGTCGAGCCCGGCGCAGAAGGCGTCGCCCGAGCCGGTGATGGTCACCACCCAGACGTTGTCGTCCTTGGCCGCCTCGTCCACGGCGCCGATCACCGACCAGGCCAGGGCCTGGCTGAGGGCGTTCTTCTTTTCCGGCCGGTTCAAGGTGATCGTACGGACGTGGCCGCGGTCACGGATCTGCAGAATTTCGCCCATGGACTGTTCCCTGTCGCTCCGGCGTGGCCGGTTGGTGACGCCTTCAGATCGCGGTCACGCCGCCATCAATGGCGAGTGTCTGGCCGGTGATGTGCTTGCCGGCGTCGGACGCAAACAGAAGCGCGGCGCCCTTGAGGTCCTCGCCGTCGCCGACCCGCCGCAGCGGCGCGGCGTTGGCGAAATGGTCGACGCCCTTTTCCTTGAAGACGCCCGCCGTCATCTTCGAGGGGAACATGCCCGGGGCCAGGGCATTGACGGTGATTCCATGCGGGCCCCAGTCCGCCGCCAGGCCACGGGTGAAGTTCACCACCGCGCCCTTGGAGGTGTGGTAGGCGATCACCCCGGCGCCACCGCGCAGGCCGGCGATCGAGGCCAGGTTCAGGATGCGGCCATAGCGGTTGGGGATCATCGAGCGCTTGGCGATCTGCTGCGACAGGATGAAGAGCGAGCGGACATTGAGGTTCATCACCTTGTCCCAGGCCTCGATCGGGTGATCCTCGGCCGGCGCGCCCCAGGTGGCGCCGGCGTTGTTGACCAGGATGTCGACCCGGCCGAGCTTGGCAATGGCCTCGTCGGCCAGCCGCAGGATGTCTTCGTCCTTGTTGTTGTCGGCGACGATGTAGTCGACGGTGACGCCACGGGCTTCCAGATGCGCCTTCGCCGTTTCCAGGTCGGCGGCCTTGCGCGAGGAAATCACCAGCCGGGCGCCGGCGTCGCCGAGCGCCTCGGCGATCTGCAGGCCCAGGCCCCGCGAGCCGCCGGTGATGAGAGCGGTCTTGCCCGAGAGGTCGAAGAGGTTCGGCGCGGTCATGCTGCTTGTCCTGAAGGGTTTGCTGAAACGAATGGGCGAGGCTGGGTCAGAAGGCTTCGGCCGCCAGGGCCATGAGCCCGTCGGCGCCGGACTGGGACCGGCGCAGCAGAGTCTCCACGGCCGGCATCTCGCGCTCGAACCAGTAGCGGGCGAGCACCAGCTTGCGCCGCAGGAAGGTCGGATCACCTTCGCCGGCCTCAAGCTGCCGCTCGGCGACGACAGCCATGCGGAGCCACATGGCGCCCAGCAGGACGACGCCAAACAGGTTGAGCACGTCATAGGAGGCCGCGCCGAGAGTCTCGCCCCGCTCCGGCCCGGTCCGGCGCAGCCACGCAATCGCGTCCTCGATCGCCTCGCCGCCGCGCCGCAGGCTCACGGCATAGTCGGCGAGATCGGCGGAGACGCCGCCCGCCGTGTCGGCGATGAGCTCGACCTCCTGAAGGAACGCCATGACAGGGCGTCCTCCGGCCATCGGCAGCTTGCGCGCCACAAGGTCGAAGGCCTGGATGCCGTTGGAGCCCTCGTAGAGCTGGAAGATGCGGGCGTCGCGGACGAACTGTTCGACGCCGTTCTCGCGGATGTAGCCGTGACCGCCGTAGACCTGGACGGCGGCGTTGGCCGCCTCGAACCCCCGGTCGCTGAAATAGGCCTTGATCACCGGCGTCAGCAGCTGGCCAAGGCCCGCGGCCCGTTCCCGTTGCGCCGGCTCGGCGCCCGCCTGCTCCTCATGCAGCAGTTCGGCGACCCACAGCGCCGCCGCCCTGGCTCCCTCCACGAAGGACCGCTGCTGCAGGAGCATGCGGCGCACGTCGGGATGGACGATGATCGGATCGGCCGCCCCCTCGCCCCGGCCGCCGTCCGACACCGCGCGGCCGGACCGCCGTTCCTGGGCGTATAGCGCGCTGTTCTGGTAGGCGACCTCCGCCGCCGCGATGGCGCCGACGCCCGTGCCCAGCCGGGCGTGGTTCATCATGTGGAACATGCCGCTCATGGCGGCGGACTTGGAACCCGGCGCGGCGTCGGTCTTGGTCGTCCCCAGCCGGTAGCCCACCGCGTCGTCGAAGTTCAGGACGCAGGTGGCGCTGCCCTTCAGGCCCATCTTCTTCTCGATGCCCCCGACGTTGACGCCGTTGCGCACGCCCAGCGCGCCGGTCTCGGGCTCGACCCTGACCTTGGGGACCATGAACAGGTTGACCGTGGCGAGGTCGTCGCAGTAGCGGCCGTTCTCGTCGGGCAGCTTGGCCAGGACCAGGTGGATGATGTTCTCGGTCAGGTCGTGGTCGCCGCCCGAGATGAAGATCTTGGTCCCGGTGATCCGGTACGACCCGTCGGCCTGGGCGACGGCCTTCGTCGACATCAGCCGCAGGTCCGTGCCGCAATGGGGCTCGGTCAGGCACATGGTGCCGCACCAGTCGCCGCTGACCATCCGCGGGACGACGTGCTGCAACATCCAGGGCGCGCCCGTCAGGGCCAGGCTCGAGCAGGCGCCGTTGGTGAGCCCCGGATAGTGGGCGAGGGAGGCGTTGGCCGACGAGGTCATCTCGTAGACCGCCTGCGAGATGACCCCGGGCAGGCCGGCGCCGCCATGGGCTTCCGGGGCGCCGAGGCGGTTCCAGCCCGCCTCGCAGTAGGCATGGTAGGCTTCCGCGAAGCCGGTGGGCGTGCGCACCACCCCGTTCTCCAGGCGGCAGCCCTCCTCGTCGCCCACCTGGTTCAGCGGTTGCCAGACGCCGGTCAGGAAGTCCCCCGCCCCTTCGAGGATCGGCCGCGTCAGGTCAGGTTCGAGGTCCGTGAAGCCGGCGATATCGTCCCGGGTCTGAACACGCAGGACCTCGTGCAGCAGGAACAGATAGTCGTCGATCGGCGGGGCGTAGGTCGGCATGGGTTATCCAATCAAGGGGGAGGGTCAGCGGCCCTGGAAGTTGGCGGCGCGGCGTTCCACGAAGGACTGGATGCCTTCCTTGGCGTCCTCGCTGTCGAGCACCCGCCCGCGGATTTCCGGGATGATGTCGATCGCCGCCCGCTCGCCGGCCTCGATGAACTTGAGCCCGGCTTCCTTGGTCACCTGGATGCCCAGCGGCGCGTTGCTCGCGATGATCCCGGCCAGTTCCATGGCCCGCTCGACCTGCTGACCGGCCGGCACGACCTCCTGGACGATGCCGACCCGGTAGGCTTCCTCGGCCGTGAACTCGTCGCAGAGGAGCAGGTGGTACATGGCGTTGCCCCACCCGGCGCGGGTGAGATAGCGGAAATGGGCGCCGCCCAGAGGCGCGATCCCCCGCTTGGATTCCATCTGGCACAGGCGCGCGTTGTCGGCCGCCACGACGATGTCGCCGGCCAGCATGATCTCGATGCCGATGGTGAAGCAGACGCCCTGGATCGCCGTGACGATGGGCTTGCGGCAGCGGTTCTCCAGGCCGAAGGGATCGATGTTCCCGGCCGGACGATCCATCTTCACCGCCGTGGGGCCGAAGAACTTGGGCATGTCGAGGCCGGCCGTGAAATGCTTGCCCTCGGCGCAGAGGACGCCGACCCAGAGGTCGTCGTCGCGGTCGAGGACCGTGAAGGCGGCCGACAGCTCCTCCATCATCTCGGGGCTGAAGGCGTTCATCTTGGCGGCGTTGTCGATGACGATCTTCAAGATGTGGCCGTGGCGTTCCTGACGGACACAGCCCACCTGCACTGCGGCTTCACTCATCGACGTCTCCTGGAGTTTGCATGAAATGGCCGATCGCTTGGCGGGGTGACGATTGAAGGCTGGGGGTCACCGCGGGTCACAACGCGCCCTCTCGGGACGCGCCGCGGAAAGGCCGGAAGCATGTCCGCAGCTCCTCGACGAAGATCTCCGGCTGTTCCCAGGCTGCGAAGTGGCCGCCACGCTCGACCTCATTCCAATGAACGAGGTTGGCGAAGGCCCGCTCGGCCCATACCCGCGGAGCGCGGAAGATTTCGCGGGGGAAGACTGTGCAGCCCACCGGCAGGTCGACCTTGGTGAAGGCGCCGAAATCCTTGCCCCAACTCTCCCAGTACATCCTCGCCGCCGAGCCGCCGGAGTTGGTCAGCCAGTACAGGCTGATCTCGTCCAGCAACTCGTCGAATGGCGCGATGTCGGCCCAGTCGCTCCGGTCGATATCGCCGCCGAGATCGGCGGGCGTCGTGAACTTGTCGTACATCCATGCCGCCTGCGCGACGGGCGAGTCCGCGAGGGCATAGGCAAGCGTCTGTGGCCGCGTCCGTTGCAACTCGGCGTAGGCCGACAGTTTGGCGGCGTAGTAGGACAGCTGCTTCAGCGCCGATCGCTCCGCTCGCGACGGCTCGCCCTCCACGGGGGGCGTAAAGAACGGCAGGAAGTTGAGGTGGATAGCCCGCAGTCCCGGCGGCTTCTGCTGACCCATCTGGCATGTGACGGCCGAGCCAAGGTCGCCGCCCTGGGCCACGTAGCCCGAGTCATAGCCAAGGCGCGCCATCAGGACCGCCCATGCCTGGGCGGTGCGCGTCAGATTCCAACCCGTCTCTGTCGGCTTGTCCGAGAATCCGAACCCCGGGAGCGCCGGCGCGACGACGTGAAAGGCGTCCGAGGCCTGACCGCCGTGCGCCTCCGGGTCGGTCAGAGGGCCCATCACCTTGGCGAATTCGAGAACCGAGCCGGGCCACCCATGCGTGAGGATAAGGGGCAGCGCCTCCGCATGGCGCGAACGCAGATGCAGAAAGTGAATTCCCAGCCCATCGATCACCGTGCGGTGCGGCCCAAACGCGTTGAGCTGCGCCTCGCAACGCCGCCAGTCGTATTCGCGGCCCCAATAGTCGACCAGGGCCTTCAGCCGATCGAGCGGGACGCCCTGCGATTGGTCGCCTGTGGCCTCGCGCCCCGGCCAGCGTGCGGTCGCGATCCGCCGGCGGAGATCTTCAAGCGCCTCGGCCGGGATGGCGATCGGGGCCGGCTCGATCGTCTCGGTGTCGCTCATGCGACCTCCGCCGCCTGGGCCGTCAGGCCATACCGGACCGGTGGGATCGCGTTCTGGCTGATGGCCTTGCTGAGCGTCCGCCGCGCATCGTCGAAGGCCGTCCAGGCCTGCAGATCATGCAGGGTCGGCCAGCACAGGAGTTCGCCCTGGTCCAGCGCCCGGAAGGCGATGTCGACCACGGTCTCGGGAGACATGAAGAGCTCGTCGGGGAGCGGCGGCGGCCGGTCGCCGAAGAACTCGGTCCGCACCGGGCCCGGCATGACGACCTGCACCTTCACCTTCGTCTTGGAGAACTCGCTCTGCAGGGAGCGCGAGAAATTGAGGACATAGGCCTTGGAGCCGCTGTAGGCGGCGGCGGTCGCGGACGGGATGACCGCGATCACCGATCCGAGGTTGATGATCAGCCCATCGTCGCGGGCCGCGAACCGGGGGGTGGCGGCCAGGCAGAGTCGGGTCAGCGCCAGGACGTTGATCCTGACCAAGGCTTCCACCGCATCGGCATCGGCCGACACGCTGGGCGCGCCGGCGCCGAGGCCGGCGTTGTTGACCAGCACCCCGATGTCGTCGCGCTCACGCACCAGCGCTTCGATGCGGGCGAGATCCTCGGGCTGGCCCAGGTCGGCGGGGTGAACCTCGACCTGTCGTCCGTACTCCTCGCGCAACCGTGCGGCCAGGACCTCCAGGCGATCACGGCGCCGCGCCACGAGGATCAGATCGTGGCCGCGCGCCGCCAGGCGATCGGCATAGACCGCGCCTATCCCCGAAGAAGCGCCTGTGACGAGAGCGCCGATGCGAATGTCGCTCATGCCTTGGCTCTCCCTGGGCCTTCCCGGTGATATTCTGCATGTTATATCTCATGCAGTTGCCTCACCATGATGGCCGTCATCCTGTTCGTCAAGCACCCTGATCGTCTTCCGTGAGTTCAAAAATGACACCGCCTCGTGCGGCCTGTTGTGGCGGTTCGCCGAGGCAATGGCCGCCGATGATTCTCGTCGGGTTCTTTTTTACCACTTGCTATCGCGAGACTGGCGAGTCACTTTCATTATGAGAGTTACCGGGGGCCGCCCATGAAGCTGAAGTCATTCGCCGGGATGCGCTGCTCCATCGCCGGGGCGCTGGAGATGGTCGGCGACAAATGGACGATCCTGCTGTTGCGCGACCTGGCGCTGGGCGTTCACCGCTATGACGACCTGCGAAACAGCAGCGGTATTCCGCACGCCACGCTGGCCGCACGCCTGAAGAACCTGGAGGCCCAGGGGCTGGCGGAACGCGTGCGCTATCAGGATCGACCGCCCCGCGACGAATACCGGCTGACCGACAAGGGCCGCGATTTCTGGAAGGTGACCACCGCGCTGCGCGAATGGGGTGACCGCTGGGACGTCTGTGGCCACGGCGCGCCAACCGTACAGGTCATGGATATCGACACCGACCATGAGCTGCGTCTGGCGCTGGTCGATCCCATGACCGGCCGCGCCGTCCCACCGGAGCGGGTCCGCTACCGGCCAGGGCCCGGCGCGGACGAAGCCCTCACCGACCTTCTCAACAAGTTCAACAAGGGAGAAAACGCATGAGCTCGACCGTAGAGTTCTTCTTCGATTTCCAGAGTCCATACAGCTACTTGGCGCACAGCCAGCTGGCGACGCTGGGCGCGCCGATCCGCCTTGTGCCGATCTCGGTGCTGCCGCTGATGAAGCTGGTCAACAACACGCCGACCACCATCACCTGCAGCGTGAAACGCACCTATGCCGGCAACGACCTGGGACGGTGGGCCGCGCGCTACGGCGTGCGGGTGATCCCCGCCGACCGGGAAGGCCTGGACGCCAACCTTTTGCTCCGCGTCGCCACGGCGGCGGAGGGGCCCGTTCGCGCCGCCGTGACGGACGCGATCTTCAACGCGATGTGGGGCGGCCAGGGCAAGCCGACGCCAGACGGCCTCGAGGCGGTGCTTTCCGCTCGCGGCCTGCCGGCCGCCGACCTGATCGCCGCCGCCGGACAGGAGAGCGTGGCCAAGGCGCTGGAAGCGGCCACCGAGGCGGCCGCCGCGCGCGGCGTGTTCGGCGCCCCCACCCTCTTCGTCGGGGACGAGATGTTCTTCGGCAATGACCGGCTCGATTTCGTGCGCGACGCCCTCGCGCCCAAGGAGGTGGCGTGATGCCCGCAACCAAACCCCTCGCCCTTGTCACCGGGGTCGGCCCCGGAACCGGCTCCGCCGTGGCCCGCCGCTTTGCACAGGGCGGCTACCGCGTCGCCATGCTGGCCCGCGACGCCGACCGGCTGGCCGCCCTGGAGGCGGAGATCCCGGACTCCATCGCCGTCCCCTGCGACGTCACCGACGCCGCCGCTCTTGAGCGGGCAGTCGCCCAGGTGGGCGCCCCCAAGGTCGTGGTCCACAATGCCGTGGGCGGCGCCTTCGGCAGCTTCCGCGACATCGATCCGTCGGTGCTGCAGCGCAACTTCGAGATCAACACCATGGCGCTGATGCACCTGGCGCGGCTGACGACGCCGGCCATGGTGGAGGCCGGCGAAGGGGCCATAATCGTCACGGGCAACACCTCGGCGCAGCGCGGCAAGGCCCACTTCGCGGCCTTCGCGCCGACCAAGGCCGCCCAGCGCATCCTGGCCGAGTCCCTGGCCCGGGACCTGGGTCCCAAGGGCGTGCATGTCGCCTACCTGATTATCGACGCCGTCATCGACGTGCCCTGGGCGCGGGAAATGATGAAGGACAAGCCCGACAACTTCTTCATCTCCCCGACCTCCATCGCCGCCGAGGTCTTCCACCTGGCCCACCAGCCACGGGACGCCTGGGCCTTCCTCGCCGAGGTGCGCCCCTTCCACGAGCCCTGGTAGGCGCCAGCGCCAGGCGGGTCAGCGCCCCTCGCGACGATCGATCGCGAGGGGAGCGGGCTCTAGCGCCGGACGTCGATGACGGCCCGGCCGCGGACTTCCCCGCGCACCACGGCCTGAGCGACCTTGGGCGCTTCGGCCAGGCCGAACTCGGTGATCGTGCTCTCAAGCTTGGCGAGGTCCAGGTCGCGGGCCAGACGCGCATAGGCCTCCACCCGCACGGCATGGGGCGCGTTGACGGAGTCGATCCCGGCCAGGGTGATGTTGCGCAGGATGAACGGCAGCACCGTCGCCGGCAGGTCCATGCCCTGGGCCAGGCCACAGGCGGTGACCACGCCGCGATACCTGGTCTGGGCCAGGGCATTGGCCAGGGTGTGGCTGCCGACGGAGTCGATCACGCCGGCCCAGCGCTCGGCGCCAATGGGGCCGGCCGGCTCGGACAGGGTGGCGCGGTCGATGACCTCGGCGGCGCCCAACGCGATGAGATAGTCCTTCTCGCCCAGCCGGCCCGTCGAGGCGACCACGCGGTAGCCCAGGCGCGACAGCAGGGCGATGGCGATCGATCCCACCCCGCCGGCGGCGCCGGTGACGAGGATGTCGCCTTTGCCTGGAGTCACGCCGCCGTGCTCCAGGGCCAGGACGCTGAGCATGGCGGTGTATCCCGCCGTGCCGATGGCCATGGCGTGGCGGGTCGAGATCGCACCCGGCAGCTTGATCACCCAGTCGCCGGGGACCCGCGCCCGCTCCGCATAGCCGCCGTGGTGCGTCTGGCTGAGGCCCCAGCTGTTGACGACCACCCGGTCGCCGGCCGTGAACCGCGCATCGGACGACGACTCGACGACGCCGGCGAGATCGATACCGGGCACGAGGGGAAAGGTCTTGATGATGTTCGACCGCGCGTTCAGCGCGGCGCCGTCCTTGTAGTTCACGCTCGACCACTCGACCGCGATGGTCACATCGCCAGGATGCAGCTCCGCATCCTCCATGATCTCCACCTGGGCCACGATTGTCTCATCGATCTTGCGCGCCACCAAAGCCCTGAAGGTCATCTTGTCTTCCTCGGAAACATCTGAAGGTTCTGATTTGGCACGTGCAATCGGTCTTGCAAGACGGCACAATCATCGCCGGTACTATCAATCATGAAAGTAACGCCATGCGCCCGAAGCGACTGGATTCCCGCAGTGACTGCGCCGTGGAGACGACGCTTTCGGTCGTCGGCGGCCTGTGGAAGCCGCTGATCCTCTACCACCTGATGGGCGGCAAGAGGCGTTTCATGGAACTGAGCCGGCGGATTCCACAGGCGACGCAGCGGATGTTGACGTTGCAGCTGCGCGAGCTTGAGGCCGACGGGGTCGTCACCCGCCAGGTGTTCGCCGAGGTCCCGCCGCGGGTCGAGTACGCGCTTACCGAGTTTGGCCACACCCTTGCCCCGGTCCTGGACGCCCTGCGCGCCTGGGGCGAACGCTACCGCGTGGAACGCCAGGGCCTGCCGCCCCGCGACCCCTGTGCGAACACGCCGGTGAAGACCACAGAGCCATCCGCGGCCGATCTGGGCAGGGTCCAGGCATCCGGCCCCCTCCTCGGCTGACGTCACGGAGAAGGGCTTGTCCGCCCGGGGACGGAGTGGAAGACTGTGGATAGATTGCCAATCGGGTTCGTTTTCGGCATTCATCCGCCAATCGGCGCCCCGGCTGGCCGAATTTGAAGGAGACCTTGCGTGCAGTGGAGCGAGCTCGAGGACCAGGCCTGTTCGCTGGCCCGTACGGTGTCGGTGATCGGCGACCGATGGACGCTGCTGATCCTGCGCGACTGCTTCCTGCGGGTGCGGCGGTTCGACGATTTCCAGGAACGGCTGGGGATCGGCCGGCCGATCCTTTCGGACCGGCTGAACAAGCTGGTCGACGCCTTCGTGCTCACCAAGGTCGCCTATCAGACCAATCCGACCCGCTACGAATACCGCCTGACGCCGAAGGGCCTCGACCTCTACCCGATCATCATGTCGATCGTTCACTGGGGCGATGTCCACATGGCGGGCAAGAAGGGCCGTCCGCTGCTCCATGAGCACGTCACCTGCCATCATCAGTTCGATCCGGTGATGGTGTGCTCGGAGTGCCAGGAGGCTCTCGACCCGCGCGACGTCCGCCTGTCGGCCGGCCCCGGGGCGCGCCATCCCCAGCATCTGCCGATGGATCTCGGCCGGCCGGCGAGCGCCAAGGGCGTTCGCAAGAAGGCTGCCGCCGCGACCTGAGGCCCGTCAGGCCGGCAAGCTGGCGCTCGCCGCCATGATCTCGTCCTCGACCTCTCGCAGACGGTCCTTCCCGAAGTAGAGCTCGTCGCCGACCAGGAAGGACGGGCTGCCGAAGACCCCCTGCGCGACGGCCGCCTCCGTATTGCTCATGAGCGTCGATTTTACGGGGTCGGTCTGAGAGAGCCTGAGAATCTCGTCCTTGGGCAGGCCGGCGTCGACCAGGGATGCGGCGTAGACCTCCGGCTCGTCCATCTTGCGGCCATGCACCCACATGTCCGCGTAGATCCGCTCGACGAAGGGCTCGAACACCCCCAGCACCTGGGCGGCCGCCGCGCCGCGCATCAGATGGAGGGTGTTGATCGGAAAGTGCGGGTTGAACTGGAAATCCGCGATCTCGTGCCGCCGGACGAATCGCTGGGTTTCCAGACGGTCGTACTCCGGCTTGTTCTTGATGTGCCCGAAGGCGGTCGCCGGCGACTGATTGCCGGTGAGCTTGAATATCCCGCCGAGCAGGACCGGCTGATACAGGAACTTGACCCCGGTTCGCGCCTCGATCCGCGGGATCACCCGGTGGCACAGATAGGCGTTGGGGCTGCCGAAGTCGAAAAAGAACGTGACCTGCATCGTCGACCTTTGGTCCGGAGCGCTCGCCTACGCGAGCAAGAATGGGTATGAAATCAGCACTTATAGAAATCCCGGCGCATATCAAGCGTTGGGGACGCTCCGGCGACACCCAAGTTGAGGAGGCCCACCCCGGCTGAAAAGCTTGACGAGTTCGAAAAACGAACTCACTTAGGCGGTCTGGCCCGGCGCGTTGCCGGGGCCACGACAGAGTCCGGGTGATCGCCGCCGCCCGCCCGGCAATTAGAGGCTTCATATGTCCGACGCATCCAACGCCGCCGCGCCCCCGGCCCGCCGTAACGCCACCGCCGTCGTCGTCGGCGCCGGCGACTACATCGGCGCCGAGATCGCCAAGAAGTTCGCCGCCGAGGGCTACATCGTGTTCGCCGGCCGCCGTCAGGCCGAAAAGCTGGAGCCGCTGAAGGCCGAGATCGAGGCGGCCGGCGGGCGCGTTGTCATCAAGGGACTGGACGCCCGCGACGAGGACCAGGTGACCGCCTTCTACGAGGAGGCCGAGCGCACGGCTCCGATCGAGGTGTCGGTCTTCAATATCGGCGCGAACGTCAACTTCCCGCTCCTGGAGACGACCTCCCGGGTGTTCCGCAAAGTCTGGGAGATGGCCTGTTTCGCGGGCTTCCTGAGCGGCCGGGAGGCGGCGCGGCATATGCTGCCCCGGGGAACCGGCTCGATCTTCTTCACCGGCGCCACCGCCGGCCTGCGGGGCGGCTCCGGATACGCCGCCTTTGCCAGCGCCAAGTTCGGCCTGCGCGCCGTGGCCCAGGCCGCCGCCCGCGAGCTTGGACCGCAAGGCATCCATGTGGCCCACCTGGTCATCGATTCCGGCGTCGATACCGCCTGGGTCCGCGAACGAATCCGCGAGGCCGCCGCCAACAGCCCAGCCCCGGACCGGGTGCTCATGCGGCCCGCCGCCGTGGCGGAGGCCTACTGGGCGCTGCATCAACAGGCCAGCGACGCCTGGACCTTCGAACAGGAGATCCGCCCGGCCGGCGAGACCTGGTGACCTCCGAGCCTTCGCCGCGCTTTGGGAGGATGCGGGCCATTTTCTGCAATTGGAGCAGCCCGAGCGCGTCGCCGAAGAGGTTATCAGCGTCCTCAAGATCGGGATTTAGCAGGGCGCTCGGGATGTTGCCGGATGGCATGGCCGTCCGGCCTTTGCTCAGAGCGCCTTGCCGGCCAGGAAGCCTCCGTCGATGTTCACGATGCTGCCTGTCATGAATGCGGCGCGGTCGGAGGCGAGATAGACAATCAACTCGGCCACTTCCTCAGCCTGACCCGCACGTCCCAGGGGATGGGCGGCCGCCACCCGGGCACGCGCCTCCGGCGAGTCGGCCAGGCCCGTAAGCTCCGTCTCCACCGCCCCGGGCGCCACCGCATTGACGCGGATTCCCCGAGATCCGAGATCGAGAGCCATCATCTTGGTCAGGCCGACGACACCGTGCTTCGACGCCACATAGGCCACCCGGCCCGACATGGCGGTCAACCCGGCCACGGACGAAACATTGACGACGGAACCGCCTGCCCCCCGCTCGACCATGCGGCGGACGACGGCCTGGGACAAAAGGAATACGCCGGTCAGGTTGACGTCGATCACGCGGCGCCAGGCGCCGGCCTCCATCTCAAGGAATGACGCCCCCTCGGCGATTCCGGCATTGTTGACCAGCACGTCCAGCGGCCCAAGCAGCCGCTCGGCCTCCGCCACCGCGGCGACGACGGCGTCCTCATCGGCGACGTCCGCGATCAGGGCCTCGGCGACACCGCCGTCCTCGCGGATCTGCTGCACCGTGCGCCCCGCCAACTCGGCCCGTCGGTCCAGCACCGCCACAGACGCTCCACAGGCCGCGAAACGGCGCGCCGCGGCGGCGCCGATTCCCCGTCCGGCGCCGGTCACAAGCGCGACCTTGCCGCGCAGTCCCATGTCATCGGGCATCCGATTCAGCCTCCCTGCACTTCAGTCGTCATCCCACCAGAGGCGAACCCTACGGGCGCTTCAGATTGACCATCTGAATGATGGTCGACATTCTGATTGCGGTTGTCAAACACGCCTGTAGCCGATGGCCAGTCCGACGCTCCGGGCGTCGCCAACGCAGCGCGGCGCCTGGCGGAAGTCGCCCGAGGACATCGGCAGCTGTTTCAGGGCCTCGACCACTTGGCGCAAAATGCCAATTCGCGGGCGCACCAGGCCATGTCTCCGGGCGCCCGCGCGGCCTAACCTGCCGAATACAAGACCCGCCTTGATGCGGGCGACAGGGAGGCAAGACCATGGCCGATGGCTCAATGGCTCAATCCGCGGCAGTCCGCGCCCGATCCATCCCGCTGGATGAGATCGACGTCAGCCACCCCGACCTCTGGCACAGCGACAGCCACTGGCCCTACTTCGAGCGCCTGCGGCGCGAGGACCCGGTGCACTACTGCCGCGAGAGCCTCTACGGGCCCTACTGGTCGATCACCCGGTACAACGACATCCTGGCGGTCGACACCAATCACCAGGTGTTCTCGTCGGAAGCCGCGCTCGGCGGGATCGCCATCGTCGATCCGGCCACGCCGCTGCGCCTGCCGATGTTCATCGCCATGGACCCGCCTAAGCACGACGCCCAGCGCAAGGCGGTCAGCCCCGCCGTCTCTCCGTTCAACCTGCAACGGATGGAGCCGCTGATCCGGGAGCGCGCCGGGCGGATTCTCGACGAACTGCCGCGTGGCGAGGTTTTCGACTGGGTCGACCGGGTGTCCATCGAACTGACCATCCAGATGCTCGCCACTCTGTTCGATTTTCCCTTCGAGCAGCGCCGCAAGCTGACCTGGTGGTCCGACGTGGCCACGATGGAGCCGGGCCCCGACATGCCGATCAAGACCGATGAGGAGAAGCTCGCGGTCCTCATGGAATGCCTGGCCGCCTTCACCGAGCTGTGGAACGAGCGGGTCAACGCCCCGCCGGCCGGCGACCTGATCTCGATGCTGGCGCACAACGAGGCGACCCGGAACATGAGCCCCGAGGAGTACCTCGGAAACCTCATCCTGCTGATCGTCGGCGGCAACGACACCACCCGCAACAGCATCAGCGGTTCGCTGTACGCCCTGAACAAGAACCCCGAGCAGTACCGGAAACTGCGGGACAACCCCGCGCTCATCCCCTCGATGGTTTCCGAAGCCATCCGGTGGCAGACGCCGCTGGCCCATATGCGGCGCACGGCGCTGGAGGACATCGAGTTTCGCGGCAAGCTCATCCGAAAGGGGGACAAGGTCGTCATGTGGTACGTCTCGGGCAACCGCGACGACGAGGTGATCGACAATCCGGACGCCTTCATCGTCGATCGGGAACGACCCCGCACCCACATGTCGTTCGGCTATGGCGTCCACCGCTGCGTGGGCAACCGGCTGGCCGAACTCCAGCTCAAGATCATCTGGGAAGAAATCCTCCAGCGGTTCCCGGTGATCGAGGTGGTGGGCGAGCCTGAGCGTACGCCGGCCTCGTTCGTGAAGGGCTACCTCAGCCTTCCAGTCCGCATTCCCGCCTGAGGAGCCGACATGCCGGTCATCACCTATGTCGAACACGGCGGCGCGAGGCGGCGCGTCACCCTGCAGTCAGGCGTCAGCCTGATGCAGGGGGCGATCGCCAACAACATCCCCGGCATAGACGCCGACTGCGGCGGGGCCTGCGCCTGCGCCACCTGCCACGTCTTCGTGGACCCGGCCTGGATGGCCGGCCTGGGTGACCGCAACCCCATGGAGGAGTCCATGCTGGAGTTCGCCGAGGGCGTGCGGGAGACCTCGCGCCTGGCCTGCCAGATCCTGGTGAACGACTCCCACGACGGCCTGGTGGTTCACCTGCCCGAGGCCCAGCACTGACGTCCGGGTTCGTCGCTGAGCGAGGCGGCATGTTGCCTATGCCCATCTAATAGGTTCTATTTCGATACCCATACTGGCTTCGGCGCGGTCGCGGTCCGGCGGCGTGGGGTGGCCGAGGCCCCCCTCCGCCCGGGGCGGGGCCCACAACGGTAGAGATGCGGAGGGTCCAGCGCATGGTCGGTCACGATCCCGCCTCCGCAACAGCCGACGGCCATCAGCCGCCGACGCTGGAACAGCTGTCGATGACGCCGGGCTATTTTCGGCTGATCCTGCGGTCCTTCGGCGACACGCCGGAACGGCGGGCGGCCATTCTGGCCGGAACGGGCGTGACGGAGGAACAGCTCCGGGATTCGTCCGCCGACATCAGCCTCTTCCAGCAGGTGCGGCAGGTGGAAAACCTCGTCGACCTGGTCGGGGACGGCTGGGCCCTGCGGACGCCCGAGCTCTGGCTTCCCACGGCGCATGGCCCGCTGGGCGTTGCGGCCATGGCGGCCCCGGACCTCGATGCGATGGTGGAGATCATCGCGCGATACGGCAGGGTCCGCGCGCCCTTCCACACAGCCTCCCTGCGGCGCGGACGCCTCTGGAGCCAGGTCGACTACGAATTGACGGTGCCCATCGATGAACGCATCTGGCGTCCGATGATCGAGATATCCTTCATCGGCATCCGGGGCTCCCTCGCCGCGATGCTCGGCGCCGCGCCGCTGGAGGCCCGCTTTTCCTTCAGCTGCGCCGAACCCGCCCATGCCCCCGCCGTGCGCGCCATCCTGGGCGAGCGCGTGTCGTATGGCGCGCCGCGCAATTCGATCCGGTTTCCCTCCGCCTGGCTTGCCCTGGCCTCGCCGTTCGCCGACGCCACCCTGTACGCGGCCGCGACCGGTGAACTTCAGGCTGCGGCCCGGCGCAGCTCGGCCCCGGTCGGCCTGAGAGGGCGGGTGGAGCGCCTGTTGAACGGCCTGCCCGCCGGGCGTCTCACCTCCGAGGAGGCAGCGCGGCTGACGGGCGTATCGCGCCGGACCCTGGTCCGCCGCCTCTCGGAGGCGGGCGTTGGCTATCGGCAACTGGTCGACGCCGAATTGCGCTGCCGGGCCGAGCGGCTTCTGAGCGAGGGCCGCCTCCCCTACGCGCGGATCGCCGAACAGCTGGGCTACACGGACCCGGCCAGCTTCAGCCGCGCCTGTCGCCGATGGTTTGGGCGGCCCGCATCGACCCGAGGCCTCTGACACCCCGTTTTGCATGATGCTCAACATCCACCTTGACTGAGTTGGTTTTCAGTATTTAGGTCGGCCGACCACAGCGGGGATCGCCGATGAGCAGCCGTCGCCTGGACACCGGCACCGATGAGCTGCTCGGCGAAATCCGCCAGGGCGTCGCCATCTTCACCCTGAACCGGCCACAGGCGCGCAACGCCCTGTCCGACCACCTGACCCCGGCGCTGCGGGCCGGAATCGCGGCCTGCGACGCAGATCCGGAGGTCGGCGCCTTCCTGATCACCGGATCGGGCGCCGCCTTCTGCGCCGGGGGCGACGTGAAGGGCATGGCGACGCCGGGGGCTCGGACCAGGTCGGTCTCAGCGCGGGTGGCCGAACTGGTCGTACGCCAACGGGCGCTCACCGGCGCCCTGGTCATGAGCCGCAAGCCGAGCATCGCGGCGCTTCCCGGGCCCGCCGCCGGCGCGGGCCTGTCGCTCGCGCTGGCCTGCGATCTGCGGCTGGCGAGCCCTGGCGCCTTCATACGCACCGCCTATGTCCGCATCGGCCTGCCGGGCGACTACGGCGTCAGCTGGCTTCTCTCGCGCGCGGTCGGCCCGGCCCGCGCCCGCGAACTCATGCTGTTGTCGGAAGACATCGATGCGCGGCGCTGCGAGCAGCTGGGCCTCGTGAACCGGGTCGTGCCGGACGATCAGCTCTTCGCCGCCGCCTTCGAGCTGGCCGCGCGCCTCGCCGACGGCCCCCGTCAGGCGATCGGCCTCATCAAGGACAATCTCGACGACGCCCTGCGGCTGGGCTTCCTGGCGTCGCTCGACGCCGAGGCCCGCCGCATGGTGACGCACAGCGGTTCGGCGGAGACACGCGAGGCGATCACCGCCTTCGTTGAGCGTCGCCCCTCAGACTTCAAGGGCGTTCGCGACAAGGTGATCTTCCCTCCGGCCAGGCGATCGCTGTTCACGCTGCTGAGCGACTTCGCCGGCTGAACGGCGACGAATAACTTCCCCATTCATAGTGACAACTTCCATTTTCATAGTTATTAGAGAGGCGAAGACAGCCAGGCTGGAGGATGCCCGTGAGCCTCAGTGACCACCCCTCCATCCGGCGACTTCGCGCGGCGGGCCCGACCGCGGCCAAGCCCGCCCTTCTCGCGGACGAGGTATTGCAGTTGTGCCGCGATTGCGGGGCCGACGATGTCGCGCTGCTCTCGGTGGACGATCCCGCCATCGCACCCCAGCTGAGCGAGATCGTGCGCATCTTCCCCGAGGCGCGCACGGTGGTCAGCTTTGTCTGCCAGATGAACCGCGAGCCGGTCCGGGCGACGGTCAGGTCGATCGCCAACCAGGAATTCCACGAGACTTACGACAGCGTGAACGAGACCGCGCGAACCTTCGTGCGCGAACTGCAGGACCGCGGCCACCGGGCGGTGAACGCCGTCGCCGCCTTCCCGATGGAGCAGGAGAAGTTCCCCGGCAAGAACTGGGCGCTGTCTCACAAGCCGATCGCGGTCGCCGCCGGGCTCGGCAAGATGGGCCTGCACCGCTGCGTCATCCATCCGAAGTTCGGCAGTTTCGTCCTGCTGGGCACGATCCTGCTTGAGGACGACGTGCTCGCCGAGAAACGGGTGCTGGACTACAACCCCTGTCTGGAATGCAAGCTGTGTGTGGCCGCCTGTCCGGTCGAGGCGATCGGTCCCGACGGCAGCTTCAACATGCTGTCCTGCTACACCCACAACTACCGGGAATTCCTGGGCGGCTTCGGCGACTGGGTGGAGACCATCGCCGACTCCAAGTCCGCCGACGACTATCGCGCCCGCGTGCCGCTGAACGAGACGGCCTCGATGTGGCAGAGCCTCAGCTTCAAGCCCAGCTACAAGGCCGCCTTCTGCATCTCGGTCTGCCCGGCCGGCGAGGACGTCCTCAGCCCCTTCTTGGAAGACCGCGCCGCCTTCGTGGAGCGTTTCGTCAAGCCGCTGCAGGACAAGCAGGAAACCGTCTATGTGCTGGACGGCTCGGACGCCCAGGACCTGGTCGCCCGGAAATTCCCCAACAAGACCGTCAAGACGGTGTCCTGGATGAACGTCGAGCCGACCGGCGCCAGCCTGCTCTTTGGCATGCGGCTCAGCTTCCAGCGCCGCCGCTCCAAGGGGCTGGAGGCGCGGTTTCACATGCACTTCACCGGGGCCCGCGAGATCTCGGGCACGGTGGACGTCCGCCGCCTCGCCGTGGACCTGGATTTCGGGCTGAAGGGCGTCCCGGACGTCGTCCTGCGGGTGTCGGGCCCTGTCTGGGTCGAGCTCCTCTCGCGCAAGCTCTCCGTGCCGGACGCCATGGCGCAGGGGCGGCTGGAGGTCGAGGGCGATCCGCAACTGGTGACCCGCCTGGTGGACTGCTACCCCCGCTACGGACGCGTTCCCCAAGGCGGACCAGTCGCCGAACCGGCCTGAGGCGTCCAGGGCCGACGATGGAGGGTGGAAGACATGCGATGGGATGAGGTCTCTGACCTGCAGTGCTCGGTGGCGCGATCCCTGGCGATCCTTGGCGATCGCTGGACGATGCTGCTCCTCCGCGACATCTTTCTCGGCGTCCGCCGCTTCGACGAGCTGCAGGCCCTGAGCGGCGCGTCACCCCAGGTGGTGGCCTCACGGCTGTCGCGGCTGGTCGAGGCCGGAATCCTGCGCAAGGTCGCCTACCAGGAGCGGCCGACCCGTTACGAATACCGGCTCACCGAGATGGGCCGGGAGCTGCACCCGACGATGGTGTCGCTGATGACCTGGGGCGACAAATGGCTCGACGACGGCCAGGGCGCGCCCAACCCGCTTCGCCATACCGGATGCGGCGAGGTCACGCGCCCCAGGCTGGTCTGCGACCAGTGCGACGAGCCGGTCTCGGTGAACACCCTGGTCAGCGAGCCATCGGAACGGATGGCCCGCCAGCGCCACGCCATGCTCGCCGCCGCCGAGCCCCAGGCCTGAGCCTGGCGGTCCCCGAACAGGAAAGAGTCCCATGAGCACCCGCGATATCGTTCTGTGCCACCCGGTCCGCACCGCGATCGGCGGCTTCAACGGGGCCCTCAAGGCCGTGCCCGCCACCGAGCTTGGCGCGATCGCCGTGCGCGAGACCCTGCGCCGGGCCGGCCTGGACGCAGCCGAGATCGGCACGGTGGTGATGGGCAATGTCATTCAGGCCGGCAATCGCATGAACCCGGCCCGCCAGGCCGCCATCGGCGGGGGCTTGCCCGTGTCGGTCCCGGCCATGACCGTCAATCGCGTCTGCGGTTCCGGGGCCCAGGCCATCCTGACGGTCGCGCAGGAGATCGCCGCCGGCGATGCGCAGGCGGCCATCGCCGGCGGCATGGAGAACATGGACCGGGCGCCCTACCTGATGGACGGCGGCCGGTGGGGCTATCGGATGGGGCCGGCCCAGATCCTGGACAGCCTGTTGACCGATGGCCTCAACGACGCCTTCTCCGGTCAGCACTCCGGCTGGCACACCGAAGACCTCGTCGCCCAGATGCAGATCACCCGCGCCGAGCAGGACGCCTTCGCCGCCCGCTCCCAGCAGCGCTTCGCCGGCGCCCAGGCGGCGGACCGCTTCGCCTCGGAGATCGTCGCCGTCGAGGTGAAGGGCAAGAAGGGACCCGAGCCCTTCGCCGTCGACGAGGCGCCGCGACCGGACACCACGGTCGAAACCCTGGCCCGGCTGAAACCGGCTTTCCGCCCGGACGGCTCGATCACCGCCGGCAATGCGCCGGGGCTGAACAGCGGCGCGGCGGCCATGATCGTCGCCGACCGCGCCTGGGCCGAGGCCAAGGGGCTCCAGCCGATGGCCCGCCTGGCCGGCTACGGCGTCGCCGCCGTGGAGCCTGGCCTGTTCGGACTGGGGCCCGTCCCGGCGGTGCGCCGGGCGCTTGACCGCGCCGGCTGGACGCTCGCCGACATCGAGCGGATCGAGATCAACGAAGCCTTCGCCGCCGTGCCCATCGCCGTGGCCCGCGAGCTGCGGCTGCCCGCGGACATCGTCAACGTCGAGGGCGGGGCCGTCGCTCATGGCCATCCCATCGGGGCGACCGGCGCGATCCTGGTCACCCGGCTGCTTCACGCCATGCGGCGCGACGGGATTTCCAAGGGCATGGTCACCCTCTGCATCGGCGGCGGCCAGGGCATCGCCCTCGCGCTCGAGGCGCTTTAGCGCGGTCAGCGAGCGCCGCCGCCGATCGGGGACCGCGCCGCCCGGTCGCCGATCCAGGCCCGCGTCTCGCGCAGAATCTCCAGCGACAGCGATGGATCTTCAATCGTTCGCGACAGGACGAGCGCCCCGACCATGGAGGCCAGTGTGCCAATGGCCTGACGACGCGCCTCGGGGGTTTCCTCGCTGGAGATGGCCCCGGCGATGCGATCGATCTGCGATCTGAACCCTTCGGTCATGGCCAGGCGGGCCGCCGGCGTCTGACGACGAACATCCGCGACCAACGCGGCCGTCGGGCAGCCATCCGCGACGCCATCGCGGTGTAGGGGTGACAGATAGGCGTCGAGTTCGGCGTCCAGACCGCCCGGCCCGGGCTCCAGCGCGCCGGTGTCAAAGATGTGGGCGATGGTCTGGACGATGAGATCGTCCTTGGACTCGAAATGTCCATAGAAGCCGCCGTGGGTCAGACCCGCGACCTTCATCACCTCCGCCACGCTCACGGCGTCGAAGCCCTTCTCCCGGAAGAGGCGGCCGGCGGCCTCCAGGATTCGGCCTCGGTTGGCCTCCCTCTGCTCGCGGCTAACCTTCATCGAACAAATTCTCCGCGCGGCCCGTTGACTTCAACATGACGACCATCATATTCAATACCAATCATGATGGCTATCATGATTATGCCGCAACCTGACACCGACGCCCTCCCAGGCTTCGCGTGACGACCGTCCCTGGAGACCTGTTCCCCATGAAAGCCTTCATCCTCGATCGCTACGGGAAGAAGGGCGCGCTGCGCCTGGGCGATCGTCCCGATCCCGTCCTGCAGGACGGCGACGTGCTGATCGAAGTGCGCGCGGCCGGTCTCAACCCGATCGATGCGAAGATCCGCGACGGCGCGTTCAAGCCAGTCCTGCCCTACCGGCTGCCGCTTGTTCTGGGCCACGACGTGGCCGGAACCGTCGTTCGGGTCGGCCCCAAGGCGCGCCGCTTCAAGGTCGGCGACGAGGTCTACGCCCGGCCTCGCGACGGCCGGATCGGAACCTTCGCCGAGCTCATCGCCGTCGACGAAGCCGACATCGCGCTGAAGCCCGCCAACCTCACCATGGAGGAGGCCGCCTCCGTCCCCCTGGTGGCCCTGACCGCCTGGCAGGCCCTGGTGGAACGCGCCGGGCTCGGCAAGGGCCAGAAGGTTCTCATCCATGCCGGGTCCGGCGGCGTCGGCATCTTCGCCATCCAGCTGGCCAAGCACCTGGGCGCAACGGTGGCCACAACGGCCAGCGGCGCGAGCGCCGACCTGGTCAGGCGCCTGGGGGCCGATGTCGTGGTCGACTACCGGACCGAGGACTTCGCCAAGGTCCTGTCGGGCTATGACGTGGTGCTGAACGGCCTGGACGCCGAGACGCAGGAACGCTCGCTCGCGGTCCTCAAGCCGGGTGGCAAGCTGATCTCGATCTCCGGTCCGCCCGACCCCGCCTTCGCCAAGGCCCAGGGTCTGAACTGGGTCCTGCGCCAGCTTTTTGGGCTGCTGAGCCGCGGCATCCGGCAGAAGGCCGGGGCGCGGCGGATCGACTATTCGTTCCTGTTCATGCACCCCGATGGCGAACAGCTGGCCCGCATCGCGTCGCTGATCGAGGCCGGCGTCATCCGCCCGGTCGTGGACCGGACCTATCCGTTCTCTGAACTCAACGACGCCCTCGCCCATGTCGAAACCGGACGGGTCAAGGGCAAGGTCGTGGTCACGGTGAAGCCATGAGCACAAGCATTCCGCCCCCGTCGAACCATGGCGCCGAGACCTGGCGCGACACTCCCAACAGGTCGGTCGACGCCGCCGGGACGACCTTCGCCTATCGGCGGCTTGGGGCGGCGCAGGGCGTTCCGCTGGTGATGCTGAATCACTGGGGCGCGACGCTCGACAATTTCGACCCGCGCATCATCGATGGCCTGGCGTCTGGCCGACCCCTCATCGCCCTCAACTACCGCGGCGTCGGAGCCTCCGGCGGCGAGGCGCCGCTGACGACCGCGGAAATGGCCTCCGACGCCATCGCCGTCATCCGCGCCCTGGGGCTCCAGCAGGTCGATCTGCTGGGCTTCTCCCTTGGCGGCTTCGTCGTCCAGGATATCCTGCGCCAGGCGCCGGACCTCGCCCGCAAGGTCATCCTGACCGGCACGGGCCCGGCCGGAGGCGAGGGGATCGCGAAGGTGGGGGCGGTATCCTGGCCGCTGATCGCCAAGGGAATCCTGACCTTCAAGGACCCGAAATACTATCTGTTCTTCACCTCCAGCGCGAAGAGCCGGCGCGCGGCCGACGCCTTCCTCAAACGGCTGAAGGAGCGCGCCCGTGCCCGCGACAAGCCGATCACGACGGCGGCTTTCCGGCGTCAGCTGAAGGCCATCACGGCCTGGGGCCTGCAGGCGCCGCAGGATCTCGGCGCGATCGCGAAGCCCGTCCTGGTGGCCAACGGCGACCAGGACCTCATGGTGCCGACCCGCAATTCCATCGACATGGCGCATCGCCTGCCGAACGCCGAGCTGGTGCTTTACCCGGACGCCGGCCACGGCGGCATCTTCCAATACCACGAAGCCTTCGTCCCAAAGGCCAAGGCCTTCCTCGACGCCTGACCCCTCACCACTTCTCGACCCACGGCCGCAGCGCGATCTCAAAAGCCCAGGTCGAGCGATGCTGGCGGTGGAGGTACAGATAGGTTTCGGCGATGCGGTCCGGGTCGGCCATGTTGTCATCGACGGTCGTTCCGGCCAGCCGGTGGGCGCGACTGCCGTCCTCCTGGGTCCAGCCGATCGCCGCATCGATGGGCACATTGGCCACATGGATGCCCTGGGGCATCAGCTCGCGCGCCATGCTCTGGGCGAGGCCCGACTTGGCCTGGCAGGCCATGGCGAAGGCGCCGCTGGCCGGAAAGCCCTTGAGCGCCGCGCTGGCGTTCGTGAAGATGATCGTCCCCCTGGCCCCGTTCGCGTTGACAGGGTTGTCACGCATCAGGCTGGCGGCCTGCTGGCCGACGAGAAAGGCGCTGAAGGCCGAGTTGCGAAGGGTCTCCAGCACCATGTCCGGATCCGCTTCGGTGATGCCTTTGCGGAAGATGCCAGCGACGCGGCCATCGATGTTGTGCACGACAAGGGTCGGCGTTCCGAGGTCCTGGGCGACGGCCTGGAACAGCCCGGCCACGCCGGCGGGGTCGGTGGCGTCACAGCCATATCGACGCACGCCGTGCGAGGCCTCCAGGGCCCCCAGCACCGGCTTGTCCGGATCCCTGGCGGCGACGGCGACGCGCATGTTGTTCTGGGCGAACAGCCTGGCGCAGCTTGCGCTGATGCCGGGCCCGCCGCCCACGATGAGGGCGACGTCCTGCCCGGAAGGCCGGGCTTCGCGGGAATCGGCTTCAGGCATGTCGGGGGGCTCCATCGGCGGGACAGGTCGGACGCTTCAATCGGGGCGGCGGTCTCGCCGATGCTGTGAAATCGCGCACATCCCGGCTTCTGGAGCGGGCAACCAACGGTCGTGGGCTGTCCTCAGGCTAATCTGCATGTTATGCCTCATGCATATGATTGAACATGATAACCGTCATTCAGGTTGTCAAGCAGGTGTTGGAGCCGATGGGACATTCACGGGCGGAAAAGGCGGAGAGCCGCGAGCGCATCCTCGACGTCACGGCGCGGCAGATTCGCCAGGGCGGGCTCGACAGCGTCAGCATCGCCGAGATCATGAAGGCGGCGAACCTGACGCACGGCGGCTTCTATGGTCATTTCCCCTCGCGCGCGGGTCTCATATCGGCGGCGCTCGAGCGGGCGCTGGACCTGGGCGATGCGGCCTTCTTCGCCAACCGAAGCGCCAACGAAAACGCCACCGTCAAATCGATCGTCAACAGCTACCTGAGCCCGGCGCACCGCGACAACACCCAGGAGGGATGCGCCATCGCCGCCCTGTCGGGCGACGTCGGCCGGGCCGAGGACGATGAGGTCCGCACCCAGATGTCGCGCCGCCTCGAGCCCAGCTTCGAGGACATGGCCAGGGCGATGGGCGGCGGTCCGAAGGCGGAGGCCGCGGCGATGACCGCCTGGTGCGCCATGGTCGGCGCCATCAACCTGTCGCGCGTCTTCCGCGGGACGCCCCGCGCCGACGAGATCCTCCGCGCCGCGCGGCAATCCATCCTGGACCTGGAAGCGGCGGTGCGGGACGAAGAGGCTCTGCCCTCGTAGCTCCGCCGCCTAGGCCCCGTGGTGTTCCTTGCTGCCCGCGCCGGCCAGTCGCATGATCTGGAACAGGCTCTCAGGCGTGACCTGCACGTAGTCGTTCAGCCCCCCGGCGCGCATGATCGGCAGCGCCTGTGCGGTCTGGTAGACGCCATCCTCGATCAGCAGCTTGTCGATGTAGACCGCCACCACCTCGCCCAGCACCAGCCAGCCGTTGACCTTGTCGCCGTCGGCGTTGCGGAACTGCACGATGTCGATGACCTTGCATTCCATCGCCGCGCGGCTTTCCCCCACCCGCGGGACGTTGACCACCCGTCCTGGAACCGCCGTCAGTCCGGCGATCGAAAACTCATCCACCCCGTGAGGCAGCGGCGCCGACGTCGCATTCATCCGGTCGCCGAGCTCCCGCGTCACCAGGTTCCAGACAAACGCTCCCGTTTCGGACGCATTGCGGACGCTGTCCTTCCAGGCGATGCTCGAGAACCCGATGATCGGCGGGTCGTAGTTGAAGGCGTTGAAGAAGCTGTAGGGGGCGAGGTTGACGCGGCCCTCCGCGTCCCGCGAGGAGATCCAGCCGATCGGACGTGGGGCGATCAGCGCGTTCAGGGGATTGTGCTTTAGCCCATGGCCCTGGGACGGCTCGTAGTAGTGAAAATCAACGCCCGACATCAGGTGCAACCTCGGCTCTGGTGGACGACGCGGGGGGCGGAAGCCCTCACGGACGCTGCAGCCAGTCGATCACGCGGCGGGTCACCTCGGCCGGCCGCTCGCGGTGGAGGAAATGCCCGCAGCCTTCCAGGATGGCCCATTCATAGGGGCCCACGAAGAATTCCTTCTGCGGCTCCAGCATCTCGCTGCGCAGGTCGTTCGCGCCGCACAGCGCCAGGGTCGGCACCCCGATCGGCCGGTCGCACGCCGCGTTGATGTCCCGCAGCGCCGGATCGCTCTTGGCCGGATCGATCATCGCCCGGTAGTAGCCGAGCGTCGCCGCCAGGGCGCCGGGCCGCGCCAGCATCCGCTTGATCTCGGCGATGTGCGCCACATCCTCATGCCCAGGCGACCAGTCGGCCCAGAGGTAGTCGATGAAGGCCATGTCATTGGCCAGGATCGCCGCTTCCGGCAGGCCGGCGAGCTGGAAAAACCACCAATGGAACGACTCATGGACGTGCTTTGGCGAGTCCAGCAGCGTGCGCCGGATCTGCGCCGAATGGGGGATGGCCATCGCCACGGCGCGCCGGACCAGCTCGGGGAAGGCGGCGATCACGTTGTAGGTGATCCCGGCCCCCCAGTCCTGGCCCACGAGGAACACCGGCTCGCCGCCGCCGAGCGCCAGGATCAGCGCCTTGACGTCGAGCGCCAGGGTCGAGCGGCCATAGTAGCCGCCCTCCGGGATCTGGGTGGGCGGGTAGCCGCGCAGGAACGGCGCGACGACCCGATAGCCGGCCGCCGAAAGGGCGGGAATCTGGTGGCTCCAGGTATGGGCATTGTCGGGAAAACCGTGCAGCAGGAACACGGTCGGTCCGCTTCCCTCCTCCAGGTAGGCATAGTCGATCCCGTTGGCCTTGACGCGTCGCTCTTCCATCAAATCCCCCTGGATGCCGCTCTGGATGACCGGCGGATCGATGCCGGACACCCCTGCGAATTTCGTTTTCATGTCAGCGCCTGCAAGCCGATGGATTCCAAGCTCTGCGCCGTTAAGTTCTGTTATAGCACTCACGGGCGCGTCGCAAGGCGGCCGCCGCGCGTCCCGGGCTCGCCCAAGCAGTGTAAATGGCGCTCGACATCCTGATTTCGAATACGCTATGCCGCGCGGCGGAATTCGAACGACTGTTTAAACCCACTGCCCCGCGTTAATGACGGTGACTGACCCGTGCGCCCGTTCTTCGTGCGACGGACCACCGAAACAGGGCGGTTCATGCCCGCCACCCGAGGACCCCATGGCCTACAACACCCTGTCCTACGAGGTCGCCGACCGGATCCTGACGCTGACCCTCAATCGGCCCGACCAGCTCAACGCCTTCACCGTCGAGATGGCGCACGAGCTGATCGACGCGTTCGAGAGGGCGAGCGAGGACGACGAGGTGGGAGCGGTGATCGTGACCGGCGCCGGGCGCGCGTTCTGCGCCGGCATGGACCTCTCGCCCGACGGCAATGTCTTTGGCCTGGACGAGAGCCTGACGCCCACTCTGGCCGACATGCGCGATCGCCTGGACGACCCGACGATCCGCGACGGGGTTCGCGATACAGGTGGGCGCGTCACCCTGGCGATCTACAACTGCAAGAAGCCGGTGATCGCCGCGATCAATGGCGCGGCCGTCGGCATCGGGGCGACTATGACGCTCGCCATGGACATGCGCCTGGTCTCCGAAAAGGCCCGGATGGGGTTCGTGTTCGGCCGGCTGGGGATCGTGCCGGAAGCCTGTTCGAGCTGGTTCCTGCCGCGACTGGTTGGGCCGCAGCAGGCGTTGGAATGGGTGCTCTCGGCCGAGATCTTCGACGCCGCCGAGGGCCTGCGCGGCGGCCTGTTCCGCTCCATCCACGCCCCCGAAGCGCTGCTCGACGCGGCGCGCGCGCTGGCCCGCAAGTTCATCGACGGCCGCTCGCCGGTCGCCGTCGCCCTGGCAAGGCAGATGATGCTGCGCAACGCCGCCCAGCCGCACCCCATCGAAGCGCACCGCATCGACTCGCTGGCGATGTTCTACACGAGCCTCGGCGATGGAAAGGAGGGCGTCGCCGCCTTCCTGGACAAGCGCGAGCCGGACTTCTCGGGCCGGGCTTCTCAGATGCCGCCCTTCTACCCCTGGTCCTGAGGCCTGGCGCAAACTGTCAGAAAAATGGCGCAGCGCGTTATCCGGGTCAGCCCGCGCGCGGCGTACCCTCACGCCACCAGACCTGCTTGAATCAGGCGACAGGGAGTGACGACCATGCCCCGCGACAGCGTAGCGCCGCCGGCAGATGGCGGTGTCGGATCAGATCCGCCGCCCCCCGCCAGCGCCAGCCTCATCGGCCGCCTGCTGGGGTTTCTGCTTCAAGGCATGCCGTTCATTTTCGGAATCGGCTTCATCGCGCCCCTGATTGCGCAACTCCTTGAGCGCACGATTCCGGCCGCGGCGCAGGCCCAGTGGCCCCTGTTTGTCGGCCTCGCGATCGGCGGGACCTGGGGGGCCGTGGCGACGGTGACGGGGCGGTGGCTAT
The DNA here is from genome assembly GCF_058809015.1 of Caulobacter sp. GW821-FHT11A05. Lineage (NCBI taxonomy): Bacteria > Pseudomonadati > Pseudomonadota > Alphaproteobacteria > Caulobacterales > Caulobacteraceae > Caulobacter > Caulobacter sp. GW821-FHT11A05. The sequence continues at coordinate 28,420 of NZ_JBXASF010000002.1, read as the reverse complement.
GAGCGTTTCCGCAACCGTGCTGGAGCGCGATCTCAGCGCGCTGTCGACCCAGGAGCTGATGCGCCTGGAGCGTTCGATCGCCGAGCAGTTCATGGGCGGCCTTCCGTGGGGCTCCATCGCCTGGGCGTTCACCAACCTGGCTGTCTGGCTGTCCCTCTGGCCCCTGACCCTGTCGGGCATGCTGCCCCTCTGGGCGGCGGCGCCCATCGCGACGCTGAACGTGATCCTCGCCTACCTGCCCTCGCACGAGGCCCAGCACCGGATCATCGCGCGGGAAGGCGAGCCGCTCTTCTGGCTGAACGAGCTGGTCGGCCATCTCTCGCCGTTCCCCATGGGGCTGTCCTACGAAGCCGCCCGCCTCACCCACTATGAGCACCACAAGCACGCCAACGACCTGGAGCTCGACCCGGACATCAACACCAGGTCCGACAGCGGCTGGCATATGATCGTCAAGGACATCCGCAGCCAGCTGCAGACGGTCCCGAACATGAACACCTCCTATGCCAAGGCCCTCGAGCGGCTTGGGACCGAGGAGGCCCGGCGCGCGGGCGCGGTGGCCCTGATCTACGCCCTCGCCACCAACGCCGTGCTCTTCGGGTTCGCCTGGGCCGGCTACGCGCTGGAGGCGGCGGCGCTCGTGTGGTTGCCCCGCATCATCGGCGGGGTCTACATCCGGTTCTTCCTCAGCTGGGCGCCGCACCATCCGGCCGCGGACCTGGGCCGCTACCGCGACACCCGCGGCTTCCGAAGCCGGCTTGGCAATATCCTGACGATGGGGATGCAGTACCACGTCATCCACCACCTCTATCCGCGCATGCCCCTGTTCCGGCATCCGGCGGCGTTCCGCGCGTTGCGGCCCATTCTCGTGGCGCGCGGCTGTCGGCTGGACGGGATCTAGCGGCCGCTCATCACGGCTGTAAGGCGGCCGCCGCAGGAGCGGAGAAGGCGGCTAGCGTGACAGATCTGGCCAAGCGGCGAGGTATACAAACGATACCAACAGGCCTAATGGGACTGCGCTAGGACAGCTTTTGGAATGGCCACCATGATGGATCTGGATCCGATCTGCTTCTCGTCGGACTGCCCCAGTCGGACGCTCTTCGACCAGATTGCCGACAAATGGTCCATGATGGTTCTGGCCGTTCTGGGAGACGGCCCTCACCGGTTCAACGCCATCCGCAGGCGCCTGGAGGGCGTCAGCCAGAAGGCGCTGACGCAATGCCTGCGAAGACTCGAGCGAAACGGCCTCATCACGCGACGCATCGTTTCGCTGTCGCCGGTCGCCGTGGAGTACGAGATCACCGCCCTCGGTCACACGCTGCAGAAGCCGTTCGCCGAGCTCCACCGCTGGACGCTCGACAAACTGCCGGACGTCGATGCGGCGCGTGAGGCCTTCGACGCCCGCAAACTCAATGACGGATTCCTCCCGGCGGAAACCCGCTGATGCCGCGGTAGCGACACCGCAACCAGGTATCCGCAAGCCTACCTAGGCGACTTCAGGTGCCTGATTGACGCCAGGTCTACTCGGTATACCTAGATGTCCAGGCTTTCTGGAGCATCGAATGATCCCGCCCGATCGGTAGCAACGGCGACCCATACCCACGCCCTGTCCGGCAGTTGAACTGCGGACACCGGGCCTCCTCCCACAATCAAATGACCCATGTCCACCGGCGCCCACGGCGCCGGTCGAGACCGTGCACAAAGGCAACGCGACCATGACTGATCTCAAACTCCTGACCCCGCTGACAACCGACGCCTTCGACTTCAAGAACCGCGTCTTCATGGCCCCGATGACCCGGGCCAGGTCGCCTGACCGCGTGGCAAATGAGCGGACCGCCCTCTACTACGCTCAGCGCGCCACCGCCGGACTGATCATCTCCGAAGGCACGCAGATCAGCGCCCAGGCGATCGGCTGGACGAATACGCCGGGAATCCACACCGCCGAGCAGATCGAGGGATGGCGAAAGGTCACGCGGGCCGTGCACGACGCCGGCGGCCTCATCTTCGCTCAGCTCTGGCATACGGGCCGGGCCTCGCATCCAGATTTTCATGACGGCGCGCTACCCGTTGCTCCGTCGGCGGTTCCCTTCAACAGCCAGGCCTTTACGTCGCAAGGCCCAAAACCAACCGTCACCCCCCGGGCTCTGACCCTCGATGAGATCGACCAGACGATCCGGGACTACGAGGCGGCCGCCCGCGCGGCGAAGGCGGCTGGTTTCGACGGCGTCGAGGTGCACGGCGCCAATGGCTATCTGCCCGCTCAGTTCCTTGAGGACGGCTCCAACAGGAGAACGGACGCCTACGGCGGCCCCGTCGAAAACCGCGCCCGCTTCCTCCTCGAGGCGACCGACGCCGCCATCAGCGTCTTTGGGCCCTCCCGCGTTTCAGTCCGCCTCTCCCCGCGGGTGCCCTACAACGACATGGGCGACAGCGACCTGGAGGGGACTTACATGTTTGCCGTCGAGGCTCTGGAACGCAGGAAAATCGGCATTCTTCACTTCATGGAGCCGGCGCAGCTTCCCGAGGGCCTCAAGCCGTTCGCGCCCGAGGCAAGAAAGCGCTTTTCGGGTCTGTTTGTGGTCAACGTCGGATACGACCGTGAAAGCGGTGAGCGGGCGATAGCGAGCAATCTGGCCGACGCGGTTACGTTCGGAACGCTCTTCATCAGCAACCCCGATCTGCCGGATCGCTTCCGCCGGGATGCAGCCTTGGCTCCGTCCGACCCATCCAGCTACTACGTGGGCGACGAGCGCGGCTACACCGACTACCCGCCGCTCGGCTAGCCGGAACGCCCGCGTCGCATCGGAGGGCCCGCAGCCTGTCTTTGGCGACTTCTGCATGTTATGCATCATGCATCGAGGTCACATAGTCATCATGCAGATCCTTCGGTGCGAGAGCGAGACCCTGGCGCATCTGCCGATGCCCCTGAGCTACTTCCGGCTCATTCTGCGCTGCTTCGGCGACACGCCGGAGCGTCGGGCCGCGATCCTGGCCGGCACGGGTGTCACCGATGAGATGCTGCGGGGCCCTTCAGCCGACATCAGCCTGCTCCAGCAGGTCCGGCAGATCGAGAATGTGGCCGCGCTGTTCGGCGAGGGGTGGCCATTGCGCGCGCCGGCGCTATGGAGCCCCGCGTCACACGGGCCGCTGGACGTCGCGGGCGTCACGGCGCCCGACGTCGCCACGATGATCGAGGTGATCGTCCGCTATGGCCTCGTCCGGGCGCCCTTCTACAGCACATCGCTGCAGCGCGGACCGCGCTGGACCCAGCTTGATTTCGAGCTGACGGCTGGTCTCGATGAACGTCATTGGCGTCCGATGATGGAGGTCTCCTTCATCGGGATCAGGGCGGGGATCGCCGCAATCCTGGCCGCCCCGCCCGTGGACGCCCGGTTCTTCTTCGCCTGCCCCGAACCCGACCATGCGCCTCAGGTCCGGGCCATACTGGGGGAGGGTGTCGTCTACGGCGCCGCCCGCAACGCGATCCGCCTGCCCACCGCATGGCTCGCCGTGCAATCCCCCTTCGCCGACGCCAGGCTCCACGAGGTGGCGCTCAGCGAGCTGCAGGATGCCCGGGCGCGTCTCGCCGGGTCCGTCGGTCTGCAGAGCCGGGTCGAGCGACTGCTCAGATCCCTGCCCGCCGGTCGCCTGACCGCCGATGAGGTTGCGCGCCTCACCGGCGTGTCGCGACGGACCCTGGTCCGCCGGCTGTCGGAGGCCGGCGTCGGCTATCGCGAACTCATGGACGCCGAGCTACGGAACCGCGCCGAGCGGCTCATGCGAGAGGGTGACCTGTCCCACGGCCAGATCGCCGAACGACTGGGCTACACGGATTCCTCGAGTTTCAGCCGCGCCTGCCGTCGATGGTTCGGACGCGGGTCGCCCACTGCGAACTGAACCACCGCGTCCCGGAGCCGGCGCGAGGAGGGCACGCGGAGTTTTGCCGTCGATGTAGTCGGCCACCCGGGCGCGGAAGGCTCCCATGTCGAAGCTGGGATCGGCCTTCCGGTGGACCGGCAAGGCGTACTCCTTGTGCCCGCAGTGATGGCAGATCACGCCTTGCACCTGATCCATCTCGGCGCGCCTTCGCGAGCGCCAACCCGGGACGTCAGCGACCTTGAGCCCGGCGTCTTCCAGGACCTCCGCCAGCCAGGTGAGTGAGCAGGTCATTCGCCTTCCCTTCATTCAGGCTTGGCGACGCCGCCGGGTGCAGCGGGCAGGTCCTGGTCCGGGGTAATCTCCGTCAGATCGACCGCGATTTTCTCCGGGCAGCGGTCGACGTTGGCCTCGCGGGTGTCGAGGTCGGCGTCGTCGATCGTTCGGCTGGCCGGCGGCGGAGCAATTGTTGTCTTCGCACCCTGCCCGGCGCCGCCGGCTCCGCCAGTGACAGAAGGTTGCGCCACGGGCTTGGCCTTGACCTCGACGTTCGCAAGAAGATCCTGCACGAGACGCTCGGAGAACCCGGCCGCGAAGCCGGCCGCCAGCACCGAAAGCCAGCTGGCGGGAACGGCGCCGCCCAGCGATATGGTCACCGCCCCCGAGCGGATCAGTCCAACCAGAACAGCGCCGGCGATCGTGCCGATAGCCACGCGCAGGAGGGCATCCAGGGCGTTGTCCAGCCACTGCAGGTCCGGCAGTACGGTGCGCGCATGCAGCGCCACCGCGATCGAGAAGAAGGCGCCCATCGCCCCCGCTCCCGCGCCGCGCCAGAGCGTCAGCACATCCTGGATTCGGGGGAGCGCCGTCGCATCCGTGATCTTGAGATGGTAGCACACCAATAATGCAGTGAGAGTGACGAGCGTGGCGGCGCCCAGGGCATAGAGCACATACTGCGCCCGCGCCCGCGCCACCCGCTCCCCCAGGATGTCCTGCTTGACGCCGGCCAGGAGGCCCTGGGCGGCGGCCGTATCCCCCTCCAGCGCCAGGACGAGAGCGCCAGCAACGCGCAGGTCGTAGCGCGCCGTGTCCCGCTGCCGCTCGGGCCCGCCGCGCCGCCAGCCGTCGATCCAGCCCGTGATCTCGCCCCGAAGCGGATTGAGCGGCGCCATGGCGTTACGCTGTTGGCTCGCCACGGCCGGGTCGTCGGCGAACTGGATCACCACCCGCTGGTCCGTGCCATAGACGGCGTACTCGGGCGGCTTGCGCCCGTACATCGTCAGGATCACATGCCCCATGTCGTCGGGGGCCTTCTCGATCAGGTCTGCGACGCTCTTACTCATGAGGTTTTCCCCTTTTGATAGCCCCGCCCGGCTGACGGACAAGGGCGCGAGAGCGATCTGGATCCGGCGAAGGTGGCGGGCGCCCCGGCGCGTGAGCGAGGTGCTATGGCCCGCCAGGGCCGCCGAAGAAGATGTGCTCGCCCCAGTTGGCCGCGCGCTGCACATCGATCGAATAGGACTCCGGCCAGTCCTGGTGGGCGTTCAGGGTCGCACGCCGCGGCTCGCCGTCGAGGTCGTAGAAGCGGATGGACCGCTGGAAAGAGGCTTGCCCGAACCCCCGCGCAGCGAAAGCGCCGCTTCCCATTGGGGGATAGAGACCGTCCGCGCTTGTCTCTCCGCCGAAGTCCACCGTCTCGGCGGCTTTCGCCAGCTGTCCCGATCCGAAAAGGGAGGTCGGAAAATAGCCAATGGCATTCGCCGGCGAGACGCCGTTGACGTAGAGCCACCATTTGTCGTCGGTCAGCTTCAGGCTCAGCAGCAACTCGTGCTGCGGGCCATTCATGGTGCTCACGTTGTCGATCGCCATGCCGAGCGGCCATGAGGCGCCGTAGCGGACGAAGCCGCCGTAGTTGTACGAACCGGTGTCGTCATAGTCGTCCGCCGTCCAGTAGGTGAACAGCACGGGCCAGGCATGCTTGTATTTCCTCGGGTAGACGTGCCATCCCGCCTCCACGGTCTGGAGACCACGGTCTGACCGCGCCGAGACCCAGAGCTGCGATCCGGAGAAGATTCCGGCCTCGACAGGCGGCGCCCAGACGTTGAGTGAGGCGGACGCACCCCGATTGGCGACATCCTGACTGGCATGGGCGTATCGATGACCCCGACGGCCTTGGCCTGCCCCGACGGGGGGCTCGCCTCCGGCCCGGCAGTGCGGCAGGGTTTCGAAGCTGGTCAGTTCCTCGAGCGACAGCCGGCGGATCGGAACACAGCCGGCCGGGCACCACATGCGGTTGCCATGGTCGTCGAGCCTGCCCTCGCGGAGCGGCGGCGGTTGCCCTTCACCAAGAGGGCCGTCCTCATCGTCCGGGGGCTCAGGCGGCGCCGCGGCTTTCTTGCCGCGAAGAGCCGGCTGGCTCTCCATGGGAACGCAATCGAAGATCTGGCCGCCGAGATCCTGGAAGGTGTTGCAGGCGGATACGCCGTCATAGAGTTCGAGAAGGTGATCTTTCAGGCCCTCGAACACCGTCGGGCTGCGCACTCTGCAGTCCGGCAGGGTCTGATAGATGCCCAGCCGGGCTGTGTGGAGCGCGGCGTAGAAATCGTCGAACGATTGAAGTCCGCTTGGTGTCGTCTTGTCTGGCATCGAAGGAGCCTCCAGGAGCGATGCTTGCGCGCCTCTGCTAACGCCCTGCCGGCGGCGGCTTGACCGCCGGGCCTGGCGGCTCGGTAACCGGGTTCGTCTGGACGCCGCCGCCATTGTTCTCTGCCGGCGCGGGCGCCGGGGCGGCATCCCCCACCTTCACACTCACACTGACGAAGCTCGACTCGTCGCCATCATAGAAGGTGAGCGTCTGGGCGCCGGTCGCGGCAGGTGGCGCTTTCATATCGACGCGCGCCGCCTTCCGGCCGCTGGGGCTCAAGGTGACAGTCCAGCCGGCCGGCGGCCTCTCGACGAAATATCCGCCCACGCCACCGCGGAGGATCACCGAGCCGGCGCGCGATGCGTCGAGCGTCACGGAGGTCGCGCTCGCCGTCAGGGGCGCCACGTCGGTCACCGCGACGATGCAGGTCTGTCCCAGGGTCGCATCCGTCGCCTTGTGCGCCTTCACCGCGGCGTCAAACCGGTCGGCGTCGCGCTTGGCGTCGATCGCCATCTTCGAAGCGAGGAGGGCGTCAGCCTGCGCCCGATCGGCGCGAGCGCGCCAAGCATCGACGACTCCGCACCAATCCGCGAGCTTCGCACTCGGTTTGCGGCAGATCCCTTCAGTGGTCAGGGCCGCCCCGCCGCTGTTTTGAGACATGCCCGGCTCATCCTCTGGCTCGGGGGCCGCTGTACCCTGCGCCTGCTCGGCCACCGAAAGGATCATCTGCCGCGCGGTGCTCGCCATCGACATGGCCGTCAGTTCGCGCTTCGTGATCTCGTTGATCGCGACGCGATCTACCTCATCGGACTGCCGCAGCAGCCTCGCTCCGGGCAGGCCGGCCTGGCTCTCGACCTGCGCAAGAACGATCTCAGCCGTCGCGGACACGGCGTCCAGGCCATCGCGCACGGCGGTGATGCGGGCGGCCGCTTCGTCATAGCGGGCCCCGTTGGCCATCAGGGCGCCCAGCAGTTTCTCCAGTTTCGGCTTGTCGGCCTTCTTCGCCGCATTCACGGCGGCCCGGAGGGCCTCCTCCTGAGCGGCGCGGCCGTCCCTGAGGCTCCGCGTAGCGTCAATGGAGAAGGCTGAGATGGCGCCGCTGGCAAATGCCGTGTCGCCGCGGCCGATGCTCAACTTCAGTTGCGCGTGCGCCGCCTTGATGGCTTGCGTGTTGTCGCCCGCCTGCCATTCCGCGACCGCTGACAGGAGACAGTTGTAGGCCGCGACGGCTTTTTCACTGACACTCGCCTGCTCGGGCGACGCGAAGTTATTGGCGCCCGTCACGGCCACGCCGCTGGCGAGGCCCAGCGGCACGACAGCATGGTTCGGGTCCCCCTCGGCCGCGAGGGCGATGCCGACGGCCGCGGCCAGCACTGTGAACGCGCCGGAATTGCGGTTGATTTGCCGGCTGAGCGCCGCGCGGCGTTCCCAGCCTGCGCCGCGCGCGACCAGACAACCCTGGACCTTGTCCGCCGCGCTGGGCGTACTCAGCGCGTCGGCGCAAGCTGTCGCCAGGCTTCCCTGAGCACCCTGGCCAGCCGTCGCGCCACTGGCATAGCGCGTTGGATAGGGGGTTGCGCAGGCGGCCAGGGCAAGCAGGCTGACAGACACTAGACTTCCGCGCAAAAGGACGTTGGACCTGGTCATGTCGGCTCCCCAGCCTCACCGCGAGGCAGGGGGAGAGTGCCTGCCGCGGCGCGGTCCGACGGTGACCAACGGCACAGCTTTGGTGTGAGATTCACCACATGCGAGGTCGGCGCCCATCTCTCGGCGCCCCGCTCACCTTGCTCTTACAAGCTGGACGGCGATGCTGCTTCCTCCGGAACTGCCAGGCCCTGCTCCCCCAGCCATGCCGGCCACGCCTGTCGGGCTCTCAGACCGCGCGGCGGGGCAAACGAGATGAATTTCCTCGCTCCAGTTCGTGAAAAAGTGGTATTTCTTTGTGCGATTTCCCACAAATTGTACTCCAGTGCGCGGTGTGGATGGGGACGCGATGGAAATGTACGATGCGGAGTCGGCCGAGGTGTCTGGGCTGGACCTCGAAGAAGTGCTGCCGAACGATCTGGCCGCAGAGCTCTTTGCTCGCGGGAATCGGATCAATGCCCCAAAGGGCCTCACACTCATCTCCCAGGGGTCCGATTCAAGCGATGTCTACCTGATTGTTTCAGGGTTGGTGAGGTTCACTGTCACCTCCAGCAACGGGAAAGAGATCGTCCTGCGCGAGATGGGGCCGGGCCGACTCTTCGGCGAAATGGCCATTTTGGGCAAACAGCGCCGGTCCGCCAGCGCCACAGCCGTCACCAACTCCGTGATCGGCCGTATTTCCGGAACCGTCTTCACGTCGTTCCTCAAGGACGTTCCTGGCGCCGGATACTGGCTGGCAACGCTGCTGGCGGCGCGCGTCCGCCACCTCACTGTGAGGTGTTCCGAGCTCGCCACCTTGTCCGTCTCCGCACGCCTCCACATGGAGATCATGCGGCTGGCGGTGGCGGCGGGGCTGGATCGCGATCACTTGGAGATCGCAGACTTCCCGACTCATGCGGAGTTGGCTGCTCGAATTGGCTCGCACCGAGAGGCGGTCACCCGTGAACTCCAACAGTTGAACAAGGAAGGCATCGCCAGTCGATCGGGACGCACGCTGACGATCCACTCGTTGTCTCGGATGCGAACGCTGATGGCGCGTATGGCGCGATGAGCGACGCTCACATCGAGGAACGCCGCCCCATCACAGTCCTGTTTTGTGACCTGATCGACTCGACCGGACTCACCACGCGTCTGGAACCCGAGCAGTTCGCAGAGATTTTGGAACAGATACGCATCATCTCCCATCGCGCCGTCAGCACCCACGGTGGCGAAGTCATTCGGGTGGATGGGGATGGTATGCTCTGCATCTTCGGCTATCCCGAAATCTACGAGGATGCCGGTCGCCGAGCGACCGAAGCGGCCCTGGACATACACACGAGCATGGCCGCCCTGGGGTCTTCCCTCAACATCAGCCGGCCCCTGAGGCTGCACAGCGGCATCCATTCAGGGATGGTCTTGCTCCGCACCGGCGACATCGTCCGTGGCAAGTATGAGATCCTGGGCGACGCCACCAATACGGCCGCCCGCCTGTGCGACGCCGCCCGACCTGGAGAGATCCTGGTCAGCGCCGAGACCCTGGGCGCAGAACACCACTTTTTTGAAACGAACGGCTGCTCCGAGCGGTCGCTTCGCGGCAAGATCAAGCCCTTGCGTGCTTGGTCCATCACCGGTCGAGCCGGCGTACGCACCCGGTATGAAGCGCGCACGCTCGGCGGGTTGACGCCGTTTCAGGGCCGGACACAGGAGAGCGCCGCACTGCGAGCCTGGCTGGGCAGCGCTGCGCCGCGGCTCGCGCTTCACGGTCCGGCCGGCATCGGCAAGAGTCGGTTCCTGCGCGAGGAGGCTTCTCATGCGGCAAGCCAGGGCTGGCTGCTCGCGAGCGGCTGGTGCGAATCGTATCTGAGCGCCCAGCCCCTGCAGCCCTTCCGGCAGATCGCGTCAGCGCTGGGCATCGGCGGCGATACGACGGAGTCGGGCGCAGGGAACATCTTGGCGGCCTTGTGCGGCCTAGCCGGCTCGGGACGAAACCTGTTGCTCATGATCGACGACTGGCAGTGGGCCGATGACGCCAGCGTCGACCTGCTCACCGTCATGATCCAAGATGGATTGCTGGGCCGCCACGTGAAGCTGGTGACCGCCTCGCGGCGGGACCTCGAAGGATCAGAGATCGCACCCGGGATCGACAGGCTGGCCTTGCTGCCGCTCCCGCGAGGCGACGTGCTCGCTACGATCGAAGGCCTGCTGGGGCTACCCGACGCGTTCGTCGCCGCACGCATTGAACAGGCCGCCGGCGGCAGCCCGCTGTTGATCGAAGAGTTATGTCGTGGGTTCCAGACAGGCGCCCTTTCGATGGCCGACGACCTGCGCAGCGCATGGTTCGATCAATCGGTGCAAGCCCGCTTCGGCGGTCTTGAGCCAGCGGAGCGCGAGCTGCTAAGGCTGTTCTCGGTCGTCGGCCACGTGGCGCCTGTCTGGCTCATCGAGGCCCTACTCGGCGGGCCGCTTCCGGAACAGATGCGCGACCGGTTGCGCGAGGCCGATTTTCTCTTCGCTGGCGAAAACGATGAGACCTATCGTTTCAAGCACGGACTGACCCGCGACGCGATCTATAGCGCCATCAGCCTGGCTGACCGCCGCGCGCTGCACGCCAAGACCCTCGCGGCCTTGGAACGCCGTCTCGCCCACATTCCCAGGGAGCAGGTGCGGGACGCGATGGCCCACCACGCTGTCGCGTCAGGTTCGGAGCGAGGCCTTTCACTGGCGGCCGAGGCGGGTGACGCGGCGCTCGCCGCCGGCGCACTCGACCGGGCCCAGGCGCACTACAGCGCCGGCCTGGGTCTCGTGCGTATGCTGCCGCCCGACGACGCGAAACGAGACTGGGCCTGGACCTACCTCAACAAGTTCGGGCTGGCTTGTGTCATCGACCCCGCGCCCGACCAGCTTGAGGTGCTCGCCGCCATACAGGCCATTCTCGAGGAGCACGGTTCGCAGCGCGATCGCATGCGCTGCATCTACTGGCATGGCGCGATAGCCTATGGCCTGGGACGCGGTCGACAGGCGGTCCGGTACTTTGAGCAGGCACGCGCGATTGCGCTCGATCACGGGTCCCCCAGCGATAATCGCCTCATTCACGCGAAGCTCGCTCACTCGCAGTTCACCTGCGCGCGCATCGCCCAGTCGATGGAGGCCCTTGAGGGTCTTATTCCGGAACTGACACGGTCGGAGAGTCAGCACGACCGCGGGCTCTCGGCCTACTCGCATGCCTGTCTGGGCTTCCTCCATGCCGAACGCGGCGACTTTGCGCGTGCGAGCGCGCTGTTCGATCAGGCCGACTCGGTCCTGGCGGACCCCGATGATGCGATCAATGCGAGCATTCTGCTCTATCGCGCCGCAGCGAAGGTTTCCCAGGGCCAATGGGGGGACGCCATTCGCGTCACCGATTCGATCCAGGCGGTGAGCCAGCGCAGCCGGACACGGATGCAGAACCGCACCTGTCGCGCCCAGGCGGCATATGCTCGTTGGCAGCTTACCCAAGACCGGCAAGCCGCGAGGGACCTGGTGAGTGCGGCCAGGGTATTCCTCGATTCCAGCAACAGCCAGCAGTACGCCTCCATGGTCTTCGGCTGGGTCGTCGACCTTGCGGCGGATCGCAACGACCCGAACCTGGCGCGTGAGTTCATGGGCGCGGTCCTGCTCCGGGCGCGAAAAGCCGGGGACCGGCTTGGCGAAGCGATGGGGTGGCGGGCGATGGCCCGACTGGCGCAGGCGGGTGGCGACCCCGCACGCGCGGACCGGCGTCTTGCTCACGCCCGTCGATCCGCCTCAGCACGGCTGTCGCGGCGGGAAGAGGCGCACAACAAGGTCTGCGAAGCCGCCCTGGTGCGCGCACGGGGGCAGGTTTCGAGAGCGGACGACCTGCTGCGCGGGGCCGCCGACGACTTCGCAGACATGCTGATGCCCAGCTACGCCGCGCGCGCCACTGAACTCACCAGTCGCTGATCCTGACGATAAGCGAGGCGGGAAGCGCCTGGATCGTGCCCGCATCGAGCAGCGCCGCGAGAATGCCCGTCATGGCGCCCATCGCCATCTTCTGCGCGGGACAGGCATGCACCGCGCCATTGCCGCGCGGAGTGACGGCGCCGTCCCTGTAGTCGTAGCCCTGCAAAGGCTTGTCGCGCGGACCGCCGAAGATGATCGAGACATCGTTTCGATCCCCCTCGGGGCGCTCGTCCAGCCGCCTTTGACTGGCTGAGGCGAGGTTGACGACGACCAGATCGCCCTTTTCGGTGACGACGGGCGGTTTGGAACTGTCGCCTCTGGCGCCCTTGGGGATATCCACGCTTCCCGTCGCCGTGCGGAAAAGCAGTTCAGGCGCCGGCCGCTTGCACATCGCCTGCGCAATCGGTCCGCTCAGCACGGTGAGGACTGCCTTTGCGTTCGCCAGCACCCCGCCACCGTTCAGTTCCGCCTTGAACGCCGCCTGATGCCGCCACAGTCGCCGCTCCAGCAGCCATTCCAGGATGATGTTGCGGAGGTTCGCGTCCATGGGCGGGATAGCCCCGATCATCGTTCCGATGATGTTGCGCGCCAGCACCTCTCGCTGCTCCGCATCCGGGTAGGCCTTGAAGAGTGCGTCGATGAGACGGGTTCTCGCAATGGTTTCGTCTCCGCGCAGCCGATCGACAAAGGCCAGACCAGCCTTGTGGAGCGCTTCGCCATGTTCCTTCGCGTAGTGCTCGATGGATTTGTTCGGCCGTGGATAGACGGCCCCCCGCGACGGCGCCAGGAAGTCGCCCGGGCATAGGGGCTTGGACCGCTGGGTGGCGCTGTCGGTAGCGGCCAGCTGCTTCCAGGACCATCCACCGTCGTCCATGGCGTCTCCGTCTGGCAGACCGTACCAAGTCTTCCATAGGGCGGCGATCGCTGGCTGAATATATTGGCGGCGAAGTTCTATCTTGAATTCCTTGGGACTCCCTGGGGGATAGGCGTCGTCCAACCCCTTCTTGATCGCATTCAGAACGCCTGAGCCGGCCTCATATCCGTCTCGAAACGCATCTTCTTCTTTGTATTCAAACAAGATTTCGTTCGCCGCTTGCGCTTCCTTGTGATAGCTCAGCCCCGCGAAGACACCGGCGTTGTCGTCGATGTACTTGTCGTCCGGCTGTTGCGTAACGTAGATCGGACCAGTCTTGTCCGCGATGCGTCTCAGTTGCTCCTGAGACGTGAACTTGTCCCACTCCGAAAGCACTTGAAGGATCTGGTGTTCTCCGGCGCATAAGATGACATTCTGATTTTCTGGAACCGGGTTGTTCCAGTCGTAGCGCCGCGCTGCGTCTTCGCTGGCGTCCTCAACAAGTTTCATGGGGAACTGCCCCCAGAAGGCCTTCCAGGCGGCGCTTTGGTCCGGTGTCATGGGCGGAGGCGCGATGGGCCTTGGAAAGAAGTTGAAAACACCGCCGTGGTTTCGGCGGATCGCGGACCAAAGATGCGGACTGATGTCGCGTTCCGAGGGGTCCTTTGCGACGAAGTCTTCGATCAGTCGGTTCAATTCCTTGGCAGCCTGGCTTCTCGGGAGCGCTTGGATGGTCTCGATTTGGGCCTCGCCGACCGCCACCTCCAGCATCTCGCGCAATGGCCTGTATCCCCCCTTCCAACCGCGCCCTTTGCCCGCCTCGTCCGGCTGGTGCGCATCGTCCTTTTCGACCGCATCGGTCGAGATGGTCTCAAGCGCGGCCCGAGAGGGCGCAAAAAGGTAGAGGCCCCAGTGGAGCGGCGTGAAGGGATGACGACCCGGCTCCGACTCGTCGCCAACTGGTGTCGGAAGCTGAGCCCGGACCACGACGCGCTGGCCGTTCGCGCCTCTCGCGACGAAGCGAAGCGTGCTCGGTCCATCCTTCGGTCGGACGCCGGTCAGCGCATCGTTGTTGGCCGAGGCGACATCGGTCGGATTGCCGCCGTTCAGCCAGCGCTGGATGACTTCGTACTGCTCGGCGATGCTGGCGGCATAGGCCATGAACATTATGCCACGCGACGCGTCGCCCTCCTTTCCGAAAAGCATCCCGCGGCGCAACAACCTGGGAGTTGGTCGGCCGAGTTCGCGGCCCGCGGCGGTCGGGTCCTGGCTTTTCGGATCCCATCGCCTGGGATTGGCCCGACGGATGTGGGCAGCGTGTGGGCACGCCAGCCCCTCCGCGTCGTCCCGGTAGTCGAAGTCATTGTCGTCCGCGGACAGGGGTGGCACGAGGGGCGTCCCGTCGGCGTTCCGGCCCATGATGGCCGCCCGCAGTAGCGCTCTCGCGTCGGGGTCGGTGCAGCCCAACTGGTTGGCGACGGCGGCCTGCTCCCGGTCCAGCCACGCCTCCAGCCCATCCACGTCCTCGCCGATCTTGCGGACGACGAGGAAGCTGCCGTTCTTGAGCAGGTTCAGGACCTTTTGCCGAGGCCCCTTCCGCCAGTTCGTGCTCCTCCCAAGCGGCTTGTCCTTCCGGTCCAGTTCGTCGAACGGGACCGGTGGCGGATCGCCCCGATCGTTGGCATAGCCCAGCACCACCTCGCCCAGGGCCACACTGTCTCTCTCCAGATGGCCGCCCGGGTCGCCCGGGACCTTCGGCCTGGGCTGACTGACGCCGTCGATGAAGCCGAAGTGATCGCGGAACCGATGCCCGTCAAGCCGCACGTTGAGCCAGTCGATCGCCTCGAGCGTCGCGGCGGGCGCCGCCTGCGTGGCGAGCCAATGCGCCAGCTGCCTGACCGAGTCCTCGTTGAAGCCGCGCAGCTGGAGGACGAAGTCGACCTCGTCGAGCGTGACCGGCGGGAGAGACCCGGGGGCCTCCTCACCCCGGACAAAGGCCGATCCGTTGCGCTCAGGCAGGATCCAGTTGCGCGGATGGTTCTCGCGCAGGTCGCCGACCTGGCTGGACCGCTGGGCCAGCCCATCGCGGAACTCCTTCGGCAGGCAATCGTGTTGCGGATAGGGCATGCCGAGTTCCAACAGCCCCGGCGAGGTGAAGGCAATGTTGCTGAAGACGGCCGCCTCATCCGTGGAGGCGGGCGTGTCGCCAAACCCGAGCACTCCCTCCTCGACCAGAGCCTGAATGAAGCTCTTCGTCTTGTCGGCCTTGCGGACGGTGAAGAGCATCAAGGCGCCGTGGCTGACGGGCCGTTCGCGGGATCCGTGGGGCCTGAGGATGCCCGATTGGACCTGTGCGTGATCGAAGACCGGGTCGGCTGGCGCAGGTTGAGGCGCGCCGATGTGCTTAAGGCCCGTCTCATACCAGTTGAGGGGTTCGGCATAGGTGGTGAGCGCTGGATGGGTCGGGGCGAGCATCCGGAACTTCGCCAGCACCTCGTTCCAGCCAGACAACAATTCGTGGGTCGCCCGCACCAGCCGGTGGCCTTCACCGGGCCACTTGTGTTCGCCCGCGCGGCCGGTCAGCCATTCGGGCGGATAGTAGTCCGCCAGCTTGTAGAGAACGTTCAGAGCCTCGAAGCCGAGTTTTACCGCCTTGCGGAAATGCGCGGGCGCTTCCCTGACCTTGGCCGCCTCGTCGTCCGGGTAGGCCATCGTATGCTTCGCCAGGATGAGATCGTCATCCGAAAGGCTGGGCCTGCCCGCCCGCTGGGCCTTCTCCAAGCTCGACAGATACTTCTGGTCGCGGACGGTGAGTCCGGTCGTATTGTAGAAGATCGCGCTATCAATTTGGTTGTCGCGAACCCATTGGATATATTCGTCGAAGCTGTGTTCGGTCGCGGTGATGTAATCTTCGCAGTTGCAGAACAGAAGGTCGAGGAATGCTCCCAGCGGGCGCCAGATCTGGCGCATATAGGGCTCGAAGCCGCCTTCGAAGGTCGCCGTGAGGTACAGAAAACGCTTCGGGGTGACGGTGCGCGCGCCGCGCGGCCCCCGCGCCAGGCCAAACAGCTCCTCATCGATCACGCCCACTCGAAAATCGAGCAGGCTGAGGATCCGCTCCGTGACATCACTGTACGGCGTCACCCGCTCGTATTCCCGGGCGGCGATGCGTAGCCGGTTTAGAGCGTTGGCAACGATCTCGAGGCGAGAGGCGTAAGTGATTGTCTCGTACGCCTTGATGAACCCTTCCTTGATAGGCGCAAAGACCACGAGGTCGGAAATCCCCTCTAGGGTCTTGGATGCAGCTTCCTTCATGATCGTGCCCCTCCGCCAGGCCGGGCTCCTCGCTCGAATGACGCCCGTCTTTCGAGCCTACCCGAAGGTAACCTCTCAAGGTTGTGGGAAAAATCACCAGCCCAACAATACTTCTGGCCTCTTCCGGAAGGTGGGTGGTCGGCCGACAGCTGAACGCGAAACAGACTTTCTGGTTGTCCACGTTGAGGTCGGAAGCGGACTTCGGTGATCTCCCGTCCCCACAGTGGTCGCCGATTGAGATCGCAGTTTGCGACCTCAAGCTCCAAGAGCGGTCGATTGCGATACTCGAACCTGCGCGGACAGGGGATTGGTAGGCGTGGCAGGACTCGAACCTGCAACCAGACCGTTATGAGCGGCCGGCTCTAACCATTGAGCTACACGCCCCCGAGGCCTGAGCGCCTAGCATGGCCCGTCTGCTGAAACCACAACGGCTTTGACAGGTCCCGTTCAGGGGCGCTGAGCTTAATGTCGCCGCAGACGGGGCCGATCAAGGACCCCGCACTGGTCGGAGACTGTACGATGAAGAACCTGTTCCGGGCCGCCGCCGTCGGCGCCCTGATTCTGGCCGGCACGGCCGGCGCCAGCGGCGTGGCCATGGCCCAGACGGCGCCGGCCGCCGACGCCGCCTTCCGCGCCACCACCCTGAACCTGTCGGCCTATGGCGAGACCCGCCAGGCCCCCGACATGGCCACCATCACCCTGGGCGTCACCACCGAGGCCCCGTCCGCCTCCGAAGCCATGCGCCTCAACGCCGAGCGGATGAGCGGCGTCATCGCCTCCCTCAAGAAGGCCGGCATCGACCCGCGCGACATCCAGACCAGCGGCCTGAATTTGAATCCGCAGTATGTCTACGTCGAGAACCAGCCGCCCAAGCTGAACGGCTACCAGGCCGCCAACACCGTCACCATCGTGGTGCGGGACCTCAAGCGCCTGGGCGCTGTCGTGGACGCCTCGGTGAACAGCGGCGCCACCAATGTCGGCGGCATCAGCTTCGGCATCGAGGACAGCAGCGCCGCCGAGGACAAGGCCCGTCTCGAGGCGGTCAAGGCCCTGCAGGCCAAGGCCAACCTCTACGCCCAGTCGCTCGGCTACAGGGTCGCCCGGCTGGTCACCTTCAGCGAGTCCGGCGGCTACGCGCCCCAGCCGCCGGTGGTCTACGCCAGCTTCGCCCGCGCCGAGAAGATGGACGCCGGCACCCCGGTCGAGGCCGGCCAGCTGAAGGTCCGCGTCGACGTCTCGGCGACCTTCGAACTGATGAAGTAGGCAGAAGGCCCGCCCGCGCAACCTGGCGCGCGGCGGGCCTTCATCCGTCGGCCGGTCAGGCCGTGGCTTCCGTCAGCGCCTCGTTCAGCGCCGGATAGTCAGTGTAGCCGGTGGCGTCGAGCGCGTAGATGGTCTGCGGGACCAGGGCGTTGAGCGGCGCCCCGGTCTTCAGCCGCAGCGGCAGGTCGGGGTTGGAGATGAAGTCCTTGCCGAAGGCGACCGCGTCCGCGATGCCCGCATCGAGCGCCGCCTGGGCGCTGGCCCCGGTGAAGCCCTCGTTGGCGATGTAGACGCCCTTGAACCGCTTGCGCAGGTCCGGACCCAGGCTGTCGGGCGCCTGGTATTCGCGAGCGGCGATGAAGGCGATGCTCCGGCGGTCCAACTGGTCGACGACATAGCCGAAGGTCCCGGCCAGGTCGCTGTCGCCCATGTCGTGGGAGTCGGCGCGCGGCGCCAGGTGCACGCCGACTCGGTCGGCGCCCCAGACGGAAATCGCCGCATCGGTCGCCTCGAGCAGCAGCCGGGCGCGGTTTTCGATGGGGCCGCCATAGTCGTCGGTGCGCTTGTTGGAGCCGTCCTGAAGGAATTGGTCGAGCAGGTAGCCGTTGGCGCCGTGCAGCTCGACGCCGTCGAAGCCGGCAGCCTGCGCCAGTTCCGCGCCACGGCGGAAGGCCTCGATGACGCCGGGGATCTCCTCGCGGGCCAGGGCGCGGGGGGTGACATAGTCGCGCTGCGGCCGCAGCAGGCTGACCTGGCCCTCGGGCGCGATGGCGCTGGGGGCGACCGGCGGCTTGCCGCCGTGGAAGATCGGGTCGGATATCCGGCCGACGTGCCACAGCTGCATGAAGATGCGCCCGCCTGCCTCATGGACGGCCTGGGTCACGCCCTTCCAGCCCTCGACATGGTCCTGGTTCCAGATGCCCGGCACGCCCTGGTAGCCGACGCCCTGCGGCGTCACCGGCGTCGCCTCGGTCAGGATCAGACCGGCCGAGGCCCGCTGGACATAGTAGTCGGCCATCAGCGGGTTGGGGATGTGGGTCTCACCGGCCCGCAAACGGGTCAGGGGCGCCATGATCACCCGGTTGGGCAGATCGAGATCACCGAGACGAAGGGGATCGAACAGGCTGGGCATCGGGCAGGCTCCTGGGGCCGAAAATCGGTAACCAGCCATGTGGCGTTTGTCGCGCCACGCTCAACCCGCTCAGGCCCGGAATAAATCTGAAGGCCGAGCCAAGGATTCTTGGGGGGCCTGGAGCAGGGCGCGATTTGATGGAATCAAATCGCTTGCTCTAGCCTCTTCGTTGTCGCGCGTTTGGTCCGATGACCGGTTCCCACTTATCGGAACGCGCTCTAGAGGCCCGCCCGTCTGAACGCCGTGGCGAGGCGGGCCTTCATCTCGCGGCCGGGCAGCGACTGCTCGCTCGGCCCCTCCATCACCGCCGCATAGGCCAGCTTCTGGCCACCGGGCTTGGTCTCGACGACGCCGGAGGCCCAGGCGACCGTGCGGGCCCCGTCGGCGGTGCTGTTGCAGCTGATCGCCCGGTCGGCGCCCTGTGCGGCCAGTTGGGCGAAGTCGGTGGCGTTCAGGGTCGCCCCCGAACAGTCGGGCAGCTCGCGGCCACAGGCCGAGGGCGCGCCGTACTGGAAGGTCTTCTTGCCGCTCCCCTGCTCGACCAGGAAGACGCAACTGTTCTCGCCACCGACGGCGTCGGCCACGGTGTTGGACAGGGTCTGGCCATCGACGCCCTTGGGCGCCGGCTCGCAGGCGGCCAGCAACAATGTCACGGCGGCGATGGGCAGCAGGGCGCGCATGGGAAGTCCTCCGAAATCTGGAGGCAGATTGCGCGATCCGGGAAGGGCCTGAAAGCCCCTTCGCTTAAGCGGCGCGCTTGATGTCGTTCTGGTCGTCGAGCAGCACGACGACGGGGTTGTAGTTGCGGGCCTCTTCGGCCGGCAGCTGGCCGTAGGTGACGACGATGATCTTGTCGCCCTTCTGGACCAGGCGGGCGGCGGCGCCGTTGACGCCGAACACCTTCGACCCGCGCGGCGCCTCGATGGCATAGGTGGTGAAGCGGGCGCCGTTGGTGATGTTCAGCACATCGACCTGCTCGTGCGGCAGAATCCCGGAGGCGTCCAGCAGGTCGCGGTCGATGGCGATCGAGCCCTCGTAGTCGAGGTCCGCCTGGGTGACCGTGGCGCGGTGCAGCTTGGACTTCATCATGGTCAGAAGCATGGGGAGTAAGGACCTCAGGCAGGTGATCGAGATGCGGAGCCGCCACACAGTTTGGCCTCCGAGGACCGCTGCATATAGCGGCTCCGGCGCCCATCTTCAATGCAGTGCAATATGAACACTGATCAGATAATCTGCGGACCACCCCCTTTTCCAGGCTGGCGGGGCCCGCAAAGCCAAGCCAGGATTGGACCTCACCCTGGGGGAGCCCTCCACCATGCGCCGCATCATCGCAGCCTTGATATTGTTCGCCTTCTGCCTGGCCCAGCCGGCCGCGGCCGCCACCCGCATCGACGATCCCAAGGCCTTCATCACCCAGGTCTACGCCGATCTGATGAAGGGCCAGACCGAGACCGGGGCCGATCTCGACAAGGCCCATGAGCCGCCGGAAGACAGCATCTACACCGCCACCCTGCAGAAGGCCTTCGACGACGAGCGCCGCGACCGCGCCGGGGAGCTGGGGCGGCTGGACTTCTTCTTCTGGGTCAACGGCCAGGACTGGAAGCTGAGCGAGGTCGAGGTCAGCGAGCGCAGCGTCTGGAAACGGCCCGACCGCCGGGTGGTGGCGGTCAGCTTCAAGAACTTCGACCAGGAGAGCAGCCTGCTGTTCTACTTCCAGAAGTCCGGCGCCCGCTGGCTGATCGACGACGTGGAATCGCTCGACGTCACCGAGGGCGAGGAGGGCTACGCCTGGGTCCTGTCGCTGATCCTCAAATACGCCCGCGAGGAGGAGTAGGCCTCAGCCCAGCCCCGCCTGGCGGCGCAGGAACCCTGTCAGCTCGGCGTACTCGGTCGAGCGGCCGCGGAAGGTGCGCGACAGGTTGAGCAGGACGTCGGCATGGCTCTGGCCCGGATAGATGTGGCTCTCGACCTCGACGCCTTCCTTCTTCAGCGCCGCCGCCAGGCGTTCGGTGTTGCGCGGCCGGACGGTCCGGTCGGCGCCGCCGGCGACCAGGAAGGCGGCGGGGGATGCCGGGCTGGCGTAGTCGAGGGTCTGGTAGATCTTGTCGTCCGGCGCGCCGGCGAAGGTCTTGCTGAGCACCGGGCCACTGAGGTCGGGGAAATAGTAGGGGCCGGCCAGGCCGGCGAAGGCCTTGATGCGTTTGCGATCGACCCCGACCGCCTTCAGGTAGCGCGGGTCCAGCGCCACCATGGCGGCGTTGTAGGCGCCGGCCGAGTGGCCGACCAGGACGATGCGGGACGGGTCGCCGCCGTGCTCGGGCGCGTGGTCGACGGCCCAGCGGACAGCGGCGGCGACATCCTCGACGAAGGCCGGGAAGCTGACCTCGGGGGTCAGGCGGTAGTCGGCGACGACGGTGACGAAGCCCTGGGCGGCCAGCATCTTGCCGGCCCACTGGTATTCCTTGCGCGAGCCGCTGTTCCAGCCGCCGCCGTAGACGAACAGGGCCACCGGGGCGCCGGGTTTGCCGCCCACCGGACCGTAGAGGTCGAGCTTCTGGCGCGGATTCTCGCCGAAGCTGGCGTCCTTGAGCAGGGTGGCGGCGGCATCGTCGGGAAACACCGAGTCGAGGAAGCGGGCCGGGGTGCAGGCGGCCAGAAAGGCGCCGGCCAGGCCGATCAGTCCGGTCCGCCGGGTCATCGGGTTCACGTCAGCCTCCACGGGGGAAAGCGGCGGTTTTCCCCCGCGCGGTACAGGCAGACCCGGTTGCCGGCCGGGTCGGTGGTCCAGGCCTCGCGCCAGAGCCAGGTCTGGTCATCGGGCCCGCTTTCGAAGACGACGCCCTTGTCCATCAGGGCCTCGACCTCCTCGTCCAGCTGCTCGTGCTCGAAATAGACGCTGGCCGCCCCGGGCGTGGCGTCCGGGTCGAGGTGCAGCGAGAAGGTCGGCGGAGGGTCCCCGTCCGGACATTCGAAGCGGGCGTAGTGCGGGCTCTTGACGATGAGGATGAGGCCGAGCGCCTCATAAAAGCGGATCGAGGCCTCGAGATCATGGGCCGGGACGGTGACCTGGTTCAGACGCATGGGAGTCCAGTTAGGTGACGCGGGGCTGGCGACAAGCCCTCAATCGCCTTGCCGCTAGGTCGTTCCAGGGGCAGGGAAGCAAGAATGACCATGACGCCCCTCGACATGTTCGGCCTGTTCGCCGTGATCCTGATGCTGGTCTTCTATGCGCTGGAGAAGCGCCACCACATCTTCATCCTGCTCTTCTCCCTCTCCTGCCTGCTGGGCTCGACCTACGGTTTCCTGCAGGGCGCCTGGCCGTTCGGGGTGGTGGAGCTGGTGTGGACGGCGGTCGTGGGCTGGCGCTGGTGGAAGGAAGTCAGTTCCTCCCCCGGCAGGCCGCAGGCCTGACGGGGGAGGGGGACCGCCGGCCCGACTCACGCCGGCGCTGCCCCCTCCACCACCGCCGCTAAGTCGCGGCGGCGGTCCCCCTCCCCCGTCGCTGCGCGCCGGAGGAGGAACTGCAGCCTTGCCATCCCCCCCCTTTTCCCCTATCAGCCTCGCCTTTCCGCGACTGCCGGGCCAAATGGCATGCCTTGGCGGTCCACATGCTACTCTTAGAGGACAGGGTTCGCCCTGAGCAAAATGCCGAAGCTGAAGACCAAGTCGGGCGCCAAAAAGCGCTTCAAACTGACGGCCACGGGTAAGCTGAAAGCCGGCGTCGCCGGCAAGCGCCACCGCCTGATCAGCCACAATTCCAAGTACATCCGCCAGCAGCGCGGCACGAAAGTCATGAGTGCTTCCGACAAGAAGACCATCATGACCTACCTGCCCTACGGCCTGTAAGAAGGAGCGCTGACACATGGCTCGCGTCAAACGGGGCGTCACCGCCCACGCCAAGCACAAGAAGGTTCTCGAGCAAGCCAAGGGCTTCTACGGGCGCCGCAAGAACACCATCCGCACGGCCAAGGCCGCGGTGGACAAGGCCGGCCAGTACGCCTACCGCGACCGCAAGGTCCGCAAGCGCAGCTTCCGCAGCCTCTGGATCCAGCGCATCAACGCCGCCGCCCGTCTGGAAGGCTTCACCTACTCGCAGTTTATCCACGGCCTTGACGAGGCCGGGGTCGAGATCGACCGCAAGGTTCTTGCGGACATCGCCGGCCAGGATCCGACCGCGTTCAAGGCCATCGCCGACAAGGTTCGCGCCGCGCTGGCTTGATGGTTTGGGCTTAGGCCCTTTAAGACCTGAAGAGGCCCTCCGGTGTGAGCCGGGGGGCCTTTTGTTTGCGCCCTCCCCACCAAGCAGAATTGAGGACGCCATGAACCACCCCATTTTCCGATCACCCCGACGAAAGTCGGGGCCCAGTGGCCGCCCAAGCGTGAGGTTCGCGCTGATCAGCGCCAGCCCCGCTGCGCCTTGCCAACTGGACCCCGACTTTCGTCGGGGTGATCGGATTGGGGGATTGGTGCGAGGCCTGATCCTGCCGCTGCTAGGCAGCCTCCTGCTGGCCCTGCCCGCCGCCGCCCAGACCCGCGCCGTCGCCGTCACCTTCGACGACCTGCCCTATCAGGCGGCCGACGAGGCCCTGTGCGACCCCAGGGCCGCCATGGCCCTGACGCGCGACTTCCTGGCCATGCTGAAGCCGCTGAAGTCCCGCGCCACCGCCTTCGTCAACGAGGGCAAGGTCTGCGATGCGCGGCGGGCCAGCCTGCTGCCGATGATCGAGACCGCCTGGCTCGATGCCGGCGTCGAGCTCGGCAACCACACCTTCAGCCACCCCAACATCCACGGCATGACGGCGGAGGCCTGGCTGGCCGATGTCGACCAGGGCGAGCTTGTCCTGCGGCCGCTGCTGAAGAAGCGTGGCAAGGCCCTTCGCTACTTCCGCCACCCCTTCCTGTTCACCGGCGAAACGCCGGAGAAGAAGGCGGCGATGGCCGAAGGGCTTAAAGTCCGCGGCTACACGGTCGCGCCGGTGACTCTCGACAACAGCGACTGGATGTTCGCCGCCGTCTATCGCCAGGCCGAGGCCGCCGGCGACAAGGCCCTGAAAACGAAGATCGGCGAGGCCTATGTCGCCTACATGGCCGGCGCGCTGGATCACTTCGAACCCTACAGCGCCGAGCTGACCGGCGGGCGCGAGCCGGCCCAGGTGCTGCTGCTGCACGCCAACAGCCTGAACCGCGACTGGTATCCCAAAGTCCATGCGCTGTTCCTGGCCCGGGGATACCGGTTCATCAGCCTGGACGAGGCGCTGAAGGACCCGATCTACAGCCACGCCGACACCCTGGTGAAGAAGTTCGGGGTGTCCTGGCTGCACCGCTGGACGGCCACCGACGGGCGCAAGGTCCGCTGGGAGCCGGAACCGCCGGCCTGGATCGTCAAGGCCTATGAAGGGGCGGGGAAATGACGCGAACAACCTCCCTCCCCGAATGGGGAGGGCAGGCGCGCGTTGCGCGCCGGGTGGGGCAGTGGGTCACCATCGTCCGCCAGCCAGTTCCCTCAGCGCATACCACCAGGGGCCGGTTACCGACCGCCCCACCCGACGCGCGTAACCGCGCGTCTGCCCTCCCCATTCGGGGAGGGAGGATGACGAACCGGACCAACCTCGCTAGACGAGCCCAACCATGACCGACCTGACCACACTGCAAGCCGACCTCACCGCCCAGATCGCCGCCGCGTCCGACGCCGCCGGCCTGGAAGCCATTCGCGTGGCGGCGCTGGGCAAGTCCGGCTCCGTCTCCGCCCTCCTCAAGACCCTCGGCGCCATGAGCCCCGAGGAGCGCAAGGAGAAGGGCCCGGCCATCAATCAGCTGCGCGACGCCGTCGCCGGCGCCATCGCCGAGCGCAGAACAGCGTTGGAGACCGCCGAGCTCGACGCGCGCCTGGCCCGCGAGAGCCTCGACCTGACCCTGCCCGCCCGGCCGCGCCGCAAGGGCAGCGTCCACCCGACCATGCAGACCATGGACGAGATGGTCGCCGTCTTCGCCGAGATGGGCTTCGCGGTCGCCGAAGGCCCCGACATCGAGGACGACTTCCACAACTTCACCGCCCTGAACTTCCCGCCCAAGCACCCGGCGCGGGAGATGCACGACACCTTCTTCTTCAACGAAGGCCCGGACGGCGAACGCAAGCTGCTGCGCACCCACACCAGCCCGGTGCAGGTCCGCGCCATGCGGAAGGGCAACACGCCCCCGCCCGCCCCGTGGATCGCCGCCGGCCAGGAGCCGCCGATCCGCATCATCGTGCCCGGCCGCACCTACCGTATGGACTCGGACGCCACCCACACCCCGATGTTCCATCAGATCGAGGGCCTGGTGATCGACAAGGGCATCCACATGGGCCACCTGAAATGGACCCTGGAGACCTTCATCGCCCGGTTCTTCGAGACCGACGCGGTGACCACCCGCTTCCGGCCCCACCACTTCCCCTTCACCGAGCCCTCGGCGGAGATGGACGTCGGCTGCGACCGCTCGGGCGGCGAGGTGAAGATCGGCACGGGCAGCGACTGGCTGGAGATCCTCGGCTGCGGGATGGTGCATCCCAACGTCCTGCGCCACTGCGGCATCGATCCGGACGTCTATTCCGGCTTCGCCTTCGGCATGGGCGTCGACCGCCTCGGCACCCTCAAGTACGGCATGCCCGACCTGCGCGACATGTTCGCCAGCGATACCCGCTGGCTGGCCCACTACGGCTTCTCGGCCTTCCAGGCCCCCAACCTCGTCTCGGGCCTGAGCTGATGCGCGGACGCCCCTCTCTGACCAAGGACCCGTCATGACCGACCAGAACACAGGCGGCTGGACCATCGCCAGGGACCTGGCCGGCGACCATTTCTCGAACGTCGCCCTGTCGCTCGTCGACCTGCATCGCACACGCCTGGACCAGGGCCAGCCCATCCTCAGCGGCATCACCTTCGAGAACTGCCGCATCGAGGGCCCGGCCGTGATGCTGGTGGTTGGCGGCTGCACCTTCGACGCCACCGATTTTGGGCCGACGAATGGCGACATCCGCACCCTGGTGCTGCGTCCCGCCTCGCCCAGCGGCGTGGTCGGCGCCATTCCGGTGCGCGACTGCCGCTTCATCGGCTGCCAGCTGTTCGCCATCGGCTACACCGGCGGCGAAAGTTTCCTCAATCAGATCCTGGCCCTCGGAGGGCCGACGCAATGAAGTTCACGCTTTCCTGGCTGAAGGACCATCTGGAGACCGACGCGACCGTCGCCCAGATCGTCGAGGCCATGACCATGGCCGGCCTCGAGGTCGAGCATGTCCACGACCCGGCCACCAGCCTCGCCCCGTTCACGGTCGCCAAGATCGTCTCGGCGCAGCAGCACCCCAACGCCGACCGCCTGCGCGTCTGCCAGGTCGAGACCGTCGATGGCGTCAAGGAGATCGTCTGCGGCGCGCCGAACGCCCGGGCCGGCCTGACCACCATCTACGCCCCGATCGGCGCCTATGTGCCGGGCCTCGGCGTCACCCTGGTCGAGAAGCCGGTGCGCGGCGTCGTCTCCAACGGCATGCT
The DNA here is from genome assembly GCF_058809015.1 of Caulobacter sp. GW821-FHT11A05. Classification (NCBI taxonomy): domain Bacteria; kingdom Pseudomonadati; phylum Pseudomonadota; class Alphaproteobacteria; order Caulobacterales; family Caulobacteraceae; genus Caulobacter; species Caulobacter sp. GW821-FHT11A05. Next base: position 2,237 of record NZ_JBXASF010000002.1, on the reverse strand, counting down.
CTGCTCGGCCTCCGAGCTGGAAGCGGCCGAGGAGAGCGACGGCATCATGGAGCTTCCTGATGATCTCGCGGTGGGCGCGCCCGCCGCCCAGGCGCTCGGCATGGAAGCGGTCATCGATTTCGAGGTCACCCCCAACCGCCCCGACTGGCTGGGCGTCGCCGGCATCGCCCGCGACCTGGCCGCCGCCGGGGTCGGAACCTTGAAGACCCCGCCGATCCCGCCCGTCCCCGGCAAGTTCCCCTGCCCGATCCGCATCGAGGTCGATGGCGAGGCCTGCCCGGTGTTCGCCGGCCGGCTGATCAAGGGCGTCAAGAACGGCCCATCGCCGCAATGGCTGCAGGATCGCCTGCGGGCCATCGGCCTGCGTCCGATCAACGCCCTGGTCGATGTCACCAACCTGATCACCTACGACCGCGCCCGGCCGCTGCACGTCTATGACCGCGCCCTGCTGGTCGGCGACGTCATCGTCGCCCGCCTGGGCCGGGGTCCGGACGAACCGACGCCCGGCGACCAGCCCAGCCCCGTCGCCCACCGGGACGAGCAGCTGATCGCCCTGGACGGCAAGACCTACGACCTGTCCACGGAGATGAGCGTCATCGCCGACGCCGGCGGCGAACGCCCCATCGGCATCGGCGGCGTCATGGGCGGCGAGAGCACCGGCTGCAGCGAAGCCACCACCGACGTCTTCGTCGAATGCGCCTGGTTCGACCCGATCCGCACCGCCCAGACCGGCCGCACGACCGGCATCAACAGCGACGCCCAGTACCGCTTCGCCCGCACCGTCGACCCGCAGTCGCCGGTCCCGGGCATCGAGCTGGCCACGGCCCTGATCCTGGAGCTGTGCGGCGGCGAGCCTTCGGAGATCACCGTCTCCGGGCAGGCCCCGGCCCCGCCGGCCCCGTTCGCCTTCGACCCGGCCTATGTGAAGGCCCTGGCCGGGCTCGACATCCCGGCCGCCAAGTCCGTCGAAATCCTCGAAGCCCTCGGCTTCAAGGTCGAAGGGTCCGCGCCCGCGCTCACCGTCACCCCGCCGACCTGGCGGCGCGACGTCGAGGGCAAGGCCGACCTGGTGGAGGAAGTCGCCCGCATCGCCGGCTACGGCGCATTGCCCTCGACGCCCCTGCCCGAGGTCCCGCGCGCCGTCGGCGGCGTGCTGACCGCCCGCCAGTCCCGCGCCCGCGCCGCCCGCCGCTTCCTGGCCGCCAGCGGCTATGCCGAGGCGGTGACCTGGAGCTTCACCTCGCGAGAGACGGCGAAACTGTTCGGCGGCGGCGACGAGACCCTGGTCCTCGCCAACCCGATCGCCGCCGAGCTCGACTGCATGCGGCCCTCGATCCTGCCCAACCTGATCGAGGCCGCCGCCCGCAACGCCCGGCGCGGCTTCCCCGACGCCGCCCTGTTCGAGATCGGCCCGATCTTCGGCGGCGACCAGCCGCAGGACCAGCGCATGGTCATCGCCGCCCTGCTGGCCCCCCACGCCCCGCGTGACTGGGCGAAAGGTTCGGCTGAGGACCTGTTCACCCTCAAGGGCGACCTCGTCGCCCTGCTGGAGGAACTCGGCGCGCCGGTCGCCTCCCTGCAGACCGCGCAAGGCTCGGCCTCGCCCTGGCACCACCCCGGCCGCTCGGCCCGGCTGCAGCTGGGCCCCAAGGCGGTGCTGGCCGAGTTCGGCGAGCTGCATCCGGCCGTGCTCAAGGCGATGGACGCGCCCGGCCCCATGCTGGCCTTCGAGATCTTCGTCGAAGCCATCCCCGAGCCGAAGAAGAAGTCGGTGAAGACCAAATCGGCCCTGGAGCTCTCACCGCTCATGCCGCTCAGCCGTGACTTCGCCTTCCTGGTCGACGCCGCCAAGCCGGCCGGCGACCTGGTCAAGGCCGTCGCCGGCGCCGACAAGGCGCTGATCGCCGGCGCCCGGGTGTTCGACGTCTACCAGGGGGCCGGCGTGCCCGAGGGCCAGAAGTCCCTGGCCGTCGAGGTGACGGTGCAGCCGCGCGAGAAAACCCTGGCCGATGCGGAGATCGAGGCCCTGTCGGCCAAGATCGTCACGGCGGCCGAAAAGGTCGGGGCGAAACTGCGGGCCTAGCGTTTCGTTTCCTTCTCCCGCTTGTCGGGAGAAGGTGGCCCCCGAAGGGGGTCGGATGAGCAACTGTGTTTGGTTAGGCGGTGAGCTGTGTCCAGGGCTTGTTGTCTCTGAGCATGGCGTTGAGGGTGGTGAGCATTTTCCGGACGACGGCGAT